>JABLXH010000077.1 GCA_013178155.1 Armatimonadota bacterium | reverse complement strand
GGTGGCCAAGGTCAGGGTGAGCTACGAGGGCGAGCTATGCCCTCTGGGTGGCAGACCCCGCGGACGCTTCGTCAAGGAGGTGGCTACTGTCGCTAACCGGGGCTTCTACTCGTGGAGGATCCCGTGGATGGACAGCACACGGTTCCGGCTGAAGGTTGTGGGCTACAGCAGTGCTGGCAAGAAGCTGACTTACGCCGATGCTTCTTACAGCTTTCTGCCTCTGGTGTGCCAGAACAAGCCCGCCACAGCGATCTGTGTCTCGAAGGCCCATCAACGCCTCTATTACCTGCGAGATGGCTCCATCAGACGCATGCACATCGTCTCCACGGCGGCCCCAGGGTACTACACGCCCAGCATGCGCCCGGGGTCCTATGACCGCTCCCGGGGCGCGATGGGCAAGGTCTTCTACAAGTCGCGAGCACCGGTGAGCCGGATGTACGAGGTGGTCATGTATCACTGGCTGGCGATTACCTCGTCAGGGAGCCACGGCATCCACGCCACCAGCCCGTCCTACTACGGGCGCCTGGGCCGCCCCGCCTCGCACGGTTGCATCCGCCAGCATCGGACCGACGCCCGCATTCTGTGGGAGATGGTGGCGGTGGGAACCCCCGTGTATGTCATGTGACCACGACGGACCGGGGCAGGTCTGGCACCGGACGGCGGCGAACCGCCACGGTTGGCAGACAGTGTCAGCGGGTGACAGCGGATGCCGCGTGACCACAGGCGAGCTCGAGCACAATGTACCATCCTTCTTGCGGCTGCCGTCGTGCTGGCAGGCTGTCCCGGTGGCCGTCAGCCGTCCGACCTTTCAGACCTGTTCATCAGCAATCGCCGGTTCAACATAGACGAGAGCCGGGGCCTGGTGCGGGTGTATGCCCGCCTAGAGAATACCGGCCAAAGCCGCTACCGCGAGGTAGAGGTCCATGTGACACTTCTCTCGGCCAGTGGTGAAAAGGCGGGCGAGAACAGCGTTGTGCTCCACGACCTCAAGCCTGGCGAGAGACGGGACTTCGCTGTCAGCGTCACGAGCCACGGTCGCACCCATGATGTTGGGCTGGAAGTGCGCGCGCCGCAGAACCCATGAACAGTCAAGCACTACAGGTTAGGCGATCATGGATAGTCCCGTCAGGCTGAAGGCTGCAGTGGTCGGGGCGTCAGGCATTGGAAAGCATCATGCCAAGTGGCTGCACGCGTTGGGCTGTGACGTCTGCGCGATAGTCGGCACGAGCGTCGCCACCGTGGACCGCGCCAGCCGAGCCCTGCGCGACATCTTCCCCTTTGCTGGCCGAGGCTACCTGAGCATCGAGGAAATGCTGGCAGCCGAGGATCCCGACCTGGTTCACGTCTGCACTCCTCCGCACCTCCACTATGAGCATGTCCTGGCACTGGCCGCACACCGCTGCCACGTGCTGTGCGAAAAGCCGCTCACCTGGGACGAACAGAAGCCGTCGGACCGGCTTCTGGCCGAGGCAGCCGAGCTCACCGCGGCCGTCGCCCAGCCCGGGCGAGTGAGTGCGGTCAATCTGCAGTACACGGCCGTCCCTGCTGCGTACCAGGCCCATGCCGCGCGCGCCGGCTGGCCTCTGGAGCCACCCCGAAGTTTCTTCATGCACATGGACTCCCGTAGGGCCGACAATGTGTATGAGATCATCTGGCGTGAGTTAGCCCCACACGCACTCAGCGTGATGCAGGCTTTCTGTGGCGCCGGTGAAGTGGACAACAGCGACGTGGACATGACGATTGGCGAGCGTCTCTGCCGCGCTTGCTTCACCTTCCGGCCGCCATGGGGGCCAGATTGCTCCTGTGAGATCGTCGTTGGCAGCGTGCCGGAGGGGCCCCTGGTCCGACGCTTCGGGATCAACGGCAGGCTGGTTGACTACGAGGGCCGCAACGACGCCTCCGGTACCTTCCGGGCCTACCTTCGCAGCGGCGAGCTTGAGACCGAGAGCGACGACTTCATGCTCATCTCCATGCGGCAGATGATCCTGTCCTGTCGCGGCGAGGCTGATCGTCCTTTGGCCACGCTAGCCGAGGGTCTCCGCAACCAGGAGATGCAGCTTCGCTTGATAGAGCACGCTCGCCATGGGAACTCATCCCAATGACACGCCCGGGAGAAACTCGCATGTCCGCGACCGACCAGTACAATCCCCGTGCCGCAGCTCTCCAGCAGTTGGCCGCAACAGCCGAACGCATCGGGCTTGACCCGATTATCCACGAGAAGCTCAAGCACCCGAAGCGCATCCTCACCGTCGCCGTGCCGACAGCCATGGACGACGGCACCGAGCGCGTCTTCACTGGCTACCGGGTGCAGCACAGCATGGAGCGCGGGCCCTGCAAAGGCGGCATCCGCTATCACCCCGAGGTCACGCTTGATGAGGTGATAGCATTGGCGATGTGGATGACCTGGAAGTGTGCAGTGGTGAACATCCCTTTCGGAGGGGCCAAGGGCGGGGTGAACTGCAACCCCAAGGAGATGTCGCAGCCTGAGCTGGAGCGGATGACCAGGCGTTTCGCTGCGGAACTCGTGCCGATCATCGGCCCTGGCATGGACATACCGGCACCGGACGTCTATACCAACCCCCAGGTGATGGCTTGGATCATGGACACGTACTCCATGAACAAAGGTTTCGTGGCCCTGGGGGTTGTCACCGGAAAGCCCATCGAACTGGGAGGGTCACACGGTCGCGAGACAGCCACGGCCCGGGGTTGTCACATCTGCGTCCTGGAAGCACTGCGGGCCCTGGGCAGGACGCCAGAGGAGTGCACGGTGGTGGTGCAGGGCTTCGGCAATGCCGGCAGCTACGCGGCGCTCTTCGCCCACGAGGACGGAGCCAAGGTCGTGGCCGTCAGCGACAGCAAGGGAGGCGTCTACTGCCCCAATGGTCTGGACATCAACTCCCTGCGGCGGCACAAACAGCTTACGGGCACGGTGCAGGGGTTTGAGGGCTGTGACGACTTGACCAACGAAGAGCTGCTTGAGCTCCCGTGCGATGTCCTCATCCCGGCGGCGCTCGAGAACGTGATCACCGCCGAGAACGCTGGACGCATTCAAGCGAAGATTGTGGCTGAGGCGGCCAACGGCCCCACGGTACCCGAGGCCCAGCCTATCCTGGACTCCAACGGGGTGCTCGTCATCCCTGATATCCTGGCCAACGCCGGGGGGGTGACGGTCTCGTATTTCGAGTGGGTGCAGTCCACGCAGACATACTTCTGGTCTGCAGCGGAGGTGGACAGTCGACTGCGCGAGACGATGGTTCGGGCGTTCCACGAGGTGCAAGAGGAGAGCCATCGCCGGCGCACAAACCTCCGAGACGCTGCACTGAACCTTGCCGTGGCGCGTGTCGCCAAGGCCCAATCCCTGCGGGGGATCTACCCCTAGCTCATAGTTCTGCTGATTTAGGACGCTCGCGGCCTTCGGCCGACGGGCGTGGGTGGGTGTCACATGGCACGGGTAATCGTGTCCCGTCCAGCAGCCGGTTTTTCCCTAATTGAGATGCTGGTCGTTGTCGCTATCATCGGCCTTCTTGCGGCGATGATCTACCCGGTATACGAGGTGGCGAACAAGCGTGCCGAGAGCACGTCTTGTGGCATGAACATGAGACACCTCGCCCAGGCGGCGCTGCTTTATGCCGCGGACTACGATGGCCTCTTAGTGCCCGCCCGCATCTCAGTTGGCCCCGTGGGCAGCTTTGGGACCACGTGGGATGTGCTTCTACTGCCCTACCACCGATGCCCGCAGATGTACCTTTGCCCGGCCGACCAGATGGCCTCCCCCGCCAGCGGGTGCGTGTGCCTGAAACACAGCTATGGCATCAACCTGGACCTGACGATGATCGGTGGCTACAATGGTTCGGCCTGCCATGAGAGCCACATCAGCGACCCCAGCCGCACCATCCTTCTCTTTGAGATTAAAGGCAGTCTCCGCCAGTTCGGGGCTAGCTACACCTACCACGGCCTGACCAGGGTGGACGTACGCCACAACATGGGCTCCCAGTACTCCTACGTGGACGGGCACGCTCGGTGGTCGCGCCCTCAGGACACCGTAAGCCCCTGCAACCTGTGGCTGCTGCAGTAGCTCCACAAACCAGGTGGCCACGGCACTAGGGAGTGCCGTGGCCACAATGCCTCATGGCGTCATCTGCCGTCAAGCGGTCTTCTGGCGGTCACCAGACTCATGGTGTCGTCCCCGCTCCAGACGCGGCTGCTTCCGTTGCGTCACGGTCTCCGCCGTAATCACGCAACGAGCGATGTCGGGGTCCGACGGCACCTCGAACATCACGTCGAGCATGATCTCCTCGATGATTGTGCGCAGGGCACGGGCGCCCGTCTTGCGCCGCAGTGCCTCCTGTGCGATCGCGGCCAGAGCTTCCTCCTCAAACACAAGCTCTACGTTGTCCAGCAGTTGCAGGGTCTTCTGATACTGCCGCACCAGGGCGTTTTTGGGCTCGACCAAGATGCGCTGCAGGGTGGCTTGGTCCAGTGAGGACAGCGTAGCGATGGTTGGTAGCCGGCCAATGAACTCCGGGATCATGCCGAAGGCGGTGACGTCCTCAGGCAACACCTGAGCGAGAATCTCATCATCGGACAGCTCTGTCTGCTTCTGAGTGACCGCCGAGAAGCCGATGGCTCGGTTATGTGTGCGCCGGCGAATGATGTCCACCAGGCCATCGAATACGCCCCCACAGATGAACATGATGTTCTTGGTGTTGACCTGGATGAACTCCTGCTGGGGGTGCTTGCGCCCGCCCTGCGGTGGCACGTTGGCCACCGTGCCTTCCAGGATCTTTAGCAGCGCCTGCTGCACTCCCTCGCCGGACACGTCGCGGGTAATGGATGGATTGTCGCCCCGCCGCGCGATCTTGTCGATCTCATCGATATACACGATGCCGCGTTCGGCTCGTTGCACATCGTGGTTGGCGGCAATGAGCAGTTGCAGCAGGATATTCTCCACGTCCTCGCCAACGTAACCCGCCTCGGTTACTGACGTTGCATCGGCGATGGTGAAGGGAACGTCCAGTAATCGCGCCAGGGTCTGGGCCAACAGGGTCTTGCCAGATCCCGTGGGCCCGATGAGTAGGATGTTCGTCTTGTCCAGCTCGATATCATCAACACTGCGTTCAATGGAGACCCGCTTGAAGTGGTTGTAGACCGCCACCGCCAGTACGCGGCGAGCCCGCTCCTGCCCGATGACATACTGGCCCAGGTAGTCATAGATCTCCTGCGGTTTCGGGATGTCAAGGTCGGGGAGTTCAGTGGCCCCTCCCGCTGGCTCGTCCTTGCCACGCAGGATCTGATTGCACAGAGCCACGCAGTCAGGGCAGATGTAAACCCCTGGCCCGGCAATGAGCTCTCGCACCTGCCGCGGCTTCTCGCGACCACAGAAGGAGCAACGCAGTACCCGATTGCCGCCGCCGCCGTTGGCGCTCATGTACGTCTCCTTGTTGGCGTGCTGTGATGAAGCCTGCGATGGGACGTGTCCTGGGCCCGCGGGTTACTCCGCAGGCGTCTCCGGCTGTCTTTCTGCCACAATATCAATGATACCGTACTCGCGGGCGAGCTGCGCACTCATGTAGAAATCGCGATCTGTGTCCTGCTCGATCCGCTCCAGCGGCTGGCCCGTGTGCTTCGCGAGGATAGCATTGAGGTTGTCCCGGGTCCGCAGGATCTCCTCAGCCTGGATCTTGAGGTCGGTGGCCTGTCCAGCGATGCCGGGCGACCATGGCTGATGGATGAGAACCCGGGAGTGTGGCAGTGCGTGCCGGTGCCCGGGCTCGCCAGCTGCCAGCAGGACCGCGGCCATGCTGGCCGCCAGGCCTACGCACCAGGTATGGACCTCGGGCTGAATGTACTGCATGGTGTCATAGATGCCGAGTCCAGCGGTGGCCGAACCACCGGGTGAGTTGATGTAAAGCGATATGGGCTCAGTAGGATCCTCGCCCTGCAGGAACAACAACTGCGCGATGGTCATACTGGCGACGATATCGTCAATCGGTGTACCGATGAAGATGATGCGCTCTTTCAGCAAGCGGCTGAATATGTCATAGAGCCGCTCGCCACGGGGGGTCTGTTCGATGACATTGGGTACATACATTGGCTTTCAGCCTTCCTCGGAGGCTTCCTCCGCCGGCGACGCTGAGACGGCCGGCTCCTGGTTAGTGGTCTCGACGTCGGTTTCGGGTGGCGGGTTCTCTGCGGCGCCGACTTCCCTCTCGCCGTCAGGGCCCTCCGCCGCGTCACCCTCACGGCTGGCCGCTGCCTCCGCAGATGCGGCCACCTCAGCCTCGGCCCGGGCGGCCTCCTCTCGCGCTTTGCGCTCCTCTTCCTTGATCGCAGCGTAGCGCTCCGCGCTGACCTCCTCGGTCTGTATCTTGGCCAGCACCGCGGCAAGGGTCAGCCGGCGCTTTGCTCGTTCCTCGAGCTGCTCGCGGAAGCCCTCCTGTAACTCCAGCGATTGCTGCAGGAAGCCTTCGTCGATCTGGTTCTCGGACGCAAACAGGCGGATCTCCTCCGCGAGGGCTTCATCGTCCACCTCGATGCCTTCCGCCTTGGCGAGAGCCTCGAGCGTGAAGGTGACTTTGAGCCCCGCCTCCGCGCGCACCAGTTCGTTCATCAGCAGCTCATTCTGTCCTACCCCAGCAACCTCCTGGAACTGCTCAAGGGTCAGCCCTGCTTGCTGCAACTCATTGACGAACGACTGGAAGCCACGGCTTGCCACCTGTTGTACGAGCTTTTCCGGGAGCTCAATCTTGGTGTCACGCACGATCGCGGCCAGGACGTCGTTCTGAAGGGTCTGTTCACTCTCCCGCTGGGCGTCAGCGACAAGCTTCGCGCGGATCTGAGTACGCAGGTCCTCCAGGCTCTCGTACTCGCCCTGGGACTGGGCAAAGGCATCGTCCAGTTCCGGCAGGACACGCACGCTGATACGCTCGATGGTGGCCCGCACAGTCCCTGACTTGCCGGCAAGGTCAGCGTCCTCGTGGTCCTCGGGGTAGTCGGCGGGCAGCTCTACGGTGTCTCCCACGGACTTGCCGACCATGGCCTCGTCAATGGCAGGCTGGTAACGCCCGCTACCGATCTCCACCTCTTCTTCTGTAGGCTGAGCGGGCTCGGTGGCGCCCTCAAGGTCAACCACCACTTGCGCTCGGACGATGTCGCCCGGCTCCACAGTGGTCCGGTCCTCGACCGGCTGGATCCTGCCGGCCGTCCGCCGCATCTCCTCGATGACCTCGGCGACCTGCTCGTCAGTCACTTCGGTGGAGAGACGCGGCAGTCGCAGTCCGCTGTAGTCCGGCAGTTCCGGCTCCGGCCGCACCATGACCTTGATGGTGAACTCCAGGCCAGCATCTTCGTTGACTTCAATCTCCTTGAAGTCAGGGAACTCCGGTTCGCCCAGGATTTGCAGTTCGGTCTTCTCCAGTTCCTTCTCGACGTAGTCCTCCACAGTCTGCATCCAGAACATGTCGGTAAGGACTTCCGGCTTGAAGCGGCGCTTGATGACAGCCGCAGGGGCCTTGCCCGGCCGGAAGCCGGGGATCTGCCCGCGCCCGGCGAGGTCCGAGTAGACCTTGGAGAAGGTGTTCTTGACGTCCTGGGCCTCCAGCTTGAAGGTAAGGTCCATCTGGCTGCCAGGTTGTTTGGCGGTGACCAACTGCAAGACTGATCTCTCCCGATGCGCCTCAGCCAACGGTGCTATCGCCCGCTCGCAAGGCCGAGGCACACAGACTTACGCCGCCCGCAGCCCGCGGGCGACGCTAACTCGCGAATTGCACAGCCTATCTTAGCACAAGCACTGCCCGATGGGTACCCCGGAGGCTCACCAGGCGAGGCCATCGCCGCCCGCCAGCCCCACAGGTCGTCCCAGACCAACTGGTGGGCGCGGAGAGATTCGAACTCTCACGGGTCTCCCCACATGATCCTAAGTCATGCATGTCTGCCATTCCATCACGCGCCCACTCGTCACCAAACCGCCGACGGGCTAAGCCACAGTGCCGTGGCGCCTTCGCAGCAGCCACGGCACTGTGATGGACAACAGTGGTACACCGGGAAGGATTCGAACCTTCGACCTTGGGATTAAGAGTCCCCTGCTCTACCAGCTAAGCTACCGGTGCACACCAAGCCTTTGGCCGTCTGTACCAGCAGCGCTCGAGCCCACATGACCAAGCGCTGCTATTATACCACACCCACAGCATCTCGGAACATCAGACTTTGGCTCTTGGCGCGCCCGGAGGGATTCGAACCCCCGACCCTCGGATCCGAAGTCCGATGCTCTGATCCGCTGAGCTACAGGCGCGTCCGCCCTCTGAACTAACCGTCACACGGCCGGGGCCGCCTGGCTATAGTCACCCGCTCGGCTTGTGGCTCAGGTCGCCGCAGCGGTCCGCATACTGTTGGGGTGAGAGAGGGGATTCGAACCCCCAACCCCCTGAGCCACAGTCAGGTGCTCTGCCGTTGAGCTACTCCCACCATTGTGATCGGTCCCGGGCCGAGGGCGCTTCGCCCGCAACCCGCCGCGACAAGGCGATGGCACGCCCGGCCCGATTCGAACGGGCGACCAGCTGCTTAGAAGGCAGCTGCTCTATCCACTGAGCTACGGGCGCCCTGCAAAGCTGTGGAGCGGGCGACGAGACTCGAACTCGCGACATTCAGCTTGGAAGGCTGACGCTCTACCAACTGAGCTACACCCGCAACGTTCCCAAAGAACACAGCGACCGGCGCCAATAGCGAACCACGCCGGCCGGCTATCGCCATGCCGCTTGGTCGGGGCGGTCGGACTCGAACCGACGGCCTTCGGCTCCCAAAGCCGACGCGCTAACCAAACTGCGCTACGCCCCGTCCGATCCGCTACCGACGGGTGTGTAGTATAGACAACCGGGAGGTCTGCGTCAAGCACTTCAGAGCGCGATTTCGGGCCCCGGCGCCTTACGGCAACTGCACAGACGGCAGGTCTCCACACAGGTCCCGGCGCCTGCGCCACGAATAGGCCGTCCATGTCAACACTCGCCCTGGCCGCGCTTGCCGTGTTGCCGCTTGCCGAGTCGCCCGATCTTGGAGGTGATGCCCGAATGCTTGTCGCCGAACAGCACTTCGTGGCCCAGGAATGGCCCGTCGTTCCCGGCGAACGGCAGATGAAGATGCACGTCGAGGAGCCCCCTGCGGGCGTCAACGGTAACACCGGACTGATGCTCGTCCTGCACAACTGGGGTGGGGTCTATGACGCGCCCGAGTACCTCCAATGGTCGCGCACCTTCGCCTCCCGCTACAACGTCATCGCGATCTCTGTCAACTACCTGCAGAGCGGGCCATCATGGAACGAACACCTGCCGTACGATCACGGCTATCTGCAGGCGATGGACTGCCTCCGCGCTCTTCATGCGGTCTGGAGCCGACTTCGCGACAGAAGCATTGCGTTCAACGAACACCGCATCTACTCCATGGGCGGTAGCGGCGGCGGCAACGTGACGCAAATGGTGATGAAGCTGGCTCCACACACCTTTGCCTGCGGCGTGGACATCTGCGGTATGCCTGGGCTCATTGACGCCATCGCGTACGGAACTGGGGAGGGCACGACACTCAACGCCGGCTACTCCCGCGACCCCACCAGTCCGGCGTACCTGAGCGTCGACATGCAGGAGATTCGCGACTTCGGTCATCCGAAGCACTGTCGCCTGCTGAAAGCCGCCAACCCGACGCTGAAGATCGTCATCGTCCACGGCCTGAACGACGCCACTTGCCCGGTGGTGCCGAAGATCGAGCAGTACCGCAATATGGTCGCGGCCGGTCTGGAGGTGGACGGCCATTTTCTGACCCCGCTGGACGTGGACGGAGTGGCGGTCACGGACACCGGACACGCGGTCGGCGACCGCGAGCAGGTGGTCATCAAGTACGCTGATGAGTACTTGAGAGAGGACGGGCGCTTCCCCAAGGCTACCCAGGGCCCCAGCGACTTCACCCGCGGCGGCGAGTTCGCCTACCCGACCTCCAACGGCCAGTACGTCATCAGCTTCGACGGCCCGCCAACGGTCCGCTTCGAGAAGCGTTGACCGGCACGACAGCAGGAGCCCTGCAGCGGATGGGGGAACCTCCCGGGCATGGCCAACGGGACCAGCGCTAAGCGTACCGACGGGTGGACTTTGGCAAGCCTGTGGTGGCGCGTGCTGCGCACGTCCTATATCCGTTACCATGCCATCGGCAGCCACTTCATGGCGGCCGCGATCGCCTTCTACGCGCTGATCTGCCTGGCTCCCCTCGGGATGATCTTCGCGGCGCTTCTCCAGCGCATGGTCGGCGGCGAAGGCACCGGTACATACGAGTACCTGGAGCGGACTATCTCGGAGTACGGCGGGCCCGACGCGGCCGAGATCATGCGGCAGATCGAGGGCTTCCTGCCACCACCCGGCACATCCGTGGTGCGGACAAGCACAGGGCTGGCGGGGCTGGTCGGCCTCGCCGCCGTGGTCTGGGCCGGGCTACGGCTCTTTGATGCCGTACAGCTCAGCCTGACCTTCATCTGGCCGGGCCGCCGATTGCGGACCTACCTCCTGCGGAAGCTTGTCTCACTGGCCATGATGGCCGTGGCGGGGCTTCTGCTGGCAGTACTGGTGCTCTCTCGCGTCATGCTGACCGGCATCGAGGCCTGGTTGCGCGATTTCCCCCAGGTGGATGCGACCTTGCTGGAGCCGCTGCGCCCTCTCGGCAACCACCTGCTTGGTTTTCTTGTCACCGGGGGAGCCTACTTGCTTCTCTACAAGACCATGCCCGTCCAGCGTGTCGATACGCGTGCCGCTATCGCTGGGGCAGTCTGTGCCGCGCTGCTCTGGCAAGCCGCTCTGCCCGTCTTCCTGTACTTGGTGGCGCGGAGCCTGCAAGTCAACCCTGTCTACGGGAGCCTCGGCAGCATCGTGCTTTTCGGTCTCTGGGTGTTTCTCGGCGGTCAGGTGCTGCTCTTTGGGGCTCAGTTCGCCGCGGCGTATGAGCACGTCTTCGTCCACCGGCGCCCCCGCGGCGAGGACGACACTTACATCGAGGCGGCGCGGCGACGGCTGCAGATGACGCGGCTCCCGGACATCAGCGCCGAGGCGGAGCGGCTATTAGGCGAACTGAGCCGACGAAGCCAGGCAGTGGGTGGTGCCGTATCAGCGGAACGCGAGGTCAACGCCATCGTGCTGACCGGAGGCCGGCTGCCCCACCACCTGGCTGAGAAGCTGCATGCCGAGTTCCGTGGCCTGGTTCCTGTGGCGGGGCGCCCCAGTGTCGAGTACGTCCTCGAAGCGCTCCGGGGGGCTCCGCAGGTTCGCAAGGTCATCATTGTCGGTGACAAGGAAGCTTACTTACAGTCACCTGTCAGCGACGCTGCTGATGGTATCGTAGACGAGGGCCCTGACATCGCTCTCAACCTGCTCCGGGCAATCCGGTTCCTCGCTGAGGACCGACCACTGCTGCTGACCGCAGCCGACACACCACTGATTACCAGTGAGGCTCTTTCAGACCTCCTGGGGCGGTGCGAGCCTGAGGCGGACCTTTGCTACCCCCTGACGCTGCGGCGGGGCGGCACGGCACTGTACCGCGAGCGTTACTGGGCGTTCCTGCCTCTGCGCGACGGGTATTTGGCCCATACTCGCAATGTCGTTGTTCAGCCCGAGCTGGTGTTGCGTAACCAGGAGTTCATCGAACGCTTCCTCTCGCGCCAGCGCGATCTCCTCTCTGCGGCGGGCGAGGTCGGTCTGGCTTTCGTGCTTCGCTGTTTCCTGAGCTGGTACATACCCCGGCTGCGCTATGACCTGGAGGCTGTCAACCACCGCATCGCGACCGTGACGGGGGCGGAGCACTGCCAGGGCATCCTGGTGGAACCTCCCGAGATGGCTCTGAGCCTGGATACCCCCGCAGACGTGGCCGAGGCGGAGGCGATTCTGCGGGCCCGTGGCAGGCGACCATGAACGTGGGCGTTGGGTTGCGCGGGAGCGACTAGCCGAGGCGTGCAACACCCAACAACACGACACCGACAACACCGGCCAGCAGCCCGAGGGCGATCGTTCGACCGAAGCGGTGGACATCGATCTCGTGGAACAGCAGAACTCCACAGGCGACAGTGACCACGGTGTTGAGGTTCGTGAAGGGCCAGGTGATGGCCAGGCCGATGCGCCGGATGGCTTCCGCCATGAACATGACGGCCAGTACCCACAGCAGCCCGCATAGCGCGGCGTACGCGTGGTCCAACAGGCCTGCGCGCAGCCACTCCGCCCATCGCCGCTCCACCACGGCAAAGCAAAGAACTGCCCCTATCAGCGTGCCGACGCCCATGTAGGCCACCAGAGACACTGTATCGAGGCCCCCCACCTGGGCCAGCTTGAAGGGGATTGTGTACGCTGCGAAGAGCACGGCCGCGGCGATGGCGGCCACCACGCCGGCCGGGGTGACGAAGCTCCGCTGGCCGTTCCGCTCGCCAGTGCGACCCAGAAGCACAGCGCACAACACCACCAGAACCGACCCCGCCAGCGCTGGCAGCGGGCGGGTCTCCTGCCACTCGGCGAAGTACACCAGCCCGATGAGGGTACCCAGGACCGCAGTTGTGTTCTTGGTGGGGGTGGCGATGCTCAGGCCCATCTGCGTCACCGAGATGGCGTAGGCAAGCACACCACCGTACCAGATGGGCCCACAGATGAAGCCCAGCCAGGCCAGGTGGGCCTCCGCCGGTCCTAGAAGCTGCCCATGCCTGACGAGGTTGGCCGTGAGTGTCGTGACCACCACGCCCAGGCACATGGTCAACGAGAACGGGATGTCACGCAGGCGCGTCAGTTTGCGAGGCACCATGTACAACCCGAAGAGGATCAGGGCCAGCGTAGCCAGCCCGAAGCCGGTCAGTGTGGTCATGAGAGCGCCCTGGCAGGAGATGACAGGAGACAATACGCGCTCAGGGCAGGAGCGTCAAGCCGCTATCACAGAAACGGGCGCAACGGCCGATCCACTCCCTGCGTTCCTGGAAGACCGTGCCGTAAAGGTATTCCGCCCAGAGTGAAGCGGCAAAATCCTTGCCTGGGAAGTACGGCACTTGCGTGTTGAAGGCGCGGTGGAGTTCTTGCTTACGGAGACTACGGCAGCCATGGGCCAGCGCCAGCAGCGTCATCAGCTCCCCTGCCGCGGCCTTCCAGCGGTCTACGAGTTCCAACAGGGGCCCACCATCCTGCGTAGCTGAAGACAGGTCGGCAATGCGCCTTGACAGGTCACGGGCTGCTACGGGGACGTACGGGAGCGGGTCATGGGCCTGCACCAGAGCCGTGGGGCTCTCGCCCCAGAGCACGCGGGCGTGCTGAACGAAGTCAAAGCCATAGATCCACAGGAAGCGGTCGTGGCGGGCATGTACAGAGAGGAACTCACGGGGCGCGGCCCAGCGGGGCTGGTCGCGCAGCACCCCGAGGTCCACGAAGTGGCAGTCAACAATGATGGGCTTCTGGCCGCCGCTGCCGCCAGATGCCTCAATAACCGGCTCGCCGAAGTGCCGGACAACTGCACGGACATCAGTGCGCCGGCCTACTTCACCTGATGGCAGATCACCGCATTGATGCACTACCAGCAGATCGACATCGCTGCCGCTGGGGCGGAAATCCCCCCGCGACAGGGAGCCTATCAGAGCGACGCTCCACAGTCCGCAGGACCGAACGGCCGGGTCAGTCGCCTGGAGCGATTCGCCGGCGCGTTGGAGAAGTTGCAGCAGGCGGTGCGCTGAGACCAAGTGAAGCCTCGGGAACTCATGCTTGAGCCAGTGGCGCGGGGCAGTGTTCCCCAGTCGCGCGGGCAGGACCTCCGCGGATGCGAGGAGAAGCTTCCGGACGTGCTCACCGCCAGCGTCGCGAAGGGAGTGACTTGCGGTGCCCCAGCGCGTGAGTCTGAGCCTGATCGTGGGAGCCGTTGCCATGTGCACCCAGGCCGGAGCCGAGCGTGTCGTGAACCTCGCCACCGTCTGCCTGCTGAACGGCAAGCAGTACGAGACCCAGGAGTACGTACTTGGAGAGTTGGCGAAGGTGCCCGAGGGGACGGATCTGGTCACGCTGCCGCACATGCCATTCCTGTCCTTCAGCAACACGGTCAGCGACCTGAGACCCTTTGCCGACTTCGCGCGAGCGCGGAGGACCTACCTGGCGCTCTCACTGACTGAACAGGCTGACACCAAGACTTATTACACTGCACTTCTGTTTGACCGCGCCGGGAAACTCGTGGGGCGGTACCGCAAGGTGCACGCCCTGCCCGACGACCCGGTGGACGTGGGTGACAGCCTACACCCCTTCGCCACTGACTTCGGCTCGGTCGGGCTCACTATCGGAACCGACTTCTACATCTGGGAGACCTACTCGGTGCTGGCGATGAAGGGTGCGGACATCATCACCTGGCACCACTACCCCGAGCGTCTCCGCGACCACAGCACCTGGGAGCCGCTCCTCATGGCCCGGGGCCTCGACAGCCACGCGCACCTGATGACCGCCATGTATGCTGACCCCCGCACCTACATCACCAACAACTGGGAGAGTGGCATGCCCGGTGCGGCTTGGGGGCGGAGCATGATCATCAACCGCGTGGGCACACCCATTGCCGACACAGGGTATGAGGATGGTGTCGCGATGGCGAGGGTGGACCTGGACAAGCGCAAGCAGGATGTCTACTGGCCCGACTACTACCAGGCGGAGAACATCTTCTTCGTCAACAACTTTGGCAACCGGCGGGCCTTCTTGCCTGTGGCTGCGCCCTATACGCCGCCGCAACGCCCGGCCTACCGCAAGCGTACCTGTCGCCTGGCGGTAGTCTGGCTGCCGCGCGAGGAGTCGTGGGTCAAGGAGAAGCTCCCGGAGCGGATGCTATCCCTCATCGACCGCGCGGCGGAGCTTAAGCCAGACCTCGTGCTGTTCTCCGAGATGAGCACCCGGATGCCGGACGAAACCACCGCTCAGGCTATCGAGATCGTGGCGGAGAAGGCAAGGCGCTATGGAATCTACATCGCCATCGGCGGGGTGGGCGACGAGACCGAGGTCAGCATCATGCGGGTATGGGACCGGAACGGCCGGGAGATCTATCAGCAGGCCCTCTATTGGGTGAAGGGCTACGATGAGCTGAAGGTCTTCGACACCGACTTCGGGCGAGTGGCCTCCCACGAATGTGGCGACTTGTACATCCCGGAGTTCGACCGCACGCTGGCGCTCATGGGCGCCGAGATAATCATTGACGGAAGCCAGATGTGGGGCGCTTCGGGACGGACCAATGAGACCATGCTACGGGCCCGCGCCGCGGACAACGCCGTATGGCTGGCGTGCGCCCACTGGCCTACCTCCGATCCGTCGCTGCGAAGCCTGATCATTGATCCCTACGGCCAGGTAGTGGCCGCCTCAAGCTACGAGCCCGAGGGCGTCATCAGCTACGATATCAACCTGGACGCTCCGCGCTACTACTACGCTGGGAAGAAGGCCGAGCAGGTAGAGGTCGGGACCAGTGGCATCCCGTCCTACTATACCGACAACATGCCCGACCGCTTCCAAGGCTGGCGCGACATGCTGTTTGCGGCCCGCCGGCCGGAGCTGTACAGCATCCTGCCCACAGAGACGGACTGGAGCCGCCGCTACCGCGGCCCCAAGGCGCCCTAGAGCTCACCCACCCTCATCTACGCTGTAACGGGGAGGTCTGGCATGCTACGACGATTCGCGGTGCTTGTGGCACTCGCGGCGCTGTGCGCCGCCAACGGGGACCAGGAGCGGGGCACACGCCTGCTGCGCTCACCAACGGTTTCCGCCGACAGGGTGGCGTTTGTCTACGCAGAAGACATCTGGGTGGCGCCGCGCGACGGAGGCCAGGCTACGCGTCTGACCTCGCTCGATGGCAGCGAGAACTCACCTCAGTTCTCGCCGGACGGGCAGACCATAGCCTTCAGCGGACAATATGACGGCAATATGGACGTGTACGTCATTCCCGCCACGGGCGGAGAGCCACGCCGGCTGACCTACCATCCCGCGGGCGACTACGTACGCGGCTGGACGCCCGATGGAAAGCGCATCGTGTTTGTCTCAGGGCGCGATCACGTCCCTGCCGGGTACTACGAACGCCTGTGGACGGTCCCCGTAGAGCCGGGGCTCCAGGAACCTTTGCCCATGCCCACCGCCACGGCCGGGGACCTGGCGCCGGACGGCAGGCATATCGCCTATGTGCCTGTGAGCCCTGCCTTCGGGACCTGGCGTGGCTACCGCGGTGGGCGCACCACACCGATCTGGATCATGGATCTCACAACCTATGCCATCGAGAGAGTCCCACGAGACAACAGCAACGACTGGGACCCGGTGTGGCTCGGCGACACGGTCTATTTCCTGTCCGATCGCAACGGTACCATGAATATCTTCTCCTACCGCCCTGGGACAGGGGAAGTTGAGCAGGTCACGCACTGCCGCGACTTCGACGTCAAGGCTCTGGACGGCACCGGCAGCGCCCTGGTCTACGAGCAGGCGGGGTATCTGCACCTCTACGACCTGGAGACGAGGACCAGTAAGCAACTGGTCATCAACGCCCAGGCTGACCTTCGGTGGCGACGACCGCGTTGGGTACGTGTCTCCGGGCTCATCCGTGGTGCTGACATCTCGCCCACCGGCCAGCGGGCTGTCTTTGAGGCTCGCGGTGACATCTTCACCGTCCCTGCCAAGAAAGGCGACTGGCGCAATCTTACCCAGACGCCGGGGGTGCATGAGTGCCAACCCACTTGGTCGCCGGACGGCAAGTACGTGGCGTGGTTCTCAGACGAGGGAGGGGAGTATCATCTCGTTCTTGGCGAGCAAACCGGGACGCAGCCCTTGCGGCACATAAACCTGCCCAATCCGACATACTACTATGATCCTGTCTGGTCGCCAGATTCAAAGAAGCTGTTCTACCGCGACTGCCAGAGCCACTCGTACTGGTTGGACATCGAAAGCGGAGAGTCAACGCTGATAGACACCGACGACGTCAGCGGCTGGAATGTCGGCGAGTGGTCCCCCGATTCCCGGTGGATCGCTTACCGGCGCAGCCTGAGCAACTATCAGAGCGCTGTCTTTCTCTATTCGCTCGAGCAGGGGAAATCCTTCCAGGTGACCGACGGCATGTCCGCTGTGGACAAGCCGGTTTTCGATCGCGGCGGCAAGTACCTCTATTTCACGGCAAGCACGAATGTCGGACCGCACGTCCGGGGTTTCGACATGAGTGCCTACGAAAAAGAGGTCACCCACGCCATCTACCTGGTGGTGCTGGCGGCTGACACTCCCTCTCCCTTCCTGCCCGAGAGCGATGAGGAGACAGTCAAAGAGGAGAAGCCCAAGGCGCCTGAGCCACCAAAGCAACCGGAGCCACCCAAGGAGGGTGACAAGCCCTCTGACAGCAACAAGCCTGAAGATGGCGAAACACCCTCCCAGGACCAGTCCGGTGGGGCGGCCGTCGGGGAAGCCAAGCCCGCTACACCGGCTGCGCCGGCAGCCGAGGAACCGCGAACGAAGATCGACCTCGAAGGTATTGAGCAGCGCATCCTGCCGATCGGCCTGCCCGTAGGCGACTACGGAAGCATTGCGCAAGGGGGCAAGCCCGACTGCTTCCTGTATGTTGAGCAGGTGCCCGGCGTAGGTCCGGTGCTGAAGCGGTACGAACTGAAGGATCGCGAGGCCAAAGAGGTCATCCGGGGCGTCGGCGGTTTCGCGGTGTCTGCCGACGGCAAGAAGATGCTCTACAGCGCCAGCGGTGCCTGGGGCATTGGCGACCCGAATGGCAGCTTCGGCCCAGGAACCGGGACCATCAACACCGGCGCACTGGAGATGAAGCTGGACCCGCCGGCCGAGTGGCTGGAAGCCTACACCGAGGCTTGGCGCATCAACCGGGATTTCTTCTACGATCCGCAGATGCATGGCGAAGACTGGCAGGCCATGTACGACAAGTACCGGCCCTTTGTGGACGAGGTGGTGCATCGGGCCGACCTCAACTACGTGATCTCGTTGATGCTGGGCGAGCTGGTGGTCGGGCACTCCTACCTCGGTGGAGGTGACGCGCCGGGAGTAGGCGGCGTGAATGTGGGCTTGCTGGGGGCGGACATCGAGGTTGATAGCGGGCACTACCGGATCAAACGCATCTACACCGGGGAGAACTGGAATCCGGACCTGCGCTCGCCCCTGACTGCACCGGGAGTGAAGGTCTCGGTAGGAGACTACATTCTGGAGGTCAACAGCCGCCCCATTACCCCGCCGACCGACTTCTACAGTGTCTTCGAGGGCACCAGTGGGCGCCAGACGGTGCTCAAGGTCAACAGCAAGCCAGAGGCTGATGGAGCCTGGAACATCACTGTCGTGCCCATCGGTAGCGAGGGAGGACTGCGCCGCAAGGCCTGGATCGAGGACAATCGCCGCAAAGTCGAGGAGTTGTCGGGCGGACGCCTGGCCTATGTCTACCTCCCCGACACGGGTGGCGGCGGCTACAGCTACTTCAACCGCTACTTCTTTTCGCAGTTGGACAAGGAGGGCGCCGTTATAGACGAGCGCTTCAACGGTGGAGGGCAGATCGCCGACTACATGGTGGACTTCATGGACCGCCCGCTGATGGGTTACTTCGGTCGCCGGCACGTTATCCCGCAGCCGGTGCCCGGAGCTGCCCTGTTCGGGCCCAAGGTCATGATCATCAACGAGTATGCGGGCTCAGGCGGCGACTGCCTGCCCTACATGTTCCGCAAGCGCGGGATAGGTCCGCTGATCGGAACTCGCACCTGGGGCGGGCTGGTGGGCATCAGCGGTTACCCGCCGCTCATTGACGGTGGTTCGGTCACGGCGCCGTCGCTGGCCTTCTACGACACCGATGGTAAGTGGGCCATCGAGAACGAGGGCGTGGCGCCCGACATTGAGGTGGAGCAGACACCCGCTGAGCTGATTGGCGGACGGGACCCGCAACTCGAACGTGCCGTGGCTGAGTGTCTGAAGCTTCTCGAGACCAAGGGTTACAAGCCTGTCCCGCAACCACCATCCATCAACCGCACATCATGGAAGGACGAGCACAAGGGCCGTTAGTGCATGACGCACACCGAACAGCTCGGGGAGGTGGAAGGTGTTCATTGACTTTGTGACCCTGCTGCTGGTGAATATGGCCGCGGGCTACGTGCTGCTGGCCGCCTACGTGTTCCGCGGCCTCGACGATCCGGACCAACCGCGTTGGGGGCTCGGCTTCCTGCCGGTCGGTCTTGTGGGCCTGCTCTTCGGTGGCCACATGACGGTTACGTGGCCACTGCCTGGCCCCTTCAGCTCGGCGTACGGTGAGCTTTCGGTGCTCCTGGGCACCGTCTTCCTGGTTGCGGCTTATGGCCTGCTGAGCGGGCGGGACTTGCGGGTGCTGATGGGCTACGCGGTCTTTGCCGGCGCGGCCGCCGTAGTCATCGGTCTGCGCTTTGTAACTCTGGGCCTCACGCCTACGCCCCTGGTCAGCGGGTTCGGCATTGCGGCCTCCGGCGCCGGCGGCATGGCCATACTGCCGCTCCTGCTCTGGTTTCGGGAATACCGGGTTCTGCGGCTGGTCGGAGCAGTGGGTCTGCTGGGGGTCGGCTTGTTATGGATGCTGGTCGCCATACAAGGCTACTGGGGACACATGGAGAGCTTCGGCAAATGGGTTCCGTTACCCATGCGATAGCTATGGACGGCCACCAGCGACGATGATCCTCAACGAACTCCGGTACCAGGATCCCGCGACTCGCACCTACCTGGGCAGCCCCAGTCTCGTGCGCCTTGATAGCGGTGACCTGCTGGCCAGCCATGACTACTTCGGCCCATGCTCACCGCGCAACCACGAGGGCGAGGAGCACCTGCTGTCACTTTACCGCTCCACTGACGAGGGTGCCACCTGGCGAAGCGTCACACACCTGCCTGGCCAGTACTGGAGCAGCCTCTTCACCCACGCGGGCGCGGTCTATCTCCTGGGAGTCTCCCAGCAGTACGGGTCGGTTGTCATTCGTCGCAGTGACGACAACGGCAATACCTGGACACGACCGCTTGACGGCCAGTCCGGTCTCCTGGCGCATGGCGGATACTACCATGACCCGCCCAACTACCACTGCGCCCCGCTGCCGGTGGTTCTCCACCGGGGCAGGCTATACCGCGCCTTCGAGGACTGCGACCCGTGCGTGTGGGGCCCGGGGTTTCGATCGCTGGTCATGTCGGCCCCCGCTGATGATGACCTGCTCGTGGCAGGCAACTGGACTATGAGTAGCAAACTCCCCTTTGACCCAGAGTGGGTGCCCACGGATTGGGGGCCGCTGGAGGCACCCGGTTTCCTGGAAGGGAATGTGGTGGCGGCGCCGGATGGCGAACTGCTAAACATTCTGCGCTGCAACAGCTGCCCTGTCGTGGACAAGGCCGTGGTGTTGAGGCTCAGTTGGGACGGTGGCCTGCTCAGACAGTCCTTCGCGCGCTTCATAGACTTCCCGGGCGGCATGACGAAGTTCACCATCCGTCGCGACCCGGTCTCCGGGCTGTACCTGACCCTGAGCAACAACAACACCGACCCGCGTGCCGCGAACCAGCGTAATGTACTGTCTCTTCACTGTTCACCGGACCTGATGACGTGGCAGCGCTGCCTGACACTCCTGGAGGACGATCAGGGACTGCCGTGGGACGAGTCGGTGCGCTACACCGGTTTCCAGTACGCGGACTGGCAGTTCGATGGCGACGACATCATCTACCTGGTGCGCACGGCCTACGCCGGTGCCCACAACTTCCACGATGCCAACCGCATCACATTCCACCGGCTGGCCGACTACGGGCAGTACTTGCCCTCTACTCTGTGACATGGAGGTAGCCCTGTGAGAAACCCGCTCCTGTTGGCTCCGGTGTTCCTCCTGCTCCTGTCTGCAGTGCTTCCGTCTGTGGCTGCCGAATCGCCGGTGCACGGCACACTCGACACCATCGGCAGCGGCGAGGACACCGTCTCAGTCCTCAAGCTGTGGGGCACCCCCTACGAGATGGGCTATGCCCATGGCAAGCTGTGCGCAGACCGCGTCCAGGCCTTCTCCGCTCGTATTGTGACCGCCATGTGCCTGGGCATGGGGCTGCAACCATCGGACCTTGACAAGGCCTGGGAGCAGATGCGGCCTTTCGTCGCACCCCGTTACCTGGAGGAGATGCGGGGCCTCGCCGACGGGGCTGGGTTAGACCTCCAGCTTGTGGAACGGGCCCATGCCGTCCCCGACGTGTCCGAGTTCCACTGCACGTTCTTCGCTGCCTGGGGCGCGGCTACGCGCGACGGCCACCTCCATCAGATCCGCGCTCTGGACTACGCCACGCAAGCCGGCATCCAGAACGAGCCGGCGCTGATTGTTTACAGGCCCGACGGACGCAATCCGTTTGTGGCCGTCGGCTGGTTGGGCTTCATTGGCTGCGTCACGGGGATGAACGCACAACACATTGCGCTCAGCGAGATCGGCGAACACTTCAGCGACGAGGTGGAGACTCTCGACGGGGAGCCCATGCCGTTCCTCATGCGCCGGGTGCTCGAGGACGCCAGCGACCTGCAGACCGCTTTGGGGATCTTCCGCCAAGCGCATCGCACCAGCTCCTACCTGTACTGCGTCAGCGATGCCAAGATCCCGTCGGCAAGGGCACTGCGTACCTCCAGGGACTTCTGCCATGACTACGCCCCCGAGGAGTTCGGCGCCCTGAGCCTGCAAGACACTGTGCAGTGGTCAATGGGCTGCGACAGTCCTTGGAACCTGCGCCTGTTCTGGACCCTTCAGGCTCACCACGGCCAGATAGACGAGCAGGTGGGAATGATGGAAGTCATGAGAAGGCTGGGCACTGGTAACCTGCACGCCGTGCATTTTGATGTGACTGATCTGGAGCTCTGGGTGGCCAACGCCACGCCAGGCCCAGAGGTTCGGCCCGCGTACGACCAAGACTTCGTGTACTTCAGCCTGCCGAAAGCACTGGATGTGGCCCGCTGAGCCCCAGAGGGAGCCCGTCTATGGATGGTGTCGCGATGCTCGCCGTGGCCTTGCTGATGGTGCTCTGCGCGGACAGTCGGACCGGCGCCAACAGCCCCCGCTTTCTGCCTGACCCGTTCCCGACCCACGGCAGCCTCCGGACCCAGTTGGACCTCTGTGGTGAGTGGCAGTTCCGCCGAGATCCATCTGAGCGGGGCGTCGAGCTCGGCTGGCACCGTGGCGAGGGGCGCTTCAGCCAGAAGCTCGTCGTGCCTGGCGCCCCCCAGGCCCAGGGCATCGGCGAGCCCAACGGTTACCAGAAGCATTTCTTCGACGAACCCTTCTGGCTGCGCCGTCGGTTCGACGCCCCAACGATCGGACCCGACCAGCGCGTCTGGTTGCGCCTGGGCGAGGTGCTGCCCGCTGCCGATGTGTATATCAACGGCCATCACGTCGGTTACACTAAGAGTTCGCGCACGCCGCAGCGTGTGGACGTCACCGACCTCCTTGACCCCGGCCGCCCTAACCTGATCGCCATCAAGGTCTGCCGCTGGCCCGAAGTCAAGCTTGAGGGCATCTGGGAGATGGCGGAGATTCGCCGCCTGTGGACGGGCGTCTACCGGCCCATCAAGCTGGAGGTCACCGACCGGGTCTGCGTCACCGATCTCTACGCCCAGCCCATCCTGGCCAGTAGCTCACTGCGGGTCGAGCTGGCCCTCTCTGCGGCCCCATCTGAGGCGCTTCCCGTCATCCTCACAGTGCGTGACGGCAGCCGCGTCATCGGCCGTGCAGCGACGCAAGTCGCTGCCGGCGCGACCGAGGCTCAGGGCCAAGTGACCCTCGCCGCCTTCACGCCGTGGTCGCCCAACCACCCGAAACTCTACCGCCTGGAGGTCACACTGGGCGGTACTGGCGGAGAGGCTCGTGACCGCGTGGCCTTGCGCTTCGGGATGCGCGAGATCACCGCCAGTGATGACAAGTTCCTGCTCAACGGCAAGCCCCTCTACCTGCGCTGCTTCGGCGACGATCAGCTCTACCCGGAGACCCTGGCTCCGCCGGTTGACAAGCGCTGGTACCTGTCACGCTTCAGGCGCGCCCGGGCCTATGGCCTGAACGCGGCCAAGAGCTGCGAGGAGATCTTCAGCCCCGACTACCTGGAGGCCGCCGATGAGACCGGCCTGATGATCATCCAGGAGATGCCTTTCGGCCTCTCGGGGCATGTGCGCGTCAACCAGCACCAACTGGAACAGCCCTGGCGCGACTTCTACGGCCAGGAGCTGGACGGCCTGGTCCGCGTCAGCCGCAACCACCCCTCAGTTATCGCCTACAGCATGTGCAGTGAGGTGCCCTTGGACAGCGGGACGCAGGAGGCCTTCGACTTCTTCTGCCGACAGTGTCCCCAGACCGCGCAGCGCCTGGCACCCCATGCCCTGGTGATAGACAACACCGGCTACCATGGCAACGAGCAGACCCCTCGTGGCCAGCGCGTAACAGACTTCTACGCCCAGGTCATCCCGACGTGGTGCAAGGATGCTCTGGATGAGCCGGCCATGCCCTCGGACGGTAAGCACCCGACAATCCTGCACGAGTACAACTGGTGGAGCTGCTACCCCGACCCCAGGGACCGCCGCAAGTACGACCAGGCGGCCATCATCCCCTGGTGGCTGGATGTGCTGGAGAAGTCGGCGGCTGAGGCTGGCCTGACCGACCTCGTTCCCACCTTCCGCCGCAACTCGCTGTGGCTGCAGGCCCTCTGCCGCAAGGACGGCCTGGAGTACGCGCGCCGCTGCCCCAACGTTGAGGGCTTCATCCTCTGGTTGCTGATAGATTTCGGCCAGTACGCCGAGGGTGTGTTCGATGACTTCTGGCAGCCCAAGAACGTCTCGGCGCGGGAGCTGTTGCAGTCCACCGCCGACACGGTCATCGTCCTGGCACAGGAGGGCAACCGCTGCTTCCCAGCGGGTGAGCGAATTTCCATCCCGCTCGCAGTGAGCCACTACGGCGAGGAGGAGTTGCGCAACTGCACGGTGACCTGGGAGGCAGTGGGCAGCGGGTTGGGGGAGAGTGGAACACTGAGCGTGGCGGAACTGCGCTTGGGCAAGTTGACCCAGGTCGGCGCGGCGGAACTGAAGCTCCCGGCGGCGCCGCAGGGCCTGCAGTTCGAGCTACGGGTGACACTCCGTCGAGGTGACGAGGTGCTGAACACCAACCAGTGGACCTTCTGGGCGCTGCCCGAGGTTCCGGCGTCCCTCCCCGAGGCGCCAGGCATCTTCGTTCGGATCGGGCCGAACGCCGACCGGCTTATCCCCGAGCAAGCCCCCCTCGTGATTGCTGATGGGGTGGACCAGGCGCTTACGGACTACCTGGCCGCTGGGGGGCGATGCC
>JABLXH010000076.1 GCA_013178155.1 Armatimonadota bacterium | reverse complement strand
TGGGCAACTTCTACACGCTGCGGGACCTGCTGGACCGCGGCTATGAGCCCATGGCGATCCGCCATCAGCTCATGACGGCCCACTATCGCCACCAGCTCAACTTCACCCTGGAGGGCGTGGAGCAGAGCGCCCAGGCGGTAGGCCGCCTTTGGGACTTCGTGGACCGTCTCAGCGAAGCTGAGTGTGCCGGAGCGCACAACCCGGAGATCACGGAGGCTGTGCGGACGGCCTGCGAGGAGTTCGAGGCGTCTTTGGCCGACGACCTCAATGTCCCGGGTGCTATGGCGGCGGTCTTTGAGGTTCTGCGCGTAGCCAACCCGATCCTCGTGGCCGGAGGCCTGGACCAGGAGAACCGACGCGAGTTGCTGGACTTCCTGGGTGTGGCTGATGAGGTACTGGGCTTCATCGCCCACGAGAAGGGCGTCCTGGACGCCGAGATTGAGGCCCTCATTGCCGAGCGTGCGGCTGCTCGACAAGCCAGGGACTTCGCGCGGGCCGATGAGATCCGGGACTCGCTGGCCGCGCAGGGGATCATATTGGAGGACGGTCCGCAGGGGACGCGCTGGCGGCGCGAGCGGTAGGGCGTGGCGCCACCTGCGACCGTGGGTCGGCATAGGAGGTGGACGTGGATGCGTAGTGTAAGTGTTTGCCTGACTTTGCTTCTGGCCTGCGCGTGGACGCAGGCAGCCACCAGCGGAAGCAGGATGGACCTGCTGGACGCGCTGAACACCGGCGACGTCCAGGCCGAGTTCTATGGCGCCGGTGACCGGGCCGTCACCGGCTACATCGAGCGCACTGCCGACGGCCCACAGTCACTGGAGATCTCGCCGGGCACGCAGTTTTGGGCCCAACGCGGCGGGGTTCAGGGCCAGACGAACCTCGGCCGGGTGCCCGTGGACCTGACTGAGACCCAGATCGCGTGGGTGACCCTGACCACGTGCTGCACCAACATCGGTCGCCCCGCCCCCACTCCCGACGACGTCATGGTGCCGGTACGTTGCCCCGACGAGCGACTTAGCCGACTGCTGGGGTTGCCACAGATCGGTGCCGAGCCGCACTTTGGGGTGCAGGTGGCCGTCTGGGCCCTGGCCAACAACCCGCGGCGCGGTCAGGTGTGGCAGGTGTTGTGGAGGCATGAAGCAGCCGCCCAGGCGCCCGAAGGCCGTGATGTCTTCGTTGCCTCCGCTCTACGGGTAGGCGCCCAACTGCTCGAGCGCATCGGCCTGGAGCCGGCGGCCTTCCGCCTGTTCAACTGATCCGCCAACGTCGGTCTCGCGTGACCAATCCAACGCCTGGCGAGGGTATCGCATGAAACGCTCCATCGTTGGACCGTGGCGCTTCGTCTGCGGTCCCGGTATCCTGGCAGACATCGGGCACCATGCCGCCGCGTTCGGCAGCAAAGCCCTGCTGATGGGCGGCGAGACCGCCCTCTCGCTGACCGGTGACACCATTCGCTCCGCCTTGTCCGCGCAGGGAGTGGTCTGGCACGAGGAGCGCGGCGCTCACGTGACCAAGCGCCGGGCTGAGGTGGATGCCCTGATCTCCACGGGACGGGCGCACGAGGTAGACCTCGTTATCGCTGTGGGCGGCGGGCGGGTTGGGGATGCCGCCAAAGCCGTCGCCCGCACGCTGAACGTACCGCTTATCACCTGCCCCACCGTCGCAGCGTCCAATGGTCCGGGGACCTTCAGCGGACAGATCGAGGGGGACGCGAGCCGGGGCTACTGGTACCGTGGCCCGGATGTCCTGCTGGCCGATACGGCGGTCATCGTGCAGGCCGGCGCCCGCTGGCTGAACTCGGGGATGGGTGACTGTCTGCCCTTCGGCGGCATGTGGGAGATGACCGAGCGTCTGGGCCGCACGACTGGGGTAGAGCACGTCCTGGGCCTCAGCGACTGTTACCCCTCGCTGGCCGCTCAAGCGCTGGCGAAGCTGACCTATGAGACGATTCTGGAATACGGCGAGGAAGCGCATCGCGCGGCGGAGCGGGGCATCGTGAGCGAGGCCCTCAACCGCGTGGTGGAGGCCGTCGTGTACTGCTCGGCCATGGCGGTGTCAGCCTGCGGCGGCGTGGGCAACGACCACGGCTACCATCCCGGCAACTTCCGGTGCTGCCATCAGGAGCTGTACCACGGCGAGGGCGTCGCTTTTGGCGCTCTGGTCAATGTCATTCTGTTCCGCTGGGACAGGGAACGGATCCTGCGCCAGTTGCGGTTCACTCGCGCCGTAGGGCTGCCGACGACCTTCGCTGACTTCGGCCTGGAGGGCATTAGCCGCGACGATGTGGTAGCCGAGTGTCGGCTGATGGTAGGTGAGGGCGCCGAACCCCGCTTCGGCCTCCCCTGGCCCATCAGCGCCGAGATGGTGGCGGACGCTATGCTGGAGATAGACTACCTGAGCCGCATGCTACCTTGAGGTGTCCCCGATCCTGAGCAGTGCCCAGCCGCCGGGCGCGAAGGAGACTCTCTCGCTCGCGATGGTGGCTTCCCTGGACGCCACAACCTCGAGCACGCCTGGCTGGCCGAGTTCCAGGGCCTCCCGGTCAAAGGTCAGCGTGGCCTCAACCTGGTCCAGCGACAGGTTGGCGACCGTGGTCAGCGTCCCCGGACCCGGCTTGAGATAGCTGCTGACCTTGAGGCGGCTGTCGGTGGTGTCCACCGGTCGGACGCTCTCCCAGTACCCTACCCATTGCGCCTCGAACGCACCGAAGTCGTTGTAAGCCTTCGTGAAGGCCACCGTTGTGCCATCGAAGGAGGCAGGCACAAGGTCGTGCAGCAGACTCAGGGCATTGTAGAGTGTTGGGCGGTCACTGTTCTTGTAGAGCCATAGCGACGGGATACCATACTGGTGGCCGCCGACCTCCGCCCGGAAGCCGGCCAGGGTGTAGCGGGGGTTCTGGTCGGGGTACCAACCGGCGATATGCTCCGTGCCGAGCGTGGCGTCAGCGAAGGATAGCGACGGCAACTGCATGAAGCCGGACATGTGAGCCACAATCAGCCCGGGCTCGGGGCCCGAGCGCGAGATGTAGTAGAGCCGCTTCATCAGGTCGCGGGCGGCCAGGATGGGTAGGGTCTGGTGGATGCCGCGCTCGTCCTCATAGCCGCAACCGTGGGCGCGGTTGGCGCAGAGGACGGCGATCCCCGGTCCATCCAGATAGACACCACGGAGCCCGAAGTCGCGGAAGCCCTCCTCGCAGACCCCCAGCAGCCATTCCCGGAAGCCTCCGCCCACGCAAGGGTAGTAAAGCCGCCCCTCCTCGTAATCCATCGCCAGTTCGGGCCACATGAGCCAGTCGCGGGTGATGCCCTCGGGTGTCGCTCGATGGCCCTCGGCCATGGTGGACCAACTGATGCAAGCCTGGAGCGTGATGCCGGCACGCTCAGCGGCACGGTTGAGGCGCTGCCAGGCCCGCCTGAAGTCGCGGTCCCTGCGACCCCGCTGCACGAGCTCGGTGATGTTGACCGCGAAACTGGAGTTGATGCCGGCCGCGGCACTGCCCTCCAGGCGCGGGCTTGGGTCGGGGCAGTCGGGCTTGAGGCTCTCGTCACCGATGATCTGCCAGGACCAGCGAACGGCGTCGGTTGGCAGCATCGGCTTCACCGGGCTGGCAATGAGACCGAAGGTGAAGCGGAAGGGTCTGCCGGGACTGAGCTTACGTAAGCCGGTCAGGTTGAGGGTGAGCCTACGTTCCCGGTTCAGCGACGCGAAGTAGCCCAGCGGCGCCAGGCCCTCGTCAGACTCGGCAAACCACTGCAACCCGCGTCGCTCGTTGCCCAGCCAGAGGGTGTGCACGAAGGGCAGGAACAGCCCTTCCGCGGGCACCGCGCCGCTGTTGAAGGGATCGTGCTCAAAGTCCCACTGCGCAATCGGCTTGATGGGGTTGTGGTGGTAGAGCATGGCGTTTTCAGGTGTCAGGGGCAGGACCAGGTCCATGCGCCGGGCCAGGACCGGCTTGTTTCTGGCGCGCACGGATAGCTCGCAAAGCAGCATTCCGTCAAACTCAAAGCGCCACTGACACTCCGCCAGCAGCGCCTGCGACTGAGCCCGTGTCACAAACTCCACCACATCGGGCGCCTGTCGTCGCATCGTGAAGGCAGCGGGCTCCCACACCTGGTCTACGCCTGACCAGGTTGGGTCTGGCTGCGGGTCCACCTTGACGGCGAGATGCATGGGGGCGCTCAGCAGCTCGTGACCGCCGCTGTTGACCCGTGCGGGGAAGAGACCGTCGCCGAAGTCATAGACACGATTCCAGCATACAAGGAAGCGCCCGTCGGCCTTGATGGGCCGCCATGGTGGCGGCACCGCGCCATTGGCTCCGGCAACCATGCGCGTACCCTCTTGCGGAACGGCCTGCGCCGCAGACGCGACGCAGGCCAGCATAGTGAGCCACAGTGCGACTGATGAACGCCAGTGTGTCAGCCTCAGAACTCGTTCCTCACCTTCACGGGCAGGCCGGTCCGGCTGGATTCGATGGCGGCCCAGCCGGTGGCCACAGTCTTTGCGCCGTCCACACCGTCAATCAGGGGGGTGGTGTCGTTGATGACGCAGTCCACGAAGTGCCCGATTTCGTTGGCGATGGCCTTGGCCATGGTCTCCTTGGGCACGGTGAGCCAGCGGTGCCGATCCACGTGGCGCAGGCACAGCTTGAACGTGTCGCTGGTGTTGTCGCCCTCGACCGTGCCCAGGGTGCCCCATACCTGGCAGTCTATGTTGTAAGGACGCTGGCAACCGTCAGAGGCGAGGATGCGCCCGACCGCGCCGGACTTGAACTTGCAGTTGATGATCCAGTGGTCATCGTACTGCTGCACCGGGATGCCGTAGTGGTTGGAGTAGCAGCTCACCTCGTCCACATCGCCACAGAGCCAGCGTGCCAGGTCTATGGCGTGGCAACCACCGCCGATCAGGAAATGCCGCTTCTCGGGATCGAACCGCCAGCCGTCGTGGCCGGGGATCTCCTCGTAGTTGTGGATGTAGCTGGTCTCCACATGGTAGATCTCGCCCAGCGTGCCGTCGGTGGTCCACTGCTTGCACTGCTGGAAGAAGCTGTAGAAGCGGCACACGTGCGCCACCATCAGCTTCTTGTTGCACTTGCGGGCGGCGTTGACCATCTGCTCACACTCGTCCACAGTCCGCGCCATGGGCTTCTCGACCAGCACATGCTTGCCGGCCTCGAAGGCGGCCAGGGTCTGCTCAAGATGGTAGTGGTCCGGTGTGGTGATGGAGACGATATGCACGTCCGGGCAAGCGAGAACCTCCTGGTAGTCGGTGGTCGCCAGAGGCACCGGGAACTCTGCCTGAACCCGCTCCACCTCAGCAGGGTTGATGTCACAGACCGCCACCAGCCGGGCTCCAGGATGGGAGTTTGCCTGCCGAAAGTGCCCATAGCCCATGTGCAGGCCGATCACGGCAATACCCAGTTGGTCCATATGCCTGACGTCCTCCGGTCCAATGTTCGAGCCTTGCCGGGCCTGCGCCCGGTCGGTCTCCTAGATTCAGGTCGCGTAATACCTTCCGACCTTCAGGATCGCCGCCGCCAGGTCCTCCATGTCCTTCTCCTCGTACGTCGGGTGGGTCGGGACGAAGAAGACCTTGGGCTCCACCTCCGCCGCGTTGGGGCAGAAGACACTGCGGTATTCCACGGCCTCGGGCCGCGCGGCGGGATCACGGAAGGGGTACTTCAGCCGACCGTAACCATTGTGCTCCTGGAAGACGCGCTCCTTGTAGCACTGCGGCCACAGCACCGGACCCGCTGGCACGCCCTCGGCCGTCAGCGCCTCATAGAACTGCTTGCCCCCGATGCTGATCTTGTCGGTGTCCAGGACAATGGGGTACAGCCAGTAGGCGTTCTGGCGCACCTCGTCGTTGATTGGCAGGCTCAGGATCCACGGTTCGTCCTTGAGGGCCTCATCCAGTATCTTCGCATTGCGCTTGCGGTTAGGCAGATTCCACGTGTCAAACAGTTCCAGACACTTCAGGCCGATGGCCGACTGCATCTCGGTCATGCGGTAGTTGAAGCCAATGCTGTTGTGGATGTAAGGCAGCTTGGCTTCGAGCTCCAGCAGGCGCAGGCGCTCGCGGACGTCATAGCCGTGGTCGCGGAAGGAGCGCATGATCCAGGCGGCGTCCTCGTCATCGGTGATAACGCAGCCGCCCTCGCCGCCGGTGGTGAAATGCTTGGACTGGCAGAAGGAGAAGGCGCCGAAGTGGCCAATGGTACCGGCCTTCTTGTCACGATACTGTCCGCCGTGGGCCTGGGCACAGTCCTCGATGACTTTCAGGTTGTACTTGTCCGCCAGCGCCATGATCGGGTCCATGTCGCACATGCAGCCGTACAGGTGCACGGCAATGATGGCTTTGGTGCGCGAGCTGATCTTCTCTTCGATGCTGGCCGGGGAGATGGTGTGCCCGTTGGGCTCGACATCCGCGAAAACGGGGATAGCGTTGGCCTGCAGGATGCAGAAGCACGAAGCGATGAAGCTGTAGCTGGTGGTGATGACCTCGTCGCCGGGCCCGACGCCGGCGCCGACCAGAGCTACATGCAGGGCGCTGGTGCCGTTGGTGGTCGAAATGCCATAGCTGGCGCCCGCCCATGTGGCAAAGGCCTGCTCAAACTTCATGCCGAGTTCGCCGGTCCAGTAGTTCACCCGGCCACTCTTGAGGGGCTCCATCGCGGCCTCAATGATCTCCGGCTGGAAATAGGGCCAGGGCGGAAACGGCTCGGTGCGAAGAGGGCTGCCACCCTCAATAGCAGGCTTGTCGGACATCTGCATGGCCTCCTGACTACCATAGCGACCCATCTGGGCCGCCGGTTGGGTTTCAGCTAGAACTGCACATTTCGCGCCAGGGGCCCCAACTTCCTCCCGGAGCCCTGCAGACGTCACTCGTCTTGCGGTGTCTGGGGCTCTGGCCCCGTCCCACTGACATCCCAGCCCCCGAGAAGACCATCAGCGGGCGCTGAGAACGACAGCATCACAGTCAGCAATACACGCCTTGACATACCAGGAAGTCATTGCTATAAGAAGCCGACAAATCATGTAAATCATACAATGCCATCACCTTTGGGGCGAGATTGACAGGCCCTGGGATGGACTCTGACTGGGCGCGGTCGGCAGGAGGACGGGACAGATGAGCGTTACCAAGCTGGAAGACCTGTTTGGGGGCGCAGTAACGGTGGGTGAGCGGGGGCAGGTGGTTATCCCGGCCGAGACCCGTGAGCGGATGGGGATCCGCCCGGGCGACAAGCTGTTGGTCTTTGCTCACCCCCAGGGCATGGGCGTGCTCTTCATGCGGCTCGAGAAGGCCATTGAGGCGCAGCGTGAGGTGACCAAGGTGCTCAGCCGCGTACTGGAGCTTGACTTGTCGGAGTCCAGCGATAGCGACGAGGGTGGTGACACATGAGGCGCTGGCAGCCTGTTGGGCTCGTCGGCCTGATGCTGGTGGCCCTGCCCTGGCAGGCCTGGTCGCAGTCGATTGCGCCTGGCAGCGGAGACTCACGGCTTGCCCCCGTCGAAGGGCCGCTGACGCTGACGCCGGCGACGGCGGCGCGACTGGCGGTTGCCCGCTCCACGGAGACCGCCCGGGCTGGCCAGGACGTGGCTGCCGCCGAGGGCCGACTGATGGAGGCGCGCTCGCTGCGTGGCTGGAAGGTGACGGCCTCCGGAAGCATCTCCAAGTCCGGCCCCGCCGTAAGTTTTGAGCTCCCCGGGGGAGAGGACGGACAGCGGGTTACTGTCAGCCCCACGACCACAACCAACGTCGGTCTCGAGGTCAGCAAGCCCTTGTACCTGGGCGCCCGCGATCGCTATGCCCGTGACGCAGCGCGGTCGGGGCTGCAGGCCGCCAGCTTCGGAACTGAAGCCACCTCGGTGGCGGTGGCTCTGCGGGCCCGCCAGGCGGTACTGGCCGTGCTCCGAGCGCAGCAGCTCTCGGTAGTGGCGCAGGAGCAGCTCACCGCGGCCGCCGAGCATCTGCGCATCGCTGAGGCCATGTACAACGAGGGCACAGCGGCGCGCTTTGAGGTCATCCAGGCCCAGACGGAGGTCTCGCGTTCGCGGGGAGCGGTGGTCCAGGCGAGGACCGCAGTGGAGCAGCAGACGGCTACACTGCGCGAGGTTCTCAATCTGCCGCAGGACACACCGGTGACCGTTGAGGAGGGCGTGGGACCGGAGATGCCGCCTGGCGACGTGCATGAGCTGATGGCTCTGGCAATGAGCGAGCGTCCAGACCTCAAGGCGCTGCAGGCAGCGGTGCGGGCGGCAGAGGCCTCTTTGCGCCTGGCAGCGGCCAATGATCGGTTGAGCGTGCAACTGGTGGGACAGGCCAATCACCAGACGGCCGGAGCGCTGTCCTCCAGTGACAACTGGCGAGCCTCGGTCGCGGTGGTCAAGCCGCTGTACCAGGGCGGAGCCACCGAGGCGGGTGTGGTTCAGGCTCGGGCGGGACTGGAGAAGGCGAAGCTGGACCTGGAGAAAGCCCAGCAACAGGTGGCGCTGCAGCTTACCCAGGCCATGAACGCGGTGGAGGAGGCCCGGGAGATGCTGCAGGTAGCCACGGACGGTGAGCGCGAAGCGGAAGAGCGTCTGCGTATCGCGCAGGTCCGTTTCACCAGTGGTGTTGGCTTGGGGGTGGAAGTGATCGACTCCCAGGCTGCCCTGGCCGCTGCCCGGGCGGCCATCGTCAATGCCCGAAATGATCTCAATCTCGCGATCTTTGCCGTACGGGCGGCACTGGGTCGCACTGACTTGCCGGAGGAGTAAAGCCATGCGTTGCCGAGACCTGACGATTTGGGCCGTCCTGGCGCTCGCCCTGGCGCTGGCGTCAGGGTGTGGGCGTCGGCCGGCCGCCGAGAATGCCGAGGCGGCTGGGGCCAGTGTTGAGGCAGCGGCGGTCTCCGTGGCCCAGGCGGTCAGCGGCGAGATCCGGCTGAATGTACCCCTGACCGGCACGGTCGAGGCCTGGCGCGAGGTGGACGTGCAGGGTGAGGTGGCGGGGAAGGTGGCATGGGTCGGTCCCGATGTCGGTGACCGCGTGGCCGCCGGCGCCCCCCTGGTGCGGCTGGACACCGCTCTGGCCGCAGCCAGCCGCCAGCAGAGCGTGGCCGCCGCTGCCGCCGCCAGCGCGCGCTACGGGCAGACGGCGACTGGCCTGAAGCTCACGAAGGATGAGACGACCATCGGTGTGCGCCAGGCGGAAAAGAATGTTGAGAGCGCCCGCAATCGCCTGGCGCAGGCCAAGACCAGCGCGAAGCTCACCAGGACGCGGGTGGAGGATGCCATCGAGCAGGCCCGCATCGCCCTGAACCAGGCCCGAACCCGCCTGGCGGAGGTCAAGGCAGGCACCCGCACCCAGGAAGTGGCCCAGGCCCGGGCGCGGGTCGAGCAAGCTCAGGCTTCGCTGCGGCTGGCCAAGCTCAGCGTGGATCGGGCCAGGAATCTCGTCCAGGCCGGTGCGGTGGCTCAAGCCCAACTCGACGCGGCCCAGGTCGAATACGAGACTGCCGAGGCCCAGGTTCGCATCGCGCAGCAGGCCCTGAATCTGGCCGAGGAGGGCGCGCGCACTGAACAGGTGCGGTTGGCCGAACTGGCAGTGAGCCAAGCCGAGCAGGGGTTGCGCGAAGCCGAGGCCCAGCGAGCCCAAATAGATGTGGCAGAGCGGGACGTGCGGGCCGCGGAGCTGGCCGTTGACCAGGCCGAGGAGGCGCTGCACCTGGCGCGCGCTGGCCAGCGCCGCGTCAAGGCTTCGGAGCAGGACCTGCAGGCCGCGCGGGCCAATGTCGGTCAGGCCAAGGCCGGAGTGATGTCCAGCACCACCCAGTTGCGCAAGCATGTCATCTACGCCCCTATCTCCGGCATTGTGGCTGCCCGCAATGTGGAGCCGGGCGAGGGCGCATCACCCGGCGTGGCACTGATGCGGATCGTCAACCTGGACACGGTGCGCGTCGTCGCTGAGGCCTCCGACCTGGAGGTAGATCGGATCCGCGTAGGACAACGCGCCGCCGTGCGCGTGGACGCGCTTCCCGGTGAGGAGTTCATGGGCGATGTCACCGACATCGCGCCACAGGCCGGCAAGGACGTGCGGTCGTTCAATGTGCGCATCCGCATCGCCAACCCGGGACACCGGCTACGGGCAGGCATGTTCGCCCGGGTTGATGTGCTGACAGGGGTCCGCTCCCAGGCGACCATCATCCCCCGAGATGCCCTGGTGGAGCGCGGGAACGAACGCGTTGTCTACACCGTGGTCGGGGGCAGAGTGAAGGTCCGATCCGTCCGGGTCGGTGCGATCGATGGCAATCGTGTCGAGGTGGACTCGGGTATCAGACCCGGAGACACGGTCATCGTCAGCGGCCAGAGCTTGCTGGCCGACGGTCAGGAAGTCAAGCCTGTGGACGCGGCAGAGCAGGAGCAGACAACATCGGCCCGTGCCACTGGCCCCTGAAGGGCCCGCCGGAACCTGGACCCTAGCGCACACAGAAGCCTCGCCCATCCAAGAGGGCTTAAGACAAGGAGCCCCATCGCTCCATGTGGTTGACCAAGCTAGCCATCAGCCGACGTGTCACAATCTCCATGTTCATCCTGGCTCTGGTGATCCTGGGGGTTGTGGGCCTGTCCAAGATGCCCTGGGACCTGAACCCCAAGGTTGACATCCCCATCGTCACCGTGAGTGTGCCTTACCCGGGCGCCAGCCCCGAGGAGATCGAGCAGCGGGTTGTCAAGCCGCTGGAGGACCAGGTCAGCGTGATCAACGGCGTTGACCAGGTGGAGTCCCAGGCCCAGGAGAACGTCGGCACGGTAACGGTCCGCTTCAAGTACGGCACCGATGTGGATGTTGGCGCCTCGGATGTGCGCGATGCTCTGGACAGGGCCACCGCCTCGTTCCCCGATGGGGTGAAGTCTCCCTCGATCTTCAAGCTGGACATCGGCGCCATGCCGGTGATCACGATGGGCTTTACGGCCAACCGGCCTCCCCGTGACCTGCGGAAGCTGGTCGAGGACCAGATCAAGCCGGTACTCGGGCAGGTACCGGGCGTCGCGGCAGTGACGGTGACGGGCGGCGAGGTGAGGGAGATCCAGGTGCTGGCCCACCGTGAACGGCTGGACGCGGTGCACATGTCCATCGCGGAGTTCGCGCGCGCGTTGCAGACCGAGAACCTCGACCTCCCCGCCGGCAACATCAAGCAGGGCCTGCGGGACTACGCCGTGCGAGCGCTGGGTCAGTTCCGCAGTATGGACGAGATCCGTAACCTCCGCATCAGGACCGACATGGGTACCGTGAAGCTGTCGGACCTGGCGGAAGTGCGAGACACCGTGGTTGAAGCCGACACCTATGCTCGTACGAACGGTGAGCCGGCGGTGGGCGTTGCTGTCCTCAAGCAGTCTGACGCCAACACCGTGGCGGTCGTGGAGGGGGTCCGTGAGAAACTGAGGCAGCTCGTGGGCACAGACAGCGAGCGCGGTCTGCTGCCCAGCGATATCAAGGTCGTTGTGTCCTACGATGCTTCCGACCGTGTCAAGGAAGCCATCTACGACGTCCGCGATGCCCTGCTCTATGGCGCGCTGCTGGCGGCCTTGGTGGTGTTCGTGTTCCTGCACAATGTGCGCGGCACGATCATCGTTGCCCTTGCCATCCCGACCTGCGTCCTGATGACCTTCTTGCCCATCGGCCTGGGTCTGGGCTTCACACTCAACATGATGGTGATGCTGGGGCTTGCACTTTCCGTGGGCATCCTGGTGGATGACTCCATTGTCGTACTGGAGAATATCGAACGTCACTTGCAGATGGGTGAACTGCCCGAAGTTGCCGCCTACAACGGGCGCACCGAGATTGGCGCCGCGGCCGTCGCCCTGACTTCGGTAGACGTAGTCGTCTACGTGCCTGTGGCGATGATGGGCGGGATCGTCGGTCGGTTCTTCTACTCCTTCGGTATCACGGTTTTCACTTGCACCTGCTTCTCTCTTCTCGTGGCCTTTACCCTCACACCGATGCTGGCCTCGTGGTGGTACCGTCGCGTCCACAAGGGGGGACACGCCGCCAGCGGGCTTTGGGCCCGCGGTGTGGCTGCCTTTGACGCCGGGTACAAGCGCCTGGAACGCGCCTACCTGCGAGTGCTGCGGCCCGCCATCCGACACCCATTCATTACCGTTCTGACGGGCTTTGCCATCCTGATTGCGGTACTTCGCACGGTGGGGCCACAGCTCGGCTTCGAGTTCTTCCCACGCAGCGACCAGGGCCTGCTGGGCATCGAGATCGAGACTCCCGTGGGGACTCGGATCGAAGAGACCGACCGCATCATGCGGCAACTGGAGACCCAGCTTCTGGACAAGGCGCGGTACCCGGAGATCGCAGACATTGACCTGACAGTGGGTCAAGGAGCGGGCAGCCGCCTGGGCGGCGGCTCGGTGGGGTCGCGATATGGCAACATCTCCGTGGCACTCAAAAGGCGGCGTCTTCGCCTCGAGGCCGGGGAGCGCTCGGATGTGGAACTGGCTGCAGACCTGCGTCGGGATTTCGCGGGTATCCCCGGGGCGATCATCAAGGTCACCACGGGGGAGTCCATGGGTGGGCCGGGGGGCGCCGACATCGAGTACAACGTCCTGAGCGAGGACCGGGAAGCCCTGGACAAGGCGGCGGCCCAACTGGTGGCGGAGTTGTCACGCACGCCCGGCTTCTTCTATGTCGATGTCTCCTCCAAGCCGGGCCGTCCCGAGATCCACGCGACCATTGACCGGCAGCGGGCCGCCGATTTTGGCCTGTCAGCGGCGGAGATTGCGACCGTGATGCGCACCGCCTTCGCCGGCAACACGGATAGCAAGTACCGCGAGAGCGGCGACGAATACGATCTGCGGGTGCGGCTGGCGGAGATGGACCGCAGCCGGGTGGAGGACGTGGCCAATCTCTTTGTGGGTGTCTCGCGGGACGGACAGCCCCTGCGCCTGAAGGACGTGGCCCGGGTGGAGATGTCGTCTGGCCCCAGCCGTGTCGAGCGGTACAATCGGCAACGCAAGGTCACAGTGACGGCCTCCCTGGCGCCAGAGCTACCGGCCGGCAGGGCACAACAGCTCGTGGAGGCAGCGGCCAAGAAGATCACCGTGCCCGGTGTGACCTTCGATTGGACCGGCCAGGTCCGGATGATGGGCGAGAGCTTCGGGTACATGGGGCAGGCCATGCTGCTGGCCATTGTGCTGGTCTATCTGGTCACCGCCGCACTGTACAACTCGATTCTGGAGCCCCTGAACGTCATGCTGACGCTACCTATGGCTCTAGCGGGAGGTGTTCTGGGTCTTTACCTCACCGGCCATAGCATCAGCGTGGTGGCGATCATCGGCTTCATCATGCTGATGGGGATCGTGGGCAAGAACGCCATCCTGGTGGTGGACTACACAAACACCTTGCGCAAACGGGGCATGACGCGTCTCGAAGCCCTGGAGACGGCTGGACCGCACCGCATGAAGCCAGTCCTCATGACGACGGTGGCAACGATCATGGGCATGTTGCCTACCGCCATCGCTCTCAACGAGGGATCCGAATGGCGGTCGCCGATGGCCATTACCGTTATCTTCGGCCTGGCCATGGCCACTGCGCTATCCCTGCTGGTGGTTCCCGCCTCTTATTGCATCTGGGACAGCGCGGAGAACTTCTGCAACCGGATTGGCCGGCGGCTCACGGCGCGCTTCCTGAAGAACGGGAACGGCGACTGAGCGAAAGCCTATACCTGAGGAGACGGCAAAGGCATGGCATCCGAAACGCAGACCAGACTGGCCTTCATCGTCACGGAGGAGGGTTTCGAGCCTGACGTCATGGAAGCGCTGAAGCAGTTGGGACTCAACCATTTCACCCGGTGGACCAACTGCACTGGCTCCGGCGAAACCGGCATCCGTGAAGGCACAGCCGTGTGGCCCGGACTGAACAGCGTTATCATGGTGCTGATGGACGCCGCGCTCGTGGAGCCCCTGTGGGAGAGGCTTGTGGCGGCCCGGGACGACTTCACCATAACGCCGGGGGTCAAGATGTTCGTGACCGATGCGGTTATGATGTGACAGGCCGGGCCACTCGGGGAGTAGACGAAAAGCCCGGGCCACAAGGCCCGGGCTCTTATTCGGCGAAGGACTCTAAGCAGCGCTCGCTAGACCTCCCAGACATTCTCCTCGTCCATCGGCGGTTCATCCAGGCTCTGGAAGATGCGCTCGACGAAGACCAGAAGCTCCCGCGGGTTGAAGGGCTTGGTGAGATAGGAGCTGACCCCGGAGGCCCAACCCTTGAAGATGTCGGCGTCCTGGGCCTTGGCGGTGAGCATGATGACCGGGACATCCTGATAGCGCGGGTCGGCCTGGAGGTTCTTGAGGACCTCGAAACCGTCCATGCGTGGCATCATGACGTCCAGCACCACCATGTCCGGGTTCTCTGTTTTCATCTTTTCCAAGGCCTCGACGCCATCATAGGCCGTTACGACCTCATACCCGGCCCGCTCAAGGTTCACCTGGACCAAGCGCACGATGTGTCGTTCGTCGTCAACGACCAGGATCTTTCTCGCCATGATGGGGGCAACCTCCCTAAGGCCCTCAGTCAGCGCTAAAAGGTGTTCACACAGCCGCGAACACCTACCTCGCGCCACCTGTCGCGGGTGGTGCAGGCCGGAACTCCCCGGATTATAGCAGTTGGTCCTTCGTCTGTCAAACCATGTCGTGCCGCTGCCCCAAGGCCCGCCGCCTGGAACGCGGGCTTTGTTGGGGGGAGGCAGGAACCGCAGGCTCCCGGCAAGCGAAGAGCCAGGGGCAACTACCTCTGCCCCTGGCTCCAGCACGTCATCCTAACTGGCGATATTATGGCCTAGTGAGTCACCAGCCGCTCCACCACTTGCCCCAGCAACTCCATGAACTGTCCGCGCTTCTCGAAGTGCACACAGTCCATGGCCAGCGCCCGCGCGGTGTCCCTGGGGCTGACTGTGTGTCCTGACAGGACGACGACCTTCGTCTGACGCCACAGTGGGTTGCTCTTCACGGCTTCCAGGAACTGCCAGCCGTCGACTTCCGGCATCACGATGTCCAGCACTATGCAGTCAAAGGGGTCGTGATTGACCGTCGCCTCGCAGAGCTTCTCCAACGCGACCCGGCCGTTGTCAGCGTGTACGCACTCAAACCCCTGATCTTCCAGTGCCCACCCCATGACATGGCGCAGCGTTGTGTCGTCATCCACCAGCAAGACCCTGGCCATCGGCTACCATCACCTCCTTCCCTGGCCCGACCTCTCGAAATCCCGCATCGCCCGCTCGGTGCGACGCTGAGCCTCGCGCTCCGCGATCGCCTCTCGCTTGTCGTACTGACGCTTGCCGCGACAAAGGCCAAGCTCCACCTTAGCATACCCGCTGGCGGCGAAGAATAACCGCAGGGGGATCAGTGTGTAGCCCTTCTGTCGCACTTGTCGCTCGAGGCGTCGGATTTCCTGCCTTTGCAGCAGGAGCTTGCGTTCACGCAGGGGATCTACCGAGACGTGCGTGGCGGCCTTGTAGGGGCTGATCTGCATGCCGATGAGCCAGACTTCGCCGTCGCGGATCTCGGCGTGGGCATCGGCCAGGTTGACATGGTGAGCGCGGAGACTCTTGACCTCAGGGCCGGCGAGAGCAATGCCTGCCACCACCCGGTCCTCCACGGTATAGTCGTGGAAGGCCCGCCGGTTAGTGGCAACTGTCCGGTCCCCCGCTGCGTCCTTCCTGGCCACGGCGCACTCCGAAGACGGCGGCTTAGTCCCAGGCACGCGGCGGTCCGTGGCAAACGACCGCCAAGGCATGCTAACCACGACGCCCCTGCCAAGTCAAGGGAAGGTCTCGCGACACAACGGTACAAGACGTTGACAATGTTACAGAAGCGTGACGGACATGGCGCACAAACGGCCGCCATCCCGTGGCAGACTACTTCCCTCGATAGATGTACTGCAGGAGCGTATCCCCAACCTCAAACAACGAGTCCGGAGAGCAGTGTTCCGGGGTGTCGTCGGCGGTATGCCATTCCGGGGGCGGAAAGTCAATGATGTCTATGGTCGGGATCCCGGCCTCAATGAACGGGACGTGGTCGTCAACCATGGTGGGGCCGAGCTCCCGCCGGAAGGCGGTGTGGCCCCGGCGCTGGGCGATGTCCCAGATGGTGCGGACCAGGGCCGGATGGGCTTGCATGGACTCGCCCTCAAAGGGGAAGTCCAGATAGTTGTTGCCCCCGAACCGCGGCGGACAGCGCGGGTTGGGGAGGTTGTCGCCACCCACCAGGTCCAGCAGAATGCCCTCGACCGGTCGCGGCAGTCCCGCCGGCCAGTGGTTGGCCAGATATTCCGATCCCAGGCAGAAGCCATCATAGGTATACCCCGTGACCGCCTCCTTGCCCGAGTCCTCGGCGTCCAGCAGGGCGATGACCACCGGCCGGGGGGGGGCCGAGGCGTTGAGCGCCCGGGCAATCTCGAGCAGCACCGCTACCCCCGAAGCGCCGTCGTTGGCCCCCATGACTGGCTCATCGCGGCGTGCCGGGTCAGGATCGCGATCGGCCTTGGGGCGACAGTCCCAATGGGCACACAGCAGCAGTGGCTCGCCCGACGCAGCCCGGCCGTAGAGCGCCAGCACGTTGTGGAAGTCGTAGGGCCCACCGAAGGGCGTCGGTGACGTGAAGGCCTGCGCCATGACCTGGTCCGCTCCAGGAAACTGCTGCTGCAGCCATGCCAGGCAGTCCTCATGGGCCTGGCTACCGGGGACCCGCGCCCCGAAGGCGCACTGCTGCTCCAGGTCAGCGAAAGCCCGGTCCCGGTTGAACTCCGGGGCTGTGACAGGTGGTGACGCGCTGCCGCCCCCTCCGCAGGAGGTGCAGCCGGTGACAAGGATGAGGAGAACTGCCAGTAGCAGGTAACGGGACTTCGCCATGCGAGCCCCTCCCGGAAGCGGATTGGTGTGCCAGCCTGATGGCAGGCTACTTCTGCCGCGACGGGCAGGATTCCTCGCCGCGCAGGGCGCACAAGGTATAAAGGCGCGTGTCGCTACCTCAGGTTCCCAGACCGAAGCCCCTCAGGAGCTGGCCATGACCACCAAGCCGATCCGTGAGCGACTGCTGGCGGAGATGCGCCAGTGGCAAGTCATTGACTGCCATGAGCATCTCCCCGAGGAGAGCGAGCGCATCTCCAACCCGGTGGATGCGCTGACACTCTTCTCGCACTACACGCACAACGACCTGATCAACGCGGGCCTGTCACGCGAGGACTATGACCGCACTCAGGACCATTCCTTGCCCCTTGCCGAGCGTTGGGCCCTGGTCCGGCCCTACTGGGAGCGGGTACGGTTCACCGGCTACTCGCGCCCGATCCTGTTGGCCGTTCGGCGTTTCTACGGCTGCGATGACCTCAACGATGACACCTACGAGGCTATCAGTGAGCGCATGCAGGCCGCCAATACGCCCGGCCTCTACCACCGTGTTCTCCGCGAGGCGTGCAACATTCGCCTGTGTCTGACGCAGATCGGGCGCATACCTACCGCAGACCAAGAGCTGCTGGTGCCGCTACTCCCCGCCCATGAGTTCATCTCCGCGCGGACGCCCGAGGCGGTGGCACAGCAGGCAGATGAGGCGGGGGGGAGGGTGGCCTCACTCGATGACTACACCGACGTGGTGCGGCAGAGGCTTCGGCGAGCCAAGGCGCAGGGCGTGGTTGGCCTCAAGATGGCTGCCAACCCCCATACCGTGCCGCCGCAGGAGGAGGTCTCGGCTGCCTTCGGGTTGATGCTGCAGGGGCGCGAATACGACGCAGGGCTGCTGGCCGACGGCTTGCTGAACGAGCTACTGGAGCTGGCGGCTGATGAGGAGCTGGTGGTTGCGGTCCACTGTGGCCTCATCTGGACCAACTGGCAGGACTTTAGCCAACTGCATCCCCGGCACATGATCCCGCTGCTCATGGCGCATCGGCGCACTCGCTTCGACCTGTACCACGCGGGGCTGCCCTGGATGCGGGAGACCGGCGCGATTGGCAAGAGCTTCCCCAACGTCTGGCTGAACCTGTGCTGGACCCACATCATGGCCCCGGCCATGACCGTCTCGGCCCTGAACGAGTGGCTCGACATGGTCCCATACACCAAGATCCTGGGGTTTGGTGGCGATTACGCCAAGCCCGTCGAAAAGGTCTACGGCCATCTCCAGATGGCGCTGGAGGGCATCGCCACCGTCCTCGCTGGCCGCGTGGAGGACGGCTGGATGACCGAGGACCAGGCCCTACGGGTCGCCCATGCCTGGCTCTGGGACAACCCGGTCGAGCTGTACCGACTCGACGTCTAGACCGGTACTATGCCTGAGGGGAGGGTTCGCGATGGCCGACAGCTCATGCGGTCGTTGTCTGTTTGCTCTGGTGTTTGCCGTTGCCGCTGCGGGCCATGGACACGGAGCCCTGACCACGGCCGAGCGGCTTGACATCCTCTGGGACAGGGCCATCCGCCAGACGGACTTCGGGAAAGCTGCCGACGCCGAGGCGAGCGCCCGCCTGGCGCTCCGGATCGCCCCGGACAGGGCCGACGCCTGGGCGGTGGCGGCGGTGGTCTATGCGGCCACCCCGGCGGGTGGTCGGCCAGCCCTGGCGCGGGAAGCAGCCGAGCGTGCCATGGCCCTGGACCCTGGCAACGCGCGGGCGCACTATGCTATGGGCGTGGTGGACTACGCAAGCGGAGATGCCGCCGCAGCCGAGGCTCGTTTCCGCCGCGCGGCCGAACTCTGCGAAGGGTTCGCGCGGGCTCATGGTATGCAGGCATGGGCGCTTTGGGACCTTGGGCGGTATGATGAAGGGGTGGCGGCAACCCGCAGAGCGGTCCACCTCGAACCTCGGGGCTTCTACTGGCACCAGAACCTGGCGATCATGCTTGGTGAGTTGGGGGAGTTGGACGCGGCACTGGAGGAAAGTGCCCTGGCGCTCGAACTGGCGCCGGGCGACCAGTGGAAGGCCGTGGCCTACAACAACCGGGCCTATCTCCACGCGTACTCGGATGAGCTTGCCGAGGCACTGGCCGCCGCCGAGGCAGCCTTGGCGCTAAGCCCGGACGACCCCGCGGTGCTGGACACAGCGGGGCTTGTGTGTGCCCTGGACGGTCAGGTTGGCCGGGCCGAAGGGTACCTGCGCCGGGCGCTGGCTGGGGGGTACGCCTCCCTGCCGAAGCTGGCGTACGTGCTGGCGATCAAGGGCGATGACAGTGGAGCACGGGAGGCGCTGCGGCAGTCACGCGGTGACCTGATGGGTCCGGGAGCCGCCATGGACGCGCTGTATGCCGCGGGCCTGGCCTATGAGCGGCTGGGCGACCCTGAGGTGACGAGACGCATCTTCCGGCAGACAGCGACTCTGCGTCCCACACACCCGTGGTCGCAAGCGATGCGACAGCATCTGGCGGACGGCTGACCGTTTGTCCGTCCGAGACCGAAGTGGCAGAGCCTTCTAGACTCGCGAAGCGGTGCCGATTATACTATCTCTTGTAGTGACAACTGTTGGGATGCGGTTGCCGCGGTCGTCCACACGGTCCTGGTGCAGTGAAGGGGTGTGGTCGCGATGCCCAGGGGATTCCCTCGGTATGCCGTTGCTCTCGCGGTTGTCTGCTGCTTGGCCTCCCTGTTGTCCACCCCCGCTCTGGTTCTTGCCCAGCCCCAAGCACAGAATCACCCGGCAGGGCCGGCGGAAGGAGCCACGCTGCCGGCGGGTCCCCTGCAGGCGCCCTGGCGCGTCTACCACGGCTTTGGTCAGGTCCGGCACCTCTCTTTCTCTCCTGATGCTGTCTATCTGGCCGTGAGCACAGCAGCGGACGAGGTATCGGTCCTTGACCTGACGCAGACGACCGACGATGGGCCCGTGTGGTCCTGGAGCTATCCCGAGACACTCAAGACGAGCCTCGGGGAGATCCTCTGGCCGTGGAGCCCCATGGCCCGGGAAACATGGAGCAAGGGCAACTGGGCTCTGTAAGGGCCCAAGGAGGAGGGGGGCTGGCCCGGCTACACCGGGGCGGTCTTCGCGCCGTCAAGCACCTACGAGTTGGCCGTCGTCCATGACCCGTGCTGGTCCAATACACACCTGATCGTGGCCAATGGCTCCCAGGGCGACACACCGCCAGCGATCACGCTCAATGAGGGGATATGGCTTCTGGGAGGCTATGTGCATTTCTACTCCGGCCGGTTGACCATGGTGGCTGGTGACGGGGACGCAGGGCTTGGGCTCCGCATGTCGGTTGAGACGGAGGTCCCCGTGCGCTTGCCGTCCGGCCAGTCGGTGTTCGGGGGCCTCCCGGCCGTGACCGTTGTGGACTTCACGGCGGACGGCGACATGATGGCCGCGGGCTCGTCCGACGGGGTGGTCACGCTTTGGGACACCGCGACGGGAACGGGACTGAACCGTCAGCGTGTCGGGGAGCCGGGGTGCGCCGTGACCGACCTAGACTTCAGCGCCGATGACAAGCAGCTTGCCACCGTGGGAGAGAGCGGGGCGGTCAAGGTCTGGGCGCTGCCGTCGCTTGCCCCGACCGCCGAGTACCGGGAAAGCGACAGCGGCAACTACTGGGTGGAGTTCGCGCCGGATGGCAGTCGTCTGGCGGCGACTTCATGGGACGGCGTGCTGCGGGTGTGGGACCTGCAGGCTCGCCAACTGCAGTGGGACCTGTACTGGGCTGCGCAGGTCGGCGACCAGCCGATCTTCACCTTCGGCACTGACAGTCGCTACGTGCTCTTCGGGAGTGGGCGCGCTGGGCAGGGCATCGTGGGGGCCGTGGACCTGAATCGCCAGCGTGTCAGCACCGTCTGCGACGTCAACATGCGTACTATCAAGACGTTGGCTCTCTCAGCACGCGGCGAGCTCTTGGCGGCGGGCGACGAAACTGGTAGAGTGACGGTGTGGATGCTACGCCCGGGGATGCTGGCGGCGGGCCAGTGAGGGTATCGGCACCCGCGCCGACCTTTGGCGCCCCTTTGCCCCGGACCCCCGCACCAGGAGACCGCCATGGACCGCGTCGCTCTCTGTCTGTCTGCGCTCTGTCTCGCCACCGCCGTGCTGGCCCAGACCCCCGACATCTTTTCCTACCCGACCACTGAGGCCGCCCGCGAAGCCTGGGAGCCTCAGTACGGCAGTCCTCCCGTGCGCGTTGAGCGTGACGAGGATGGTGCCCCGTGTATCGTGATGGAAGGGGACCTCAAGGCTTCCGGAGACCGGCTGTGCTGGGACTGGGTCGGGTCCCTGGACCTGTCGGCTTCCGATGCGGTCAGCCTCGAGGTACGGGCTGACAACGCCGGCGTGGCTCAGAACCTGGGCATCTACTTCGGCAGCGGCGAAGGCTGGTACCCGCGCTTCTGGTGGGGAGGCGCCCCCGACACCTGGACGCAGCGCACGTTCCACTTCGACGAGTTCGGGGTCGAGGGGCAACCAGCGGGCTGGGGCAGCATCAGCCGCTTTCGCTTCTCCCTGTGGGGCAACGGGCCGGGGCATGTGGTCTTCCGCATGCGGAACTTCCGCGCCGTTGCCGGTGACCCAAACCGCAACTTCCTGCGCAACGGCAGCTTCGAGGCCCCCGGGCCCCTACCGATTGCCTGGGGCAGCGGCCACTGGGGCGTGGGCAACCTGCCGTGGGTCGCTGACATGGACCTGTGGCGGCGGCATTTCAGCCTGGACCGCGCGGTGGCGCGGCACGGCCAGGCCAGTCTGCGGCTGCTGAACCCCTCCGGCTTTCCCCGGCTGAACGCCGTCTCAGCCTGGTTCACTCTGCCCGCGGCCCGTGCTGAGGCCTACACCCTTTCCGCCTGGTTGCGGTCCGACCGTGACGGCCTGCCCGTGACGATGACCTGCGCGGAGCGCGAGGTAACGGCCAAGGTAGGGAAGGAGTGGCAACGCATCGTGCTGGGGGGCATTCCCCCCGGTGAGAACCACTCGGTGGTCATCGCCCCGCAGGAGAGTGGGACCCTGTGGGTGGACGCGGTACAGGTCCAGCGGGCCGGCGCGGACACCGAGGAGTATCACCCCCACACGGATGAGGGGGCGCTCATCGCGCGCGAGGCAGCGGTGGACTGGTCCCCACCGCGGCGCATCCCGGCGGTCGCAGCAGGACGCGTGACGCGGGGGCCGCTTACGGCTGCGCCGGTGAGCATAGATGAGCACGGTCGCTTCCTGGTCGGCGGACAGCCGTACTTGATGCACTCCCTGGGCCTGGAGTTCGTCTCCGACCTGAAAGTGCTCGACCTGGTTGCCGCCGCGGGCTTTCCGGATGTCTGCATCGAGATCCGCCCCGGCGTCTCGACAGACACGCTCAAGAGCTATTTCGACCGCTGCGCTCAGCTCGGTATGAGGATTATCCCCTGGCTCAACAGCGGTCTGCCCATGGACCTGTTCCGGCAGCACATCGAGACGCTCCGCGACCACCCGGCCCTGCTCTGCTGGTACGTCTACGATGAACCGAGCGGCGAGGGCTTTGCCATCGCCAACGAGAAGCTGGCGCTAGCGCACGAGCTGGACCCGAACCACCCGGCCCTCATCAACTACCTGGCCAGCAAGCTGACCGAGCACATGGGGGACATCTACTCCACCGACATCTACCCGATACCGCATAGCACGCCATCGGCCGCCATCCAGGGCGTCGCTGTGATGGCGGAGGGGGCTTCGCGGGAGCGCAAACCGGTGTGGATGTGGTTGCAGGGGACCGGCTACGCCTACTGGATGGACCGCGAGCCGACGCCGAGGGAGCTGTCCTGCATGGTCTACGGCTCACTCATCGAGGGGGCGCGGGGCATCTACTACTTCGCCCAGTTCCCGCGCACGAAGGAGCACTGGGCGGAGATGCGGTCGCTGTGCGTGGAGCTGAAGGCTCTGGAGCCGGTACTGGGTAGCCTGGACCGCGCCCCGTCGGTGCGCTGCGCGACACCGGGGGTACTGACGGCCAGCTTCCGGTACCAGGGCGCGACCTGGGTGCTCGCCACCAACACGCGACCGGAGCCGTGTGAGGCCGAGCTACGGGTCTCGGATGGGTCCCGCCGGGCCGAGGTCATCTTCGAGGACCGAGTGCTGCCGGTGGCCGGAAACGCCTGGAGCGACAGCTTCGGTGTCTACGAGCGCCATGTCTACCGACTCCGGCGTTAGAGCAGACCAGCCGCCCCGATCCCCATGATCCGGAACTCGTGGCCCTCGCTCTGGGCGTTTCGCTCAGCGAGGACCTCAACGCGCACCCGATGCTTGCCGGGCGTCAGGCCACGTGCCAACTCGCGTGTCAGCCGGAAGCCACCCCAGGTCTGGTCAAACCAGGCATCCACGGTAACGGGCGGAAGCTCGTCCACCTGCACCGCGGCAATGCCCATGGGCCCTCGCACGTGGTACTCCATGAAGACAATCACCTGGCCCTCTAGCTCGAACTCTATGGTGCTGCCGGGCTGGTTGGCGACCCAGGCCGCGGTCCAGACGTTACTGTCGTCGAGCGTCCAGCCCTCGTTGCGCAAGGGCACGAGGTCGCGTGCTTCATAGAGGGCAACGCGCTCGAAGAGGTCGCTCAGGAGCGGCTCTGGCACGGGGCCAGGGGCCGGCAGCTCCTCATCGGGCCCCATCTCAGCCAGCACCCGGCCCAGGAGCGTCGTGATGAACAGCGCCATGTAGGCATGGCCGCGGTCGTTAGGGTGGACCGTGTCGGCCTCCACGTCTTCCCACTGCATGCTTCCGGCCTCGATCTCCGGCCAGAGCGCGTCGCGGAAGCTGACCATGGGCAGCCCGTAGTGGGCCCCGACCTTGCTCTGCCACTCCTGGGCGTTGCCGCCGCCCTGGGCCATGGTGAAGATGAGCACTATCGCGGGCTGTTGCGGCTGCTTGAGGATCTGGCGCAGCAGACCCTCGTAGGTCTCCGCGGCCTGCTCGGTGTTCGGGTCATTTACGGCGTACTCGACGACTACCAGGTCGGGGCTCTTACTGAGCAGGTCTCGCTGGGCGCGCAGAGCACCGTAGTTGGAGCCGGTAGCCCCGATGCCGGCGTTGACAAAGGTGACCTCCGAGTTGGGGAACATGCGGCGCCACCACTGGGCGATGCGACTGCCGTAGGTGTTCTCCGGGGAGCTGGCAGACGCGCCCTGGGTGATGGAGCCGCCGATGACGCCGATGGTCACTGGTTCGCCTCGGCGGCCCTTGGCCAGCACCCTCTGGACCCGTGCGGTATCACCCTGGCTTACCAGGGAGCGAGCCACGATGGCCCGCTCGCGTTCCCGGGCCCCGTCAGTCTGCCCTGCGACCGGTATGACGGACAAGGCCATCGCCAGGCTGGTGAGCGCCATGGCCCAGAACGAGACCTCCGGGTGCGACATCGTCAGGCCCTCCTGTCGGCGGTTTGCGCACTCTTCTTCCTCAGCTATCGCGAATGCCCTTCCGGGACCGGCAGGGATTGTCAGAACGCCCGGGGAACTGGCGTCCACGCTAGCGGCTGTTCACCGGCCGGCCGTGATTCCCTGGCCTTCGCAGCCAGTCGAGGAGCTTCCCATGGAAACTGTGCTTGGCGCAACGACACGCCCCTGGAGCCAGTGCACCTTTGCCGAGGCCTGTGCCCATATCGCTGCTGCCGGATACCGCGAGGTGGCGGTCTTCTCCCACGCTGGGGCGATCCCGGTGACGTCAGAGACCAGTGCCGAGGAGGCCGCTGCCGTCCGCGACACGGCGCTGACCGCCGGGGTCAAGCCCACGCTGCTACTTTGCGGTGTGCGGCTGGACCTCGGTGTGGACGAGGCCGTCGCTGACCACTGCCGTCTGGTGGACGCCTGCGCGGCCCTGGGTGCGAAGTGGCTCATGAACTGCGGCACCGAGGACCCCACCACCTACGAAGCCTTCCGCGAGATCATGCGGCAGTGCGCGCCCTACGCCCAGGAGAAGGGCGTGGTGCTGAACATGAAGCCCCATGGCGGTATCGGCCTGACCGGAAGGATGATGGTCGAGACGCTGGAGGCGGTAGGACATCCGAACTTCACTCTGTGCTATGACCCCGGCAACATCATCTACTACACCAGGGGCGAGCGGCGCCCCGAGACGGATGTGGTGGATGTGTTGGGGCGCGTCGCCACCTGCATGGTCAAGGACTGCGTTGTCGTGGACGGCAAGCCCGACGTGCACTTGCTCCCGGGCGAGGGCCTGGTGGACTTCCGCTCGGTCCTGGGGCAGCTCATCGAGGGCGGCTTCAACGGGCCACTGTATGTGGAGTGTGTCGGCGGATCGGAGCTGGACGACATCAACGACCGCGCCCGGCGCACGCGAGAGTTCATCGGCGGGATACTGGAATCACTGTAGGCAGTGACGATACGGCTTACGGAGGGCCATCATGGCAAAGTTGGGCATTGGCGTACTCGGTTGGGCGCATGGGCATGTGCAGACCTATGCCAGCCTTATCAAAGACTTCGGCGACGCGGAACTGATCATGGCCTGGGACCATGATGAGGAACGAG
>JABLXH010000075.1 GCA_013178155.1 Armatimonadota bacterium | reverse complement strand
CTGACCCGTCAGTCCACCTGCTGCAGGCCCTCGAAGCCCAGGTAGTGCCGCTCGATGGGCAGGCGAGCCATCCATTCCCGCACCTCCAGCGTCGCCCAAGGGCCCGAACCAGGTCCGTCACCGCTGTCGTTGTGCCAGAGCCAGTCGGGAGTCGGCCACAGGCACCGGGTCGCGCCGACCTGGCGGTAGAAGGCCTCGCTGACCCCATTCTGGCCGTGGTGGGCCATCTGGACATAGACGGCTCGCAGGCGGTCGGCATACGGCCCGGCCAGGGCCTTGGCCCCGCCCTCCTCACCCAGGTCGCCGGTGAATAGCACCGACTTGCAGGCATCCAAGACCCGCAGGATGAGGCTCTGGTCGTTGATGGGGTTGGCCGTCAGCTCCGGGTTGCGAACCCCAAGCACCTCCATCCGCACGCCGTCGAAGGTCAACTCCTGCCCCAACGCCAACTCGGTGGTGCTCAGCCCTGCCGCGCTCAGGCCTTCGTAGAAGTCGGCATAGTCTCGCTGCTCCAGCGGTGTCGCGTGTGCTGCGATCCAGGCGGGGTCGGGCGTCGAGGCATAGATGGGGCCGATGGCGAGTTCACTGGGGGCGCGCAGGATCGCCAGCAGCGCGTGGGTGTGGTCGCTGTGCGGGTGGGTGATGAACCAGGCAGTGACTTCGCCGCCAAGCCCGGTCAGAAAGTCAGCCAGGTACGGGCCGTCGCCAGCGTTGCCGCCATCAATGACGATGACCTGGCCCTCCACCGTGCGGATGACATAGGACATCATCTGGGTTGGTGTCTGGTTCGAAAGCTGCCAGAGGGTGAAGGTTGGCTTCGCCTGGGGCACGGGGGTCTCCGATGCGCTCCTACAACTCGCGGTAATAGGTGATCGTCGGCAACTCGCGGTCAAAGCCTACCGCCTCATAGGCACGTCGCGCGGGGGCGTGGGAGTCGTCAAGCCCCGTACTGACCCGGACATAGTGACAGCCCAGCCGGCGCAGCTCCTCGAAGATGCGTTCGTACTGCGCCCGGCCCAGGCCGCGGCCCTGGAAGTCCGGGTGGACGGCGTTGTTGCCGATCTCGCCGATGCCCGCCGCGCGGTCCACCACGAAGAAGGTAGCAAAGGCCACCACTCGCCCCTCCAGTTCGGTCACCAGCATGCAGTCCGGGTGCTCACGGAAGAGGCGCTCCACTTCGTCGGGCTTGGCCTTGACCCCGCGGGGGCGGGTGAGGTCGAACAGCTCGTCACCCAGGCGCCGCCGGAACTCATGGTAGATGGGCGTCCAGGCCAGCTCGGCGATCTCGCGGACCGCTGGGATGTCAGCCTCGGTCGCCGGGCGGATGAGGGGATCGGGCATGTCGCCTCACTCCATGTGGGGTGCCACGGCCAGGCTTCCGGTCCCCCCGCATTGCCGACAGGGCTGGCAGTGGCACCCGCAGCTATGTCGGGTCAGCTCACGAGGCTCCCGGCGCCCGCTATGGCGACCGCCAGGTCTCGCAGGAAGGCGGCGCCGTCCGCCCCGTCCACTGAGCGGTGGTCGCAGGTGAGGCTGAGCCACAGGGTCTGCCGCACCACGACCTGATCGCCCTCGACCACGGGCCGGGGCATGATGGAGCCGATGGCCAGAATGCCAGTCTGGGGTGGGCTGATGATGGCATCGAAGGCGTCAATGCCCACCGGGCCGATGTTGCTGATGGTGAACCCGGCGCCCATCTGCAATGTGGCCCGCAGCTTGCCGTTTCGTGCCGCCTCAACCATGCTCGCGGTCTCGGCGGCGATGGTCAGCAGGTCTTTCCGGTCGGCGTTCAGCACCGTCGGCAGCATCACGCCCTGGTCGGTCGCGGTCGCAAAGCCAATGTTGACGTTCTGCAGGAGCTTCAGGCCCTCGGGCGACCACCAGGCATTGAATCGCCGGTGCGTCGGCAGGAGGTCGGCCACCAGCTTGATGAGGAAATCGTTGAAGGTGGGCATGACCTCCGGGCTGCGCGCCTTCAGCGCCTGTCGTGCAGCGATAAGCGCCGTGGCGTCAGCCAGCTTGTGGACGCGGAACTGCGGCTGCTCGGTTACGCTTTGCCGCGTGCGTTCGCCGATGGCCTGACGGGTGCGGGTATGCGGGACCAGCTCAAAGGGCTGGTCATCGGGTCTGGGTCGGGATGAAGACACGGAGCAGCAACTCCTTCACCTTTTGTGGGGTCAGGTTCGCCGGGCGTTGGTGCCTCTCCTGCGCTTCTGGCGAGGGTAGGTGGGCCGCGCAGAGGCGGCGAAGGGGCCCGGCGCCGGACCCGTTTCACTCAGACGGGAGTGACTGCCTTGACTGAGCCCCTCGTTGTGCGCCCCTACCGCTTGCTGTGTCTGTTCTGCTCACTGGGCGGCGAGCTTCCGGAGCCGCTACGCGAACCCGTCGCGGCCCTGCGCCAGGCCATCCAGGACTGTCCCGACCGGCCACTGGCGCTGCGGTGCCAGGCTGAAGACGTCTACGCCTATCAGCACCCGGGCCGGGACGAGGACACGCCCGAGGGCGCCGAGTACAACCGCAAACGCGACCTGGATGTGTTGTACTGCCTGGACCTGCCGCCGGGAGCGATCCTGCCGGCGCGGACGCTGCTGTACCGCGTTCTGGCGGCGGTCCCGACCGTGAAGGGGATCTGCGGCTACGACGCGGCCACCGCCGCCTGGCCGGGCTGCGAGCGGGCCGCCTCCGGCTGCTACGAGAAGGGCATACAGCGGGGCATCGAGGGCCTCATCCCGCCACGCGACGCGGCTGAGTGCGCCCGTGAAAAGCAGGCCTCCGTGGCGGAGATGGAGCGCGAGAAGGAGCTACGCATCCGCCCGCATGTCATCATGTGCGCGGTGTGCAACTACGGGGCCGCCGACGGTGCCCCGGAGCCGCTGGCCGCGGACAACATCGTCGAGTTCATCCGCATCGTCCGGCGCAACCCACGGGTGCCCGTGAAGCTGGTGCCGGGTGCTGACTGGATGATCTGCGCCCCCTGCCCCCAGCGGGTGCCGGGGCTCAACGCCTGCGTGAACGTGGCCGGGTCCGGTGGGCTATCAAACGAGAAGCGTGACCTGGACCTGCTGCAGCTTCTGGACCTGACCTACGGCGCGACCCTCCCTGGTCGTGAGCTGCTCCTGCGCATCTTCGACCGTGTGCCCTCAACCCAGCCCATCTGCCGCCGTGACAGCCCCCGCCTGTCGGTATGGTGGGACGGCTGCGGCGAGAGCAACCGTGGGCAGGGGAATCCCGGCTATGCGCGGGGCAGGGCACTGCTGCTGGCAGAGCTGCGCCCGGACCAGGCAGCAGGTCTCATGCGGGCGCCAGGGAACTGTCACTCATCCGTGCCGACCGACTGGAGGCTTCAGCCATGAGCCGCCCACGCACTGCCTCGCTCATCCTCGCCGCATTCCTGGGGGTGCTCGCCATGACCACTGCGCAAGCCGGGCTAGTCCTGCATGTCAGCGCCCAGGGGAGCGACCAGGCCGCCGGGACCGTCCGGGCGCCCTTCGCCACCCTCGAACGCGCTCGTGATGAGATCCGGGCGCTTCGCCAGGCGGACAAGCTGCCGCCAGGGGGCGTCGTCGTGGAAGTGGCGGGCGGGGTCCATGAGTTCGACCAGGCCTTCACTCTGACTGCGGAGGATTCAGGGACAGCGGGCGCTCCGGTGACCTATCGGGCCGCCCCCGGCGCGGAAGTGCGCCTGGTCGGCGGGCGGGAAGTCACCAACTTCCAGCCCGTTAGCGACCCTGAAGCTGTTCAGCGCCTCGATCCTGCGGTGCGTGGCAAGGTCTACCAGGCCGACCTGAGAGCCATCGGCATCACCGACTTCGGGGATGTGGTGAACGCCGGGCGTCGGCTGGAGCTGTTCTTTCGCGACGAGCCGATGCAGCCTGCGCGTTGGCCTAACGAGGGTTTCGCCAAGATCGTGGAAGTGGTGGGCGGCGCGCCTCACAAGATCCACGGCATTCCCGGCGACAAGATCGGCCGATTCACGTATGACGGTGACCGCCCGGCTCGCTGGTTGGGCGAAAAGGACCTGTGGCTGCATGGCTACTGGTTCTGGGACTGGGCGGAGCAGTACCAGCAAGTGGAGGCCATTGACACCGAGAAGCGCGTCATCAGCCTCAAACCTCCTTACCACGGCTATGGCTACCGCAACGGGGCCTGGTGGTACGCCATCAACGCACTGGCGGAGCTGGACGCGCCGGGGGAGTGGTACCTGGACCATGAGACCGGGACGCTTTACTTCTACCCGCCCGCACCCCTGAGCCAGGGAAAGTGCCTGGTCTCGGTCATCCCCACGCTGATCACCATGGAAAACGTGTCCCATGTAGTGATCCAGGGCTTCATCCTTGAGGCCTGTCGGGGCACGGCTTTGACCATGAGCGGTGGCACGCGCAACAAGGTCGTTGGGTGCGTGATTCGCAACACGGGCGCCTCGGCCGTGAACATCTCCGGGGGCACGGACAACGGCGTCATCGGCTGCGATGTCTACAACCAGGCTGCCGGCGGCATCCATCTTTCCGGCGGCGATCGGCCCAGCCTGACGCCCTGTGGCAACTACGCCGACAACAACCACGTCCACCACTACGCCCGCTGGAACCGGGTCTACAACCCCGGCATCACCCTCAACGGCGTAGGTTGCGTTGCCCGCAACAACCTCATCGACAACGCCCCGCACATGGCCATGGGCTTTGGCGGTAATGACCACCTCATCGAGTACAACGAGATCCACAGCGTCTGCTACGAGTCCAATGACGCCGGCGCCATCTACACCGGCCGCGACTGGAGCATGTGGGGTACGGTGCTGCGCCACAACTACCTGCACCACATCAACGGACGCGAAGGCAAGGGCTGCGTGGGCATGTACCTGGACGACCAGTTCAGCGGCACGCAGATGTATGGCAACCTGTTCTACAAGGTCACCCGTGCGGCGATGATTGGCGGCGGGCGGTACTGCACCATCGAGAACAACATCTTCGTGGACTGCGAGCCGGCGACCCATGTGGACGCCAGAGGTCTGGGATGGGCGGCCGGTGGCTTTCAGGGCCTGAAGGACAAGCTGGAGGCACTGCCCTACAAGGGCGAACTGTGGGCGCGAAGGTATCCCCAACTGGTGAACACGCTGGACGAGAACCCCATGGCCCCGGTGGGGAACGTCATTGCCCGCAACATCTGCGTCGGAGGACGCTGGGGCGACTTCGAGGCCAGCGCCAAGCCGCTGATCACCTTCATAGACAACCTGGTGGGCGAAGACCCGCATTTCGTGGACGCTGCCAACCTCAACTTCAACCTGCGCCCGGACTCGCCCGCCCTGAAGCTGGGCTTCAAGCCCTTGCCGCTGGGCAAGATAGGGCTCTACCAGTCGCCTGCCCGGGCCTCCTGGCCGGTGCACAGTGTGGTGCGAGAGATGGAGACACCGCCCACCGCCCCGGCGGTTCAGCGCCCGCCACAGCCCACGGCACGTGTGACACGGCGGGTTGCAGCGGTGACGGTAGACGGCAGTCTGGACCCGGCCGAGTGGGGTGGCCTGGAACCGGCAAAGGGACTGGTCCTGGAGCAGGGGTTCGGTGGCGAGAAGATAACCCCGCGCAGTCTGGTCTGGGTCACCTGGGACGACGAGGCGCTCTACGTCGCCTTCGATAACGCGGTCAACCCCAAGTTCCCGATCCGCCCGGGCAACCAGTGGGGCCAGGACGATGCTGTGGAGGTAGCGCTGCGGGTAGACGGGGACCCGGCCGCGCCTATCCTGGTCTGGCGCGGGTTCCCCTCGGGCCAATGGGTCAGCAGTGAGGAGGCGGGTGCATCGCCCGAGGCGGCCAGACGCGCGGCCGCGGGCGTGCAGTATGCGGCAAAGATCGTCGACGGCAAGCGCTGGACCTGTGAGTTCCGCCTCCCATGGGCTTCCGCTGGCATCGCGCCCGCAAGGCAGCGCAAGCTTCAGGCTAACTTCAGCGTGCGCAAGACGGCTGACGACCAGTGGGTGGAGTGGTACTCAACGCTGGGATGCACGTGGGAAGTGGAGAAGGCCGGACGAATGGAACTCATACCCTAGGAGAGCGCGATGAGAAGATACCTTCTGGGGGTAGCCGCCATGTCCATGGGTCTGTGGACTGTCGCTCTGCACGCTGACGACGGCGCGGAGATGGTGCTCGTGCCGGCTGGCCCCTTCACCATGGGCGGGGAGGGCAGAGGCATAGACGAGGATCGGGCGGAGGCACCGGCCCATCAGGTGGACCTCCCTGCCTTCTACCTCGACAAGTGCGAGGTCACCACAGCCCAGTACGCGGTGTTTCTCAACACGACGGACAGCCTGGTAGACGGACAGGGCCACCCACTGATCTGGGAGAGCCCCTACCTGCCGCTGGAGCGACATGACGGTCAGTGGCGGCCCAAGGCCGGACGCGAGCAGCACCCGATGGTGTGTGTGACCTGGTACGGAGCGATGGCTTACGCGCAGTGGGCGGGCAAACGTCTGCCCACCGAGGCCGAATGGGAGAAGGCCGCACGAGGCACCGATGGGCGCAAGTTCCCCTGGGGCAACGACTTCGATCCCGGCCGCTTCTGGCTGGGTCAGGACGAGATGCACCCCGTAGGGACCAAACCCGCCGGGGCCTCACCCTACGGGGCTCTGGACATGGCTGGCAACGCCTGGGAATGGACCAGCAGCCTTTTCCTGTCTTACCCCTATGACGCCCGGGATGGTCGCGAGGATCCCGGCGCGCCCGGTCGGCGCGTGGCCCGCGGCGGCAGTTGGGTCGGCGAGCCGTACATCGCCACGGCCACGTATCGCTTCCGGCCCGAGCCAGAGTTCGCCCACGCCTACCTGGGCTTCCGCTGCGCGAAGTCGGCTGAGTAGCCAGGGAGGGCGGAGGGACCGGCCTGCACCGGTCCCTCCGTACAATGGACTTCCTGACGGCAGGACTACAGCTCGACGATCGCGGGCCGGTCGCCGACGCTCAGGGCAGCGGCGGCGATGCGGGTCGCCTCGATGCCTTCCCTCGCCCCGGCGATGGGCTGGGCGCCGGTCTTCACGCACTGAATGAAGTGGGCCATCTGCTTGCGGAACCAGTCGCTGCCGCTGTCGGCCTCAAACTCGATCAGGTGCTCACCATCGGCCAGGTTCACCTGCAGGTGGTTACCGCCGGGGAACATGATCGAGCCCAGAGGCCCCAGCACATCGTGGGCGCTGTCGGCCTTCACGGCGTATCCGAAGCCGGGCAGGCCCCAGGACCACATGACCACCTGCTGGTCGCCACTGGCGAAGTTGACGATGACCGTGCCGGTATCCCAGGCGGTGGTGTTCTGCTTCAGGCGGCGGATGTCGGTAACCACGTTGACGGCCTCGCCGAACATGAAGCGGGCCCAGTCGTAGCTGTGCACGGCGCCGTCAATGAAGGGCCCGCCGCCGATGGCCCTGTCGAAGAACCACGGCGTCGGAGCGCCGGAGCCGCCGCTGACGGACCGCCAGACCACCGGCCGGCCGATGATGCCGTCCTGCACGATCTCCCGCAGCTTCAGCCACTCGTTGCAGAAATGCCGCACAAAGCCAATCTGCAGCACGATCCCTGCTTCGCGGCAGGCCGCGTCCATCGCCTCGCAGTCGGCCACGTTCATGGCCATCGGCTTCTCGCAGAAGATGTGCTTGCCCGCCGCCGCGGCCTTCAGCACCGTGTCCCTGTGGTATCCGGTGGGCGTGCAGACCACCACCGCCTGCACATCGTCGCGCGCCAGCAACTCGTCCTCACTGGTCGTCCAGCATGGCGTGCCGTACTTCTCACAGTGCGCCTTCGCCGCCTCTTCGTTCACATCCATGGCGCAGGCGATGTACGCTTCGTCGTTGTTCACCAGGTGTGGCGCGTGGGCGTTGTGGATGCCTCCACAGCCGATGAAACCGATTCCCAGCTTCGACATTTGCGTTCCGGTCCTTTCTGTGGTCGCGCCGGCATACCGGCGGGGTTGTCTACCTGCCAGCCCGGGGCTCGAAGGCCAGGTTGTCCAGGTAGAAGATGCTTAGCGTCTCAGCCAGCGACATGAACACGATGCAGTTGAGCGTCGTGAAGCCCGGTGAGTGGGCGATACCCTCAACGCGGCGAGGCTGCTCGCCGGGCAGGGTCACGGTCAGGTCATAGGTTCCGGTGTTGTCTGGCCCCAGACCGCAGACGAGGTCGAAGTGGACCCACTGCCCTGCCGGCAAGCGCACTACCTCCCGCCCGTTGGCGCTCAACATGCCCTCCGCATCCGTGGTCAGGTTGGGCCCCATGTTGTAGTCCCAGGGGTCATCGCGCCAATCGAGGGCCATCAGCGCCCCGGGCTCCCAGCGCAGGTCAAAGCTCATCCGCAGGGCGCCCTGCTCGAGTTCCAGCGGGTAGGTGACATACGGGAAGAAGCTGGCCGCGAGGCCGGCGGCGTCGGTGAACTTCAGGCTGTGACGGCCGCCGGCTGCGGTCTCATCGGTGACAAGCGCCGTCCCGGCCCCGTTGTTGCCAGCGTGGGCGCCGGTCTCAGGGCTGCCCACCGGGACGTCTTCGTAGGTACGCAGGCGGGGCTGCGTGGCACCTGCGGGCAAGGGAGCGTAGCTCATGGCGTCGCGTACGACCGGGACTTCCGGGCGCGGCCAGGTGCGTCGCTCGGGGCTGGCATAGTTGCCCACCCCGGTCAGATCGATGGGCTGAAAGCCCAGTGCGAGCGCTGGAGACGTTGGTCTGAGCCGATAATCTCGCTCCCCGGGGTCCACGAACTGCGGATCAGCCACGACGGTCCCCTTGTCCCGGCCCTGCGCCAGCCAGGCTGCCCAGGAGTCCTTGCGCTTCACGCCCGACAGGCCGTTGATCGCCGGGGTCTGGCCGTTGGCCCACACCAGGTTGCGTTCGAAATGGACGAAGCTGTCCTCGAACCGGCTAAGGTTGTAAAGTGCCGCGCCCTGGCCCTGATAGGCGATGATGTTCCGCTCGCAGCGATTGCCGGCGGTGGGGTACTTGTCCCAGGGGTTGAAGTAGACCTGGACCTTCTGGCCGTCCACGAAAACGTTGTTCTCCACGGCGATGTTGACCCCGGCATTGCTCATGAAGCCGCCCAGCACCGTGTTGTAGACCACGTTGTCGTGGATGCGCCAGTTGCTGCAGGCCAGGTCCAGGTAGATACCCCAGGAGTAGTAGGGGCTCTCCAGTTCGCCAGCGGCGTTAGTGCCCCAGCCGCCGGAATCGTGCAACAGGTTGTGGTGCACTGAGTTGCCCGCGTTCTGGACCTTGTTGCGCTCCAACTGCTCCTCGATGGGCAGCCCCCAGTCCATCGCCGTGGCAGCCTCGATGATGCTGGTGTCGGCAGTCACGAGGTTACTGTGGTGGCAGTAGTTGTAGGCGAACTCGCAGTCGTTGCCCACGTCCATCCCCAGGGCGTAGCGGGGAGTGTCGTGGACATGGTTGTGGGTCAGCTTCACCCGGGCACAGCGATGCATGTAGACCCCGCCGCAGCGGTTGTGGATGCGGCCCCAGCCGATGTCCCAGATATAGCAGTTGTCCACCATGTGGTCGCTGACGCGCTCATGGTCCATGCTCGTGCCGATGATGCTGACGCCGTCGCCCTGGGTCTGAGTGATGTCACAGCCAACCACGCGGCAGGCGTGGGTGTCGTCCCCCAGATAGACGCCGACCGCGGCGTTCCGCAGGTCGCAGGCAGCGACCGTGCAGCCCCTGGCGCCGATCATCTCGATGGCCCGACCGCGGAAGTCGCGCAGGGCCAGCCACGCCAGGCGGACGTTCTCCACGAGCTTGCCTGCCGTGGTATCGCCCTTGACCATAAACGCCGAGGGCAGAGCAGGGACGATGACCTGGTCCGAACCGTTGGGGTCGCCGGACGGCGGCCAGAAGTAGAGAGTCCGTGTCTCAGGGTCCACGCACCATTCGCCAGGAGCATCCAGCTCCTCCAGCAGCCCGCAGATGTAGAAGGGGTTGCCCTTGCTCAGGACATAGACCCCGCGTTCCGCCTCGATGATGCGCTGGTCCGTGTCGATCGCCTTGACCGGGCAGTACTGGGTCTCGTAGTTCAGCGAGTCATGGAACATAATCCACGCGCGTTCGGGGTGAGCCCAACGCTCCGGGTGCAGACTGCCTTCAGGGTAGACGAACTTCGTCTTCGTCTCCGCCTCGGCGACGCGCTCGTTCTGGAGAAAGCCGCCAGTGCGCGGATGCCGGGCGTCGAAGTTGGGCACTCGCGCCCAGGGCATGAGCCTGGTGTTGTAGTACAGCTCGCGAAAGTCCAGGTCGGGCAGCCTCAGGCGACTGAGATCGGCCTGCAGGATTCGGCCTCTCCATGGCTTCCAGCCCGTCACCCGCCGTCCGCCGCTGAGGGTAACATTGCTGCGAGGCATGCCCTCGATGGTCAGACCGGAGTCGGCGGGGCTGAGCACGATCGGCTCGCGCAAGACATAGGTGCCGGGCTGAAGCAGGATCCTCGTCCCGGCAGGGCCAGTCACACGCGCCGCCGCTACGGCGCGCCCAAGGGTCGCCAACGGCCTGTCCCTTGTGCCCGTGTTGCTGTCTCGGCCGGTGGGAGAGACATGCAGCTCGGTCGCGGCCCCCAGCGGCATCGCCAGGGCGAGGAATAGCAGCAGGCTGGTGGACCAGGCCACAGGCATCCTCCTCGTGGTCTCAGCGCAGGGCGGATAAGCCACCGTACAGCTCCGGCCGCCGCGTCTGCAGGTTGAAGCAACTGGCTCGGCGCCGCGCCGCGAAGGCCTCTGACGTCAGGGGGCAAAGCACCATCTCGTCCTCGATGCGACTGGACTGAGACTGCGCGATCAGGTCACCGTGGGGATCGAACACCAGGATTCCGCCGGCATGGTTGGCCAGGGGCTTGCGGCCAGCCCGGCCCGCCTGGTTGACCACAGCCACATACATACCATTGTCATAGGCGCGGGCGGCGTACGCCCTGGTCCAGATGGCCTTGGTCTGGGTGATGAGACGGCTCTGGCTCTCCGCGTCGCGGGGCCACTTGCCACAGCGGGAGGCATGAGGCATCAGGTACACCTCCGCGCCGCGCACTGCCGCAACCCTGGAGACCTCGGGGAACAGGTTGTCATAGCAGATGCCGACGCCCGCCTGGCACAGGCCGATGTCCAGGACGACGATCTCGCTGCCGCCGCGGAAGTGGAAGTACTCGTCACCGGACATGTGAAGCTTCCGCTGCTTACCGAGGTAGCCCTCCGGGCCAACCAGGACGTAAGTGTTGTAAGCGATGCCCGCCTCGCGCTCCGCGACGCCAAAGCCGATGACGACCCCCAGTTCACGCGCCACGTGGGTCAGTGTCGCAGTGCTGGGGCCGTCCGGAACCGGCTCCGAGGCAGCCCAGACGTCGCCCGCGCACCAGTGTCCGGTGACTGACAGCTCCGGGAAAGCCACCAGTTGGGCACCGGCGAGCACCGCCTGTCGCGTCCAGACGATGTGGGCTGCCAGGTTCGCCTCGACCTTCCCGAGCGGAGCGTTCATCTGGACCAGCGCCAGCGTGAAGTCCTGCATGGGCGTCCTCTCGCCTGGAATGGAGCCTGCCCGGCAAGGGTTCGCCGAGGGAGGGTCGGGACCTCTCGTGCCCGACAGAACCACTGCGGGAGACCCCGGAGGGTCTCCCGTGGACGGAGGACGGTAGCGCCGGAGCCTAGGTTGACGGTTGGGCCGGCGGCGGTGGCGCGGCGAGGCGTTCCGCCCGTGCCCGGCGGCGCCGCCGCATTGCGCGGATGATCAGCAGCAGTGGCACCCACACAACAGCGCCCGGTAGCGCCGCATAGATCAGACCGATGACCAGACCACGGATGACGCGGCCGAGGGTCTGCAGTGCGTTGACGACGTGGTAACCGAGGTTCCAGGCCCCGAGTGGACCCACCGAGACCGGAATCTGTTCGCGCAGTGTCACGGTGAGGGTGGCAAGGGTGACCCGGTCGCGCAGGTATCGCAGTTCGCCCTCCGACACCTCAATCTGCTCGCGCACCTCCCAGAGGCGCTTTTCGACCTCCAGCAGGTCGGCCAGTCTCCCCTGGCGCTTCATCAGCGCCAGCAGGCTCTGCTCCTCGGTCTTGCGGATACGCAAGCGCGCCTCCAGGTCTTGCCATTGCCTGGTGACATCCTCGCCCTGCTGGGTGTCTCGCTTGACTTCGCCGAGCGCCACGGCCCCCTCGTGCAGCTCGTCGAAGCGGTCGGCCGGGACGCGAATGGTCACATTGGCCGTCCGCCAGCTCTCGACGCGCGAGATGCTCTTCTCCGCATAGAAGCCGCCCGTACGCTGCACCAGTTGGCCCAGGGCAGCCAAAGCCGCGTCCAGGTCCTGCACCTCGAGTTCCATGGAACCGGTGGTGATGATTTTGCGGTCGGCAGGCGAGAGTGCGGCATCGCCCCTGCTGCCCGCCGCCTCCTTCGCCAGGGCCCGGTCGGCGGCTTCGGTCGGTGCTGCCGCCTCCTGGGTGGTAGCGGTGGGCACCTCAGCGGCCTTCTTCCCACACCCCCCAAGGCCTGCTATCACCATGAGAACCAAGCCGAGACGTATCAGTGACGTGTGGGTCAGCATTCCCTCTGTACCCCCTGGAGACTCCGAGTGCCAGGCCTCGCAGCTTAGTGTCGGCCCTCGCCTGCCTTCTTCCCGCTACCGGATGTAGCCGCCGGTCCCGCCTTCTGCCTGAGCAATGCCAGGGGGTGCTCAAAAGCCAGTTGCGCGAAGGCCTCGCGGCTCAGGCGCAGCGCCCGCTCAACCGCAGCGAGCACCGGCTTACGGTCCGTGGCGTTGTGCCCGTCGCTGGCGACGATGGTTGCCAGGCCACGCCTGACCAGATCGCGGGCCGAACGCCGGATCCGCCATCCCTCCCGCCCCAGGAGGCTGCCGGCGTTCACCTGTATGGGGTAGAGGCGGTCAGCCAGCTCCTGCAGGGCCCCCGGAGCCGAGCGGAAGAAGTCGTAGCGTTCGGCATGGGCGATGACTGGCGTGACGCCCACCAGTCGCAGGCGAAAGAACAGCTCGGCGGCAAACAGCGGCTGACCCGACGGCGGCAGCTCTACCAGGAGGAAACGGCCACGGTCGCCCAGGGTCAGCACGCGCCCTGCCTCGACAGCCTCCACGAGTCCCGTGGTGGCCCGGGCCTCAGCGCCCGGAACCACGCGCAGACGCAGTCCGTTGGTCTCCAAGAGTTGGTTGAGCTGGGCGGTCAGGTCCCTGATCTGCGCCGGTGAGGGGCAAGTGGCGTCCAGGTTGCAGTGCGGCGTGGCCACGATGAGTTGCACCCCGTCGGCGTCGGCCAGGCGGGCCATGGCCAGGGCCTCGTCCCAGTTCCTTGGCCCATCGTCCAGGCCCGGCAGGATGTGGCAATGCAGGTCTATCACAGCGCGCCCCGGGCGGTCGTTGCGGCGCACCGGCACCGCTCGGCGAACCTATTCTTGGGAGCGCCCGGTTGTTCCTCCCCGCCGCCTCGAGTTCATTCGAAGGAGGGCTGCGCGGAGGCGCTGGCGAACACCTGGCGGGAGCCTCTGGAGGGGGATAGACCCCGACTGCCAGGGTCGCTGGCGGGCAGGGGCCTGCGTTGACAAAGCAATGGGCATACCATATAATCCGGCCAGAGATGATTTCTCCCCGGCGAAGGGAGCGTTACCCCATGGCGAGGAGCTGCCGCTGCTTCGGCCTCGTGCTGTGCCTGCTGATCGGCCTGCCCCTGTCTCAGGTGTGCGCGCAGACATCTGATGACTTCACCACCGGCGTGCGTCTCTATCAGGACGGCGAATACAGCAACGCCGCGAAGGCCCTGGACGCCGCCACGCAGGCCGACCCACAGTTGGAGTCCGCGTGGTACTTCCTGGGCATGGCCAGGTACAAGCTGCAGGAGTACCCGCAGGCTTTGGCAGCCTTCGAGAAGTCCCTCGCCCTCGCCCCGACGCGCCCCGGCACCCGGCTCATGATCGGCCGGCTCTATGAGGTCACCGAAGCTTACGAACAGGCCGCGCAGGTGTACCAGGACGAGTTACGCTTCCGCCGAGGCAAGGATGTTCTGCCGGTCCTGTGCGCCATCGGACGGTCTCTGTATCTGGCCAAGCGGCCCGCCGACGCGCTCGCGCCCCTGCAGAAGGTCATAGCCGAGGACCCCAGGTACGTGGAGGTAGCTTACTATCTTGGCCTTTGCCACCACGCGTTGGGCAAGTATGAGACCGCGGTGGAGTGCTTCAAGTCGGCCCTGGAGACAATGGACCAGTGGCGGACCGAGGCGCGCCGACGGGACATGCTGCAGGCCCAGGCCAGCGGCGGTCAGTTGACACCCGAGCAACAGCGTCTGCTCGGTGAGACCCGGGAGAAGCTGGCGCAGGACTACGGTCGGGCGGAGGAGTTCGGGACCGAACTGCGCCTATGGCCTGCTCTCAATCTGGCTCTTGGTGAGTCGCAACTGGCGCTCGGGAACTGGACCATGGCCCGCAACGCCTACCGCAAGGCGATGGATCCGGAGCAGGGAGGTACGCCCTCCGACCCGGAGGCCACGACGCGGGTGGCTCGCGCCTATTTCTATGACGCACGCTCGTTGTTCGTGGACGAGGGCATGTTGCTGCAGGCAGTGGGCGTACTCGATGAGGCCATCGCCCAGTGCAAGGGGCCGTCCAAGGGCGAGAGCCGTGCCGCTTTGGAAGTGAACCCCAACTTCGCACCAGCTCACATTGTGCTCGGAGAGATCTACCTGTTTCAGGCTCAGACCTACGTCACCCGGGCCGATCTCGGCGTGATCTCGCACACCTGCGAGGAGGCTTTGGCTGAGTTCCAGGCGGCGCTGAAGTCGGACCCGTCCAATGTGACTGCTCTGAGCAATGCCGCCCAGTGTCTGTTGCTGCTGGACCGACCGGCGGAGGCCCGCACGCTGCTTGACCAGGCACTGGCTCTGGAGCCCAAGAACGCCGGTCTGCACGCCCAGATGGCGCAGGTGCTGCTGGCCCAGGAAGACGCCAACGCCGCCATGGCAGAGGCACAGACGGCACTCAGTCTCGATAAGCGCAATGTGTCGGCTCTCAACACCGCCGGCCGCATCTACATGTACTACCGGGAGGACCTGGCCGAGGCCATCCAGCACTACTCCGAAGCCATCGAGGCCGACCCGCGGAACTGGGAGACGTACGCTAACCTCGGACTGGCCTTCTTCCAGATGGAGTCTTGGCACCGGGCGCGTCGTGAGTTCCAGAGGGCGCTGGACCTGATCCCCACGGCGACCATCGCCAACACGGCTCAGCAACAAGCATACCTGTACTATCTCATCGCCCGAACCTACCACCAGGCCGGGATGTACGAACAGGAGATCGCGGCGCTCAATGATGCCCTGGGGCGCTACCCCTCGCATCTGGATACGCTTCGCCAGCTCGCCATGGCCTACGAGGGGCTGAAGGAGTACCGGGCGGCGGAGCAGGTGCTCACGGACGCGCTCGAGCTGTCCAGCGGACTGCAGGACGATGCCGACATCAACCTGCAACTGGGTGCCATGTATGAGGCGGAGGGACGGCCGCACGAAGCCGTGGTGGCCTACACTGCCGCCCTGCAGGCTGACCCGAACTCGTTGACGGCCCAAAGGGCGCTGGAGCGCCTGCGGGGCCAGTAGATGCGCTCTTGCCGGCGCTCCTGCAGCTGGGCCCTCGTGACGCTCTTCTGCGGCGGCCTGGCTCCATTGGCGACGGCGCAGACGGCTCCCGACGGCCCACCGCGCTACCGGGCCGTGCTGGACAATGGCTTAGTGCTCCTTTTCAGACCGAATCCTGGCTCTCTCACCCTCGCCACGTGTTGCTTCATCAAGACCAGCGCCCGGGTTGAGACGCGCGAGACGGCGGGTCTGCGCCAACTGGCCCAGCTGGCAGCGCTGGACATCACGGACGCCTCGGGGCGCACCCTGGAAGAGCGTGTGGCTGCCCAGGGGATGATGATGACCCAGCAACTGACCGCTGACTACATGGAGACCCTGATTCAGGGCATGTCAGACCAGTTGAAGGTGGCGCTCGGTTTCACGCGGGAGCTGTTTGCCGAGCCGTCGGTGAGCGTGCAGCGTCTGCGGCTTCGGCAAGCATCGGCGCTGCGAGAGGTGGCGGCGCGCCGGGAGCTGGCTGAGACGGTGGCCTTCGACCGGGCAGTGGAGCACTTGTACCATGGCACGCCCTGCGCCTGGCCCCCAGTCGGCACTGCGGCCATCGGCAATCTGCAACCGCGACAGGTGCAGGATTTCTGGCGGCTGCGGGTGGTGCCCAACAATGCGGTGCTGGCCGTCAGCGGGCCTCTGAGCTGGGAGGCATGCCGAGAGACGGTACAGACCGTCCTGGGGGGCATACTGCCTCGACAGGTGCCGCCGGAACCGACGCTGGAAAGGCGGGAGACTGAGCGGGCCACCATTGTCTATGAACCATGGACCGGTTCCTCGGCGGTCGTGCTGGCAGCAGCAGCATGCCCGGGGCCCGGGTCGGATGCCTTCCCGCCCGTTGCTGTTCTCAACGCTGTGCTGGCTGGTGGGGAAGGTTCGCGCCTGTTCCGGTCTCTAAGAGATGCCCACGGCTGGGTCTACTCGGTGTCACAGGAGCTGATGCCCAGCAACATCTGCGGACTGGTCGCCGTGAGAGCCAGTTGCGCGCCTGAGCAGGCTTCACAGGTTCTCCGTGCAATGCAGGCGGAGTTCAACCGTCTGGGGTCGGAGCCACCGAGCGACGCCGAGATTGAGCGCGCCAAGGCGTACCTGACCAGCAGTTACGTACTGGGGCACCAGCGCAACGCCGAGGTCGCCCATTTTCTGGGGCTGTTTGAGGTGCTGGTGCCGCGCAGACCGGGAACGGACCTGCCCAAGCTGCTGGCAGGGGTGACGACGGCGCAAGTGGCGCAGGCTACGACCTCATTGCTGTCACGGGTAGTGTGGGTTCAGGTAGGCGGGGAGCAACCGGGGTAAGACATGCTGGTGGGTTGCAGAGGCGAGGTGGCTACTGGTTGGCGAGGTGCGGACCGCCGGCGCGATGTTCGCTCGTTCCCAGAATCCGGGCGTGGGTGCTGCGAGAATAGCAGGAGGCCCTCCCAATGCGACTTTCGCGTGTAGCGCCGATGTTCGTTGTTGCCATCTGCCTGCTAAGTGTGCCGGCACTGGCCCAGGACCAGTACGCTCAGATGGCAGGCTACGACGTCCAGCACAGTGGCGTCGCCGACTTTGCCTTCCAGCTCCCGGCAGTGCTTAGCTGGCGCAACGCCGTTGACGAGACCAACGCCGACCTGCCGGTGGCCGCTCCCGCAGTGGGGCGCGACATGGTGTTTGCTCCCATTGGCAGCAGCCTGTTTGGGCTGGACCGTGCCACCGGCGCTCAGCGCTGGAAGCTGGGCCTGGGGTCGAAGGTCTTTGGGACGCCCGCTGTGGTGGACGACCGCGTGTTCGTGGGCATTGACAGCAATCAGCTCGTTGCGGTTGATGCCCGCAATGGGGCGCGCCTGTGGGCAGTGAACACCCAGGGCAAGGTAAGGTCAGCGCCGCTGGTCGTGGAGAACGTCTTGTACTTCGGCGCCGACGACGGCCGCTTGTACGCCGTTGACCTGGCCAGCCGCAATGTGCTTTGGTCCTTCGAGGCCGGCGGCACTATTCGCTGCGCGCCTGTCTACTACCGCGAGACCATCTTCTTCTCCTCGACGAACGGCTCCCTGTATGCCCTCGGGTACAAGGACGGCCGCCAACTCTGGAATGTGAGCCTGGGCAGCGAGGTGACCTTCGGCTCGCCGGTCATCGAGCGCCAGAAGGTGATCGTCCCCGCCGAGGACCGAGTCGTGGCCATCAACACCCAGAACGGATCATTGGCCTGGTCCTTCACTGACTTCGGTCTCGTGACAGGCAGTCCTGCGGTCAAAGATCGCAAGCTCTATCTCGGGAGCACCGATGGCTCCATCTACTGCCTGAACGCCGGGACCGGCGAGGCCGAATGGCGCTATCCGACAAGCGGCACCGTGGCTCCCATCACCTCCTCGCCCAGCATCCACGGTGACACGCTGATCGTCCGCAGTGGCCCCCGGCTGATCCTGGGTCTTGATATCAGAGAAGGCGTCCACAACGAAAACCGTCTGGTCTGGCAGTACACGTTGCCGCAGCCCCCGGTGTCATCTCTAACCCAACCAGGTGGTGTGCCCGGCGGCCCGATGGCGGGCGGCATGCCGGGGATGGGTGGCGGCATACCCGGTATGGAGGCCGGGATGCCGGGCATGGGCGGCGGGATGCCTGGCATGGGCGGTGGGATGCCGGCTGGTGGACCCGGAGGCCCGGCGGACCTGGGTGTACCCGGAGGTGAGCCGGGCGGGATGGCTGGTGGCGCCCCGGGAGGCGCGGGTGGCATGGTGGGCCAGGGCGGGCAGCAGGTGCCGCAGGTGAAATGGGAGGATGTCTGCGACCCGGCCATTGTTCTGGCCGAAAATGGAGCCTATATCATCGGCGATGACCGCGTGGTCTACGGCTTCGATTGTCAGGCCGCCGACAACACGGGCCCAGAGATCCTCGACGCAATGCTGGACATCCGTGGCACGGGGAATGCCAGTGCCCGCTACCGGGTGGTCATAGACAGCGCCGACACCTTCCCGGGTCGGTACGCGGACCTTGTCCAGGTCCCAGGGGCTCCGCCCATCAGCTTCTCCGTGGTCGTTCAGGACTCTGGCTGCGGCGTGGACCCCCGGAGCATCAGCATGAAGCTGGACGACGCCCCTGTCACGGTGACACTCGACCCCCGTTACGCGCTGCTGTGGTACATCTACGACCCCAAACCGGCCGCCGTCTCGCTGGAGAACGGCGTGCGGAACCTGCTTCTGGCCGTACGTGACTGGAAGGGCAACGAGAGCCGGGCGCAGATGTCGTTCACCGTTGACAACTCGTTGCCGCCGCCGGCACCCGCCGGCGGGGCCGGTGGACCTGGCGGCCCAGTCGGCCCGGGTGGACCGGGAATGGGCCCGGGCATGGGTCCCGGCATGGGCCCTGGAATGGGACCTGGCATGGGCCCCGGGATGGGCCCCGGCGTGGGTGACCCTGGCATGGTGGGCATGCCCTGACACCCCCGGTGTCGCCGCCCAGCCAGCGGCGGGGAGGTTGCATGGTCAAAGTCATCATCGGCGCAGTGCTCGGCCTGTTGTTGCTGGTATATGGGGCGCTGTTCCTGGCCTGGAACATGACGCCGCAGGACATCGTAGCCTTACGCTGGTTCGGCGGAGTGCAGTACAGCCAGGCGCTGCCGGTGGGGTCACTGGTCTTCATCGGCCTCGTTGTCGGTGCTCTGTTGATGGCGATCGCCTGCTGGTCGGCGTGGGCCAGTCAGCGGTCCATCGCCAAGCGAGCCGTGGCCCAGGTGCAGAAGGCCAAGGAGAAGCTGCAGGCCCAACTTGATGCCATCAACGAGCTGCGCGCACAGGTGGCGCAGTTGGAGGAGGAACTGGAAAGCAGCCGGGCCGGCAACGGAACCTGGGGACAGGTTTCAGCCGGTGATATCGCTGTGCCCGATGTGACGCCCGGGGTGGACGCCGCGGCCGCTGACGACCCGGACGTCATCTGACGCACCCAATCGCCATACGGTGCGCGGGGGAGATCCCAGGCCCGCGGCCGACTCCGGCCGGAGCCACGAGGGTTCTCCTCCGCGTTCGACTTCATGCACAGGGGGTAGCCGGCGCTTCCAGCGCACCGTACCATGGATGACCTCGACGCTTGGCTGATCCTCAACCAAAGCGGCCTCCCGGCGAGGCGACAGCGAAGACTGGTGGAGGCCTTTGGCTCGGCAGCCAACATCCTGGCGGCCGACGACGGGATGCTGACAGCTATCGAGGGGATCTCCCGGGATACGGTGACCCGGCTGCGAGATACGGCCGCGACCATGGACCTGGCCCGCCTTCGGCAGGAGATGCGAGACCATGGGGTCACCCTGGTACCGGTCACTGCTCCCGACTATCCGCCGTTGTTGCGGGAGGTACCGGATGGGCCGGCGGCGTTGTTTGTGCAAGGGAGCCTCGTCCGCCGCGACGAGATGGCAGTGGCCATTGTGGGCACCCGTGAGTGCACGCCCTATGGGCTGGCGGCGGCGCGGAAGCTGGCTGGCGACTTGGCGCGACGCGGCTTCACCATCGTCAGCGGCATGGCGCGGGGCATAGATGCCGCGGCCCATCAAGGGGCGCTGGAGGCGGGTGGACGGACGGTGGCCGTGATGGCCTCCGGAATGGACATCACCTATCCGGCCGACCATGCTGACCTCAGACGACGTATCGCCGACAACGGCGCCGTGCTGACGGAACATGCCTTCGGAGTGCCGCCGCTGCGCGAGCACTTCCCCAACCGTAATCGGATCATCGCCGGACTGGCCCTGGGCACGGTCGTCGTCGAGGCGCCGGCCAAGAGCGGCGCCATGATCACCGCCGGGTTGGCGGCTGAGTATGGACGCGAGGTCTTTGCGGTCCCCGGCAGCATCGACAGCCCCGTAAGCCGCGGTTGCCACGGCCTGATCAAGGATGGGGCGAAGCTGGTGGAAGTGGCCGAGGACGTAGTGGCCGGCCTGGGCATCCTGCTAGCGGCTGTACCGACCGAGCGACCGCGATCCGAGGTAACCCTTTCCGGGGATGAACAAGCCGTGCTGGAGGCTCTGACCTACCAGCCGCGGCATGTGGATGCCGTCGTCGCCGACAGTGGCCTGGCAGCCGCGCCGGTGACGGCAGCGCTGATGTTGCTGGAAATGAAGGGTCTGATTCGGCGTTTCCCCGGCAATGCCTATGTCAGGCTGTGACGGTCTGTTGTACGGCAGTTGCCGGGAGATCCGCGGCCTCCGCACGGAGGCTGTCATCATGGGCAGTGAGTGCAGATAGTGGCAAAAGCAGCGATCATCGTGGAGTCGCCGACCAAGACGCGAACTCTCGGCGGTTTCCTGGGCAAAGATTACAAGCTCCTGGCTTCCATGGGGCACGTGCGCGACCTACCCGAGGACGAGTTGGCCGTGGACGTGGAGAGCGACTTCGCGCCCCACTACGTGGTCATCCCGGGCAAGAAGAAGACCATCAGCAAGCTCAAGCAGGAGCTGGCGGGCATAGACGAGGTCTATCTGGCCTCCGACCCCGACCGCGAGGGCGAGGCTATTGCCTGGCACCTGGCTCATGTACTGGACCTGCCGAACGCCAAGCGCATCGAGTTCAACGAGATCACGGCCGATGCCGTGCAGTCGGCCCTTCAGCACCCCCGCGATATAGACCTGCGGCGGGTGAACGCCCAGCAGGCGCGTCGCATCCTCGACCGCCTGGTGGGCTATGAGATCAGCCCGCTGTTGTGGAAGCGGATCAGCGGCCGCAACAGCGCGGGTCTCAGCGCCGGACGGGTTCAGTCGGCGGCACTGCGACTCATCTGCGATCGGGAACGAGAGATCGCCGCTTTCGTCCCCGAGGAGTACTGGTCGCTGGAGGTGAAGCTTCGCCCCGAGGGCAGCGAGGATGTTTTCGCGGCCCAGGTGCTCACGCGGGACGGTGAGGAACTGGAGCCGCGCAGCGAGGCCGCCGTCCTGCCCCTGGTTGAAGAACTCAGGCAGCAGACCTATGTGGTCGCGAAGACCGAAACCCGGCCATGGACACGCAACCCCCAGCCTCCGTTCATCACCAGCACGCTGCAGCGCGCCGCGGCCACCAGCCTGGGGTTCTCGTCGAAAAAGACCATGCAACTGGCGCAGGACCTCTACGAGGGGATCGAGGCGGACGGTGAACATGTGGGCCTGATCACCTACATGCGCACCGACTCCACGCGCGTCGCTGACCAGGCAGTGGCCATGGCTCGGGAGTACATCACCCGACAGCACGGCGACAACTACGTGGGTCCTGGAGCCAGGGGCAAGCAGGTCAAGGGCGCTCAGGATGCCCATGAGGCCATCCGCCCCACAGACGTGTGGCGAACTCCCCAGGAAGTGCGGGCCTACCTGACAGAGGACCAGGCGGCATTGTATGAGCTGATCTGGCAGCGGTTTGTTGGCAGCCAGATGGCGCCGGCTCGTTTCGAGCGCACGACCGTTGAGATCGCGGCCGGGCCCTTTGGTCTACGTGCCAGCGGATCACGGCTCATCTTCCCCGGCTATCTGGCCGTCATGCCCGAGCAGGAAGAGGAACCTGAAGTGAAGGTGCTCTCAAGCCTGGTTGAGGGCCAGCCGCTGGACCTGGTGAAGGTCGTTCCCGAACAGCACTTCACCAAACCACCGCCGCGCTACAACGAGGCCAGCCTGGTGCAAGCGCTGGAGGAAAACGGGATAGGGCGCCCCAGCACCTATGCGGCCATCATCGAGACCCTCCGGCAGCGCAAGTACGTCCAGATGCGCAGCAGGGCCTTCGTGCCCACCGGTGTGGGCTTTGCGGTCAATGACTATCTGCTGCAGTTCTTCCCCCATATCATGGACATCCAGTTCACCGCCCGCGTCGAGGCCGACCTGGACGAGATCGAGGAGGGGGACGTGGACTGGGTGCAGTTCCTGCGTGACTACTACCAGGACCTGCAGCAATACCTCAGGAACGCCACCGAAAACGGTCCGCGGTATCTGGAGGGTGAGAGCTGTCCGAAGTGCGGGGGCCGACTCGTCGTGCGCTACAGTGTGCGCGGCACCTTCGCGGGGTGTGAGCATTACCCAAAGTGCGAGTACACCCGCGACCTGATACCCGAGACCGGCGGCAAGACCGAGGCCGAGCCGGTGGGTCGCGACTGCCCCCGGTGCGGGGCGCCGCTGGTCCGGCGGGCGGGCTTCCGCGGGCGTCCCTTCATCGCCTGCAGCGCCTACCCGAAGTGCGCCTACAAGGAGAAAATTGGCGCCGATGGCGAGGCTCGCCCCGTCAGCGCCGCCATCACCACTGACGTGGCCTGTGACCGCTGCGGGGCGCCGATGCTGCTGCGGGACAGCCGTCGGGGTAAGTTCCTGGGGTGTTCGGCCTTCCCGAAGTGCCGAAATATCCGCAGTATCGCGCACCTCGAGCAGGCGGATGACGGCAGCATCGTCAAGCTGGAGGTTGCGCCAGCCAAGGAGCCCGCGGCCAGGCGTCGCACGCAGCGTGCGGCGGAGGACAGTGGGGAGCCGGCTCCGGCCAAGGCGAACGGAGATGTGGTTCCCGGCCTCGTGTGCGAGCAGTGTGGCTCGCCGATGGCCGTTCGATCCGGCAGCAAGGGCCGGTTCGTGGCGTGCACGGCCTTCCCCCAGTGCAAGAATACGAAGCCGATGAAGGTCGCCCTCGAAGCCGGCTACAAGCCGCCGGAACCCAAGAAGCTGGACAGCCAGTGCCCTGAGTGTGGGCGGGACCTGGTCGTCCGCATCGGCCGCAAGGGCAAGTTCGTGGCCTGCACGGGGTATCCCCAGTGCCGCTACACCCGCGAGCCAACGGCCGCTGAGACCCGCTGAGCGAGGCGGACTGACCCCGTGACCGAACCGTCCGGTCCGCAACCGCGCCTGAGCCTCATGGTCGCCGTGTTTCTCACGGCGCTCTCGGTCCTGGCCTTTGAGGTGGCCTTGTCCCGGGCCTTCTCGGTTCTCCTGCGCTACCACTTTGTCTTCCTGGCGATTTCGCTGGCGACCTGCGGTCTGGGCGTCGGCGGCCTGCTGGACTACTTGACCGCTGGCTGGTTCCGCCGCACCGGCCGTCCTTCGCTGCACCTGGCCTGCCGGGCAGCGGCCCTGGCAATCCTCTACCCGCTGGCTATCTACCTGCTCTTTGCGACCCCGCTGGCCGCCCGGTTGACCTCCGTGTGGGTCGTTAGCAGCGTCTGCCTGCTGCCCTTCCTGGCGGCGGGGATGCTTCTATCGCGAGTCTTTGCCGAGTACTCCGGCGCGGGGGGCACGCTATACTTCGCCGACCTCTTTGGAGCAGCCCTGGGCAGCTTCCTGGTCATCGCCGGCCTGCAGTCGCTGGGGGCGACCAACGTTCCCATCGCCTCTGGGCTGATTGCCGCCCTCGCATGCGTCGCTCTGCTATGGCCTGAGCGGTGTCTGGCGCCACGGCTGGGGTCTGCCGCGCTGGTGGTGGTGCTGGTTCTGGTGCTGGCGGCCAACCTCCAGGGGAGATACGTTGACCTCCCGGTGCTGCCGTTGCGGGCTGACCCCAACGCCAAACCGCTTTACCAGGAGCTGGGCGATGAGCGCATCGGTGCGCGCATCCTGTACAGCGAATGGAACGCCTTCGCGCGGACTGACGTAGTAGCCAACAAGGGGCGCGATGGGCAGTACCATGACACCGATGACCTGTTCATCTACACCGATGGTGAAGTGCCTACAAACATGCTCTGGTTCCAGGGCGACCTGAAGCCACTGGCTGACCGCCTTCGGGGCTTCATCGGTTACACGGTCTTTGACTGGTTCCGGCCCCAGGACGTGCTGCTCATCGGTCCGGGCGGGGGCCTGGACATCCTGCTCGCCGCGGCGGTAGGTGCCCGGCGCATTGATGGCGTAGAGCTGAACCCCTCCATTCCACGCATCATGGCGCGTTATCGGGACTTCAACGGGGGCGTCTACGATCTGAGCAATGTACGCATCTACGTGGACGAGGGCCGCAGCTTCGTGCGTCGCTCCCCGGACCGCTACGACCTGGTCTACATGGCCCTGACCAAGACGGCCACGACCGCCGCCAGCAGCCTGGCCCTGGTGGAGGGGTACATCTACACCATCGAGGCCATCGAGGACTATCTGGACCACCTCACGCCCGAAGGCAAGGTGGCTCTGGTCTTCCAGGAGCCGCCGCTGCTTCTGCGCACAATGCTGGCGGCGCTGACGGCGCTGGAGAAGCGTGGGATGACGCGCGAGGCGGCGCTGGACTGCCTGGCGGTGTGCAGTGTGCCGGAGCAGGAGGCCGTGGCAGGGCCGTACCGGCATCTGTTGGTCATCTCGGGCCGTCCATTTACGCCAGCGGAGAGCGAACGGCTGGCGCGGCGCACTATCGCCATGAACCTCACCCCCGGCTATTTCCCTGGCGCCTATGAGCCCGTGCCCTTCATCTGGCTCACCCGGGAAGGCGCCACCACCCCCGAGTTCATTGCCGCCTGGAACCAGTGGCGGTTCGGCCGGCCCACGCTGAACCTCGAGCCACGTCGTGACGATCAGCCCTTCGTGGTGGACCTCACCTACCGCGTGCCCGGTCAGTACAGGGCACTGCTGGTGGGCGCGGCCCTGGCCACCGTGTTGTTTTCCATGGCGGCCATGCACTGGCAGCGACGGACGAGCCCGTTGTCTGCAAGGGGTTTCGTGGGGGCGGTGGGCTACTTCAGCCTGCTCGGCGTAGGGTTCATGCTGGTGGAAGTCTCCCTGGCACAGAAGCTGATCCTTTACCTGGGGTACCCCGTGCTGACTCTGTCGGTGATCCTGTTTGCTCTGCTGTTGGGCAGTGGGAGCGGCAGTCTATTCAGTCAGCGTTTCGCGCTGAACAGCGCGCCACGGGTGGCGGCTATGGCGGCGGGAGTCATCGTGGCCTACGGTCTGATGCTGCAGTTCGCTCACCCGCCGCTGGTCACCGCTACCCTGGGATGGGACCTGCGCTGGCGATGCCTGCTGGCCTTCTCGATGCTGTTCCCGCTGGGTTTCGTGCTGGGAATGCCCTTCCCCACGGGCCTGCGGGTGCTGGGAGCCAGGGCCCAGGGTTTGGTGCC
>JABLXH010000074.1 GCA_013178155.1 Armatimonadota bacterium | reverse complement strand
CGCCGTAGTGGAGGGCATGCGGGATGGCGTAATCGTGGTGGACTGGCAGGATCGCATCGTGGACCTGAACCCCGCTGCCCGAGAGGTAGTCAGCCCGACTTCTCAGGACCTGGTGGGGCGCCCGATCGGCGAGGTGCTACAGGTCTGGAACCAACTGGCTCCCACCCTGCCGTTCGTACCGCATGCCCATGCGGAGCTGTCGGCCACGGTGGGCGGCGTGGAACGCAGGTTCGCGGTTGGCGTGTCGCCGCTTCAGCAGCGATCGGCGCGGCTTCAGGGGCGCCTGATTGTGCTTCATGATATCACTGCTCTCAAGGCCAGTCAGGAGGCAGTCCAGCGCAGCGAACAGCGTTACCGGACGCTCTTTGAGGCAAGCGGCGATGCCATATTCGTAACCGGGGCGGATGGCCGCATTGTTGACTGCAACCAGTCCGCGTGCAGTCTGTACCGCTCCAGCCGCGAGCGGCTTACCGGGCTGGCCGTAGTCGAGCTGGTGAGACCTGACAGTAACGACGAAGGGGGCTTTCTTGGCCTGGGGCCGACGGGCACTGGGCGTTTTGTGCCAGCGTGGGGCCAACGGGCGGATGGCAGTTGTTTCCCCGCAGAAGTGGGCACACAGCCGGTTCAGGTGGGCGGAGATCCTCTTACTGTGGTGTTCGTGCGCGATGTCACCGAGCGCAAGCAAGCCGAGAGCCACTGGCAGGGGGAGAACACCCTGTTGCGCTCCATCGCTGAGAACGCGCCGCTGGCCCTCTATGTCGTTGATGGTCGTGACGACCGTGTGCTGTATGCGAACCAGAGGTTCCGTGACCTTTGGGGACTGCCGCCGATGGACGCAGACCCAGGAGGAGAGGGCGTGCCGACGGGGGAGGAGATCGGGGCGGCGCTGCAACGCCAGGTGTCTGACCCTGCTGCCTTTGGCGAGCTATGGGCACGACTGCGAGGGGAGATCCCGCGCACGGTAGTAGAACAGGACCTGGCCCTGGCTGACGGCCGGACACTGCGCTGGTTCTCAACGCAGGTGAGAGACAGCCACGGCCACTACTTCGGCCGACTGCACATCTTCGAGGACAACAGTGACCGCAAGCGGGCCGAGGACACGCAGCGGCTGGCAGCCGTCGGCCAACTGGCGGCCGGTGTTGCCCACGAGTTCAACAACATTCTGTGCAGTATGCGCCTGCGCGCCGACCTGGCCCATCTGCGGCGGACGCCCAGCGAGTACGATGAGCTGGTCCGGGTCGTCGTAGAGGGGGCGAAGAAGGGGGCCCAGATCTGTGACGACATGCTCAGTTTCGCGCGACCGGCACCGCCGCAGCGCGTCTCTGCTCCCATCGAGGAACCCCTGGAAGCGGCGTTGTCTCTGGCCGAACGACGATTGGCGGCGGCCCCGATCGCAGTACAGAGGGAATACCGGACAGAGGGGTGGCGGGTCAGCATTGATCCCGGTCAGATGGAGCACGTGTTCCTGAACCTGATTCTCAACGCCTGCGATGCCATGCCGGACGGCGGCACTCTGTCGCTGAGGACGTGGTTCGAGCCTCTGGCAGGGGGACAGGTGGTCGTCGAGATCAGTGACACCGGGTGCGGGATCCGGCCGGAGGATCTGCCCCGGGTCTTTGAGCCCTTCTTCACCACCAAGGGGCTGCTGGGCGCGAGTGAGTTGCCGGCGACGGGCCTGGGCCTGGCCGTGTCTCACGGCTTGCTGCGGGCCCATCACGCCACGATCTCGGTGCGCAGCGAGTGGGGGCAGGGAGCGGTGTTTGAGATTCGGTTCGAGGCCCACGAGAGGAGCACCGAATCCACGGCGGAGGCCGAACCGGCTCTGCCCACGAGACGGATGGCTTCGCCGGGGAGGGTGCTGGTCGTGGAGGATGAGGATGAGGTACGGGCGACGGTAGAGGAGGCACTGCAGAGCGAGGGCTATGAGGTCGTGACCGTGTCTGGGGTGCCCGAGGCCAAATCACTGCTTGAAAGCGAGGCCTTTGACCTGGTGGTCACCGACATGCTGATGCCGGGAGGCAGCGGCAGGACTGTGGTCCAAACAGCACGCCGGGCGGCGTCCAGTCCACCGGTCGTGGTGATCACCGGCAAGCCTGACCCCGCTTTGGAGCAAGAGATGCGCCTGGCCGGAGCCGCTCAGGTGGTCGCCAAGCCCTTCGGGCTCTCAGAGCTGCTGGCCGCAGTTCGTCCACTCGGTCGGGGGCCGCACGGGCAAGGCTAGAGAAACAGGAAATCCAGACCCAGGTTACTCTGCCAGAGCCACCGGTGGAGACCGCGAATCAGGGTCTCCCGGAAGTTAGCCTCGGCGTCACAGCGAAGCGCCTCCTCGCAGGCCAGTCGCAGGCCTGTCAGGTCAGCGCCCCCGAGGTAGTCATCGGGCCGGAAGGCCAGCGTGCAGTGCTGCAGGTGAAACGCACGCATGTACTCCCAGTAGGCAGTGAACAGGGCCTGGACTGAGGCCTGGCGGGTGTTCACGGCCTCCAGTAGGGCCCGGGCCTCCTGCCTGATTCCCTCGCCGTCGTCGGCGAACGCTGCCTGGTCCCAGAGCCGCTTGGCCTCGGCCAGGAGCTCTCGGTCAGGGCCAATGGCCTTCATCAGAGCGTCGAGCCGGGCGCGGTGCCAGAGCACGTCGGCGCGCCAGTTGCCCGAACAGGCGTGCCGGAGGCGTTCGGCCTGGTCCAGCAAGCGCGGCGGCTCGGCGGGGTCGCAGGCCGAGAGTTTGGCCACCCCCCAGGTCTCCTCCAACCCCAGGATCAGTTCGGACGCCAGGGCCTCGGACGCCTGGCCGAAATGGTAGCGGCAATACTCGCCAACGACGTCGTCCACGGAGCGCTGCGGGTCCCACAGACAGGCCGCCCATACCCACTTGTTGAGGTCCTCATAGCAGCCTTCGGAGTAGAGCACCGCGCCGTGGCCGGAGCGGGCAATACGGGCCGCCTCGGGGACGAACCGGCGCGGAGCGGGGTTGGCCCCATTGCAGCCGTAGGACACGAAGTAGGTGTCAAACATGCTGATCTCGGGAAACACCGAGAGCCTCAGGCCAGGGGGGAAGGTGACATGCCCGGCCCGGCCGGTTTCGAGGAGAACCCCATCAAACCACCGGTCGGGTCGCGCGGCTTCAGCCTGCACCACGGCGAGCTCGGCGTCGTTCATGTACCAGGTTGAGAGGATGAACTCAACCCCGGGGCTGCGCTCCCGGACGAGACGAGCGATGTCGCGTCCGAGAGCGAGGAAGGTCCTGGTCCACCCGTCGGCGTCAGCGCACCGGGTACAGCCGCAGCCGCCCTGGTCGTAGGGCCAGTGCCAGTAGGCGTCAATGGGGCCGATGAGGTCCAGGATGCGGCGGCGGTTGTGGAGGATCATCTCCCAGCCGCCGGGAGCGGAGGGGCAGATATGGCTATAGGGGTAGAACCCGCCGCGCTGGGCGCCGGGATGGGCGCGGAGCTCGGGGGGCGGCTGGTGACTGAAGCCCTCGTTGGCGATGCCGGTCAGGCCCACGCGCATGCCCAGACGGCGAGCGACGGTGTTGAGGTGGCGCAAGCGGGCCACCATCCTTGAGCCGCGGCTGTCCGCGTCGTCCCAGAAGCCTGCGCGGTGCCAGTTCATGTCGAACCAGGTCCATAGGGTGTTGATCCCCCAGAGGGCCAGGTCCTCCACGTAGCGCTCGACGTCCTCCAGGGGTGCGCATTCATACCAGTTGTTGAAGTGGGTGGCGAGGTAGACGCCGCGCTCGGGGCACGCCGGGCTGGTAGTCTCAGAGACCTGTGGGAGGAGAGTTCGGCCGTCCCGGGTGTCCAGGAGGCGGAGCAATCGCCCCACCCCGTATAGCAGGCCTCGGGCCTCGCTGGCGACGAGGGCGGCCCGTCCAGGGCCGGTGTGAAGAGCATAGCCCTCGGGCTGGTCAGGGGGCTGGAGGGCAGTAGCGAGGCCGGGCTGGCCGAGAAGGATTGTGAAGCCGCCGGCGGCGTGCGGCGGGGCTTCGGCGACGGTCTGCACCGGCACGCCGGTCTGCGCGCTGAAGCGTTCCTCAAGCAAGCGCGCGGCCTCGGCTTCGAGGCTGGTCGCACCCTCTGGCACGACCAGGTGGACAGGCGTGGTGACGATGTGGGCGGGCAGAGAAGACTTCCGGGACACAGAGGTGACCTCCGGGCAGATGAAGACGTCAGAGGCCTGGCGCTGAACGCGACGCCAGCTTCTCGATGTCCACGCGAGTGGCGCCCTCCAGCAGGACTGTGGTCGGGTAGTCGGTCGCGGTCAGCGTTGTCCGACGGACGGAACGAGCAGGCCGGCTGTTGCCCATGGCATCCAGGACGGCCGCCGTGCGGGCATCGCTGCGGACTCGCAGGCGCGTCTTGCCTTGAGGCGCGAAAACGGCGACCAGTTGGCGATCATCGTCAGCAAAGAGGTAGGCGTGCAGGTCATCGTCCTCGTTAAGGATGCGCTGAAAGCGAAAGCCGGCGTAGTGGTCCAGCAGGGCCGACATGGACCCATAGACGAAGCGCGGGCAGAAGAAGTGGTCCACGAAGCCGTAGTCGGAGATGCCGTCGTAGCTGAAGACCCGCGGCCACCAGAGCTCGCGGCTGGAATACAGAAGCACGCCCTCGTCGCCGTGGGCCCAGCAGTAGAGCAGCTTCTGCAGCTCCTGTGTGGCGTTCTCCCGCTCGGCGACGAGGCTGGGCATGGCGTAGCCCATCTCGGTATTGGCCAGGCGCACAGGAGCGTATCCGGCGGCTTTGTGCAGCTCTACCATGCGTCGCCGGAAGGGGATGAGCCCGGACAGCCCGGCGTGGTAGTGGTAGGAGGCGAACTGTGTCACCCCGGACAGGGAGGCGATGATCTCCTGCACCGTCTCGTTGTCCGAGCAGTACCCCCCGTTGGTGACCGGGAGGTGCGGGAACTGGCGATGGACTTCGTCCACCGCCTGGCGCACGGTGTCCGCGAACTCGGGCGCTGTGAATCGACACTGCAGAGGGTTCCCGGGTTCATTGCCCACCTGAAAGAAACGAGCCCACCGGCCGTAACGCCGGGCCATCTCACGGACGTAGTGCCGGAAGGCCGCTTCCTGCTGCGGGTAGACCAGAGCCCACTCCTCAGGCGCCTCAGCATAGGCAGGGAGGACGGGCCCGCGACCGGCGCCCTGTGCGGCAAAGAGATGGACATCGAGCTTCAGACCCTGGCGCACGAAGGCCTTGGCGCACTGATCGGCAAAGGAGAAGTCCAGGTCCATGCCCGCGTCGTCGCGGCGGGTGACGGGCAGGTTGATGCGCGCCACCTGGACGCCCATGCGGGCCACCAGCTCGGCGTCCAGCTCGCGCGACTGGGCCTCCGTGAGCCCCTCGGGATGGGCAGCATGGCCCTCAACCAGGCGTGCCGCCTGCCAGCCGGGGAAGCTGCACTGGCCGATCCAGAAGCCATTGCGGGCCCAGAGAGCACGACGCGAGCGGTTGTCGGGGCAGATGGCAAAGCTGCGAGCCAGACGGGCGATGCACACGCCGTCTCGCACCCGGTCGAGAGTGGCGAGGTACGTGCCACGGCCGCTCACGGCGATGGTGACCCCTCCGCTACCGGCTTGGAGCGGCAGGCGGCCAACCGGGCGCAGGTTCCAGTCCCAGCAGGTGAGGCTGACCTGGTCTCCGGCTTCGCCCGGGGCTACCGTGGCGGAGAGAGTGACGGCCTGCCCGGGGGCAAAGACCCAGCGGTAGGGCTGGGGTGGCTCCAGAGCCAGGCCCGCGTCCGGCAGGCGGTCGGCATCGGGGACTGACGCGGCCAGGTCCGGAACTCCAGCGGGTGCCACCACCGGTCCGTCGGGGTCAAGACGCAGAGGGGGAGGTGCGGCAGCGGCCATGGCGGCACCTGCCAGGAGCAGTGTGACAGCGATGAGGCTGCGGCTAAGCATGTACCTCGTTCTCCAGGCTACTTGAGTACGCGCAGCTTGCCATCGCCGCAGGTCACGATGATCTCGCCCAAGCCGTCACCGTCCACGTCGGCGATCAGTGGGGTGCGGCTGTTGGGGAGAGGGACCTCCCAGAGCAGCTTGCCAGCGTTCTCACTGACAGGCTCTATGGCCGTGACGGCATTGCCCGCGAGGAGGAATTCCGGCAGACCGTCGCCGTCCACGTCGGCGGTGATGGTGTCAGTCCAGAGGTTGGGCGTGTCCAGCTCCCACTTCAGGGCACCGGTAGCGGCATCGTAGCAACGGAACACGCCGCCGTTGTGGACCGTGCCGATCTCGAGCTTGCCGTCTCCGTCCACGTCGGCGAGGCCGGGGTGGCGGGCGGAGTGCTCGTCGCGGCCAGGGTCCCAGGTCCAGAGCAGCTTCTGGTCGAGGGTCCATGCCCCCCACTGGCCCCACGCGGCGCACTGCAGGATCTCCAGCGAGCCGTCGCCGTTGAGGTCTAGCGGCAGGAGACTGCCATAGGCGGTCCACTGGGTGCTCTTGCCCTGCTGGTCCCAGATATTGTTGGCGATGACTGGCGTCTGGATGAACGTGCCGTCGCGGCCGTTGAGCGCGGTGCAGAGATCGAGCGTGACGAAGAGGACGTCATCGGCGCCGTCGGCATTGACATCGGCGACCGTGGCCGCGCCAGTGGGGCCCACGGTGTGATGCCAGATGACCGGGTCCGAGGCGTCGTTGTGCCACAGGAGGGCGCCGTCGCGACCGTCGAAGGCGAAGCTGTGGCAGGCGTCGTTGCCGGTCATGGCCATGCGGGCGGAGACGTAGACGTCGAGGGTGCCATCGCCATTGAAGTCGCCGAAGGTGGCGCGGGTGAGGGCGGTGTAGAGTGGTGTCTCGACGGCCCCCGGGATGTCGGCCTGCCAGCGGGTCTGGCCCGTCGCGTCCACGAGCCTGATGCCCAGGCCACCACGGGCGCCGAGGCAGCCCATAAGGGTCTCGTACCTGCCATCACCGTCCACGTCGGCGCACTGGGCCGCGGGCCCGTTGAAGGTGGGGGCGGGGAAGCCCCACCCTGGCACAGACCATAGTTCCCGTGGGGCCTGGCCGGCAACGAAGGGCCCAGCGAGGGCGCGGACAGTGCGGTCGGCGCGGTTGACGACGAGCTCAACCCGGCCGTCGCCGTCCACATCGGCGGCCACGGCCCCAGCGACATGGGCCTTGCCGGCGGTCCAGTTGGCGAGTTCACGTCCGTCGAGCGACAGACGAACCATCCGGGCGTCACGGGTCGCGCCGACGAGCCAGTCTGAGGTGGCGGCGAGCGGGCGCAGGTCACTGGCGGGGGGCAGGGGTACGGCGGTTGACGTCAGGTCCGCCCCTGGCTGGCCTGAGACCAGCAGCAGCCGGTCGGCGAGACCGTCACTGTCGGTGTCCTCGGTGAGGACGAGGGAGGCACCGGCGAGGAGGGGCTGGCGCTGGTCGGCGTTGCGCCCGGCATGGCCCAGAAGCCAACGCGGGTGGCGGTCGTAGTCCATGCGCACGCTGCGGACCTGGAAGCGCTGTTGCCAGGCACCGTCGGTAACGCTGCCGATGACCAGGTCGGTGAACTCACGGGGGGTGCGGGAGTCTTCCCGGGCGGCGATGATCTCGGGGAGACCATCGCCATCGAGGTCGGTCAGGGAGTGGACATACAGTCCCGACACGATGAGCTTATCGTCCCCAGTGAGAGCGTCATAGACGTGGAGCTGCCAGGAGTCCCGGTGCAGCGACACCACGATCTCCTGGCGGCCGTCACCGTCAACGTCGGCAATGGGTGACTGCGGCACATGCAGCGTGTACTCATTCTGCGGATACCACTCATGGAAGTACCGGCGCCAGAGGATGGGGCCGTCGGCGTAGGAGGCCAGCTCGCCATAGGCGACATCAGGGGCTGGCCAAGGCGTGTTCTGGTCGGCATGGACGCCGGCGGCGCCGCGAGCTGGAGAGAAGACGCCGACCTGGACCGCGATGAGGTCGTTGAGGATGGCAAACTCCGACTGGCCGTCACCATCCAGGTCGCGGATGGAGAGGGAACCATAGTTGCGCACGATCTCAGTGCCGGGATGGGGGCTCCAATAGACGCGAAAGAGGTCAGAGCCATCACGCGCGTCCATCACCACCAGACCACCGTGCACGGCTGCGGCCACGCACATCGTGTCGGCGTCGTAGGGCCCGGCGCTGGAGGTGCAGTGGGCGTATACGGGCCCCTTATTGAACTCGCGCTCCCACTCGAGCTTGCCCTGGTCGGCGCCTTCGGCGAAGCTGAAGACCTGGGCGTAGTTCATCTCGTACTGCTCGGAGACGCACGCGATCTGCAGGCCCCGGCGCTCCGGAATGAGCTTGCCCACGTGGACCCGGTAGGAGCCCACCGAGCCCGGGCCCTGGCGGGTCCAGACTATCCTGCCGGTGCGGCCTTTTATGACATGGGGAACGTCGGTGATGACCTCGGTCTCCCCATCGCCGTCCACGTCGCAGACGGCACAGACGGTGGCTCCACCCAGGCGCCACAGTTCGGTGCCGTCCTGCTTGACGCAGACCAGGGGGCTGGGGCCGTAGAGGATCTCCGGCAAGCCATCGTCATCCACGTCGGCCGTCATGGCCCAGTCGAAGGGTGCCGTGCCCATGTCATAGGACCAGATCTCACGAGGGGCGGTGACCATCTGGCACCCAACTTCGGCACGGGCGGACATGCGGTTGTCATGGCCTGGCAGTGGCCACTGGCCGGGGACAGCGGCCGCCAGGGAGGCGGCGAGGACCAGGCAGACGGTGAGAGCGAGGAGGGTATCCATGGTGGGGCTCCTGGGCGACTGGCGGTGCTGGAAGGCGTTCGCCATCGCAGGGGAGGAGACCTGTGCCCGAAGTCGGGGCCTAGCGCGGGCGCGCGAGTTCGGGCACTTGACCTGGCGCGTAGTAGCACACAAAGCCGTACTCGGCCAGTCCGCAGAGCAGGCCCTTGCCCGGCCCTCCCAGACTGACTGCGGAGCAGGAGTACATCGGGGGGAACTGCGGCGCAGGTGGGCGGCCGCGGGGGCTCGGCAACACGGGGGCAGGGTAGTACTCCTGGGTTCGCGTGGACGGGAAGAGGTAGTACCCTAGCCGGGTACCGACCAGGAGCTTCCAGACACCGTCGGTGGCATGGAGAGGCTCGACGTAGTACGGTGAGAGGATTGCGGCGTCCAGGGCCGCGTCATCACGCGAGCGATCGGTGCTGCCAAGGTAGAGGGTGACTCTTACCCCCTTGCGAAAGACCGGCAGGCCACCACCTTTGGGAGCCTCGTTCTCATAGTAGGTGACCCCCCCTGCCGGCAATACGTACCGGGGCATCAGCGACGCAGCATCGTTTCGGAGGCTACCGGGCAATGCCATGTCACCCAGGAAGAGATCAAGATCGCCATCGCCGTCGTAGTCGGCAAGGCTGAAGGCGCTGATGCCCCTGGCGGCGATGGGGACGCCACCGATGCGGATGTCGCCGCCAGAGCGCAGACCGCCCTGGTTGAGATAGAACTCAACGCGGCCTGAGGCCCCGCCGACCAGCAGGTCAGGCACCTGGTCACCGTTGAGGTCGGCGAAGCGTGGCCAGGAGAAGCGACCCCGGCCCTGACCGGGCGCCGCCAGCAGAGGTTCCCCGTTTGCGGTCACCACCTGACCACCGTCATAGCGACCATCGGCACGCCCCAGGTACAGCCGCAAGAGGCCGTCTTCGGCCCCGGCGACGATGTCCAGCATGCCGTCGGCATCCCAGTCTGTGACCGTCGGAGCAGCATACCGGCCGACGTCAAGTGGCACGTCACGAGCCTGCAGGTAGCCACTGAACTGCAGGCCACGAGCATCGCGGGAACAGACGGCCACGAAACCGCTGCGGCACCCCAGCAGGACTTCCGGGACAGCATCCCCGTCGATGTCGCCGACGCGAGGGCAAAGGTCAGTGAGCGTCTCGCCGGAGGGAGCCTGGAGGGGGCCCTGAGTGAGCGGCGCCAGGGCCATGAAGCCTCCCTGGCCGCCGCGAGCCCACCACAGGAGGCCGTTGGCATCGCCCAGCAGGAGATCCATGTGGCCATCAGCATCCCAATCAGCGGCACATACGCGAGCCCGGGGGCCAACCTGGACAGGCGAACCTGCCACCATCAGCGGCCGGGGCTCGGCCAGTCGCAGGCCCGCCCCGGGGAGGTGTTCGACCCACCAGGCGCGTCCTTCCTCGTCGCCGAGCGCGAGGTCGGCGTCACCGTCGGCGTCAAGATCGGCAGCGCAGGGCGCAACATGGCTTGAGCCGATCATCGCCCCCAGCGACTGAGTGGGCGCCACCTCCAGCGGCACGCCCGGAGCCATGCCGGCGGCGGTGCGTCGGTAGAAGAACAGCTCGGGGCCAATGGCGAGTAACAGGTCGGGCGTACCATCACCGTCGAGGTCGGCCAGCTCTGGTGAGGCCTGCCACAGTTGGCGCTGGCCGCGGCCCCGGGGGATGTTGGTGGATAGCATGAGCGCCGGAGGCTCGAAGCCGTCGTCCGTTCGGCGGTAGCAGACCAGGTCGCCATAGGCAGAGCCGGCGATGAGGTCGCGTCGGCCATCGCCATCGTAGTCTGCGCAGGTGATGTCTGCCCCGTCGCCAGCCGTGAGGTTGCCGCGGACCAGCGTCAGCGCTGGCCCGTGCAGGTAGGGGATAGGCCCGCTACGAAGCAGCGAGCCGAAGTCTTGGGCGAGGACCACGGCGTGGCTCATCAGCAGGCAGAGCACGGTGGCACGAAGGGACGTGGTCATGGCAGCGACAGGGAGTGAACCGTAGGCGGGGTGCCGGCGTCAAGGCAATTTGGCTGAAAGCGAAAACCCCGCGACAGGGAGTTTGGGGCTGGCTGCAGAAAGGTCTTGACAAGGGCCGTTGGCATCTGTATATTCACACTCCTGTCCGCTGAGGTTTTGCGATAGGACTTTTCGGTGGTGGGGCGCAAGAAACCTCTTGACTTGGGGGAGCGAGTCTTGTAGACTACGGTCCCCTGAGATGGGGAAGACGGCGATCTTTGACAACTAAATAGCGTATCAAGCGAGCCAGTTGTCATACCAGTGATCAGGCTCCGGCCCGGGACAGAGCGCCCGGGTGCGGAGGAGTTGTTTTTTCGATGGAGAGTTTGATCCTGGCTCAGGACGAACGCTGGCGGCGTGCCTAATGAATGCGAGTCGAGCGAGAACCAGGGGAGTGCTTGCACAAACCTGGGGACAGCGGCGAACGGGTGAGTAACACGTAGGTAACCTGCCCCTCAGCCGGGGACAACAGCGGGAAACTGCTGCTAATCCCCGATGGTCTGCGGCGTCACAAGACGTCGCAGTAAAGGCTTCGGTCACTGAGGGATGGGCCTGCGGGTCATTAGCTTGTTGGTGGGGTAACGGCCTACCAAGGCGACGATGACTAGCCGGTCTGAGAGGATGATCGGCCACACTGGGACTGAGACATGGTCCAGACTCCTCCGGGAGTTAGCATCAGGGAATCTTGCGCAATGGGCGAAAGCCTGACGCAGCGACGCCGCGTGAGGGATGAAGGTCTGCGGATCGTAAACCTCTGTCTAGAGGGACGAATGCCCCACTGGGTGGGGAGCGACGGTACCTCTGGAGGAAGCCCCGGCTAACTACGTGCCAGCAGCCGCGGTAATACGTAGGGGGCCAGCGTTGTCCGGATTTACTGGGCGTAAAGAGCGCGTAGGCGGTTTGGTTAGCGGAGGGTGAAATACCGGGGCTCAACTCCGGTGCTGCTCTCCGAACTGCCAGACTAGAGTGCGGGAGAGGGCAGTGGAATTCCTGGTGTAGCGGTGGAATGCGTAAATATCAGGAGGAACACCCGTGGCGAAGGCTGCTGCCTGGAACGTTACTGACGCTGAGGCGCGAAAGCTAGGGGAGCGAACGGGATTAGATACCCCGGTAGTCCTAGCCGTAAACGATGGACACTAGGTGTTGGAGGCTTCGACCCCTCCAGTGCTGTTCTGCTAACGCGTTAAGTGTCCCGCCTGGGGAGTACGGCCGCAAGGTTGAAACTCAAAGGAATTGACGGGGGCCCGCACAAGCGGTGGAGCATGTTGGTTAATTGGATGATACGCCAAGAACCTTACCAGGGCTTGAAATGGTAGGGACAGCCGGTGAAAGCCGGTCTCCTGGGCAACCAGGTCCTATCACAGGTGGTGCATGGTTGTCGTCAGCTCGTGTCGTGAGATGTTGGGTTAAGTCCCGCAACGAGCGCAACCCTCGCCGGATGTTGCCATCGGTCACGCCGGGAACTCTTCCGGGACTGCCCGAGTAATCGGGAGGAGGGAGGGGATGACGTCAAATCGGCATGCCCCTTACGCCCTGGGCTGCAAACGTGCTACAATGGCCGGTACAAAGGGCTGCTAAGCCGCGAGGTGGAGCCAATCCCCCAAAACCGGTCCCAGTTCGGATTGGGTGTCTGCAACTCGACCCCATGAAGTCGGAATCGCTAGTAACCGTGGATCAGCAATGCCACGGTGAATACGTTCCCGGGCCTTGTACACACCGCCCGTCAAGTCACGAAAGCTGGTAGCACCCGAAGTCCGCTGCGGCGGCCGAAGGTGAGACCAGTGATTGGGACTAAGTCGTAACAAGGTAGCCGTAGGGGAACCTGCGGCTGGATCACCTCCTTTCTAAGGAGCAGGCCGACCGGACCGCGCCGAGCTGGCTTTCGGGTCAGACTGGTGCTCAGAGTCTGGTTTGTGCTTAGGTCGAGGCAACTGGCGCTCCCGCGGATACGCTATTTAGTTCTCAGAGATCGCCGGTGCTGGGAGGACCGTGACGATAGTCACAGTCGAGGCGGTTAAGAGTTAGGCGCTGGTGTCACGCGTTGGCCTTGGAGCGAGAGGCCAGTGCCTCTCGCTCGTCGTTTCGGTAGGGCGTAGTGGACCTTGGACAAGGCGACTTTGGGCCATTAGCTCAGTTGGTAAGAGCGCGCCCCTGATAAGGGCGAGGTCCGTGGTTCAAATCCACGATGGCCCACCACTGAGCTAGCGGTCCGGAGAGGACTGGGTGGGGACGTAGCTCAGCTGGGAGAGCGCCTCCCTTGCACGGAGGAGGTCACCGGTTCGAACCCGGTCGTCTCCACCAGACAGCGGTGTTGGGCATGGCTGATCTGCCGGGCAGCGGCGGATGACCCATGGCCAACAGGCAAGTGGCCATGAGCGGCGCACCTTGACAACTGCATAGCGAGAAAACGGCTACAATTTTGTGCCGACGAGACATCTCTTGCGTGGTCAAGCTACCAAGGGCGCATGGTGGATGCCTTGGCACTGAGAGCCGATGAAGGGCGTAGCAAGCAACGAAATTGCTCCGGCTAGCTGCAAGCAAGCTTTGACCCGGAGATTCCCGAATGGGGCAACCCGGCGCCGATCATGCGGCGTCACCCGCGCCTGAATCAAATAGGGCGCGAGGAGGCAAGCGGGCGAACTGAAACATCTTAGTAGCCCGAGGAAAAGAAAGCAACCGCGATTCCCTGAGTAGTGGCGAGCGAAAGGGGATTAGCCCAAACCGTTGTTGCTTCGGCGGCAGCGGGGTCGCGGGAAGGTCCATATGGGAGTCAGAAATCTACTGTCCAGCCGAATATGTCTGGAAAGTCGAGCCGCAGAGGGTAATAGCCCCGTAAGCGAAAGACAGTAGACTCCCGGATCTCTCCCAAGTAGCACCGGGCACGTGATATCCGGTGTGAATCCAGGGGGACCACCCTCTAAGGCTAAATACTCTCAGTGACCGATAGTGAACCAGTACCGTGAGGGAAAGGTGAAAAGCACCCCGGAAGGGGAGTGAAAGAGTACCTGAAACCGTGTGCCTACAACCGGTCGGAGCCCTATGGTCCTTGTGACAAAGGGTGACGGCGTGCCTCTTGGATAATGAACCGGCGAGTTATGGTGTGCAGCAAGGTTAAGCCGAGAACGGCGGAGCCGTAGCGAAAGCGAGTCCGAATAGGGCGTGAGCATCTTCGGATGCTCCCAGTTGCACGTCATAGACCCGAAACCAGGCGATCTACCCATGGCCAGGGTGAAGCGCGGCTAATCCCGCGTGGAGGCCCGAACCGGTCACTGTTGAAAAAGTGTCGGATGAGCTGTGGATAGCGGCGAAAAACCAACCGAGCCTGGAGATAGCTGGTTCTCCCCGAAATAGCTTTAGGGCTAGCCTCGAGCGTTCAGCTACGGAGGTAGAGCACTGAATGGGCTAGGGCCCTTGATAGGGTACCAAACTCAAACAAACTCCGAATGCCGTAGCTTCAAAGCTCGGGAGTCGGACTGCGGGGGATAAGCTTCGCAGTCGAAAGGGAAACAGCCCAGACCGTCAGCTAAGGTCCCTAAGTTAGGCTAAGTGGAAAAGGATGTGGGATTGCCCAGACAGCCAGGAGGTTGGCTTAGAAGCAGCCATCCTTTAAAGAGTGAGTAACATCTCACTGGTCGAGTGGTTCCGCGCCGAAAATCCAACGGGGCTTAAGCCTAACACCGAAGCTACGGAAGCATGTGGTGGCAGGAGACCGAGACCTCTGGTGTCCTCATCGTCGGCCCGGCTTGCCGGGCTGGGGGTGTGGAGCCTTGGTCTCACTGGCTTCTGCCGCATGCCGCATGTTTGGTAGGGGAGCGTTCCGCCTTAGGTTGAAGGGAGACCGTAAGGACTCCTGGACGAAGCGGAAGTGAGAATGCCGGTATGAGTAGCGAAAAGTGGAGTGAGAATCTCCACCACCGAAAGCCCAAGGTTTCTTAAGCAAGGTTCGTCCACTTAAGTTTAGGCGGGCCTAAGCCGAGGACGAAAGTCGTAGGCGATGGACAGCCGGTCAATATTCCGGCCCCACTGCTTGACGTCATTACCGAAGGGGAGACGCAGGAGGGTAGGCGAACCGCGTGAATGGTAGAGCGCGGCCAAGCCCGTAGGGTGAGGGATAGGCAAATCCGTCCCTCGTGAAGCCCGAGAGGTGATGGGGAGCTGCCATAACGGTGGCGAAGTCGCTGATCCCATGCTGCCAGGAAAATCCTCTAGGGAGCCAAGCAGTGCCCGTACCGCAAACCGACACAGGTAGGCAGGGAGAGAATCCCAAGGTGCGCGAGAGAACCCTCGTTAAGGAATTCGGCAAAATAGCCCCGTAACTTCGGGAGAAGGGGTGCCTTCTGGCGTGGCGCAGTCTAGCAATAGGCCTGACGAGCGTCGGGAGGCCGCAGTGAAAGGGCTGGGGCGACTGTTTACCAAAAACACAGGTCTCTGCTAAAGCGAAAGCTTAGGTATAGGGGCTGACGCCTGTCCGGTGCCGTACGGTTAAGGGGAGAGGTCAGGGGCAACCCAAAGCTTCGAACCGAAGCCTCGGTGAACGACGGCTGTAACTATAACGGTCCTATGGTAGCGAAATTCCTCGTCGGATAATACCCGACCTGCACGAAAGGCGTAACGATCTCAGCGCTGTCTCAACGAGGGACTCGGCGAAATTGTAGCACCAGCGAAGATGCTGGTTACCCGCGGCAAGACGGAAAGACCCCGTGGAGCTTTACTGCAGCCTGGTATTGGATTTGACTGCATCATATAGAGAATAGGTGGGAGGCGTTGAAGCAGGCTCGCTAGGGCCTGTGGAGCCACCAATGGAATACCACCTATGGTGTGGTTGGAATTCTAACCCGCGCCGTGATCCGGTGTGGGGAAAGTATCAGGTGGGCAGTTTGACTGGGGCGGTCGCCTCCCAAAGTGTAACGGAGGCGTTCAAAGGTTCCCTCAGCGCGATTGGCAACCGCGCGATGAGTGCAAACGCATAAGGGAGCTTAACTGCGAGACCTACAAGTCGAGCAGATGCGAAAGCAGGAGTTAGTGACCCCGCCATCCCGAGTGGAAGGGTGGCCGATTATCGGATAAAAGTTACCCCGGGGATAACAGGCTAATTGCGCCCGCGCGTTCACAGCGACGGCGCAGCTTGGCACCTCGATGTCGGCTCGTCACATCCTGGGGCTGGATCTGGTCCCAAGGGTTGGGCTGCTCGCCCATTAAAGTGATACGCGAGCTGGGTTCAGAACGTCGTGAGACAGTTCGGTCCCTATCTGCCGTGGGCGTTGGAAACTTGCGAGGAGCTGCCCCCAGTACGAGAGGACCGGGGTGGACGGACCTATGGTGTACCTGTTGTCACGCCAGTGGCACGTGCAGGGTAGCTACGTCCGGCAGGGATAAGCGCTGAAAGCATCTAAGCGCGAAGCCCCCCTCAAGACTAGGTTTCCGCGAGCCTCGAGCTGTAAGGCCCCTGGTAGACCACCAGGTTGATAGGCTGGGTGTGTAAGGGCGGCAACGTCTTTAGCTTACCAGTACTAATCGGCCGAGCGCTTGACCACGCTGCTATCATTGCTCGTCAGCTAGTTGTGCCGTTACTCGCTATGCAGTTCTCAGGGGGCGCCGTTGCGAACCTACATGCGTTTGCTTTTTCCCGGTGACTCTAGCGGAGGGGCCACACCCGTTCCCATTCCGAACACGGCAGTTAAGCCCTCCAGCGCCGATGGTACTGCTCGGGCGACTGAGTGGGAGAGTAGGTCGTCGCCGGGGCTTGTCTCAAAAGAGGCTGTGGCCTATAATGGCCTCAGCCTCTTTCTGTAACCGGTGTGCTCCCCGATAGCTCAACGGTAGAGCGACTGGCTGTTAACCAGTGTGTTCGTGGTTCGAATCCACGTCGGGGAGCCAGTCTGGACGACCCGCCCCTTCTGCCAACCAACAGAAGGGTTTTTCGTAACAGGCTGTTAGGCTCACGCCATCGAAGGAGCAGTTCGATAGTAGCAGATTCAGCAGTCTCCGCTTCTCCTGGGGTGGCTGCTGAGACCACAGGTCGTAGGCTCGGGCCGCGAGATCCAGGATGCGAGCCCCCTCCTCGAAGTAGCAGTGGCTGGCCTTCTCGTGCTGCTCGATGGCAGCTCGCAGCCGTATTTGCGCTTCCTCCCATTCCGCAGTCTTGCGTGCCCAGTAGTCATCAGTGATCTTCCCCTCCAGCTTGTCCTCGTAGGCCCGATCCATCCTGCCCAGCAGCCGTGAGTACTCGGCCTGCAGGGGCGCGATCTGGCCGTCGTGGTACTCGCGCTCGTCCCGATGACTCGCCCGCAGCGCCACCCGGATCCACTCGGCGGTCTCAGCGTCGATGGTCACTGCGCGGACCACCTCGGCCAACAGCCCTTCCAGTGCTTCCTCCCGGATGGCCGGCTTGGGGCACGCACGGCGAAAGCCCGTGCAATGGTAGTAGACATACTTGCACTTCTTTCTCTCCGCCGTGATGGCACAACCACAGTAAGCACACGTCAGCAGTCCGGCGTAGGCAAAGGAGTGACGCACCCGTGGCCGCGGCCGACTGCCGTCGCTGCGGAAAGCCTCCTGCGTACGCTGGAACAGCTCGGCGGAGACCAAGGGCTCGTGGTCGCCCTGATAGGTCTTCCCCTTCCAGACAAACACCCCGTGTAGAAGATGTTGTGCAGCGTCTGGGCGATGTTACTCTTTGAGGGCGGACGCCCGTGCCGGCCGGTCAACCCCGCGGCGGTGGCCCGGCGGCGCACCTCGTCGAGGCTACACTTCCCGGAAGCATACCACTCGAACATCTTACGGACGATCGGAGCCTTCGCGGGATCCACGGCGATGATCCTCCGGTCGCCTTCCTGCACGTTCAGGTAGCCCAAAGGCGCCCAGGAGGGGTAGGTGCCTTGCTCCGCCTTCTGAGTCATCCCCTTTCTGGTTTCCTCTGAGAGGTTGTCAATGTAGTTCTTCGCCATCAGGACTTTGATGCCGTGAATGAACTTCTCGGCAGACCGGGACTCCTCAGAAAGCACGAAGTTCTCCTTGACGAAGTGTGTCTCGACGCCCAAGCCATCGATAGTGACAAAGTCAGGGAGATTCCGGTACAGGCGGTCGGTCTTCTCCACCAGTAGTATGCGGCAGCGGCCACGGTTGTGCTGTAGGTACTTGACCATCTCGCCGAACTGGGAACGTCCCGCGCGCTTGGCGGTCTCGACGTCGATGAACTCCCGCTCAACCTTGAGGCCATGGTCGGCAGCGTACGCCCGGAGCAGAGCCAGCTGCGCCGCAATAGAGAAGCCCTCGTCTGCCTGTTCCTGGCTGGAGACACGCGCGTAGAGTACTGCAGATGACATGCGGTTCAGCCCTCCCGACGCGCCCCGAAACGTGACGCGGTGCAGAGTGTGTGCCCCTGTTAGACGGTCGCTCACATGACACCTCCACGCGATCCAAAGATAGGGCGGCCCAGTGGTACGGCACCGACCCCCACGCCGAGGCTCGGTGCCAGTAGGCCATTTTCCCGGCCCATCACCATTTCAGTGACCGTTGCCGACGGGACAGGGCAACAGACCCTTCCGGATGGCCTTCCGCGGGCTCATCGCGAACCGAAACGGCCACAGGTGGCAATCAGTACACGGGCACTTCGCCACTTCGCGCGCGTTGCCCCCCATGCACGACACGCAGTGGCGGCGGATCGCCGTAAGCGTCTTGGGGAAGTGACGACTGACGGTCAATGATCTCGGTGCGTACTGGACAGCGGCAGCGGCTTGGTTGGTCCTTGCCATGGGTAATCAACTCCCTGGTAGTGTGTTGTTCTCATCGGACTCCAGACCCTTGGGGGGCTTGGTGGCGCTCGCTGACGGGCAACAACGGTGGTCACATCATGCACAGGATTCACAGGTTTGCCCTCATCTCCGACTCCTTTGCGCAGAGGAAGATTGCGGCCTCGGCGCCCCGTGGGGGGTTACCTTCCTGAGGAATCGGCCTGGCAGCAAACTCCTGGCTCAACGGCGTGTTGACAGTCCGATGCCCATCCACACGCGCGTCCTGCAGCCGCCGACGGTCCTCTGGGCTTCGGTGGCCTCCGGCGCCAGTGATTCCAGGGCCTTGGTGAGGCTCTTCGCGCTTACGGGGGGGAGCCCACGCTCAGCCGCCCAACGGTTGTAGGCATTCTGGAGGTCCTGCTTGGCAGCAAACACCTGTGGACTGACGACGATCTGGTCTCGGAACCAGGTGCGCACGGGATCGGTGAGGTCGCGCAGCTCCTGAAGGGCCTCTGTCACCGAGCCTGGCTGGGGCAAGCCATGGTCACGCACTTGCGGCAGCAAGGCCAAAGCCATGTTCAGTAGGCCGGAGAGCTCTCGCGGTGTGGTCAGGGACTTCACGAGCACATGACGTGGCACTGCCCGGGCACCCTCGAAGTTTTGAGGGAATGGGATAGCCAGCCAGCGACGGTAGAAAGCAGGGGAAGCATCCTTCACCAGCGGAAGATGGTTTGTGGCGAATACCAGACGCGCAAAGGGCCTGAAGTCAAAGCCAGTGCGGCCCTTCTGTTCTGCCGCGATCGGGTCGCCGGCGACCACTGCGCGAAAGATCGAGCTGCTGCGCACTGACGCAGCTGGTAGATCGTGACACAGGTTGGCCAACTTGCCGACCAGCCGCGCGGGAGCAAACCGCTCCTGTTCCAGGGCGGTGAGCGAAAGACTCGTGCAGTTGTGCTCACCGAGGAAGCCTCGAAGGGCATCGAGGAAGGTGCTCTTGCCATTGGCTCCATCACCGACGAGTAACAACGCTTTCTGCAGGGACGTGTCTGGAACCATGAGCCAGGCAGCGATCATCCACGGTAACTCTTGGGCGTCAGACGGGAAGACCTGACTGATGAACTCATGCCAGGCGGGACAGTCGGCGTCCGGGTCATATCGGACAGGGAGCTGCACCGGGCTCAGGAAGTCAGGGGAGTGTGGTTGCAGACGATAGGTATTGACGTCCAAGAGGCCATTGGTGACGTTGATCTGGTCCAGCGGCGGACATTCCCAGAGTGGCGGTGCTCCGACGCGCAAGAACTCGATGGTCTCGTTCTGCAGCTTGCGGCTCCAGCGCTCTTTGAGACTGGCGGCGGTCAGCAGGCGTTGCACCCGTAACTTGACGTGATCGACACCACACTCGCGAAAGCAGCCGGCGACATACGCATACAACGAGCGATTCGGCCCCAACGCGAACCTGTCAGATGCCAGGATGGCGGCGGCCACGTTAGCCGCACACACGGACGGGGAACCGCCCTTACCCGACGCTCCTGCAGGGAAGAGGTGTGCCCGATCACTGGCTGTCTCCGCCAGTTGGCGGACCTGGTCTGCGGTCCCGCCAGCCGCGAAGAAGTCAGCCGCGTCGCCCTTGTCCGGGGCGTTCTCCCAGGTCAGAAGGCACGGCTTGGCGCCCACCGCGGTCAACTGCGCAGCCACCCCCTCCATGTGGCGCCGGCCCTCGTCATCGTTGTCAGGCCACAGCACCACCCGGCGGTCCGCGAGCGGCTCAAACACCTGGCGTTCCGGGACGGCACTTGCTCCGCACACGGTGCCCAGAGCCACGAAGCCGTGCTCCGCCAGGGCATCAGCGGCCCTCTCGCCTTCGCAGACGAACACCAACTCATCGGTGGAAGAGGCCAGCAGGTCAGGCAGTCGGTACAGGGGCAGCGCCTTAGCTCTCAACCCTCCCAGACCGAGGTTGCCGTTGCGTTCCCACCACATCTTCTTGCGTCGCGCATCGTTTCGACGGCAGTGCTCTGCCAACACCTCCCCGTGCTCATCGATGATGCGGTATCGCGTGATGTCCGGAGAACTGGGCCTAACTTTGGGGTGCGCCTCATGCGGTAGTCCCTGCGCCACAGCCAGGTCCTGGATCGCCTGCCGGACGTCAGCCTCGTTGTGGCGCCGCATCCAGTAGTCGATGATCGAGCCGTGAGCGCCGCAGCCAAAGCACATCCACTTCCCATCAGGGAACAGCGTGAGACTCGGTCTCTTGTCCGAGTGAAACTCGCAAGTGCCCACCCACCGCTTTCCGCTGCGGCGCAACCGCCCTGTGTAGCCAGCTCGGACATAGGCCCCCGGTGGGTCCGCTTTGGCCGCTTCGCGTATCAGGTCAGCTGTTCTCGACATTGCCTTCTGCTCCCTCGGAGTGTTGTTGGGACGCGACTTGGCCTTCCCACGCCACCAGTAGGTCAAAGAAGCCGGACATGGCCCGGATACACTGGTGTGCCTCCTCAGGTGAGAGTGGCTGGCCAGTTCGGGTCTCCCAGAACACGCTCGTCTCGGCCAAGGCATCGGTTGTCTTTGGCGTCCGGGCTGCGGCAGGGCTCACGGGGTGTTTCCTCCGGCTCTCTGCGCGTGGTGACGCGGGGTACACCCGCGTCGCGTCCTCTCAACCTCAATGTGGAGAACTCAGCGCGGCCGTCGGTGAGGGTGGTCAGGAACGGTGGGGGGTGAAGGGGGCAAGTGGCCCAGATGGCTCATGGAGAGCACCAGTGGCCCCGAAGATTTTCCGCAGGTTTTTTCGGGCGAACAGGTTGAGAAATCATCGCGCCGCTCTATCGCTTTGAGAAAGCAGTCGGCGGAGGTATTCATCCGAAACTCTCGCCACGAAGGCAGTCTCGTAGCCGCGTTTCGGGCTGTATGGCTTGATGGGCTCCCCAGCAATACCAGGGAAGAAGGCCTTGAGACGTTTGCGCAGGTCTGAGAACCGGCGAGGCGCGAGCCTCTGATCGACCCCCACCATGCCCAGCCTGTCCCAATCGAGTAATCCGTTGGCACAGGCAAGCTGGCGTAGCAGCCTCCACAGGCTGTCTGGCCGGGGGTGTTTGGACCGACCGTCGCCAAAGCCCATCTCGACGAAGGTCAGTGGTTCCTGTCGCCCGCCTCCCATCACCACAACGGTCTCATCGTCACGGAACTCGATGGTCAGTCGCTCCCAGACATTGAGACCAGGCGCTTCAAAGGGGATAACCTTGCCTGTCGAACGCGGGCGTCCCTTGCCCAGCTTGTGCACCAGCGCCTCGCGGTCAAGGCTCAGCCCTCTCGCGTCGGCGCGCAGAACCGTCGCCAGGCCCAGGTAGCGGACGGCCTCTACAGTGGCCACGGCCGACAAGTCCTCGTTAGGGACGAGAACCAGGACCGAGGTTCCATCTTGAGCCTGAACCAGGGACTGCAGCACGGCTGAGCTTTCCAGCATGTCTATGCCAGCCAGCAGAAAGACATGCGCATACCGGTTTCCAAACCTTGTCGTGCCCAGCCTCCAAAGGGTTTGAGGAACAATCGGACAAGCTTCCTGACGGGTGTGGAGTTCCCGAGCCAGCCATGTAGCCAAACCTTCTGGCCGCAATGTCCAAGTCCTCAGGTGCGCCAAGGGCACTGACACGCGGCCGATGTCGTCACGTCCGCGACAGACGACGAAAGCACTGGGTCGGCCCCCGGGCTCCGTGTCGACGTACGTCACGATCTCCTCGCAGCCCTGGCCACAACCGTCGCAAACCACCGTCTCAGCGGTGCCCACCTGCAAGATGCCAGCGCTGGCGAGCTGCTCCAGAAACCCCGACGACCAGTACCTAACGTCCGCGTAGGCGAAGCGTGCGCTGGGCTGGGCGGCCATCGCCTTTAGGATCGCTTCGAGCGCTTGCTGATACATCGATGCCCCATCTTCGCAGAAGCTTCTTGGCGACCACGTCTGCCGGGTCGCTCTTGAGCGAACACGAGTCAGGCTCCGAGACATTGAACACGAGTACCGGCCCGGCCTGGCCAGCCGAACCCCGGAAGACAATGCGAAAAGTGGCCGCCACCACGCGCAGCAGATCGCGTGAAAAGGCCGGTACCGCCGCCAACTGGTCGAGCACGTCATAGATGGCGTGTGGTGTCTGCCGCGCCCCAGCCTCCAGTGTGAGGTGTTGGCCGCCCCAGGCAACCATACGCAGTCGCAGCCGCGTAACCCGCGCCTCAAGGACGCCATCCTCCGGCAGCAGTGTCAAAGGGAAGTCCCGGTTGATCAGGCCCTGGAGACGGTAGACGAGCCCCGTTTCCGGAGGCGGTCCAAGCGATACGTTGAGCACTACTTCCCCCCAAAGGCGCTGAAGGTCAGCCAGCGTCTTCTTGTCGCCGCGCACCCAGGTGTCCAGTGACCGTTCGCTCTGGGAATAGACGAACACAACCTCGAAGGCCGGGCGCTGGGTGGAGCGCCGCAAATGCTCTCGGGCATCGTAGACCAGGGAACGGATCGGGTAGTCCTCCGGGTAAGCAAACCAGTACAACAGGTCGCCGCGGCGATAGTGATCCACCTGGCAAACGCGGCCTCGCCCTTGATGCGTCACGTAGTACTGCGAAATGGCCTGCCCCAGTGCCTCGGTAGTCTTCTTGTCGGTCATGGGCTCGGCGGCTGGCAGGTCGGCGCGCTTACGCCAACTCTGCGGGAGTGTGTCGGCGTGGCGGAACAGACTGGCGACAGCGAAGATCTCGGGGTAGTCCAGGAATGCCAAGAAAACCATGCCCAGACGACTTTCCTGCGCCGCAAAGACCTCGGCCAGGTTCGCCTTGTGGTGTGTATCATTGCCCTCCTCGACAAGCGTCTTGATGCCACCCTCGCTGGCCATCAGGTGAATGGAGCGGAAGTGGGCATTCAGCTCTTGCTGACGTCGCTCGTCCAGTGTCTGCAGGTCACTGCAGAGACGGTCGAGTTGGGCGCGAGTGAGACCTTTGGCAGGGACGCTCAGATCGATTCCGTGGGCCGCGAAGTAACGATTGAGCATTTCCGGCGGCGCCTGCCGCAGGAATGACTTCAGGGCATACTGGGATGCGCTCATGGGTTGCACTCTCGAGGTTCTGCGGAGATACTGCCAACGGTACGTTGCAGACCACTGGAACGCAGTGGTCACCCGGGGCCCATCGCTCACGCGAGCGTAGGAGTATGGGCGCGGGGCGGTTCAAATGGTGTTCGGGGTCGAGGGGGTATGCAGCCCTATCGGGAGGTGGTAACGCTTGGCTGCGCAGAGCGCGCACGGAGCCAACGTCAGGCATTCGGTGGGCAGCACAGTCACAGGCAGGCACTCCATCGGCTCGCACACCCTCCGGCATCATGGCAAGCCGGTCCGCGGCGAGCACATGCAGCCAGAGCATTCCTCTCGACGCAGAGGTACACCTTCCGAACCACGTCACATGCCCGGCGTAAAGCGGCAACGCGGGCGAGTGGAGCCGTCAACCCCAAATGCCATCCTGGACGCCAACCGGGCACTATGGGACCGAGTTGTCAATCCGGCGGCCCGGAGACAACGTGTGGGTTAGACGGCAAGAACCCGCTGCGATGTAGGCACTATAGTCGCCACTTCGCCAGTAACGATGGCAGCGAAGCATAGCACTCACATGAGCCGCGGCTACGGACTGGGGGAGAGCGCTAACGCCTCACCGGAGTGGGGCTCTCGTCCGCTGCCGTCCAGCGTGGCGCCAGGTCTGCACAGGAGGCGATCCTATGCCGCAACTGCTCACTATGGTCCACAGTTGGGCGCGCGCAGACCTGTTGATGACACAAGGGCCGGTCCGCCGTCTTCGCCAGAATCCTCGTGACTATAGCAATGGGTTCGCATTGAGGCTCGGCTGCACTCATCGGGTGAGTGGGTGGACACGCGCTGTGGCTCCACTGGAAGACTGCTTGGCAAGGCTATGGCGACGAACACGTCGGTGCTCACCCCGACGTATGGTGTCACGCCGAGGGGAGATGATAACAGTGCGAGGTTCCTCACCATGTCGCGTCGAGGACCAAACTGGCACCTTACTTGCGCCTGGCACAAGCAGGAGCTTCTGGCTGCTTTATAACTAAGATTGTACCTAACTGCTCAGAGGACCCCCATGGAGAAGCGCGATTCGTTGAACCCCCATGCAGAATGCACCCAGAAACGAGGTCACCGTCCCCGTGTCGAAGAGGCCAAGCCCTGTGATGGCCGGGCCTGGCGCGGTTCCTCAGAGGCAGCTCATCGCCCCGATCCATTGTCCATCAGGGCGGAGGGGTACGGCAAATCTCACTGTCCGTGTAGCCGAGAGCACACAGTTCAGTTGCACGCCTCAGTTTCCTGTTCATCAAGGCGGAGGCACGCGCCCGATCCCCTCTTCATCAGGGCGAGGGCACGACGTATCAAGATGCCAGTCCTCGTGGTGATTTAGTACCGAAAACTGATTGACGCACCAAGACAAGTCCAATAGAATGCCGAAAATATACCAATCCGGCATTAGAGGCTATCATGTCACCCCAGGTGCAGATCACCGAGACCCTTGAGGCCCATGAACTCGACGCGCTGCTCAGTCAGGTCAATACAAAGACCCCAAGTGGGGCGCGCAACTTCGCTCTGCTGCAACTGATGGCCCAGACCGGCGTGCGCTGCGGCGAAGCGCTTCGGGTGACACCGGCCGACATCCGGCAGGAAACATGGAGTACCAATGACGGTGAGGTCAAGAAGGTCTGGGTGTTACGCCTGCCGGCGCGGTCCACGAAGGGTGGCCGCCCCCGGCAAGGCATCCCCCTGGGCCCGACCACTCGCGCCGCACTGGAGGCGTGGCAGGCCAAGCGGGCCCAGCTCGGTATCCGGGGCGGTCCCCTTTTCTGCACCATCAGCCGCGGAACCCGTCAGGCGGGCTTCGCTAAGACTGGCAAGCTGCAGGCCGGGAAGCCGCTGAACCCGCGCTATGTCCGCGAGCTCGTGCGACGTCTGGCGGAAAAGGCTGGCATCCAGCGGCGGGTCCATCCCCACATGCTGCGCCATACGGCCTTGACTGCGCTCTATGACCGCACGCGTGATCTGCGCCTCGTCCAGCAGGTTGCGGGCCACACCACCAGCCGCATGACCGAGCGTTACACCCACGTTCACCCCCTGGCCATCGCCGAAGCCATGGGGGCGCTGGACAACTTGTGAGCCATAGCGGCGGGAAAGGCTGCCCGTAGCTTTGCTGACGGGCGGTCTGCGGGAATTGGCATCCGGGCCGCAGGTACACCTGGAACTGGCGACATGCAGGGCGGCC
>JABLXH010000073.1 GCA_013178155.1 Armatimonadota bacterium | reverse complement strand
CCGCTACATGACCGACACCATGGCCGCCTTTCCGGGGGTCTTCGGCGGCATCGCGGTCATAGACGGGGCGGCGGAGAAGGTGGAGGCGGAGATGGATCGCCTGGGAGCCCTGCGTGTGCGCGGCTTCCGCATCCGCCCTGACGAAAGCCCTGCCGGCGACTGGCTGGCCGCGCCGGGCTATGGCCGCATGTTCGCCCACGCCGCACGCAACGGCCAGTCCATGTGCTGCCTCATTGACCCCGATGCCTTGCCCGACCTGGAGCGGATGTGCCAGGTCTACCCGGAAACCTCGGTCGTCATTGACCACCTCTGCCGCATCGGTGTTGATGGCACCGTCCGCCCGGCTGACGTGGAGGCGCTTTGCGCCATGGCCCGGTACCCGCGGGTAAGCGTTAAGGTCTCGGCGTTCTACGCCCTCGGGGCCAAACAGCCGCCGTATACCGACCTGCTGCCGATGATCGGCCAGGTCATGGAAGCCTTTGGGCCGGAGCGGCTCATGTGGGCCACTGACTGCCCTTTCCAGACGGTGCACGGGACGTATGAGGGCAGTCTGGCGCTGGTGCGCGACCACCTGGTGTGCACCCCGGAGGCCCGGGAGTGGCTCTTGTGGCGCACCGCGGAGGGGCTGTTCTTCTGAGATGAGGGTCGTCCGAATCGTGCGGAGAACACAGGGCGTTCTCCTGGGAGCGCTTCTGCCCGTGACCATGGCCGCTGCCGCTGTCACTTCTGGCTTCACGGTGGTCCCACCGGGGCCGGTGACCGACCGCATCGCGGTTGAGGCGCGGGTCGGCCTCCGCAATGGCGGCGACTCCAAGCAGGCTGTCCGGGTCAGTGTCTACGCGGATGGGCGGCGGCTCACCACGCGCACAGTCACCGTGCCCGCCGGCGGAACAAAGCTGGTCTCGGTCTGGTGGCCGACGACGGGACAGGCGGGAGAGCACTGCCTGTCCTACCGCGTCGAGCAGGAGGGGGCGACCATCGGCCACGGAGACTGGCCCTTGCAGGTGATAGCTTGTGAAACCCCGGCACTGCCGATGTTTCAGGGAGTGTGGCTTGACCTCTGGGGGCTCTCGGCCGGTGTGTACGGCCGCGAAAGCGACGTCACCGAACAGGACCTGCGGGACATCGTGGACGCCATGCACGGCCTCGGTGTGACCACGATCATCGTCACCTATGTCGAGGCCCAGGGGCGCTTCTTCTACCCCTCGCGGTTGCGGTTCTTCGACCGCGACCGGCAGCAGGAGACCCAAGGGCAGTGGCCGGAATATGACGCCGTGGGCACGATCCTGGAGCAGGCCGACCGCTGTGGCATGCATGTTCTGCTCGGGCTGGGTCGGGGCGGCGACCTGTACCTCATCCATCATACCGCCGACGCCGCCCGCCTGCAGCGCGCGGTCGGCATCAGTCAGCAGGTAGCCAGCGAACTGTGGGACCTTTACGGGCATCACCCCTCGTTCTACGGCTGGTACCTGACCCATGAGGTCAACGACCTGGCTGCGGCGGGGGCGTACTACAACCCGGTCGCCGACTTCTGCCACGCCCTGGCCCCCGACAAGCCGGTCCTGTGTGCCCCGGACGGTAGCCCCATCACCCCGCCCGAGGTGCTGAGGCGTAGTCATGTGGACATCTTCGCCTACCAGGACGCCGTGGGGCCGGGGTATGTGCCCTACGAGTACACGTACCAGCCCGAGCGGCGACTGGCGATGCTCGAAGGGATCTACGCGGACTATCAGCGTCGCCACCAGGGCACGGGTAAGCACCTGTGGGCCGACCTAGAGCTGTGGGAGATGGCCGGCCCGGACTATGGCCACGCCTACCCTGCGCCGTGGAGCCGTGTGGCCCGGCAACTGGCGGCCGAGTGCAGATATGTGGAGATGGTCACCGCTTACGAGTGGTCGGGTTTCATGCAGGCGCCGGGCGGGCAGAGGCCGCTGCTGGACACCCGCGCCCGGGAACTCTTTCAGTACTATCAGACCTACCTCTGCTCGACGAAGGCCCTGCCGCGCCTGGCAGGGAACTGACGACATGCCAACCGGCAACTAAGGCCGCAAGCCCCACTTAGCGAGGCGCAATGTGATGGAACATGGTATCGTTTTCGTGATCGTGCTGTCTGTTCTCGTGATGCTGCTGGCGGCCCAGGCTCTCCCGGCGGCCACCGAAGACCTGGGCAACGGCTTCGCTCACCACGGCGTGGCGACGCCCATCAGCAACCATCGCGGCACTGTGGCGACTCAGGACGGCGACGGGCGTGACGTGGTGCTGCTCTGGCTCTATGACTGTCGCGGCGGATACGCTCTGCTGATGATTGATGCGGAGACGGGCAAGTCCGAGCAGATCCCCATGCCCTTTCCTCCCGGCGGTGATGGCCCCTACGCATCGGTTCTTTCGAGCCGCAACCGGTTCTACACCCACTTCAACAGCCATTTCTGCGAGTTCGATCCGGTGCAGCGGAAGTTCACCTTCTTCGCCAAGAGCGCCCCGCAGATGGCCATGGGCATGACCGAGGACGACAATGGTGTCATCTGGTCGGTGACCTACCCACAGAGCGGGGTGTGCTCCTACAACCCGGCCACCGGCGAGTTCAAGGACTACGGCCATGTGTACAAGCAGGACTGGGCCCAGTACCAGCGTGACGTGGCCTGTGATGATCAGGGATGGCTCTACTTCGGCATCGGCAGCACGCGGGGCCAGATCATCGCCTTCGACCCGAAGACGGCCACCGCCACCCCGATCATCCCGGAGGACGAGCGGGTCCAGGGCACCGGTTATGTCTACCGCGACCAAAACGGCAAGGTCTACGGCCACGGCGGCAACAACGAGAAATGGCTGGAGCTCTACCAGGGCCAGGCGACACCCATCCCTGTCCCCGAGCAGCGCAACCCCAAGCCCATCATCACCAGCAGTCAGGGGCTGTTCCACCGGCAGTTCCCCAGTGGCCGGCGACTGGTCGCCTGTGACCTGGTGAACCGCGAGCTGACAACCGAGGACCCGCAGACGGGTGAGAGAAAGACGGTTCCCATCGAGTACACCAGCGAGGGCGCTCACATTATGGGCGTGTGCGCTGCCCCCAATGGCACCATCTGCGGAGGCACCGCTTTCCCGATGCGGTTCTTCAGCTTCGACCCCAGGTCTGACACCTGGGACAACCGCCCCGGGCTGGTACAATGGAATACCACGACCGTGCAGGGGGATCACTTCTTCATTGGCGGATACGGGGGAGGCGTGCTGCTGGAATGGGACCCGTCCAAGCCGTGGGTGGATACCGTCAAGGGCAACCCCGACTGCAATCCGGTCTACCTGACAGACAGCGCACCGGACATCAACCGTCCCTTTGAGCTCTACGCGCATCCCGACGGCAAGACCATCATCCTTGCCGGCGGCCCGGGCTACGGCTACACCGGCGGTGGCATGCTCTTTTGGGACCGGGAGACCAAGCAGCAGGTTCTCCTGAAGCACACGGACCTCCTGGAGAACCACGCCGTCAACAGCGTGGTGGCTCTGCCCGGCGGCAAGCTGCTGTGTGGCAGCACCACTGCACCCGGCACCGGCGGACAGAAGAAGGCCACAGAGGCCGAGCTGTTCATCCTTGACATGGCGACCAAACAGGTGGAGTGGCGGGAAGTCGCTTTCCCAGGGGCCCAAAGCTACAACGACCTCTGCGTGGCGCCCTCGGGGATGATCTATGGGGTAACCGATTCCCGACGCTTCTTCGTCTTTGACCCGACCCAGCGCAAGGTCATCCACGAGGTGGACGCCGCTGCCGAACACGGCGCAACCTCCAACCAGCAGGGCCCCCGCATCTTTGTGCAGACACCCAACGGCAGCGTCTATATGATCTTCCAACGCGGTATGGTGAAGGTGAACCCGGAGACCTACGCTCTGACCATGGTAGCCGAATCGCCCATCGCCTGCAGCATCGGCGGGGACTATCTGGACGGCCGGATCTACTTCGGCAACGGTTCGCACGTCTATAGCTGGCAGGTGCCGGAAGGGGATTAGGGGGAACCGCCGGCCAGCCACGGCGAAGCGCGTCGTCAACCTTGAGGGCGGCAGCTACGGACTACCGGCTGCCGCCCCTAACTTTGCGTCTCCGCAGGCCACTTCTCCGCCCAACGCGGCTCCTCGCCGGCCAGAATCGCGGCGAAATCCAGCAAACACTTCCTGGCGTCCCCCAGAGGGTAGTAGAACGCGTCCCAGTTCTCGCTGTCCTCACCATCGTGGTTCGGCAGAACGTAGTCAAACGCCGGGGCATAGGCCAACTCGTCGTAGGCGGCGCCGCAGCGGGCCTCGATGTCCTCCAGGTCGGGCGCCGATAGGACGCCCTTCTGCTTCTGCGTGCGGCGCAGCAGCTTGCGGCGCATGACATCGGTCACGAGCTTCCGGACGTCCGCTCCAGGTTCACTGCGGAGGAATCTCAGCTCCTCCAGCGACACCGGCGACAGGAAGCAGCCTACGCGCGGCACGTCGGCCAGTTCGGGTGCCTGCATCAGCGCGCTGGCGATGTAGGGGTTGCCCTCGAAGAAGGGGTCCAGCCCCTGCTCCAGCCAACCGGTCACCTGCGCCAGTTCCAGGGCCTGCAGGTCGCGCCGCACCGGCAGTACGATGTGACCTGGCCGCTGCCGCAGGTCCTCAATGAAAGCCCGCGGCCGGAAGTGGTAGGCCACGCCGTCCACTTCGCCCGGCCGGGGCGCGCGGTCGTTGTAGAGCACCAGCGGCCGTAGCTGCTGGGCAAGGTTCGGGTGGAAACGCTGCAGGGCCCGCAGGAGCGGGCTCTTGCCGACACAGGACGGACCGGACAGGATGACGAGCCTCGCCATGGCCCCACCTCCCCTGGGAGCTGTGATGAAGGGTCTCATCGTTCGCTGCTCAGGTGAGGTCTCCTGCCAGCAGGCTTGCCTTTTCGGGGGTTTTTGTGTACCTTGAGAGGGTACTTTCCACAGGCTGGTGGCATACGACCGGCGCCACCAGCCGCTTCTCTATAGCTCCCTGGTGAGCCGCCTGTGTATCTACGCAGACTCGAGATGCGAGGGTTTAAGACCTTCGCCGACAAGACGGAGATGAGCTTCGGCCCGGGCATCACAGCCATTGTCGGTCCCAATGGGGTCGGCAAGAGCAATGTGACCGATGCCATCCTGTGGGCACTGGGCGAGCAAAGCGCCCGCACGCTGCGCACCGAGAGCCTCCAGGACGTGGTCTTTGCCGGCTCCGAGCGGCGTCGGCCCCTCAACATGGCCGAGGTCTCGGTCGTCCTGGACAACAGTGACCATGCCCTGCACACGGATTTCAGCGAAGTCGTCATCACCCGCCGCGTCTTTCGCGATGGCAATAGCGAGTATCTGATCAACAATGCCCCCTGCCGGCTGAAGGACATCCGGGAGCTGCTCCTGGACACGGGTGTGGGCCCCAGGGCCTACTCTGTGGTGGGCCAGGGTGAGATTGACGCCATTCTGAGCATCCGCTCCGAAGACCGCCGCGAACTCCTCGAGGAGGTTGCCGGCGTCCGCAAGTATCGCGTGCGCCGGAGTGAGGCCGAGCGGAAACTCGAGGCTACCGAGATCAACCTGACGCGTGTCTCGGATATCGTGCATGAGTTGCGCAGCCAGCGTGAGCCGCTGGAAGAGATGGCTCAGGCCGCGCGCATCTACAAGCAACTTGACGAGAAGCTGCGGCAGGTTGAGCTCTACTTGTTGGGCGCGGACTACCGTCGCCAGGCCGAGAAGCGCGGGCAGTTGGCTAACGAGGTGGCCATCGCCCAGGCTGATCTGCAGGCAACCCGCAATCGCCTCTCCGAAGTCGACGCCGAGCACCAGAAGCTCGCGGCAGCCATCGTCCAGCTCGAGACAGAGTTGGAGAAGGTTCGCCTTGAGGGCCTGCGCCTGCAGCGCGAGGCGGCGGAGGAGCGCGAGCGTCGGGCCGTCAACCAAGAGCGGCTGCGTACGCTGCAGTCGCGCCAAGAGCTACTGGCCACCGAGCTGCAGCAGATGGCGGCCCGCGAGGCCTCGCAGGTCCAGCAGTTGGAGGCACTGCAGCAGGAGCAGCAGGCCCTTGCGGCTCGCCTGGACAGCGAGCAGACCGTGCTACGTGAACAGCAGCAGGCGTATGAGACCCGCCTCCGTACCGTCCGTGAACACCAGCAACGAGCCAGCGAGCTCGAGGAACAGCGGGTCAAGTCCTTGCAGAGCGTGGCTCGGCTGGAGAACGAGGCCGCGGCTCTGGCCAGCCTCGAAGCCGATCTGACCGAGCGCATCGGTCGGCTGCGGAGCCAGCAGGAGCAACTCACCGCGCGGCAGCAAAGCATCGAGGCGGCGCTCGAGGCCGGCCAGGCGGCGCTGGACGAGTTGCGGGGAACGGTCGAAGCAACCACTCGCCAGGTGGCGGCCCACGAAGCCGATGTCACCAAGATCCAGGCCGTTATCCACGAGCAGAACGCCAAACGTAACCTCCTGTCCGAAGCCATCAGCCGACTGGAGTCGCGTCGCACGGTGCTGGCGGAGTTGCGTGACAGCTATGAAGGATACTCCGAGGGCACCCGCAACCTGATGGCCGCCGCGGCCGAGGGTAAGCTGCAGGGGCTGCGGGGGGTACTGGGTGAGATGCTGGAGGTGCCGGAGCGCTTTGAGACTGCCATCGAGGCCGCGCTGGGAGACAAGCTCCAGTGGGTCCTGGTCAACAGCTCCGATGACGCCCTCAGAGCAATCGAGTACTTGCGCGAGCACGGTCTGGGCCGTGCCGCCCTTTTCCCTCTGACGAGCCTGGTCCGCTCCTCCGCTGAGACACCTAACCTCAGTGGCACGCGCGGTGGTTGCCTGGGAGTAGCCGGGAAGCTGATCGGGGTGTCGCGTCCGCTCGCCCCGGCGCTGGAACCCATCCTCAACCGCATCATCATCTGCGAGGACCTTGCCAGCGCCCTGGAGGTCTACAAGCGCTTCGGCGCCCGGTTTGTCGTGGTCACTCTCGCTGGTGAGGTCATTGAGCCTCAGGGCGTACTCCGCGGCGGCGTACTGGAGGGCGGCGCCAGTCAGGGATTCAGCCGTCAGCGCGAACTCGACGCCCTCGAGCATCGCATCGAGGAACTGCGCACTTGGCTGGGGCGGATGTTCCGGATTGACGAGCAGCTTGAGGGGTTGCTGGCCCAGGCGCGTGCCGAACATGGAAGCGCCAACGCTGCGCTCACCACTCTTCGCGACGACCTCGTCCAGCGCGAGGCTGAACTGCGGCACCAGCAGGACCAGGGCCGGGCTGCCGCCGAGGCTTCTGCGGAGATTGACGGCGAGGTTGCCCGGCTGCAGAAGCAGTTGGAGGAAGCTGCGCAACGACAGCGGTCAGCCCTGGCCCAGGGGGAGCAACTGCGGTCCCGGCTTGGGGAGTTGGAGGCGGCCATTGAGGCTGCCCGGCGCGAGGTCGGTACCAGCGCCGAGCGTGAGGAACTGCGCCAGGCCCTGACACAGCGACAGGTGACCGTTGCCGAGCTTCGCCAACGGCTCGCCGGCAGCCAGGAGCTCTGTGCGCGCGCGGAGCAAGACCTGTCGCAGACACGCCAGCAGCTAGCCGCGGCGCGGGGCGAAGCTGCCCACATCGTCGAGGAGATAGCCCGCCTGCAGGAGGCCCTGACCTCTCTCGGTGGCGATGGCGCCGACCAACTGGCCCGCGCAGCCGAACTGGAAGACCAGGCCGCTGACAAGGCCGCCGCCCTGATGCGCCTCCGCGACCAAGCTGCCGAGGCCGATGCCAGGCGCCGGGAGCTTACCCGGATCCAGGACGATCAGACGCAACGCCTCCATGCTACCGACCTGTCCCTCACCCGCGCCGAGGCACAACTGCAAGCCATCGCCGAACGTCTGGCCGACACCTACGACACAACACCGGAGGCCGCAGCGGAGCTCACCCTGCAAGACATGTCCGAGACGGAGGCGCGACGGCAAGCGGGGCAATTGCGAGCCGAGATGCGACGGCTGGGGAACGTCAACCTCAGCTCCATTGACGAGTGCGAGCGACTCAAGGCGCGGGAGGAGTTCCTGGAGAGCCAGCGTGGAGACCTGCTGCAGGCCAAGGCTGACTTGCTGCAAGTCATCCACGAGATGGATGAGGCGGCCAAGGAGGCCTTCCTGGAGACCTTCCACAAGGTGGCCATTGAGTTTGATACGCTGTTCAGGAAGCTTTTTGAGGGCGGCCAGACCGAGTTGCGGCTGACCGACGAAGCCGACCCGCTCAACGCCGGCGTCGAGGTCATCGTCACCCCTCCGGGCAAACGACAGCAGAACCTCTTGCTGCTCTCTGGCGGCGAGCGAGCCATGACTGCACTGGCCCTGCTCTTTGCCCTGCTGCGCGTCAAGCCCAGTCCCTTCTGCGTCATGGACGAGATTGACGCGGCTTTGGATGCGGCCAACACCGACCGCTTTGGTGACATGGTCCGCGAGTTTGCGACCCGAAGCCAGTTTATCCTCATCACGCACAACCCGCGCACGATGGAGAAGGTGGACGTGCTGCATGGGATCACCATGCAGGAGCCGGGCGTGAGCAAGCTCATCTCCGTGCAGCTTGAGGAGGCCCAGCGCGAGGCCCAACAGCGCGCCACGGCCCAGGAAGTCGAGGCGTAGAGACGAAAGGCAGGCACAGACGTTGCTGAAGTTTCTGGAAAAAGTAGGCAAGGTGCTGCGGGGGCGCAGCATCATTGATGACGATCTGCTGGAGGATTTGGAGGAGGCTCTGATACAAGCCGATGTCAGCGTTGGTCTGGCGGTCAAGCTGACCCAGGAACTGGCCGAACGGGCCGAGCGGGAGCATGTCACGGACCCTGAGGCCCTGGCCGACCTGCTGCGCAAGCGTGTCATGCGCATGCTCAGCCAATGGGATACCACACTGCATACTGGCACGACAGCGCCCACCACCTTCCTGGTGCTCGGTGTCAATGGTGTCGGAAAGACCACCAGCATCGCCAAGATCGCCCACTGGTACCACAGTGCGGGCAACAAGGTGATGATGGTGGCCGCCGACACCTTCCGCGCGGCGGCGATTGACCAGTTGCAGGTCTGGGCGGAGCGAGTGGGCTGTGACCTGGTTCGCCAGCAGCCCAATGCTGATCCGGCAGCGGTCGCCTTCGACGCCCTACAGGCGGCCAAGACCCGTGGCACGCAACTGGTCATCATTGACACCGCTGGGCGCCTGCACACCAAGGTCAACCTGATGGAGGAGCTGCGCAAGATCAACCGCGTGGTCGAGAGAGAACTGGGGCGCCCCGCCGATGAACGTCTCCTCATCATGGATGCCACCACCGGCCAGAATGGGCTCAATCAGGCCCGGCAGTTCCACGAGGCCGTGGGTGTCACTGGCATCATGCTGACCAAACTCGACAGCACGGCCAAGGGCGGCATCGTGCTGACCATTGCCGATGAACTGGGCATCCCCATCAAGCTTGTCGGCGTGGGTGAGAAACTGCACGATCTGCAACTTTTCTCCGCTCAGGAGTTCGCCAACTCGCTGTTTTGAGTGACATCGTTCCCGCCCGTGGGAGGTGCATGATGGAGGACCTGACCCGGCTGGCCGTGGAGACCGCGCAAGCGGCCGGGGCGTCGTACGCCGACGCCCGCCTTGTGCGCAGCCGCGAGGAGCAGGTGAGCGTCAAGAGCGGGGCGGTCCAGGGCCTGGAGGTGCATGCGGGCCAGGGCATCGGTGTCCGCGTGATTGCTGATGGGGCCTGGGGCTTTGCCAGCACCACGGCCACCACGCCCGAGGCGGTGGCCCAGACGGCGCGTCTGGCCGTCCGCATCGCCCGCGCCAGCGCTACCACCAAGCGACAGGACCTGCGTCTCTCGGAGGTGGAGCCGGCGCGTGCCCGTGTGCGGCACACCGCCCGCCAGGATCCCTTCGCCGTCCCCCTGGAGGAGCGCATCGCTCTGTTGCTGGACTGCGATCAGGCTATGGCCGTCGAGGAGCGCATCAAGGTCCGTGAGGGCTTCATCCGGCTCGTGCGCGAGGAGAAGCACTTCGCCAGCTCCGAGGGCGCCGACATCTACCAGGAACGCATTGAGACAGGCGCTGGCATTGAGGCCCGCGCTGTGGCCCCGGACGGCTCTGATACCCAGGTGCGCTCCTACCCGTCCTCACACGGCGGCAACATGGGAACGCGGGGATGGGAGATCGTGGAGGAGATGGACCTGCTCGGAAACGCCGAACGCGTGGGGCGCGAGGCGGCCGAGCTTCTGGATGCCCCCCATTGCCCGGCTGGCGTCAAGGACATCATTCTTGAGGGTTCCCAACTGGCGCTGCAAGTGCATGAGTCCTGCGGACACCCCATCGAGCTGGACCGGGTCCTGGGCATGGAGGCCAGTTTCGCCGGCACGAGCTTCCTCACCCCCGAGAAGCTCGGCAACTTCCGTTACGGTTCCGAGGCCGTCAACATCACCGCCGACGCAACGGTGCCCGGCGGCCTGGGAAGCTTCGCCTATGACGACGAGGGCGTGCCCGGGCAGCGTACACCCATCGTCACCGAGGGCCTCTTTGTGGGCTACCTGAGCTCCCGGGAGACTGCGCCGATCGTGGGGCTTAGCAGCAGCGGCACCATGCGAGCCGATGGCCCGCACCGCATCCCGCTGATCCGCATGACCAATATCAACCTCGAACCGGGGGATTGGTCGCTGGACGAGATGATTGCCGACACCCAGGACGGTCTGTTCCTGCTCACGAACACCTCCTGGAGCATTGACGACAAACGTCTCAACTTCCAGTTCGGTACTCAGCTAGCCTACGAGATCATGGGCGGAAGCCTAGGTCGAGTGCTCAAGAATGCGACCTACAACGGCATCACTCCGGAGTTCTGGAGAGCCTGTGACGCGGTGGGCCACCGGGCCGAGTGGATCATGTGGGGAGTGCCCAACTGCGGCAAGGGCGAGCCAATGCAGAGTGCCCACGTCGGCCATGGGGCCTCCTCCGCCCGCTTCCGCAACGTGCGGGTCGGGGTCATGGAGGAGTGAGCGCGCTGGGACACCAACTGCGGCCCGGCGTCCGGAGTAACGACGCCTCTCAGGGCAAGAGGTGTTGACCATCGCAACAAGGGTGAGTGACATGGACCGCGAGCAGGCTATGGAGATGGCGCAAGTCGTGCTGGAAGCCAGTGAAGCCGACCAGACTGAGGTCATCCTGAGCGCTTCACAGTCGGCCCTGACTCGCTTTGCCAACAACGCCATCCATCAGAACGTGGCCGAAACTGTGGTTCAGGCCAGCGTCCGAGCGGTTGTCGGCAAGCGCGTGGGGGTCGTCACGGGCAGCGATCTGTCGCCCGAGGGGCTGCGGCAGCTCGCCCGGGACGCCCGCGACCTGGCGCGGGTGTCCGCTCCCGACGAGGACTTCGTCTCGCTGCCGGGTCCCGTGCCCTATTCCGGCGAGACCGACTTCGCCGATCCGGCGACCGCCGATTTCACTCCTGAAGGCCGGGCCGAGGGCGTCCGCCTGGCAATCCTCGCCGCTGAGAGCCAGGGGCTTACCGCCGCTGGGGCCTTCTCTACAGGCTGGAGCAGCACCACCGTGGCCAACTCGCTGGGTGTGGCCACTTACCAGTGCCGGACGCAAGCGGAGCTCAGCGTGGTGGTCGCCGGGTCCGACAGCTCCGGCTACGCCCGCACGGCAGCGGCCCAGGTGAGTGACATTGATGCCGCCGCGCTGGGAGAGACCGCGACCCAGAAATGCCTGACATCCCGTCACCCCCAGGAGGTCGAACCGGGCGACTATACCGTGATCCTCGAGCCGGAAGCCGTCGGGGATATGATCATGATGCTGAGCATGTACGACCTTGGCGCCCTGGCGGTCCAGGAGGGGCGGTCCTTCATGGCCGGACAGATGGGCCAGAGGGTGTGCGGGACGAACATCAGCATCTGGGACGACGGGCACGACCCGCGGGGTCTGCGCATGGCCTACGACTTCGAGGGTGTGCCGAAACAGCGGGTGAACCTCATCACCGACGGGGTGGCCGCAGGCGTGGTGTGGGACTCTTATACCGCTCAGCGTGAGGGCCGGTCGTCCACCGGCCACGCCCTGCCCGCACCCAACCACTGGGGGCCGGTCCCGATTAACGTCTTTGTCGCCACGGGCGACAGCAGCCTGGGAGAGATGATCGCCAACACCGAGTACGGCCTGCTGGTGACGCGCTTCCATTACACCAACATGATCCACCCCATCAGGACGGTGTTCACCGGCATGACCCGCGATGGCACGTTCCTCATCAGGGACGGCCGCATCGCGGCGGGCCTCAAGAATCTCCGCTTCACCCAAAGCATACTGGAGGCATTGTCCGGGGTCTCCGCCATCGCCCGTGAGGGGCAGCTCACCGACTACGTCTGGTGCCCGGCTATGAAGCTGGATGCCTTCAGCTTCAGCAGCGCCACCGAGTTCTGAGACAGCGGGATCAGGGCTCTCTCTGCCGCCCGCTGGATCGCGCCTGTGCCCACTGCCGCACCTCGGCGTACCGGGCCATGGCGGAAACGCTGGCCGCCACCGCCAGGGCTGCCTCATCCTGGTGGGCCGCCCATAGCTCCTGCACCAGCCCCATGAGCGCCTGGGGTGTGAGCCCCCCCTCCGCGCACAGCTCGCATAGGCGACGGGTGGTCTTGGCCGGGTCGTGCCCCCCGATCAGCGCCTGGGCGTAGTGCCAGGCTGCCTCCTCTTTGCGCGCGCCACCGCGGAGGGCCTCAGCGCACACGAAGTGCGCCTGAGGCTTCAAACTCCCTGGCGTCTCTGGCAGCAGCGCTTCGGACCGAAGCGCCGCCTCCACGTACCGCTGTGTGGCGAGGAGACACTCAACCTCCTCCAGACACAGGAGCGCGCTCCGCGGCTGTGGGTCGAGCTTCGCGAGCCAGTCCAGGGCCTCGGCGGCTCGTCCCTCGTGGCGCTGCAACCGCAGCAGACCCGCTGCGGTTGGCGCTGGCTGGTGGGGTGTTGTGACTGGCGCCGTCAGCCAGGCCACCCCCCGGGCGTAGCTGCGGGTGGCGATACACATATCGGCGATTGCCAGGTAGTAGTCCTCCGTGCCCGGGCGGGACAGGAAGAGCACCGCCGCCGCGCGCGCGGCCTGCGCGGTGGCGTCGGTGGGCTCCGGACCCGCCAGGTCGGCCGGCGGACGCGCGCCCGTCAGAAGGGCATACGCCTCGGGTCCCTGGCGCTCGGCGTCAGCCAGTCGCGACAGCAGGCTCAGCAGTTCGCCGTAACGCTCATCCGCCAGCAGCGCCGCACACAGGCCCGTCTGCGCCGCAGGCCCATGGACGGGGTCCTTGACCAGACTCTCATAGTACCTGGCCGCTTCCCTCAGTCGTCCGGCGGCGGCCAGCTCTCGCGCTGCGTACAGTTCCCAGAGGCTTTGGTTCGGCCGGGACGTTACCAGCTCCAGCAGGCCGGCTGCAGACCGGGCGGTGCCGCCAAGGGCCCGGTAGGTATTGACCAGCGCCCTCAGCGCGACCTCGTTGGTCGGCTCTGATTCGACAAAGCGGCGAAACAGTCCAGCCGCCGCCTCCAGTCTCCCGACGCGAGCCGCGGCCCCCTGCAGAGCCAGTGCCATCTCGGCGTTGTCCGGCGCAGCGCTGTAGCTTCCTCGCAGCAAGTCATAGCTCTGCGACCAGGCGCCACGCAGTTGCAGGACCCGGGCGAGGCTAAGCAGTGCCGCCGGGTGTCGCGGGTCGCTTTGCAGTATCTCGCGCAGCACGGCCTCGGCCTCGGAGAGACACCCCGCCTCTGTCAGCGCCTGGGCACCCAGCACGCGGTCCGCCAGCGCGAGATCTCCTCGCTCCAACTGCTTTCTGGCCAGACCTGCGCCCTCAATGGTTTCCCCAAGCGTCGCCAGCAACATAGCCACCCGCAGGGCGATGTTCGGATGATCGGGCGCCGTCCGCTCCAGGTCCCGCAGCCGGCGCAACGCCCAGTCCCGGCCTCCCAGCTCACGCACCAACTCCACCTCGTCCAGCGCCGCCTGCGCGTCGCCCGCCCGCTGCAGTTCCTGGTACTGGATGATTGCTGTGGCCCGGTCGCCGCATTGCAGAGCCTGCTGGGCAAGGAGCCGACGATGTTCCGCCGAGGCCGGCTCCAGAGCCACCAGCAACGAGAGATAGCGGTTGCTTAGCTCCCACTCCTGACACTCCGCAGCGAGTGTGGCCATTCGCAGCAGCGTCTCGGCCGAGAGCTGGGTCAGCTCCGAGGCCCGACCATAGGCATGGAGCGCTCGGCGCACATCACCGGTCTGGGTGAGAGCGGTCGCCAACTGCAGGTGATAGCTGGGGTTGCTCGGGGCCAGGGAAACCAGTCGTTCGAAGGCCGCCACCGCCGAGGCGGCACGCCCCAGCGCCAGTTCGACTTCACCCCACTGCCTCAGCAACTCACGGTCGTCAGGTCGCTCCCGCAAGGCGGCCTGCACGTGGGGCAAAGCCCGACCGGCCTGGCCGGTCTGCAGGTAAAGGGCGATGACATGTCGCCGCAGGGCGAGAGTCGGGGGAGACAGCCGCAGCACCTGCTCATAGCACTGCAGCGCCTCGCTGGGGAGATTGAGGGCCTCGTAGGTTGTGGCCAGTAGCCGCCACAGCTCCAGCGTCTCGGGGTGGCGCCCGAGTGCTGGCTTGAGCAGCAGTTCAGCCTGCAGGGGCTGCCCGTGCTTCAGCGCTAGCTCCGCCGCCTCCTGGGTGAGCTTCGCGTCACCCGGACGCAGCGTGAGCAGCTTCCGGTACCAGTAAGCAGCCTTCTCGTAGTTGGGGATACGGGCGTAGGTCCGCGCCAGCGCCGCCATCGCCTTGGCGTCAGCAGGCGCGGCGAGGTGTGCGCGGAAGTAGGCTTCGGTGGCCGCCGTCAGGTGGCCGGCCGCGGCCTGGGCCTGCCCCAGGCGGTACTGCACGTTGGCATCACGAGGGTTTGCTGCGGCCTCGGCCGCCAGTTGCGCCAGGGACTGTGGCCAGGCTGCCCCGGCCAGCAACCCCAGCGCGAGAATCCACGGCCCGGCGCATCTCATGCCCATCCCTCGGGGCGGCTACCGCTGGCCATAGACCTCGTCGGGGTCCACCTCCGGCTCACAGGTCGCAACCCACTCGCCGTCGCGAAGCTCGTAGAAGAAGCAGCCGCGCCGGCCCGTGTGGCAGGCCACACCGATCTGTTCAACCCCCACCAGGAGGGCGTCCTTGTCGCAGTCGGTCCGCAGCCACTTCACCTTCTGCAGATGGCCCGAAGTCTCGCCCTTGACCCACAGCTTCTGGCGCGAACGGCTCCAGTAGGTGGCGTTTCCCGTCTCCAGTGTGGCTGCCAGTGATTCGCGGTTCATGTACGCCAGCATCAACACCTCGCCGGTCGCGTGGTCACAGGCGATGGCGGGAATGAGGCCCTGGTCGTCAAACTTGAGGTTGTCAGCAATCGCCATGGTATCGCCTCAGAACAGGGTTCAGCCGCGGCCTAAAGCCGCATCGTAATGCCTCGCGCCGCCAGTTCCTGCTTCACGGTCTGCACCGTCGTCTCGCCGAAGTGGAAGATGCTGGCGGCCAGGACCGCATCGGCCTTCCCGAGCGTCAGGGCCTCGTACAGGTGGTCCACCGTCCCGGCACCACCGGAAGCGATGACCGGGATGCTGGCCCGCTCCGAGATGCGGCGCAGCAGCTCGATATCATACCCCGCCTTGGTGCCGTCGGCGTCCATGCTGGTTACCAGCAGCTCCCCTGCGCCTCTTTCCTCTGCCTCGGCAGCCCATGCCAGGGCATCAACCGTCGTTGGCCTGTGGCCTCCATGGGTGTAGACGACCCATTCGATCTCCTCGTCGGGCGCATAGCCGAGGTTGCTGTCATCACGGCCCTCGCGCGGCACGCGCTTGGCGTCAATGGCCACCACGATGCACTGGCTGCCGAACCGTTCGGCGCCCTTGTTCACGAGGTCCGGGTCCTGGATGGCCGCGGTCATGATCGAGGTCTTGTCCGCGCCCGCCTTCAGGATCTCGCGGATGTCCTCAACCGTCCGCACGCCGCCGCCCACCGTGAAGGGGATGAACACCTGTTCGGCCACGCGCCGCACGATGTCCAGCATAATGTCGCGGTGGTCCAGGGAGGCGGTGATGTCCAAGAAGACTAGTTCGTCCGCTCCCTGGCGGTCATAGTTGGCGGCCTGCTCCACCGGGTCGCCGGCGTCCACGTGGTCGAAGTACTTGACCCCCTTGACCACTCGGCCACCAGTGACGTCCAGACAGGGGATAATGCGCTTGGCTAACATATAGGTTCCTCAACAGGAGGGGCCAACCACTACCTCGCTGCTGCAATCGCTTCCTTGAGGTCCAGCGTCCCCTCGTAGATCGCCTTGCCGGTAATGACCCCAATGACACCCAGGGGTTCGAGAGCCTTCAAGGCGATGACATCCTGTAACCGGCTCACACCGCCGCTGGCGATGATTTCGACGTTCACGGCCTCCGCGATGGCGCGGAGGCTCCATAAATTCGGCCCGACCATCATGCCGTCGGTGGCGATGTCGGTGCAGATCAGGCGCCGCACCCCGATGCCCTCCATTTGCCGCGCCAGGTCCAGCGCGGCGACATCCGACGTCTCGACCCAGCCGCTCACCGCCACCCGTCCGTCGCGGGCGTCCAAGCCGACGATGACCCTTTCACCGAACGCTGCTACCGCTTCCTTGACGGCCTCCGGGTCGCGCAGGGCGCTGGTTCCCATGATGGCCCAGCGAACGCCCAGGTCCAGGACCCGCTGCACGTCCGCCACCGTCCGCAACCCGCCCCCCAGCTCCACCGGGATGCTGACCGCCCCCACGACCGCCTCGATGGCGGGCAGGTTGGCGGACTGCCCGGTCATGGCGCCATCGAGGTCCACGACATGCAGGATCTCCGCGCCCTCGTCCTCCCAGTGCCGCGCCATGGCCGCCGGGTCGTCGCCGTAGACGGTGCGCTGGTTCATGTCGCCTTGGCGCAGGCGCACGCACTTGCCGTCGGCCAGATCTATGGCGGGAATCACAATCATTGCGCTGCCTCGACCAGGTGCCGGAAGTTTTCCAGCACATGGAGTCCCACTGCCGCGCTCTTCTCCGGGTGCCACTGGCTCGCAAACAGATTGCCCCGCCGCACCGCCGAGACGAAATCGTAGCCGTAGTTGGTCACTGTCGCGGTCAATGTCTCATCGGCAGGCTCCGGGTAGAAGGAATGCACGAAGTAGACCCAGGAGCCGTCGGCGATGCCCCGAAGCTGTGGGCAATCCTGACGGACTGCGATCTGGTTCCAGCCGATCTGCGGCACTTTCAGGTCGTGCCTGAAGCGCACAACCTTGCCCGGCAGAAGGCCCAGACCCGGTAGCTTGCCCTCCTCGCTGGACTCAAACAACACCTGCAGCCCCAGGCAGATGCCCAGGAAAGGCTTGTCGGCGGCCACGGCCGCCTCGATGGCGGGGATGACTCCGGCGGCCTTGAGGTTGATCATGCAGTCGTCGAAGGCGCCGACGCCCGGCAGCACGACGCCCGCCGCCTCGCGGATGACGCCCGCGTCGGCGGTCACCCGCACCTCGCAGCCGACCTTCACCAGCGCCTTCTCAACGCTGCCCAGGTTGCCCATCCCATAGTCAATCAATGCAATCATCGCTGCGGTATCTGCTTTCCCGATGGGATCTCTCCGGTAGGCGGGTGGGTCTCCGCCCGGCAACGGCTACAACACGCCCTTGGTACTCGGCACCTGCCCCGCCTGGCGTTCATCCGCCTCGACCGCCATGCGCAGGGCGCGGCCCAGCGACTTGAAGGCTGATTCGGCAATGTGGTGGCTGTTGCGGCCCGCCTGTTGCCACAGGTGCAGCGTCATCGCCGCGTTCGCAGCCAGAGCGCGGAAGAACTCCAGGAAGAGCTCCGTATCAAACCCGCCGACCTTCTGCGTCGGGAAGCTCAGGCCATATTCCAGATGGCTGCGGCCCGACAGGTCCAGGGCCACACCCACCAGCGCCTCGTCCAGTGGGCAGAGCGCGTGGCCGAAGCGGCTGATGCCTCGCTTGTCGCCCACTGCCTGGGCCAGCGCCTGCCCCAGCACGATGCCCACATCCTCGACCAGATGGTGGTCATCCACATGCTGATCGCCGCTGGCCTTGATGGTCAGGTCCAGCAGGCCGTGACGCGCAATGTGGCTCAGCATGTGGTCGAAAAAGCCCGCGCCGGTGGCGATGTCGGAACGGCCCGTGCCGTCGAGGTTCAGAGTCAGCTCGATACGGGTTTCCTTGGTCTCGCGCTGGACCGTCGCCATACGGTCAGTCATGTTACGGTCTCCTTCGCACCGGGTAGGACAGGCACTCTGTATCCCTGACCGTCGTCGGACAGGATGCCCGATCCGGGCGACTAGCTTCCTCTCGTCAAGCGCTTCCTGACTGCCTCGGCGTGAGCGACAAGGCCCTCGCCTTCCGCCAGCAGCACCACGTCGGGCCCCAGGCGCTGGAGGCCCCGCTCATCAGCGTAGACCACCGAGGTGCGCTTGATGAAGTCCTCCACACTCAGCGGCGAGGAGAACCGCGCGGTTCCGTTGGTGGGCAGGACATGGCTCGGCCCCGCTGCGTAGTCGGCCAGGGGCACGGTGGTCCGATGTCCCAGGCAGACGCAGCCGGCGTTCTCGACGTCCGCGAGGAGCGACAGCGGATCGGCCACCGTCAGCTCCAGATGCTCGGGCGCGATGTCGTTGCTTATCTCGACCGCCTGGGCCAGGTCGCGGACGATGGCGATGACGCCGTATTCGCCCAGTGACTTGCCGGTGAGCTCCAAGCGCGGCAGGCGCTCCAGTTGCGCATAGGCCTCGTCGCGCACCGCAGCCGCCAGCTTCGCGTCGGGTGTCAGCAGGATAACCAGGTTGTCTCCGGTGTGTTCGGCCTGCGACAGCAGATCGGCGGCGACAAGCCGCGGGTCGGCGCCGCCGTCGGCGATGATCAGGGACTCACTGGGTCCGGGCAGGGACTCGATGCCGACGGTCCCGTAGACCAGTTTCTTGGCCATGATGACATACGGGTTGCCGGGCCCGACAATCTTGTGGACGGGCTCGATGGTGTCGGTGCCGTAGGCCAAAGCGGCGATAGCGTGGGCCCCGCCCATGCGGTAGATCTCGTCAATGCCGCACTCGGCGGCGGCGACCAGCATCGTCGGGTGCAGCCGTCCGTCACGCTGCGGCGCACTGGCCAGCACCAATCGCTCCACGCCAGCCACGTGGGCCGGAACCGCGCACATCGCCAGTGTGGAGGGCAGGGGGGCCTTGGCGGCCGGCACATAGATGCCCGCCGAGGCCAGGGGCGTCACCTTCTGCCCCAGCCACAGCCCCTCGAAGCTGTCCAGCCACGAGCCGGGACGCAAGCGCTCATGGAAAGCGTAGATGTTCTCCTTGGCATGGCGGAAGGCGCCGACCCACTCCGGGCTGACCTCGCCGTAGGCCGCCTCGATCTCCCGGGGCCGCACGCGCAGGTCCTCCACGGTCAGCGTCGGGCAGTCAAACTGCCGCGTGTACTCCACAACCGCGCGGTCGCCCTCTTCCCGGACCCGCTCGATGATCTCGCGCGTGGTCCGTTCGACCTCGGGTGACAGGTCATCCAGCGAGCGCTGTCGCAAGGCCTCCAGCAGGGCTGAGGACTGGGTCCGGACGTCAATGATCTCCAGCCTGGTCTCTTCCATTCGCGATGCCCCTGCGACGGTCTGTCGCGCCGTCAGCGCGGCGTCGGCGGGGTGTCCTCTTCGTAGACCCAGGTGATCCCCGCGAGCTGCTTGGCGGCCTTGACGAGTTCGGGACTGCCCTTGACCTGAAGGGACCTTCCCAGCTTCACGACGCGCCGGTTACCGTTCTCCACAAAAACGATCGCCACCGGCTGCTTCCCGGGGTGCTGCCCCAGGACGGTTGCCAGGGCGGGTAACGTGTCCGCGTCGGCCTGGCTTAAGTCGACCTCAAAGCAGACCCAGGGTCCCTGGGGTGCCTCCGGGTCGAAAGCCTGGCGTAGCATGGCTGTCTGACTGGCCGCGGCCAAGCTAGCCTCGGCCTCGGCACGCCTCTTGTCCGACGCGGAGCGGGCTTTGTCAATCGGGATGATGCGGTTTGCCAGGAGCTTTGGCTTGTGGCGCTCGGTCCCCGGGTCACCACCGTTGTCCGCGCCATTGCGCCCCCGTGACCCGAACTCCAGTTCCGCGTCCACGACCACTACCGCGTCCTTCACCAGCCCTTCAGCGCACTTCCCGTAGGTCTTCGGGAAGACCACCACTTCGACAGACTCGGCGAGCCCCTGCAGGGTGACGAAGGCCATCGGCTCGCCACCACGGGTCGTGTGGGGCTTCACCTCCGCGACCATCCCTCCCACCAGCAGTGATGCCTTCTCGGAATGGAGTGGCAGATCTTCGATGCTGGCCGTCGTACACTTGCGCAGCTTGTCCTGCACCCGCAACAGCGGATGATCGGATAGATAGAGCCCCAGCAACTCTCGTTCGAGCTCGAGTCGCTCCTCGGCCGGCATCGGGGGCACGTTGGGCAGTGTCGCAGCCGTCTCCGCGATGCCTTCTTCCATCAGATCGTCAAACAGTGAGTTTTGGCCCCGAGCCGCATCCTCCTGCTGCTTCTGCGCCGCGCCGTAGGCGCTGTCCAGTGCCGCCAGGAGCGCGTTGCGCTCACCCAGGTCGTCCATGGCGCCGGCCTGGATCAGGGTGCGCAACGCTGCTTTGGGCACCCCGTGTGGCACCATGCGCCGACACAGGTCATGGAGACTGGCGAACTTGCCTCCGCTCTCCCGCTCAGCGACAATCTGGTGCGCCGATGTGAGGCCGAAGTTCTTAATGGCCCCCAGACCGAACACCACCTCGCCGGCTTTGACCGAGAACTCGGCCTCGCTGAGGTTGACTGACGGAGGCCGTACTGCCAACCCCAGCCGGGCGCACTCCAGGACGTACTTGGCCACCTCTGCCGTGTTGTCCATGACCGTGGAGAGCTGGCCGGCCAGAAACTCCGCGGGGTAGTTCGCCTTCAGGTAAGCGGTCCAGTAGGCCACCAGGCCATAAGCCGCGCTGTGGGACTTGTTGAAGCCGTAGTTTGAGAAGGTGACCATGCGGTCCCAGATCTGCTGCACCGTATCCTCGGGCACGCCATTGGCCAGGCAGCCGGCGAAGAACTGGGGCTTCATCTGCAGCATCTTGGCCTCGTCCTTCTTGGCCATGGACCGCATGATGATCTCCGCCTGCGGCATGGAGAACCCCGCCAACTCCGCCGCCACCTGCATGACCTGCTCCTGGTATAGAATGACCCCGTAGGTCTCCTTAAGAATCGGTTCCAGTTTGGGGTGCAGGTATTGGACCTCGGCTCCGTGCCGACCGCGGCAGAACTCTGGCGCCGAGTCCATCGGTCCTGGGCGGTACAGGGCCACCAGGGCGATACAGTGTTCAAACACCTCGGGACGCAGTTGTCGCAACAGCGCTCGCATGCCGTCGCTTTCCAGTTGGAACACCGCCAGCGTATCGCCCCGGCTCAGCAACTGGTAGGTCTTCGGATCATCCCGCGGTATCTTCAGCACGTCTATGTCTACGCCGTGGTTGGCCTTCACCGCCCGGATGGTCTTCTCGATGATGGTCAGGGTCTTAAGGCCGAGGAAGTCCATCTTCACCAGGCCCACATCCACCACCGGGTTCATTGAGTACTGGGTGATGACCTGTTCGCCCTTCTCCATCTTCAGGGGAACGACGTCGGCCAGTGGCTGGTCGGCGATCACGACCGCCGCCGCATGCACCGACGAGTGCCGCGCCATGCCCTCCAGACGCCGCGCGTAGTCCACCACTGGCCGCAACTCGGGATCAGCGGTCAACATCGCCGTCAGCTCTGGCGCCTCGCTCAGGGCTTTTTCCAGCGTCCAGTCCCTGCCCTCCGGGATCGCCTTGCAGAGGTCATTGATCTTCTGTAAGTCCACGCCCAGAACGCGGCCCACGTCACGCACGGCCTGCTTGGCTCCCAGCGTGTTGAAGGTGCACACCTGGGCCACGTGGTCGCGGCCGTATTTTTCCCGCACGTACTCGATGATCTCCTCGCGGCGGTCGTCCGGGAAGTCCAGGTCAATGTCTGGTGGGCTTACCCGCTCCGGATTGAGCATACGCTCAAAGATCAGGCCGTAGCGGATTGGGTCCACCTCGGTAATCCCCAGCAGATACGCTACCACACTGCCGGTCGCTGAACCCCGACCGGGCCCCACCAGCATCCCCCGACGTTTGCCCTCGGCGATGAAATCGCTGACGATGAGGAAGTACCCGGAGTAGTTGCACCGCTCGATGACATCCAGCTCGTAGTTCAGGCGCTCCACCACGTCGGGTCGCGCCTCGCCGTAACGCTCCACGATCCGGCTCTCGCACAGGTGCCGCAGATAACTGCTCAGGGTATGGCCCGGCGGCACATCAAAGTTGGGAAGATTGAGCTTTCCCAGCGCCAGCTCCACATTGCAGCGCTCGACAATCTCCTCGACATGGTCGAAGGCCTCGGGCACCTGCGGGAACAGCTCCCGCATCTCGGCCTCGGACTTCATATAGAACTGGTCGGACCCAAAGCGCAGGCGCCTGGGGTCGTCATAGGTCGAGTTGGTTTGCACGCACAGCAGCACGTCATGCAGAGCGGCTTCGTCGGGCATGACGTAGTGACAGTCGTTGGTGACCACCAGTGGGGTGTGTGTCTGGCGGGCGAGCTCAATGATGCCAGCGTTGATCTTGGGCTGCTCAGGCAGGCCGTGCTCCATCAGCTCGAGGTACACGTTCTCAGAGCCGAAGATCTCCCGCAACTGGTCCAGGTGTTGTCTGGCACCGACCAGGTCGTCACCCAGTACCCGCTGGGCGACGACGCCCGCCTGGCAGGCGGTCAGAGCGATCAGCCCCCCGCTGTGTCGCGACAACAACTCGAGGTCGGTCCGCGGCTTGTAATAGAAGCCTTCGAGGTGAGCGGTGGAGACGATCCGCAGCAGGTTGCGGTAGCCCTCGTTGTCCCTGGCTAACAGCACCAGATGCGCGATACCGCTTTGGCCCCGCCCCGGGTCACGGTCGAACCGGGAGCCGCCGGTGTAGTACACCTCGCAGCCGATGATGGGCTTAATGCCAACCTTCCGCGCTGCTTTGTAGAAGTCCACCGTGCCGTACATGACCCCGTGGTCCGTGACCGCCACGGCGGGCATGTCCAGTTCGACGGCGCGCTGTACCAGCGGCTCCAGGCGGCACGCCCCGTCGAGGAGGCTGTACTCACTGTGCAGATGCAGGTGGGCGAAGGATGCTGGTGCCATGTCCCGGGCTTCGAAATGGAGTGGCGCCTGCTCACTGCAGGCAGCCGGGCGCGTCTGTCCAAGAGAGGTGGCGCTAGATGATGAGTCCCGGAAAGAGCGGCTAGCGCCCGAAGAGCCGGCCCAGGCCGCCCTTGCTTCCGCTCTCACTGCCCGCCGGCGTCGCGGCGCCACCTGCCTCCGGGGCCGGCGTGGTCTGCGCTGGCGGCGATGCAGGCGTCATGCTCTCCTGCGCCGGTGCTGTGCTCGGCGCCGTCTCCGAGGCCGGTGCCTTCTGCGGCTCAGCGGTCGTCGGCGGGGCGGCACCGCTCTCCGATGTCTTCGGCGCCGGCTGCTTGTCCGTGCTGGCAGCGGTCTTGGCCTCCTGGGCCGCGCTACCGAGGATCTCCTGCAGACGACTCTCCACCTCGGTCAATTCCGCCTCGACCACCGGCCACGCCTGCCGCAGCAGAGCCTCGCGTGCGCCGGCCAAGGCCAGCCGCGTCCGCGACATCACTACCGTTGACGGGTGCCCCGTGGTCTTCTCGAGCACCGCGGCGAGGCTCTTGCGGGCTTCTGCGGTGTTGCCGGCATCAAGGCTGGCCTTGGCGGCGTCCAGCTCGTTGAGGACATCGGGCACCAGGTCTGCGGGTCGCCCGTTGACCGCAGCCTCCGACGCGGCCAGCAGCGACAGCGAGGCTGCCACAAAGTCCGTGGACCCGGCCGCCTCCTGCTGACGTATGTGGGTCAGCGCACGGTCCACATGCTGGGCCACCACAGCCGCGGGGAGTTCGGCGCTGGTCACCAGGGCCGCCCGTTCCATCCGGCTCAACGCGGCCTCGGTCACCTTGCTGTCCTTGGCCTGAATGGCCTGTCGCGCCTCGCCCAAGGCCACCCGCAACACCGCCAGGTCGCGGACAACAGGAGGGTCGCCAGCCTTCTCCGTTTGCAGTGCCTGCTGGCGCTTGACCTCGGCCGCCAAGGCGCGCAGATCGCTGCCCGTGGCCTCCTGGACCTTGCGGATCTCCGCCAGAATCTGTTCGGTCTCGCTGGTGCCTTCGCCCGCGGTCCCGGCCGGCGACACGGTGGATTTCTTGCACCCAACCAGGCCGGTAGCCAGAAGCAGCGCCAGGGGCATGAGCAGCCGGATAGCGGGGCGGTTCTTCACGGGCCATCCCTCGATCGGTGTGGGCGGGATAGGGCGCTGGCGGGGCCATCGGGGCTGGTCACGCACACCCGCCACGCACGGAAGCCGAAGCTCACGCGGCTGCATTATACGTCAAGGGGTACCTGATTGCAACCTGCCGTGGATGAGCGCTGACACCCGTCAGATCTGATAGTCGGGCGTCTGCTGGCCCGCCAACTGACGCTGACGCGCCCGAAGGTCGGCGATGGTGACAGCGTCCAAAGCCCGGTCTATGACCCCTGCGAGTTGCCCCCAGAGCTCGCGGATAGCGCAGGTCGAATAGCCCCAGCACCCGGGGCAGTCGCTATGGTCGCCAGTCTCAGCGTCAAGGCAGTGCCCAGGACGGGGGTCTCCGTCCAAGGCTCTCACCACGTCCCCGACGGTGATGGCATCAGCCGGGCGCGCCAGACGACACCCTCCGCCTGGTCCACGCCGGCTCTCGATGACCCCGGCCTGTCGCAAGGCGAGCACGACCTGCTCCAGATACTTGCGTGGCAGACACTCGCTCTCAGCAAGCTCAGCGATGGTGGCTGACTGACCCATTTCGGCCAGGTCCGCCAAACGGTACACGGCACGTAAGCCATAGCTGGCGCGGCGTGAGACTAGAGACATGGCTCGCGTCACCCCATGCCGAGGGTCGGGGATCACGGCAATCACCCATGCAGCACGTAGATATTACAGGTTTCTGTCGGCCCACGCAACTTACATCTTGACAGACACTGCTTCCGCAAGATATTCTCTTTTCAATCTATGGAGTTAATAGAGAATAACTCGCCCGTACCCAGGGCATCCATGCCCGGAAAGGACCCTCGCCATGCCGGTGCCAACCCCCGACACCATCTATGAGCAGATCCGCGAAGTCAAAGACGGTGGCAAGCTCGTGATGCTTGCTACCGCCTCCCTCGAAGGCAAACCCAACATTGCCCCCATGCGTTTCGCCCGTCGCGCCAGGGGAGACGTACTGGTCATCGCCGACATGTATTTCTGCAAGACCCGGGTCAATCTCAAGGAGAACCCCAACGTGGCCCTCTCGGTGGCTTTTCCCCAGCGTGCCGAATGTCCGTACGTGGTCCATGGCCAGGGCCACCTCGCCGAAAAGGGCTCACCGGGCCGACTGGGTGAACTGTGGGACCAGTGGCGGGACTGGGGCGAGCGCAATCCCCCCACGGAGGTGCCGCAGGGGTTCGGCCCCCCAAATCCCTCCTGTCGCGCCGTGCTGGTGATCGATGCCGAGGACATCACGTCCTCGGAAGCTTCTAGCTTCGGAGAGCAGGTAACCCGAACATGACAATACCTCTGACCGAACGTCTGAGACACTGGTATGAGAAGTGCGAGGTGCACTTCGCCGTGGCGCGGCCGGGTGGGGCCCTGGATATCGGCCTCGCGTCGCGCGCCCGCTTCCTGTCGGACCGAGAGCTGGGTCTCGAGGTGCCCCGGCTGGCCTGGCTTCGCCTGCGCTCCTACCTGGAGGCCAACCCCTGGGTGGCCCTGCATCCGGGTGAACTGGGCGCGGTCAAGGCCCCCTATCAACTCAAGGGTGTCTATACCCGCGCGCTGGAGGAGGGCGAGCGGGATACCGTGTTCCCGGGCGCTGGCGACGCGGTCGGGGTTGTTATCGGGTTGCGGGAGCTCTACATCACCAAGCCGGGGCCAGAAGCGGGGCTGCGGGTGGATCATTGGACCCAAGAGGATCTGACTCGCTTTGAGGGTGAGCTGGGATGGTTGCGGGAGGAGAACTGGTGACCACCTCGCTCTCTCTCACCTTCCTGGCTGACAACACCGTCA
>JABLXH010000072.1 GCA_013178155.1 Armatimonadota bacterium | reverse complement strand
TAGAAGTTGATGGGGTACGGGTCAAAGCAGGAGATGTCGGCGAACTGGCCGTAAACGCACCAATTCAGAGGGCGTGTCGTGCCATCCATGATGATCCATGTGGCGACCTCCGGGGCCTGGCTCTGTACCAGTTCCGCCCACCCGGAGTCAGCCAGACGCCGGGCCTCATAGCCCAGTCCCCGATCATAGCCGCCCCCGCGGTTGTCTTTCGCATCGGGCTCATCGGGCCCCATGATGTAGCGGATGCGCTCATGGGCGTCAAACATGCGGTCCTCGTTGGTAGTTGTCCACAGGTCATAGCGGCGGCACTCTTCCAGGCTGCGGTGGTGCCACATGCCGAGGTTCATGCTCATCTCGGCACAGAGCTCCGAGGGCACATGGATGGAACTGCGGGGAAGGAACCAGGGGAGCACCCGGAACTGCCCACCGACCACCTCGTCCGAGGTCGTGCGAGCCGTCACCACATGATAAGACATGGGGCTCAGCGGCTGTGGCAGGCGGGCCGTGACCAGCACTACACCGTCGGCGAAGGTGCCGTGAACTGTGGCTTCCCGCAGCAGCTTCCCGTCCAGCGCCAGGGCCGCCACTGTACCCTCGCTGGCCTCTGAAACGGTCCGAACGTAGGCATACAGCACAGCCCGTGTTCGGTCAGTGGTCACGAAGTCCAGAGCCGCCCCGGGCTCTCGATAGCGGATGCTGACCGTAGTCGGCGGGGCGTTGACGCAGGGGATCGTGAGCGCCGCGGCCTCCCCGTCTGGCCGCTTGCGGAAGCGCACGTAGACCTCAGCGCATTGGCCTGGATTCAGTAACCGGGGCCGGACCCGGTACCACACCACGCCGCGGGCATCCCAGTCACTACTCGTGAAGTCCACGTACTGCTGCTCCACGGGCCGGCCATCGAGAAGCAACTGGTCGCCGATGCGCACCGGCACGTCGCCTGCATTGCGAAGGAGAACCCGCAGGGCTCCGAACTCGGCGTGCCCCTGATAGAAGCGCTGCAGACCGGCGAATACGGGGCCACCGCCCGTCACCGCCTGCCGGCCCTCGACCGCCTGCGAGGCCGCGGGGGGCGGGGGGTCGGGCAGGTAGGCGGCGCTCAGGAGCGCCAGCGGAGGAGCCGAAGGCAGAGCGGGACGTTCGGCCCAGGCCAACGCAGACGGGCCGGCGACCGCGATCTCCTGGACCAGCAGGCTGCCCTGATCGCCGGGAACGAGGCGCAGTTCGTGGATGCCCGGTGGACTGACAGGCAGTTCTGCATACAGCACGGCTCGCCGCGCGATGAAGCTGGCGGTGTCGTGGGTGGCGACGGTCTGCCCATCCCAGCGCACCTCTAGCCGCCTCGTGGCGTCGCGCTCCGCCTGAACGGTAATTCGCGCCAGACACGGTGACGAGACGGCGCCGGTCCGCACGAAGGCCACCAGTGACAACGGTGACCGCCCTTCTGGCACGTACACGCGCTGCACGCGAAACCCGGCGTTCTCATCGGTACGCAAGTGCGGGCTCTCACCGGGTGCGCGCAACCAGCCATCGGCGTCCTCGTAATAGTGCGGCGCGCGCTGCGCCACCGGGTCGGCGGCATCGAGGGTCAGCGTCCGCCATCCGGCCTGCCGTCGCAACCGCCCCCATCGGTCGGCCAGCGCAGCCTGCGGGTCGGCAGATGCCTCGGGCTCGCCGCCCACGGTCAACTCCACCCGCAACCGCCTGATGATGTTGGAGACGTTGGTCTGGAGGCCACTGTAGTTGTCCATCGCCAGGCGCAACCAGACCTCAGTGCCGCCGGTGAAGGCAGTGGTCTGCTCGGGTGTCAGAGCAAAGGGCTCGGACTGCCAGGCATTGGCGTCGCCCGGCTGGGTGGCGCTGGAGGCGACCTGGGTCCAGTCCAGGCCGTTCCGCGACAGGTACAGGTCGGTCCGGCCACCCAGGTACCGGGCGTTGGACGTCTGCTCCACGGTCACTGCCAAGCCGGAGATCACCCGGGGACCGTAGAAGCGGTAGACCAGCATCCGGTTGCGGTCCGGCCCTCGGTGCTGCAGCGTTCCCGACTGCCACACCTCCACCCCCGTGTTCAGCAGGAACGCGTCGGTGAGGCATTTCGGCGTGGAGAAGTCATCCTCGTAGGTGAAGGACCCCCGCTCATCGGGTACGACCAGTACACCTGGCTCCGCCCACCCGTTTCCGACCGAGACGATGAGGAGCACCAGGAGACACATTCCTTGCATGGACATCACCACCATGGCTGGGTCAAGTCAAGGTCGCAACCACACATCAACCACGACCGCGCCGCGACCGGGCACGCGGATGCCGAAGCGCGTGTCAGCCACCACCGGTGGCGTCCCAGGGAAAGCAGTCACGACCTCGGCCCGCTCGATCGCGTTGCCGACATCTATCTCGGTAACCACATAGTGGTGGCTGTCGTTGCCAAGGATCAGACGCAAGTGGCTCTCACCCAGCTCCAACGCCTGCGCCCGGATGACATCCCCGCGGCGCAACACTTGCGGCGCTCGAGCGCACTGGGCGATGGCCCCGGCACAAGCCGCGATGAAGCCCGCCGGCACTGGCTGGAAGACGAGCTCGTTGAAGTACAGCGGCGGCTCGGGTAGGCCCATCAGATCCGACGGCAGGCATTCTGCGCCAGCCTCCCAGGTACAGTTGATCGCAGGAGCGGCACCCCGTATGCGACACCACAGGCCTGATGCCCCACCGGCCGGGAACTCCACCTCGGCTGAGGCCAGATCGGTGTCGCCGGCCCCCACAGCGATCACCGGGCCGCCCTGGTATGCGCTGATGGCGGCTCTCTCCTCCGCTGTGAAGAGCTGGGGTGACAGCACCAGAAGCGGGCCCTCAACCGCGCCGAGGTCGCGCACGTCCGCCACGCAGTACACCGGCGCCCCGGCGGCCATGAGCTCGTACAGGAGCTTGTGGATCGTCCAGCGCCGGGTAGCGATGAACTCCTCCATCTGCGCGGCCATGGTGCTGTCAGACCATACCACCGTGGCCCCGCGCACCCGTCGCGGCAGCGGGCCGAAGCCCAGGCCCCACCACTGGCGGAGCCACTCCCATTCATGGGGCTTGATACCATCGGCCAGGCAGACCATGGGGCCGGCGGAACACCGCTGCAGGCTGCCATCGCTCTGCCACTGGTACAGGTTGGCGTTGCAGTAGATCTCGCGCTCCAACAGCGACGGCCCATGCCGCAGCACATCCCACTGCTCGTTGACATCGTGGGCGTTGTTGAGGCAGTGCAGCTCCACGCCCGGCAGGTACGCCCGCATCAGCAGGACCATGGCCAGGAAGTCGTAATGCGGGTCAGCCTCCATGCCCGATTCCGCGCCGATGGACACGCCAGGAGCCACCGTCTCCAGAATGTAGCCATCCACGCCCGACGCGGCCATCTGGCGGTAGTCCACGCCATACCGGTAGAGCCCCTCGAAGGGGTCGCGGGTCAGGGCATTGTTGGGAACGACGCGCTTCCCCCGGGCGTGGGCCGCCGCGCAGACCTTGCCCGTGAACTCGGCCATGCGCCGGGCATAGAAGGCGATCCACTCCCGGCGGGCATGGCGCCAGATCCACTCGGCGCGGCGGCTGATGACTTCCGGGGCATCGCCCGAGGGCGCCACCAGGTCGTCGGGCAGCGTCGCACCGGTGGCGGCGAACTGCGCCACCACGTCGTCGGAGAAATCGCCCTCGAACACCGGCAGGCGCGGATGGCAGTAGCCGTCCGCCTGGTGGAAGCCGTCAAAGCCGTAGTCGGCCAGCACCTCGCCCAGCTTCGCCGCAAAGAAGTCCTCGTAAAGCGTCCCATCGCTCAGGTGCTTGAGGGGGCAGACCGAACGCATCAGCTGACCATGGCGGTTGCGGTGCCATAGCTCGGGGTGGCGCCCCAGCCACTCGTCGGAAGCGAACTGGTCAAAGAGGGCGAAGTAGACCGCGATGCCTTGCGCCTGCAGCTCGCGCACCAGGCCACGCAGTTGCCAACTGGTCCAGTCCTGGCGCTGGCGGTCGGCACCATAGGGGTGACCGCCGTACGACGCACAGTCAAAGGGCAGGGCGCGCTCGACGGCCATGCCGTCATGGGCATGCACGAAGTCAGGGTTGAACAGGAGCAGTGACACCAATTCGGGCGTGAAGCCCGCGGTGTCCAGGTAGTGTCTCACCCCGTAGTCGGGACTCTCGTTGTCGAAGCCGATGAGCTCCACCCACACCCATTTGCTAATCGCGTCGCGGTCGTTCAACAGACCTGTCCTCCCGCTGCTTTGCTAGTAGACCACATACACCGGGGCTTCGCCGGCTTCCACCTGCACCCGTCCGTCACTCACCGCGCCGCGCCGTCCGTGACCCATGAAGTCCACGATTTCGACGGTCCGCTCTCGGGCGACGGGCAAGGCCACCCTCCGCGTCCCCGCCGCTGTCCAGACGGCAGTGACGGTCTTGCCCTCCCGCGCGAAGGCGTAGGCCCAGACGTCGTCGCCCAGGTCACGCAGGCGTCGGCGCGGGGTCGTGCCCTCGAGCATCTGCACACACGTTGCCATGGCGTTGACGAGGGGCTTGGGGGTCACGCGCTTACTGTGCCACGGCCCGGCGGGCGGGTCCACGTCGAGGTTGAAGAAGAACCCGAAGGCGCCCATGCGGTCGTAATCGAGACCGTAGAACGGAAGGAACACCCGCACGCCCTCGCCCTTGAGGATGATCGCCAGGCGCACCAGGCGCTCGGCCTGGGAGCGGTGCACGACTTCTGCCCCGTCGGCGCCCGGAATCCCGGCCTCGGTGACGTAGATGGGCAGTTCGCGGCCCTTGTAGTGACGCACCAGTGCCCTCAGACGCGCGAGCTTGCCGGGGAAGTCGTTGTCCTCCGGGCGGTAGACACCGCTCAGATAACCGTGGGTCTCGATGCCGTCCAGGTACTCCAGCACCCCTGCCCGGAAGACGCGCTCGAACCACTCCAGGTCCAGGGTGGAGGGACAGGGACCCAGCACCAGCCCGTCGGGGTCCTCCGCCTTGACCACCTCTCGGGTGCGGCGGAACAACTCGACGACCTGCTCGGGCGTGTGCTCCGGCGGGTTGCTCACATAGGGCGGCATGTTCAGGTTGATTTCCCAGGCCCCACCGTAGAGACGAGGCTTCTGATGCGGATAGAGGTGCTTCTCCACGCGCACGCAGTCCCGCACCAGGGCCAGATAGTCCTCCCAGTTGGCGAAGGGCGGGGCCTCCGGCCCCTCGCGTCGCGCCCACTGTGGCACGGCGTCGCGCAGGTTGCCCAAGAAGGGCAGGATATGCAGGCGGTAGTCGGGTTGTGGGGGGCCGTTCAGGAGCTCCCGCGCCCAGGGCGCGATGCCCGCAGAGCGGTCGGGCCGCTCGGGCTCGGTCCAGAACCAGTTGCGATAATCGAACCGCCAGGCCAGGCCGACATGGTCGGCCAGGTCCAGGAAGTCGCCATGCAGGCCGAAGAAAGCCCGGTCGCCCAGCTTGCGGAAGCGCGCCAGGTTCTCCTCCACCGTCACCGGCAGCACCGCGAAGGTCCCCAGCCCCACCGGTACCGTGCCCTCGGCCCGCAGGCACGAGCGCTCGCTGGTGTCTCTCCCCGCCGCGTCCAGGAAGTGCGCCGTCACCTCATAGTAGCCGTGGGTTCTCGGCGTGGCCGAGACGGTGTAGCTGGCGGCGTCCGTGAAAGCGACCCGCCCGCCAACTGTGACCTGCCCCCAGTAGTCCCGCACTTCCCAGCGGAAGCCGGTGGCGCCTTCAGGACGCGCTCCGCCAACAGTGAATATCAGGCGCACCGGTTCCCCGCGCTCGAACAGGTTCGTGCCGGTCATGGAGGTGCCGTACTCCAGCCAGGACGAGAGCCGCTCCTGCCGGTAGGCCGAGACGCGGTCCACATAGAAGGTGGATGGCTGGGCGCTCAGGATGAAGGAGAGGCCGCGGACAGTCGCGGCTTCCTCCGGCGTCAGCGCGCGTCCTGTCTCGTCCACGAACTCAGCCAGGGGAACCGTGTGTTCGACGATCCGGCCAGCAGGAAAAGTGTGGTCGGCGATGACCCGGGAGTACCTGGCGCCCTTCTCGGTCGTTAGCACGACCTGTACCCATTGCTGCAGTGACACCCGCGACCCGATGAGGAACCGAAAGCCATCGGCATCGGGGGGCACCCTTCCCGCCGGCAGTTCCGTGCAATCCACGGCCAGCCAGTTGTTCCCCGGCTCGGTGTTCGCCGGGTCCTTGCGGGCCATCGTCACGGCCAGGAGCGTCTGCGCCACCCCCGGCAACTCGGCCCCGCACTGGACCTCGACGGCCACGTTCGACCCGGACCTCGGTCGCCACGCCTGAGCACGGTCGGCTGTGAAGTCTTCGATGAGGGCTATCTCCTCCAGTGGCCCCAGGACCACCGGGTCATCGGAGCAGGCCAGCCCAAGACCGCAGCACAGCGCAACCGCCGTCGCCACGTATCGCACGCGCACTGTCCTCCTAAGCCACCGGTCCGAAGCTCGCCATCATGTCGCCAATGCGCCGGATGCGGTCCACTGAGGCAGCCGGCGGCGTGGTGTCAGCGAGGCCAAAGACGATGCCGCGACCGTCGCCGATGCTCTCCAGAGCCCCGCTCACGTGCGCCTCGAACTGGGCGTCACTCATGCTCTCTGGCAGTACGCATACCGAGCACAGCCCGCCCCAGATAGCGGTCCGGTCACCAAGCTGGTCCCGGTACTCTGCCAACGTCAGCCGTGTCATGGGGGCAGGGCAGACCGAATCGGCCACATCCACGCCACTCTCGACGTAGAACCGATTGAGCTGCTCGTTCTCGCCGTCGGTGTGGGTGATCAGCAGCTTGCCCGCCGCGTGGAGCATGTCTCCCGCCCGCCGCAGCCATGGCGCGATGTGCTCCGCAAACAGCGGCGGCGGCGTCACCATGAGATCATAGTTGGCCCCGAACAGCACCGCCTCGGCACGGCTGCGACAGCAGGCGTCCAGCACCTGCAGGAGGTACCCCTCCATGCGTCGGGCCGTGTCCAGCACTACGTTCGGATGGTCGTGCAGGTCGAAGTAGAACTGGTCGTAAGGCACCAGCTCCTTCAGCAGATGGTGCACCGGGGAGCTCGCGATACCGGCCCATGCCACGACCAGCCCGTCGTCACCGACGCGGTCGCAAAGCGCCTCGTAGCGGCCCGGCGCGTACTCGACCTCGAGGTCCTCAAACAACGCGCCAACCAGCGCATAGTCCTCCAGGCACTTGACCATCCGTTCCTGCACGTGCAGCAGTGTCACTCCACTGCGCCGCATCTCCTCGGTGTGGAGCAGCCGGGCCGTCAGCTCGCCCTGGGGCAGCCGATAGCGCACCAGGATGGTGTCGCCGTCACGCTCAACGGTGCGTGCCACTTTCCGGAAGCGGACGCGCGCGGGGCAGTTGGGCACATGGTGCAGACCGAGGGCCGCGTCGGCCATCTGATCGGGGTCCTCGACGTCGAGGAAGTCGGGGATGACCGCATGAAAGCCCACGCCCAGGTCGCCGAGGATGTCCATGAGCGAGGCGTCAGCCCATTCCCGTGGCAGTGTGCCGCAGTAGCGGTTGGCCTTGTACCACAGGTCCAGACGCGGCACCCACGGCAGCCGGTCAACGGGTTGTCTCCGCAGTGCCGCCAGAATGCGCTCGCGATGGGTCATGGTGCGGTCACTCCCTTCACCCAGGACCTGGACACACCTAGCCACCGGCCGCCGCCAGCGCCTCGTTGACCATGAAGTACTGCACCGCCTGCATGAAACCCGAGGGCGGCAGCAGCCGCACATCATAGCCGGGGATGTCAACCGTGGTGTCTCCGAAGGGCCAGCAGCCGCTCAGGTTGAGGTCCGCGCCCATCTCGTAAGCGCTGCGCTGCGGCGTCCCGGCGACGATGGTTACGATCAACGCCCCGGCCGCATGGGTCTGCTCGACCCACGGGCCATAGGGCTCGTAGTAGCCCAGGTAGATGATGAGGTCGCCCGGCTTGACGCGCTCGGGCAGCTTCTCCGGCTCCAGCGACAGTAACGGCTCCAGCAGGCCCGGATCCCCCGGCTGAGCCGGGATCTCGGGCGGCAGGTGCCCCAGGCAGGCGAACCAGACTGTACGTCCGGCCCGCCTGGTCTCTGCCGCCAGCCGGGCCGCCTCTGCCAGCCCGTCGCGCTGAGTGGCCGTGAAGGTGCGCAGATAGCTGCTGATCCGCGCCAGGTAAGTCCGCCCCAGGATAATGGGCGCCACCGGTGCGGGTGTCTCCGGCTCCCACGTGTACTTCAGGTGCTCGGCATTGCGCTCCTTGCCACCCGGGACCAGGATGCTCTGGTACATGGGCGGCATCTTCCCCAGGCGCGTCAGCGCCGCCACCAGCTCGCCGGTAAACGTCCAGAGTTGAGCCATCAGCAGTGGTGTGATCGTGGGCAGCCCGCCCTGTCCCGCCGTTCGCGCCGCGATGGGCAGATAGTGACAGCCCCAGCGTTCGGCGCTTTCCGGGCCCATGAGAACCACCTGCGCGCCGACCTCCCGGGCCCTGGCGATGACCCGCTGGTCCGCCTCGGACGGCTCCCCCAGGAGACCGAGCAGCACGACGTCGTTAGCCTTAAGGTCGTCAGGACTGCCCAGGCCCTTGATCGTCATCATGCCCCCAGCCCGGCCCCAGCCCTCGGAGATGAAGCCGCGGTCTCCGGCCAAGTACGCCTGCCCGCCTTGCGCCAGCGCCGGCGCCACCAGTGCGGCTACCTGCGCTGTCTCCGGCAGCCGCAGCACCAACTGCCGCAGCCCCGCCTGCACGTCAGCAGCGTAGTCCGCCCACACACTCGCCACACAGCCTGTCACCATGGCCGTCATGAGCCACCAGAGCCTCGTTCGCATGGTCATCACCTGTACTCCAGTTCCTCGGGCAACGCGCCGAGACCTCGGCCCCTCCCCGCCCCCTGCATCTGCCGTGCGGGCGCCGGCGACGCAGAACCGATAGCGCCACACACCGGGTGTGTGGCGCTGAACCATCGGGTCGGGTTGTCCTAGCACCCCACTGCGTGCTCCGTGCGGGCGATGATCTCGTCCTGCAGGTCGTCCCAAAGCGACGTGAAGGGCGCGCTGTAGCCTGCCACGCGCACCATCAGGTGGCGGTGACGCTCGGGGTGCGCCTTGGCTTCCTGCAGGATCGCGCGATTGACGAAAGTGAACTGCAGTTGCTGGCCCCCGGCGCGGAAGTGGGTCTCGATGAGCGAGACGACCGCCTCGAGGCCCTCGTCGCTTTGCAACAGGCGCGGGTCCAGCTTGACGTTGAGGGTTGTCGCGGTGGGCAGCAAGTGATGCGGCAAGCTGGCCACCGAGTTCAGCAGCGCCGTTACCCCGGCACTGTCACGGCCCTGGGCCGCGCCGATGCTGTCGGCCACCGGCTCGCCGGCGCGGCGGCCGTCGGGCGTAGCGCCCGTGACGCGGCCGAACTCGATGTGCATGTTCTCGCCGCCGGCTAGTGTCCCCAGAATGTAGCAGCCGCCCCGGTAGGGTGTGCGGCGCTTCATGATGTCATCGAAGGTGCTGATGATTTGTGCCGCGAGGGCATCGGTCGCGGCGTCCTCGTTGCCAAAGTGGGGCAGGTCCCGCAGCACGCGCTGACGCAGCGGCTCGTGGCCCTCCCAGTCGGCCTCCAGAATGGCCACCAGCTCGGACAGGGTCAGGGACTGCTCCTCGAACACGAGCTGCCTGATGGCCACCAGCGAGTCCACGAGGTTCGCCGTGCCGATGATGTCCCAGTTGCAGAAGTTGTACCGCGCACCGCCCTGGGTGTACCCCTGGCACCGCTCGATGCAGTCTGCCACCACCAGCGACCCGGCCAGGTTGCCTCCGGGGTCTTTGGCGGCGGCCGCGTCGCGCCCCAGCGACGACCGGTGAGCCGCCTCGGCCACCAGCTCCATGGCCGCCTCCAGCCGTTCCCAGAGGGCCTCGAAGCTGTCCACGGCCGACAGGTCGCCGTCTGCCATGAGTGCCGGCTCCAGCCCCAGCGCCATGCGTAGGATCAACGGTAGGTTGACGAAGCCCTCCACCGACCCCATCTGTGCCTTGCCGGTGACGATGACCTCGTGGCAACCGGACAGCGAGAAGTCGCGGGCGTCCTCGAGGCTGACGCCCACATGATGCAGGGCGTTGACGATCTGCTCGTCATTGCAGAAGTCGGGACTGGCGCGGTTGAGGCGCAGGGCCTCGACAGCCTTGCGCAAGATGGGGCGGGGGGTCCTGGCGTTCCAGCGCAAGCCCACCTGCGGGCGGTTCAGGCCCAGTTCGCCCGTCACCTCAAGGCATAGCTCGGTGACGGCGTTGCTGGCGTCCCTACCGTCAGGTTTGACCCCGCCGAGTGTGAGATGGTTGTGGGCGCTGACCCCGCTGGGCGCGCCCACGGACTCGAAGTACTTCACCCACAGGCACCCCAGCAGTTCCTTCGCGAACTCCCGGTCCAGCGTCCCCGCCCGCATTTCGCGCTCGTAGCACGGGTACAGGTACTGGTCCACGCGCCCGGGCGCATCCGGCAGGAAGAAGAAGGCGAACCAGGCGCACTGGCAAGCCTCCCAGAAAGTTCTCGGGGCGTGCCTGGGGGTGCGCCGGCAGTTGGCGGCAACAGTGCGTAGCTCCGCGGCCCGCGCCGGGTCTGGCTCCTCGGCCGCCATGGCCTCGGCGGCGTCGGCATAGCGGTCTGACAGGTCCATGAACCCCTCGGCCACGATTCGCAGGGCGGTCAGGAAGTCTTCGGCGCGCTGGCAGTCGGGGTCGGCCGGGTCCAGGCGGGCGCGGCGCTCCTCGATCCTGTCCACCAGCCCGGCGAAACCGATCGCAAAGATGGTGGTGTAGTCAAGCGTCGTGTGGTTGCCCGCCGGGGCCAGCATCCCCGCTTCCCAGAACGGCGCCACCTCCGGGGGCGTGGGCCAGTACGAGGGGTCGGGGGCGGTCCAGACCCGCCGCCCGAAGACCTGCGGCGTGATGACGTCCGGGTCGGTCACATACCCCGGCCGCGTGCCAACAATCAGCTCACCTGGCAGGATCGTCACCGCTTGCCGCCGCATGTAGTGGGCGAGGGCACGGGCCTGCTGGATGACTGGGGGCAGGCCCTCCAGCTCCGCGGCGATCTCGGCATGAATGGCACTGGCCTGGGTGTCGCCGACGTGGCGGCTGCGCAGGGCTCGGTCCTTGATCGCGGCGACGCGGTCGGTCAACATGGCTCAGTCAGCTCCTCGGCGCGATGGCGGTTTTTGCATAAGTATGTTACATGCCGCGCGGGTTGGCAAGGCCCTGTCCCCGGCTTGGGTCATTGCCGCCAGCAGCCGATGATCTCGCCCACGTACATGCGGTGGTAGTCCTTGGCCGGATAGACCTCGGCATCAATGCTCTTATCCACGAACAGGGCGGGGTCGAAGTCCTGGGCGTAGAGCTTGCGGCACTCCAGCACCAGGCAGGCTTCGGCGAAGTAGACCGAGCCGCACGGGCTGGGCAGAGGGGTCAGTCCCGCTTCGGCCACCTTGTCGCCATCGCGGCCGGATTTGGTGCCGCAGATGTTGAGGGCCTCGCGGTACTGCTCGGGAAAGAAGCAGAGCGTAAAGGTGTCAGACCGTTCCACAAACTGGAAGGTGTAGCGGTGCGGGCGGATGACGATGAAGGCCACCTTCCGGCCCCACAAGACCCCCAGGGCACCCCAACTGGCGGTCATGGTGTTGAAGTTGCCCATTTCCCCGGCGGTGATCAGCATCCAGTCCTCACCGATGAGCTCAAAGGGGTTGCTGATGATATCCGACGGGTCCATCGTGCTGCGTTCTGGTGCGTCCACAGTGCTTGCCTCGCTTTCCTGTTCAGTCTGCTGGCATCCAGGGCGTTGCGCGGTCCCATTCCCGAATCAGTTGCTCCATCCCTCGGCGCACAGGGGCATGGACGTCGCTTCCGGCCAGGTTGTGCGTTTCGTAGGGATCATCGGACAGGTCGAAGAGAAGCGTTGCTGCTGGTGCCATCTCCTGCGACACCGGGTCGCGCGGCACGAAGGCCATGTGCGTCGGTGTGCGCAGGGCTACCCCGTCGCCGGTCTCGATGAAGGCATGTTCACGGGGAAGCCCGGTGTGGGGGTCTTGCAGCGCGGGCCTGAGGCTCTGGCCCGCCATGTGGTCCGGGACTGCCCCGGTGGCCAGTTCCAGCAGCGTCGGGGCCACGTCTACCAGGCTGGCAACCGACCCCGTGACCACGCCCGGCCGCAGCCTTCCCGGGTAGCGCACGAGGAGCGGGATGCGGGCGGATTCCTCATTGGGCCCCCCTTTCTGCACCAGGCCGTGGCTCCCCAGGTTGTCGCCATGGTCCGAAGTGAAGACCACGACGGTGTTGCCGGCCAGACCCGTGCGGTCCAGCGCCGCCAGCATCCGCCCCACGCAGGCGTCCATCCACGTCGTCATCCCATAGTACTCGGCAATACACTCTCGCAGACCATAGAAGGGCGGCAGGTGCTCGGTATGGGGCAGATGCAGGTTGTAGTAACGAAAGTCCCAGCGGTAGACCTTCAGCCAGTGATCCTGCTCGGCCAGTGGCCGGCTCAGGTCCACGTTGGGGCGCAACGGGATGTCAGCCGGGCGGTACATGGCACGGTAGTATTCGGGGGCATCGGCCAGTGGGCAGTGCGGCGGCGAGATGCTGTAGTAGAGGAAGAAGGGCTGGCTGGCTCCCTGCTGGCTTGCCAGGAAACGCTCCACGCGCTCAGCCTCGAAGTCCACGCTGTAGCCGGCGGGGACGAACTCCGGCCCGCCGTCCTCGGTGAAGCTCTGCCCGGTGTGGCAATGAGGGACCCGGGGGATCAGATAGTGTTCGAAGCCGACGTCATGGGGCCAGGAGTGGATGTGCCACTTGCCGATGACCTGGGTCGCGTAGCCCGCGTCACGCAGCGCCTCCGGCAGCGTCTGGTCTGGCAGGTGCGGTCGGCCGGCCGCCGGGTACTCGGGCAGCAGGAACGCCCCCGGCCCCCGCGGGTAGTGGACATTGCTCACCCCGCCCGTACACGTCCGGTTGTACTGACCAGACAGCAGCACCGAGCGCGCCGCCATGCAGACGGGGTAGTTGGTGACCGCCAGTTCAAACCGCACGCCTTCCCGCGCCAGACGGTCCAGATGCGGCGTGCGGATGACGGGATTGCCGTAGCAACCCACCTCGAAGGGGCGGAGCTGGTCGCAGATGCACAGGACGATGTTGGGCTGATGGGGCATGGTTTCTCCGGTGTTGCAAACAGGGCAGGGGGTCAGGTACCTGTCGCGGCCACTTTCTGTCCGCGCAGGCGAGCCCGCATGTTGGTGACCAGGATGGCACAGAGGGCGTAGAAGGCGGCAAAGACCACGAAGGAGGGCCGGAAGTTGCCAAAGATGTCGCGCAGCAGTGGAGAGGCGATCATCGTGCTTCCGGCGACCAGATACCCCCACGCCGTCGTGCCGGCAAAGACGAAGTGCCGCTCATCCTCGCGGATGTAGTCGCCTGTGGCCGCGGCCCCCACGACGCTGACGATGGCCGCCTGGATGCCGAGGACCAAAGAGGAGGCGGCAACCATCCAGTGGTTCTGGTAAAGGGCCACTGCCAGGAGACTGAGCGAACCCAGGACGAAGCCGACCAGCATGACGCGCTCGCGGCCCACCTTGTCCGAGGTGTGGCCGGAGATCCAGGCCGCCAGCAGTCGCCCCACGTAGTAGGGCAGGACGATCCAGTGAAGGTTCCGGCCCTCGCCGAGGTCCTTGGCCACCAGAATGGTGAAGCTGGTCAGCACCAGACCCCAGCCCAGGTAGTTAGCCACCGAGAGCATGACCAGGTACCGTCCGGCCGGGCGCTTGAGGCAGATGACCGCGTCGCTCAGTCTTGCCGGCGGCCGCTCCTTGGGCTTGACCCGTAGAAACAGCGACAGGACGTTGCCGATGAGGCTGATGCCCACGGCCGTGAGCAGGACCGTGTCCTGTCCGGTGCGGGTCGCCACCGGATCGCTTTGGTCGCCGGCCACGCGGCCCATGATGTAGCCCAGCATGATCACCCCGAGCATCTGCCCGAGGTAGACCGAGCTCTGGTACAGGCCCGAGATGCTGCCGTAGCGCCGCACATCGGAGACATTGATGATCTGCGCCGGACCGGTGGCCCACAGGGTCTCTCCCCCCCAGCCCCAGATTAGCGCCGCCACGATCGCCAGCTCGATGCGGTTGGTGAAGTAGATGAGCAGGCCAAAGAGCGTGTAAGCGCACCCCGCCAGCACGATAGACCACTTCTCGCGCAGGACGCGGAAGTAGTAGGCATAGAGCCAGAGCCACAGCGGGCCGCCGAAATAGACGAGCGAGAACACCGTGGAGGCGCCGGTGCGCGAGGCGCCCGTGCGGTCCATGATGATGGGCACCAGGAACTGCTGGCAGGCCGCCACCCCCAGGAAGAGGAAGAAGGCCATGCCGCAGAGAATCACGATCTGTGTGGTTGAGCTCTGAGTTTGGGGCTGGGGTGGGGCTTGCTCGTCGGTCACAATGGTGGCTCCAGTCTGGGCGACTTCGGCCACCTAGCTTCACCAGGACCACCGGCGGCACCTGCAGCCGGGCATCGCACTGCGGTGGCGCTGCAGGACCACGCCGGAAGGTCTGAGCACTTTCCAGGGGAGAGTCGCCGATGACTGCTCGCGAACGGTTCCACGAGACTTTCCGCTACGGCCGACCTGACCGGGTTTTCATGCATCCCCAGTGGGTTTTCGGCGAGACCCGTGAACGCTGGCTGAGGGAGGGCATGCCGGCCGACATCCATTTCAACACCTTCTTTGGCTTCGACCGCATTGAACTGGTCCCCCTGAACACTTCGCCCCACCCGGCCCTCAACACTTGGGTCGCTGAGAAGACCGAGGAGTACAGCATCTACCAGGATGAGTTCGGCGGCGCGTACAAGCGTTGGCATGACCGCGAGATCGGCATGTCGCAATGGCTGGCCTATCCCATTCGCGGCCGCGAGCAGTGGGAGGCCATGAAGCTACGGCTCGATGCAAACTCGCCAATCCGTTACCCCGAGTACTGGGAGGACCTCAAGCGCTGCTACCGTGACCGGGACTACCCCCTCGGTATCCACGCTGGTTCGTACTACGGCTGGATCCGCAACTGGGTGGGCATGGAGCACCTGGCGCTGTGGTACGCCGACTGCCCGGACCTGGTCCACGAGATGACCGAGTATATCGCCGACTTCATGCTCAAGCTCCTGGACCGGGCGCTGAGAGAGATCCCCGACCTGGACTACGCGCTGATGTGGGAGGACATGTGCTTCAAGACCGGCCCGCTGATCTCTCCTGCCATGTTCCGGGAGTTCATGCTGGAGCCCATGAAGCGCGTCACCGCCCGGCTGCACGAGGCCGGGATAGACATCATCATGGTGGACTGCGATGGCCGGGTGGACGAGTTGCTGCCCTTGTGGCTGGAAGCGGGGGTGAACCTGCACTACCCATTGGAGGTTGCCGCAGGGTGCGACCCGCTGAAGTACCGCGAGCTATATGGTCGTGACATCCTGTTGCTGGGGGCCATAGACAAGCGTGCCATGCGTGACGGCTGCACCAGAGCCGACGTCGAGCGCGAGGTCATGTCCAAGGTGCCCGAACTCTGGAAACAGGGCGGCTACTCACCCTTTGTGGACCATGCCGTCCCGCCGGACGTGCCCTTCGAGCTGTTCAAGTACTACGTGGACCTGGTGCAGGAGATCTGCCGCAACTGACTGGCAGATTATCGAACAAGTGTTCCACGTGAAACATCAGGCGAGACAACACCACGATACGGAGCCCCGTTCACCGGCCGGCGCAGCCAGGTGTGTCACTCCGTCAGCAACTCGGGGCCGGGCACGAAGAAGTGGAAGACGATCCAAAACGTCAGGATGACAGAGATACCGAGGATCAGGCCGAACGCCAACGGACGAAGCTGGGCGAAGGCCCGATAGCCGAAGAACCGCAGCACCACGACCTTCGCCAGCCATCCCACTAGCATGGAGAGCCAGTACCGCTCCGTGGGCCAGCCCACCCAGGCCACGAAGCCCAGGGGGTGCAGGGACCACCACGCGACCCGCTGGCGCAGTGCCACGAGCCCGGCCGTGACCGCCGCGCCTAACCCCATGGCAATGTAGCTCTCGACACCCAAAGCCGTCTGTCCCCGCAACACTGCCACGAGACGGTTCGTCGTGCCCAGTCCACTTCCCCGCGGCCACCAGCCCAGCTTTGGCACGCCCCAGTGGTAGATGACCAGCAGGCTGACGACGTGGGAGACCAGGACCGCCGTGGCCACTGCACCCAGCATCGCCGCCATCGTGCCGACCCGTGGTGCCCGGGCCAGCGTCCCGACCTTCAGACACTGAAACGCCTGGGGCATGAACTGCGTGGCCGTGCCGCGCACCTGCACCCAGCTCATCATGGTCATCAGGGTCACATTCCGAGCTCCGAGGACTCGGGGGGAGATGAGGCGGTGCAGGAGATAGTCGTAGCGAAACGGGCTTGAGTAGATGAACATCCCCGCCTCGCAGACCACGCGGGAGACCACGAAGCTGACTAGCGGGAAGGGCACGATCAGCAGCGCCGCCCAGCCGACTTGCAGGCCGACCCGGGACGCCCACCACAGGATGAAGGCAGTGCCAGCCACGTAGCCCCACAGCGCCAGGCGCTCGGGACCACCCGACTGGCGCGACCCCGGTCCTGCGGCGCGCACTACCCCCGACAGGTACCCCCGCGCCGTCCAGAGCATCGCCAGACCCAGGATTGCGTAGCCGCCAACGGTCTCCATCTCGGCGAACTGGTAGTGGTCGGTGCGCAGGCCAACGGCAAGGCGCAGGGCAGTCTGCAGGAGGCGTAGCTGATAGCAGGCCCAGACACTGAAGGCCACCTCACTGGACAGAAGGTAAGAGACCCCTACCATCTCGGGGTAGAAATGCAGCAGCATGTCGTTGTAGGCGATGAGGGGGCCGCCGCCGAAAAGGGTTCCGGAGTCCTTCTGGAGGTTGATGTCCGGCACGACCGGGTAGTAGCTGTGCAGTCCCTTGATAACATAGAGGCCGGCGGAGACGCCGAAGCCCAACCACAGAAGCCAGTTGCGGAAAAGCGGGGACATGACGCCGTCCTCGGCGCCGGCCAGCTCGACAGGCACCTGCACCAGGGGGTAGACGAGTTTCTCTTCGTTCTCCCATCGGCGGGCCAGCAGAGCCGCCCCGCAGAGCAAGACCCCATACATCGCCAGAATGAAAGGCGTCCAGATCGCGAGGGGCAGCAGCCAGGGTCGCCAGGGCATCTCGGCCCCCGGCGGCAGACCCTCGAAGGCCCAACGGATCACCGGGGCGTCACGGTCCAGGGATGGCACGACAGCGCCGGGAAGATCGCGCAGGTAGAGGTCGGGACCGGCCACTTCCGGGTTGGTGTAGTACACGATCCCCAGAGTGTTGAGGTAGAAGTGCTGTGCGTACTCCTGGCCGGGCACGGCCGCCATGGCGGCGAGCATGAGAAAGATCAGCAAGATCTCGCCCCGCCGCAGCCCCCCCAGCCGTAGCGCTCGCGAGAGCGCGTTGGCGCCAATCACCAGCAACAGAAGGCAGACAACACCTCGCGGCAAGTAGCCGGTGCCGATGATCTCGTAGCGCAGGAAGAGCGAGACGCAACCGGCGGCGGTCAGGCCCGCCGCGAGGACCAGACCGATGCTCACAGCGCGAAAGGTCAGCGGCGAGGGACTGTCGCCGGCTACCGCCATGGGGTCTCCTGTACCTGCGGCGTCCGTCGTCTAGGCTTCCAACACCTCGCCCACTTCCGCCCACCGCCGCTCGCGGTCGCTGATGACCACCGCGTCCATGACCTGCTGGGTGGCGTGGCCGTCGGCGAAACTGGGGAAGGGGCCGGTGTCGTTGATGATGCAGTCTATGAACGCGCGGACGAGGCTCGGGTAGCCCTGCAGGAAAACCTCATGGGCCGTGTGGCGCTCCTCGGCCGTGCTGACGGCGCGGGGGATGCTCCCCTGTATCTCGTCCGGCACGTTCAGAGCCTGTAACTCGCTTTCGCCGGCGCGGCAGCCGTGCAGGTGGTTATCCCACTCATCGTGGTACAGGTGGAGAGACAGCAGGCCGTCGCGCCCCGCCAGTTCGTGCCGCATGATCCGGCCGCCGGGCGACGTCCAACTGATGTGGAAGATGCCCTGGCAACCGTTGGCGAACTCGGCCACGAAGGCGTCGGTGTCGGCGGCGGTGGTCGGGAGCACTTCGTCGCCCCGGCGGCGCGTCGGAACAGTGTTGCGCCGCAGGGCGCAGACGGCGCTGATGGGGCCGTTGAGCCAAAGCGCCAGGTCTATGTTGTGGCAGCCCAGGTCATAGAGCACCCCGCCGCCCAGCTCGGCGTCGGCACGCCACATCCACTCCCCCCCGGGCCGCCCATAACCGGCCAGTTGGCAGACATTGTAGTGGAACGCCTCCCCCACATAGCCTTCCTCCACCAACCGCCGGGCATAGATGGCCTCGGGGACCCAGCGATTGGTGAAGGCCACCATCGTCTTGAGACCCTTGGCCTCCGCCATGGCGGCCAGTTCGCCGGTCTGGACCGAGTTCATCCCCAGCGGCTTCTCGCAGAAAACGTGCAGGCCTCGCTCCAGGGCCGCCCGCGCCATGGGGTAATGGGCGCTGTGGGTGGTGCTGATGCAGACGGCGTCCAGGTCGTCGCGGGCCAGGAGCTGCTCATAGTCCTGGTACAGGGCGCTCACACCGAACTGCTCCCCCGCCGCCCGTAGCTTCTCGGGTGTTCGTGCCGAGAGAGCGACCAGCTCGGCCTGGGGGTGCGACAGCACCTGGGGAATCTGAACCCGGTCGGCCCAGGAACCGACTCCAATGACGCCAATCCGCAGTTTCTGCTTGCTCATGCCAATCGGTAGCCTCACTGAGGTCATTCACTCCAGTGCGATGATGCGCACTCCTCCCGCCGGCACTTCGCATTCCACGCGACCGTCGCGCACCTCCAGGGGGTCGTCTGGCAGCAGCCAGTCGCGAGCGGAGCGGAGGGGCACATGCGAGACGATGGTGACGGCACGGCTCTGGTGGTGGTCAGTGGGGGTGATGCCCTGCTGGGGCTTGGCCTGTCCAGCCGGATTGAGCAGGGTCACCGTGAAGCCCCGTGCGGTGCGGTTGACCAGCCACTCGACCTCCCCGCGGACCTCCACGGGCATGAGCCCCCGGGAGAGGTGAGCGATAAGCCGGGGGACCACCGGCAGCGCCTGACGTCCGACGGTCAAGCCGTGGGGTGCCGACAGGTAGATGAGGCGACCCTGGCCGCGGTCAACCGCCACACAGAAGCAGTCGCCGGAAGCCGTCGCCGCCAGGACCCGGCCACCCTCCGGAACGCGCACGGGGCGGTAGCGGAACCGCGGTGACGGGTGGAGGGCCGGGTCATCAAGCCAGCGGTAGCCCTCGGCCTCGCTGGTGTCGCCGACGGCTGGCAGGCGCAGTTCCGCCAGTCCCGGGCCGCTGAGATGCTGGTCGGCCACCAGCAAGGTGCCGCCCTGTTGGACGTACCGCGCCAGTCGTTGGCCCTCGGCCCGGGTCAGCTCGATCTCGCCCGCAGCGATAACCACCGGGTAGGTGTCAATGGTGCGCCAACGGTCCACGTCCGGGTAGGCGAAGATGACATCAAAGATGTCGCCGAAAACACCCGGCACATAGACTTCGTTAGTGCCGGTCATCGGTTTCTCGGACTCCCGGCCGATAGGGTGGAAGGCGCACCAGAAGTACTCGCCAAGCATCCGCTCGTGGTCACCGCGCCGAAAGCGGTCGGGCTGCTGGTGCCAGTTGCCGAAGGCGTTGGGCCAAAACGGCCCTGGCTCCCAACCGTGGGCATAGTCCACGAGAAAGGCCACAGGCGTGATGGGGTCGCCACGGTCCGGCTCTCGGGCCGTGACCCTCAGGAAACGGTCCACCAGCTTGCCCTTGGGCGAGAGCTGAGCCTCTTGAATGCCCGCGGCAGCCGTCCCGCCGGGCTTCCAGAACTCATCGAAGCCCTGCTCGTGGTAGAACATGGACGAACCGGCCATGTACTGATACCAGATGTCCATCTTGTACCAGGTCATGCCGGCGCCGGAGTAGACGGAGTAGTAGTTGTCCAGGATGGCCTGCGGGCTATGATAGCTCTGGGTGTTGCTGAAGATGGTCGAGGCGTCGCCGAAGTTGCAGGAGCGATAGGTACAGGTGGTGTGCCCACCCTGCCGGGCGACCCCGCGCATGAAGGCCCAGCGCATGGACAGCAGCGATGAGGTCATGGCCGAGGACTCATATCCCAGAGAGCGGCAGCCCCATTGGCTCAACAGGGGTGCGAAGGCGATGTTCTCTACCGACAGGCAGGAGATGACATCGGCAAAGGGATTGGCATCGAGGTCGCGGCCGTAGATCGTGCGGTACTTCGCCGCATTGCCCTCAAGCGTCAGCGGAGTGAAGGCCTCCACCAGCTCGCGCCGAGTCCTGGCCTTCTCGGTGGCCGCTTTCATCTGCTGGGCTTCCGGGTAGAAGTATCCGAGGCTCTCGCCGGATACGGCGCCGACGTAGCGGTTGCGGTACTGGGAAAAGGCCTTGACCCCCGCCTCGCCGATGGGAGTGTCGGGGGCGTAGTTCATCATCGTCCCCCACAGGCGGTCGGGGGAGGCGTCGAGCCAGCGCGCAAAGGCCTGGCCCTGCGGGTCCAACTCCCCCGTTACCGGGTCGGTCCGGAACACAGCTGGGCCCGCGCCATGGAACAGCGGCACGATACGCGGGTCGGAAAAGATCGGGATCTCGTGGTCGCGACCAGCGTACTTCGCCTCCACCTCGGCCCGCACGTCGGCATCGCGGATGCTGTAAGGCACCTTGAGCCGCGTCGGGTCGTCACTGAGCCACGATTCCAGCGGGATGGGGTCGCCGACATTCCAGAGGTAGAGGAAGCCCCGATCCTGGAAGGTGCGCAGGCGCCAGGCCTCGGGGAGACGGGTGAGATCGGGGCGTTGGCGAGCCAGTGGCTCCAGGTCCGACGGAACACCGCCGCGGTAGGTGTCCAGCAGCTCCCAGGTCACGTTTCGGGGGCGCTCCTTGCTGCGCGGGCGGTAGGCGGGGTCGGTGGTAAGCACCAGGACATCCACCTGCCGTGGTACGGCCTCGGGCTGTGTGGAGCGCAGGCGAACCGTCACCGGGCCTTTCTCAAGCCTGACCTCGCCACCATCCCAGGCGAAGGCCCAGCCCCAGTACAGCTTCATCTCATTGTCTTCCTCGACCACGGCGCGTTGGCCGAAGGTCAGTGGCTGCGGCGGCTGCCCATTCTGCTCCAGGACTACGGTAAAGCGCTCCGTCTGCTCGCGCCAGTCACCATAGCGCACCCACACATAATAGGTCGCGGTCACCGGCACTTCGGCCGTCTGGATGGCCTCGGCCCGGTCGTCACCCGGGCCCGTGGCAATGGACAGAAAGCCGCTCTCGCCGCCCTGGGTCCATTCAGCGGCCCAGCCAGGACCAGACAGCCCCCAGTTTCCCGAGGTCTGCTTCATCTCCGGCCGGCCCATGGGCCAGCAGTAGCCGGCGATGCCGGTGAAATCCTCGGCCTCCAACCACAGCGTCTCCGGAACGGGTGTCTGGCCCAGGGCGCCGGTTACGACGACCGCCAGCGCACTGCAAACCGATAGCACTGCAGGCCTCACGCAGTTCTCACCTCCGGTTCAAAGCGGGAGCTCGATGCGACGGCCCTCCTCCATGCTCCTGACGGCAGCCAGGTAGATTTCCTGGGCGCAACGCCCGTCCCAGCCGGTGGCGCGCGGCGTGTCGCCGGTCTGGATGCAATGGACGAAGTTGTTCATCTGTCCCTGGCCCCAGGTCTCGGCGTCCCGTCGGTTCACAAACTCGACCGTCTCCATCTCGCCCCCGGCACGGCTGATGTCCACGAAGCATCGGCCGTCTTCGTGTCTTGTGCTGTGGATGCAGCCCTCGGGGCCGATCACGTCCATACCACCAAAGCCCGATGAGGCGCCCCGCGGCAGACTCCAGGACCACTGCACCAGGGCCTGGTCACCGCTGCGGAAGTACAGGATGACCACGGTGTTGTCCAGGACGCTGCCGTAGTTGGCCAGATGGTCCATGTGCGCCGTGACCGCCGCCACGTCACCAAGGGTGTACCGCAGGAAGTCAATATCGTGGGAACCGCTCTCCGGCAGCGGGCCATCGCTGAAGCGGGCGTCGGAGTACCACTCGCCGTAGTTCGGCGGGCCGGGCGCTGCGCCACACACGATGCGTCGCCACATGCACGGCCGCCCGACCCTGCCCTCCTGCACGAGGCGGCGCATCGTGCCCCAGTCGTCGTCGAAGCGGCGCACGAAGCCGATCTGGAGCACCTTGCCCGCGGCCTCCGCCGCCGCGATCATGGCGTCGCATTCCTCCAGCGTCCGCGCCATGGGTTTCTCGCAGAGCACATGCTTGCCGTTCTCCAGCGCCTTGATGGCAGCGTCCGCGTGGAAACGGGTGGGGATGCCGATGGCGACGGCGTCAATGTCATCACGCTTCACCAGATCGTTGTAGTCGGTGCAGTAGTCGCCGCCCCACTGTTCGGCGCGGGCCCGCGCCTGGCTTTCGTTCACGTCAGCAATGCAGACAAACTCGCAGTCCTCGCGCGCCTTGATGGCTGGCACGTGTAAGCCGCTGATGGCGCCGGCGCCGATCATGCCGAACCGGAGCTTGGACATGGGTCTCCTCCAGTAGGAAGTCTGTACTCTGCCATCGTGTGCGAGGCGGGGCAGGGATGCCCCGCCTACCGAGGTGCGGGATGCCCAGCGTACCAAGGTTCGGGATGCCCCGCTTACCGGGTAGTGGTGCACCCGGCGCGCCAACGCGCCTGGCTCTCAGCCGTCAGCAGGTACAACGGGTTCCCAGCCAGCATCTCCATCCCCACGACGTAGGCCTCGTGGGCCCGGAAGAGGCGCTGCTCGCTCTGCCCGATGGTGCCCCGGCGCACGATCCCTCGGCGCTCCAGTTCCAGTCCCAGGGGCATGAAGTCGTTGGCGGTCTCTGGCCGGCGGGTGTACTCCCACGCCGAGCCGTGCTCATCGCGGACACCGTCCACGATGACCACCGCCTGGCGTTCCTCCAGGAAGCGGTAAGGCACCCCCGCTTCGGCCTCAAACAGGTGAAAGAGCGTGCAATTGTTGTAGGTCACACCCATCAGCAGCACCCAGGCGCCCTCATCCACGAGCGTGCGGAAAGGGCTGTCGGGGCCAAAGCCCGTGCGATAGGGGCGGCGGCAGATGAGCTCGGCTTTCGCGCCCACGGCGGAGAGCGGATGAGCGGCATGGCTGGAGCGCAGGGCTCCGGGCCAAGTGCGTACCGTCTCGCTGATTCGGCCCATCAGTGAGGGCGTATGCTCACGGTCCCAGACCGGCTCGTCATACAGGTACTTTGAGAAGGTCGGGACTATGAGCGTACCCGTCTCGGTCAGGACCTCCAGCAGCGCTCGCACGACGGTCGGGGCCCCGCCCTCGACATAGCCGAAGGAGGAGAGGCTGGAGTGCACCATCACCATGTCCCCGGCTGACAAACCGAGGCCTGAGAGGCCAATCACGATGTCGGCCTGGGTTACCGCGCCCACGTTGCGCACCTCACGAGCCCGAAGTCGTGCGCACTTCGCCTTGCCCCCGTGGAATCCTCCCCGGAGGCCTGTCGGCCTGCCATGGCGAAAGAGTGTCACGTCGGCTGACTACCGCCCCTGGAGCCCAACCCAATGCGTGTCGCGTTTCTCGCCTTTGCTCTTGCCATCGGCCCGTCGCTATGCGCCCAGGAAATGCCCAAGAGGGACCTCATGGACCTGCGCCTGCTGCTGCCGCCCGAGATCCCGGCCGTGCCCGGCCGCGAGTGCAACGTGTACTTCGATAATCTGGTGCTCTGCGCCCCCTACCTGCGCAACTTCCTGATCGTGGACGTGGACTGCCCCAAAGGCACCCATCAGGAGGAACGGTTCACCTGGACGCCGACCGCTGAGGATGTGGGCGAGTACCCGCTGACGATTCGCTATTACGACCCGGAGGATGACCTGCTGGCCGAGGGCGCCACGACTATCCGCGTCTATCCCCCTGACGCTGGCGCTGGCCAGACGCTCACCATGCTGATGCTGGGCGACAGCCTGACGAATGCCTCGGTCTACCCGGCGGAGTTGCTGACGCTGTGCCAGGGTGAAGGGAACCCCCGGCTGACCCTCATCGGCACCCACCAGCCCATCACGGACCGCCCTGAGGTACGCCACGAGGGCTACGGTGGCTGGCGGGCCGCCAACTTCGTCAGCATGTGGGGCCCGGAGACGTGGAACGCCGCCCGGCAGCGCACGCGCAGCCCCTTCCTTTACGAGCGCGATGGGAAGCCAGTCCTGGACTTTCAGCAGTACTGCAACGAGAACAACGGCGGTCGGGGACCGGATTATGTCACCATGCTACTGGGCTGCAACGACAACTTCGGCGCCAAGGACGACACCATCGAGGCCAGCATTGACGACTTCGAGAGGAACATGGAGATACTGATCGCCGAGATTCACCGCGTCCGGCCGGACACGAAGATCGGCGTCATCTCCCTGATGCCCCCGGCGGCCAGCCAGGATGCCTTCGGCGCCAACTATGGCTGCGTGTATAGCCGCTGGCAGTGGCGTAAGAACCAGCACCGGGTGCTGGAGCGCAGCTTTGAGGCCTTCATGGGCCGCGAAGCCGAGAACGTCTTCTTTGTCCCCGCCTACGTGAACCTGGACTGCGTCCACAACTACGGCAGTTCCAGGGCCCCAGCCAACGCCCGCACCGATGTTGAGATCTCGCGGCTCAATAACGGGGTCCATCCGGCAGCCTCAGGATACCGGCAGATGGCCGACAGCATCTACTGCTGGCTCAAGGCGACGCTGGCGAGATAGGTGGGAAGGCACCGCGTGTTAGACCTGAAGCGGGCAAGAGCATGACGCGACCGGGAGGTCAGGTTGCATGGAAGTCGCCGTGAACACGCCGTTTGAGGTTGCCCTGCGCTCGGTTTTCTCATACGCCAACCCGGTGCAGGAGATGCCGGTGCCGGTGGTCTTTACTGCCCCCTCCGGCGCCACGCACCGTGTGCAGGCCTTCTGGGACGGGGGACAGGAATGGCGCGTGCGCTTCTGTCCCACGGAGATGGGAGAGTGGACCTGGCGCACCGAGATCTTCAACTCGGCCGACACCGGCCTGCTGATGAAATCGGGGCGGTTTCACTGCGTGTCCTATGCCGGAGATAACCCCCTCTATCAGCACGGGTCGCTGCGTGTCGCCGCCGATGGCACCTATCTCGAGCAGGCCGACGGCACGCCCTTTTTCTGGCTGGCCGACACCTGCTGGAATGGGGCGCTGCGGTCCACCACCGGGGACTGGGACGAGTACCTCGCCGTTCGCCGAGCGCAAGGTTTCACGGTCATCCAGATCGTGATGACCCAGTGGCGCGGGTGTGTGGGTGGGGCAGACGGGCAGCCGGTGTTCACTGTTCAGGAAGGGCGGCTGCAGGTGATTCCGTCCTCCTTCAAGCGCCTCGACGACCGCATCCGGCGTGTCAACGAACACGGCATGATCGCGGCGCTGGTGCTGCTTTGGGCGCTGACAGACGACGATCCCGGCCAGACCCTGTCGGAGACCGACGCCGCGTTGCTGGGGCGCTACATGCGCTCCCGCTGGGACCCCTTCCAGGTGGTCTACTTCCTGGGCGGCGATGGCAACTACGGGGAGCATCCCCCCGGGCGGTGGCAGCGCCTGGGGCGGGCCATCTTCTCTGAGCCCCGGCAGCGTCTGGCGACGATGCACCCCTGCGGAGTCACCTGGGTCGTGAACATGTTTCACGATGAGCCCTGGATGGACTTCCACGGCTACCAGAGCGGCCACGGCGACCGCGAGGACGAGCTGCGGTGGCACCTGGCTGGCCCGCCCGAACCACCATGGGAACTGGATCCACCCAAGCCTCTCATCAACCTGGAGCCCAACTATGAGGCACACCCGTCGTACCGCGACCGGCACCCTTTCAGCGCCCGGGAGGTGCGGCGCGGAGTATACTGGAGCCTGCTGGGCGCGCCCATGGCTGGAGTGACGTATGGGCACAACTGGATCTGGCCCTGGCCTGTGCAACCGCAGGTCCCCGACAACCACGACTTCTGTGGTACCGTCGGTCCCTGGCGGGATGCGGTGCGGTCGCCGGGCGCCGAGAGCATGACGGTGCTGCGGGGCATTGTGGACCGGCTGCCCTGGTGGCGACTGCGGC
>JABLXH010000071.1 GCA_013178155.1 Armatimonadota bacterium | reverse complement strand
TAGTTGATTTGGCGCCCCGAAAGCATCACCTGGCGGTACTTGCCCTGCACCGTATAGCGATCCACGTCGACATCAGTGAAGTGATAGTAGCTGCGGAGTCCCTGCATCTGCTGAAACGTGGTCTGCAGCGGGCGATGGTCCCACAGCCGGATGTTATCCACCGTGGCCCGGTTCGCCTCGATTGCCGCCCAGCCCAGGTCATCCCGCACCACATGGCGACTACGGGAGACGTTGTCAAGCTGATACGCCTTCAGGGTTGCCTGGATGTTGTGAGTGATGTACGGCCGCTCCTTATCCAACTGATTGGGCTTGACGACCAGCGACTGCAGCAAAGCGGGGTAGACCCAGCCCCCCAGCAGCGCAACCACCAGGACCACGGCCAGGGCTCCCGCCGGTACTCTGTAGCCCCGGCCCTTGATGCTCACAAACACCACCACGGCGGCTGCCAGCGCGAGCACTATCAGCGCCATGAGCACCGGCAGGCGGCCCTTGAGGTCGGCGTAACCGGGGCCGAAGAACTCCTCGCCACGGGCCGAGTACAGCAGACCATACTGGGCCAGGCGGTAGAGATAGGCCTTGACCAGGAGAGCCAGTCCCAGCAGGCCCAGCAGATGGCAGCGGGCTCGGGGAGTGGCATGGATGCGGTTGCCTACCAGGCGCAAGGCTTCCTGGTAGATGTGCACGAGAGCGCTGGTGACGAAAGCCAGCACCACGGCGAAGAAGGCGGACTGTCCCAGGTAGTTGAGCAGGCTGAGGCGGAAGACGTAAAAGCCGAGATCGCGGCCAAAGATGGCGTCGGTCTCGCCGAACGGCACAGCGTGCGTGAACTGCAGCAGTTCGCGCCATTTCCCAGACGCCACGATGCCCGCCATGAGGGCACTGATGATGGCGAACACCAGCAGCGCCTTATCGGCATATTGCTCGACCTGCTGGCGCTCCTCGTCCGGGAGGAGGCGCCGACCGATAAGCTTGAGGTCCGCGGGAAGTGGCCGCCGCGCGTACCGAAGATTACCGTAGATCCAGACAAAGAACAGCCCCCCCACCACCAGGAAGAGCAGTGCTCTGGTGCCGAGGATGGTGGTGAACACCGCTTCCTGGCCCAGCGACTGGTACCAGAGGAAGTCGGTGTACATGATGAAGGCCTTCTGCACGAAGATGAGCGCGAAGGCGATCCCCATGCCCCAGGCCAGCAGCTTGTTCGAGCGCATCAGCACGGTCCTCTCGGGGCGTCTCCGGTGCGGAAGGCACCGGTCTACGCCAGCGTATCGGGGTTGTCAGCATCACAAGGGTCGCACGACAAAAAAGCCGCAGCCCCCTGCGGGGCTGCGCGCCAGTCCGCATCAGAACCCGGTTTCTTGCCGGGCATTGCCAGCCATGACCGAGCGCGCACTCCCGCCGGAGCCACCGCCGCGGGCCTATTCCTCGTCCAGCTCCTCGGGCTCAGTGCCCTCCGGCGGCTCCTCGGGGCCCAGGTCCAGGCCGCTCAGCAGGTTGCGCAGGCGGTCCAGTTCGACCGCCTCGCCGTCCGGACTCAGGATCTGCAGTTCCTCCAACACCGTCTCGGCCACGAAGATCTCGGCACCAGCACGAACCGCCAGGGCGATGGCGTCGCTGGGGCGGGAGTCGATCTCCATCAGGCCCTGGGGCCCCTTGATAATGAGCAGGGCATAGAAAACGTGGTCCTCAATATGCGTCACGTGGACCTCGGTCAACTGGCCACCGAAGGCGGCAATGACGGACAGCAGCAGGTCATGGGTGAGCGGTCGCGCGAATTCCTGGCCCTGGAGATGGGTAGCAATGGCGTGGGCCTCAAAGGGGCCGATCCAGATCGGCAGGAAGCGCTGCTCCGCCTCGTCCGCCAGGAGCACAAGGGGTTGGCGCTGCAGGTCCAAACCAACTTTGTAGACTCGCATCCTGGTCATAACAAACCTATTCCACGTGCCCGGGAAGACACCTGCCGGTTATCGGACACCGGCGGCCTGAACAGCCGCCGCCCAACTGCCAAAGTTCTCGGGCCGCGCGGCCGCCTCCATCATCCCGCGGTACCCGAGCCGCCGCATGTTGCTGTTGGTCACCGGCTCTCCAGAGGCGTGGATCCGTCGAATGGTCGCCAGGATGCTCTCACGCGTCCAGCGGTTGATCTTGCGGACGCTATCATAGTCTATCCCCGCCGCTCGCACAGCATTGCCCCAACTCCCGAAGTACCGGGGGCTGCTGGCAGCGGACACCAAAGCTCCGTAGTGGCGCTTTGCCTCTTCGTGGCTGAGCGGTTTCCCCTCAGCATGAAGCTCCTGGATCCTCTGGATGATTCGCTCCCGGTTCCAGTACTCATGCTTGCTGACTTCGTCATAGCTGATGCCCGCGGCCTCCACGGCGCGTCGCCAGCTACCGAAGAAACGGGGGCTGATGGCCACGACCACCAGGTACTGGTGATGCCGCTTGGCGGCGCTGTGCGACAGGTCCTCGCCAGCAGCATGGAGGTCTCGAATGCGCTGTATGATCCGCTCGCGCGTCCACTTGCGGCGCCGGCGGCATACTTCGCGGGGGTCAAAACCGGCCGCGACGACGGCGTTGCGCCAGCTACCGAAGTAGTCACGCTTGTAGGAGGTCGTGACCATGCCACTATAGCCCATCTCGGCCATGTTGCGCGTACTCAGCGAGTGCCCCTCGGCTTGCAGGCGGCGAATCTCCTCCAGAATGCGTTCTCTTGACCACTTGCGGCGACTCATCACGAACCTCCATCGAGCAGGCTGCACCCGCTCAGAAACGCCCTTCCCCCCAGGCCTCCAGCCGATCCCCATGCAGCCCGTATTCTGATCGGCAAGCCTCACCCAAAGAGGCCCCGCCATAACTGGGCCGGCGGGGCCCCCGAGATACCCCTGCTGATACTTGTATCCCCCCCGCTACTGGTCCCCGTACTGTACCACGCCTGATAGTGACTGTCAACGTGCCTGCTGCATCATTGTATAGATGTGTTATACTTAGCTGGTTGCCTCACACCCATGTTGGTGTCTTTTCGGTCGGCTATGGTTCCGCGACGGAAGCTTCGCGCTAAGGCCAGGTATAGGAACAAACCGCCCGCCCCCATGGTTCCCCCGGGGACAAACAGAAAGGGCCGCTCCGTCGGAGCGGCCCTTTGGCGGAGGTCCAGAGGCCTATTTCATCTGTCGCCGCCTGTACCACACGATGGCCGGGAGGCCCAGCGCCAACAGGGCCCAGGTGCTCGGTTCGGGTGTGTCGTCCCAGTCGGTTATGTCGTAGGACGTCTGGGCGCCGAAGTTAAACGTCGTGCCGCGGAAGCCGTAGTCCAGCGGCAGCGAGCTGGTAGGGATACGCCATTCGTAGCCGATACCCGGAGGTGAGCTGCTGGAAGTAGTCACCGATGGGCGTAAAGTTAGTGTCATACCAGCCCCCCATCGGCCCCCCGCCAGGACCACTGCCATCATACCAGTCCTGTAGATGGGACGAACTGACCGAACCGAAGGTGAGGTAGGTCGCCACGATCTGGTCGGTGCCGGCAAAGATCGGGTCGTCGGGCACGTAGGCATTGGAAACAGGGGCACCGTCGGACGGGTTGCTGTAGATGTAGATGCCGTACACATCGGCATAGTCGCCCAGTGTCGGCAGGGCACCAAGGTCCATGCGGAAATAGTCGTAGGTGTCGTCGCGGCCCCACCAGAGTCCCACGATCTCCTTGGCGTCACCGCCGGCGTAGTCGTCGGGGTCGGCCTTGAAGCTCTTGTGGACGCTGTTGGTCCAGTCAAACCAGTCCGCATTCGCCAGGGAGACGCACAGCAGCACGGCGAGGGCCCAGGCCAGGGTGAAGCGTGCCATAGAGGGTGCTCCAGCGAGATCTACGTTTTGCTTCGTTGCAACAGTACCAGACCGCTGGCATGATTGTCAACTGCTACTTTGAGCGGGTACCGGCCAGGTTGACGGTCCCTGCCGCCTGTGGTAGCCTAGCATAGTACACACTGGGCCAAGGAGCCATGCCATGACACTAAGGCTGGTGAACTACCTGCCATTGGGGACGGTCGGAGGCACTGCGGAGCCTCGCCTCGGGGCACTCCGCGGCGAATCCGTGGTTGACGTGGCGCGACTGTGCGACCTGGAAGCCGAGGACTGCGGCTGCACCGGGTCTGTGGTGGCTCTTCTGTCCTGTCCTGAGTGCCAGGCCGCTGCCCGGCATGTTCTCTCTGAGGCCGGCGACGCGGCACCCACTCTGCCCCTGAGCCAGGTGCGCCTTCTGCCAACGGTGCCGAATCCTGGGAAGCTGTTCTGTCTGGCCGGCAACTATGCCGCTCACATCCAGGAGGGAGGGCGCGGCGAGCTGCAAGCAGCGGACAGGGCCACCCCGCGCATCTTCCTGAAGCCCTCCACCAACACTGTCTGCGGCACCGGCGATCCCATCGTTATCGGGCGCCGGGCGCAGTTTGTGGACTATGAGGGCGAACTGGCAGTCATCATCGCCAGGCGCGGCAAGTACATCGCGGCCGATGAAGCGCTGCGGTACGTTGGCGGGATCACGTGCTTCAACGACGTCTCCGAACGGCGCCTGCACATCTGGGACCGGCCCGAGGACCGCCCCTGGGACCGCTTCTTTGACTGGCTCAACGGCAAGTGGTGGGACAGTTTTGCCCCCATGGGCCCATGCGCCGTACCTCTCGCCGACATCGAGGACATCCAGAAGCTCTCCCTCACCACGCGCCTGAACGGTGAGGTTGTCCAGAGCGCCTCAACCGCTGACATGATCTTTACGGTGGCGCGAACCATCGAATACCTGTCGCAGATGGTGACCCTGGCTCCCGGGGATGTCATTGCCACCGGCACCCCCTCCGGCGTGGGCAGCGCTTCCGATCGGGCGCTGCAACCCGGCGATGTCGTCGAGGTCGAGATTTCGGAAATAGGCGTACTGCGCAACCCGGTGGTTGCCGAGGAGGTGGATCACTGAGTCCCCGCCGCGTCCGACCCCTTCGCCCCGGGAACCTCCTACCGTTTTCGTAGCGTTCCCCTCTAGCGATACCCGGGCGACAACCCGACTACTGTCCACAGGGGTGACCCGACGTGCTTCGCGGCGCATTTCCGGCAGCCCACACGTGCCTCATGGCGCTTCTCTTTCTCTCTCTGGCCATTCTTGGTCTGTCTCTCGGAGGCTGTCAGACGGCACCCAAAGTGCCCGCCGATGGTCTGCTGCTCATGGTCGCAGCCACGGACGATCAGGCACGGGCGTGGAAGAGCGCGGCCGAACTCTTCACTGAGGAGTCCAAGGTCCCCGTTGTCGTGCAAATCGAGGAGCCCGCGAGTTACGTGGAGCGCCTGAAGCGAGCTCTTGCCAGCAGACGCCCCCCCGACGTTTTCCTGCTGGAGTCAAGCCGCATACCGGAGTTCGCCGCCCGTGGCGTGTTGCTGGGTCTCGACAGCTATGTGGCGAAACGGAAGGATGTCCAACCCAAGGACTACTACCCTGTGGCCTGGCAGGCCTATCAGTACCGGGGGCAGTGCTACGGCCTGCCCCACGAGCTGCATATGTTGGCTGTGCTGTTCAACGAGGAGCATTTGGATGCCAAGCTGCTGGGGCGCCCCAGGTCGGACTGGACCTGGCAGGAGTTCCTCGACATGGCCACGACGCTGACCCATGACGAGAACGACGACGGTCGTATTGACGTCTACGGCGCAGCTCCCTGTCCCTGGTGGCAGGTCTTTGTCTGGCAAAACGGCGGCGATCTGGTGGACGATCCTGCCAACCCCACGCGGTCAACACTCAGCACACCCGAGGCCAGGGGCGGCCTGCAGTGGCTGGCTGACCTCATCCTGAAGCACAAGGCGGCTCCGTCGCCGAAGGTGAGCGGGACCGAGAGTCCCGCTGCCCTGTTCGCCTCACAGCGCGTCTCCATGGCCTACCTCGGGCGCTGGGACATCAACCTCATTGACAAGAAGGGGTTCTTCCCCTGGGGATACCGGACGTTGCCCAAAGGGAAGCAGCAGGCCAATCTGGGGACGGGGACCGGACTGTGTCTCCCCACCAAAGCCAAGTCCCCGGAAAACGCCTTCCGTCTGGCCGCCTTCCTGTCGGCGGGAAGCGGACAGACGGTGCTCCTCGGCGGCGGCTTCTCAAGCCCGGCCTACATCCCCCTGGCCACGTCCCAGTACTTCTCCGGCGAGACCGGGCAGAAGGGGAATGCTTTCTACGAGGGCTTTGCTGTGGCCCGTCCATTCCCCGCGACCCCTCGCTACGCGGAAATCGCTGAGGTGTGGGAGACCGAACTGACGGCGCTCTGGAACGGCGAGGTGAGTGTGGACGAGGTGACGGCGCGCATAGACGAACGCGTGAACCGTCTCCTCAGCGAGGCCGAACCGACCACCGCCTGGCTGATCGGCGTCGTGCCCGCTGGCTAGGGCTGGCGGACCAGACTTCGCTTCCCCCAGACGTGATATGGGCCTTCCCGGCCCAGCAAGTCCAGAGGGTAGCGTCGGGCCACCTCAGCCGCGTCGGATTGCCACGGATCCACGCTCAGGACGACGTAGTCCACACTCTCGTACCCGGTCAGCACCCGATCGCTGGCCTGACCCGGCGCGTAGTGGAAGATAAGCCACCGCCGCCGGGCCAGGTGACTCGCCAGTCCACCGTCGTTGGTCAGCACCGGGGCTCCGTCCGGTATCTGCGCCAGGAGGCTTGCCAGCCGAACCTCCTCCGGACCTCGCCCGGCGAACCAGGACCACGAGAAGGCCGTAAGCAACTGTTGCTCCCCGCGCAGCATCACCAGCGAGGTCAACACCACCAGCAGGATGGCGGCCCGGCGGGCGACCGGCGGCCTCACCCCGAGGGTCCGGCCGGCAGGTCCGGGAGCCCACGCCCGCAACCATGCCAGTGCCCGGGACGCGCCAAGCACAATGCCCACGCCCACCAGGACATGATAGTGCGCCTGCAGGGTGTGCATCCATCGGTTGTTGCTCAGCAGCGCCAGGGCCAGCTCCGGACCGGCGAGTGCCAGTTCCGCCGGGGCCAGCACGCACATGGCACCAACCGCCCCCAGCACGCTGGCGAGGTAGTCGAGACGGTTGCCGGCATACGCCCATAGGCCCCCCAGGGACTGAGCTACCCCGGTGGGCCCGTCAAGCAGGTGGGAGTAGAACGACGCGCCGGTCGGAGAGAAGAGACGGGGCACGACCAGCACTGCCACAAGCCCCCACGCGATCGCAGCCCCGGTGATGCCCAGCCCGAGGGCTCTTTGCCCCCGCCAGGCCAGGTACAGTCCGACTACAGCCACGGTTCCGGGCACATTCTCCTTGCAGGCCATGGCGAGCGCAAGCATGAGCACGCATAGCGCTGGGCGCCCCTGCAGCCCCCAGTGCACGCCCCACAGTATGGGAGCTGCTGCCAGCACGATGGGGTGGAAATCGTGCCACAACGCCACGTGCAAGCCCGGAAAGAGCAGGTAGAGGCAGGCCATGGCTATGCCGGCCCAGGATGAGCGGCACCATTTCGTGGCGATTCGCGCCACCGGCACGGCCCCGGTGGCCGGCACCAGCGACTGCGCCAGCAGGAACCACAGTGGCGTCCGCCAAAGCGCGTAGAGCGGAACGAAGCCCAGGATGATGGGCTCGAAGTGGTCAGCAAAGCGATGCAGCTCCGTACGGGGATAGCGGATGTCGATGCTGTAGGCCAGGAAGTGGCCGTGGAGGGTGTTGTACATGGCCTGCTCGTAGATGGCCATGTCCTGCGAGTACTGGCCGAAGCGCCACCAGCGAAGTGCGGTCGCCAGGAAATAGAGGCCACCCCACAGCGCGGCCAAGACCCAGACCGTCCCTGGCCAATCAACCAGTCGCTGCAAGGCTGCGGGCGGCCTGCCCAGCAGTGGCAAGAGCCACAGGGCGGCAACCAGGGTCGCGGAGCCTCCCAGTGCCCAGGCGTCAAGCAGGGCCCGCAACCTGACAGCCGGTAACAACACCAGGAGGCCCAGCCACAGGGCCAGGGGCGCAAACGCAATGGCCAGCCGCCGTGCTTGCGTCCCGATGGATCCCTGACGGCGGCCCAGAACTGTGGCAAGACTCATCCAGCCGACGAGCCAGGCGGCGAGAACGAAGGCCCACCAGTCAACCAGGAACGCCCCACCGCAGGTCCGGCAAGCCAAGCCCAGACCCGCTGCCGCTGCCAGGACGAGCGATTGCCGCCAGGATCGCGAGCGCAGCAGTTCGGCCAACGCCTGGACCATGGTCGCCCGATAGCCGGCCACTGTAGGTCCTCGTTTCCACCGAATGTCGGGGTCAGCGTGTTGGCGATTTCGCTGGACGTGCGGAGCTTCCTGCCTGATGGTCTCCCGGTTGGCAAGCGCAGAAACGAGCGCCCCCGGTGGGGCGCTCGTGGCGAGGTCCGGTCGGTGACGGGCTAGCTCTGGGCCGCTGCGACCTTCCTGGCGAGACGCGACTTTCGGCGCGCGGCGGTGTTGGGGTGAATGACGTTGCGCTTGGCTGCCTTGTCCAAAGCCTTCTGGGCGGCGCTCATGCGCTCCGCATTCTGCTCCGGGGTAGCACTGGCGAGGTTGTCCAGCAATGCGCGGCGGGCCTGCTTGGCGGCGACCTTCCAGGCCCGGTTGCGGTCGCGGCGCTTCAGTGACTGGCGCAGAGCCTTACGCATGGAACGAGTCTGTGGCATGGGTTTGCTGCCCTCCGCGAGAGACGTCCGCACGTCCCTGTGTTCAAAGAGAGAAAGCCGCGCAAGGCGGCTCTTGCATTCAAGGCGGGCAGAGTATACCATACTGTGTCTGAACAATGCAATAGCCAATGCCAGGGGAGCCTTGCCGGCTCCGCCCGCGCCTGCCTGTCACCGCAGGCGCTTGTTGGTTCTGCCTCGTCGCGCTGGAGGGCTGACGCCACTTCATGTCGGACTCTGCAAACCAGCCTCCCGGTTCCGGCCTGCCCACCGCCCAGCGCGGCCTCGCCGCGGCGGCGGCCATCATGGTCATCACCACCTTCGTCAGCCGCATCATCGGCATGGTCCGGATGATGGTGTTGACCCATGTCTTTGGCTCCAGCGGCGAGATCAACGCCTTCTTCCAGGCCCTTACCGTCCCCGACCTGATGTACTTCCTGCTCTCTGGCGGCGCCCTGCGCACCGGCTTCGTGCCCGTTTTTACTGAATACCTGACGAGGGGGCAGGAGTCCAGAGCCTGGCGCACGTTCTCCACCACCCTGTGGGCTCTTTTGGTCTTCGGCACCGTGGCGGTGGGCCTGGCGATGGTCTTTGCTCGGGAGTTGACCATGCTGGTCGCTCCGGGGTGGGTAGGTGAGCATCCAGAGCTGCTGGACCCCTGTGTGCGTATGATGCGCCTGCTGTTTCCGGCCCAGGTCTTCTTCGTTGTGGGCGGTCTGCTACAGGGCGCGCTCAACGCCCGCAAGCACTTCCTGTGGCCCGGCCTGGCGTCGGTCATCTACAACTGCAGCATCATCATCGGCGCCGTCGCGGCCCCCTGGCTGGTCATCAGCGAGAACACTCAGCGCGTGGCGCAGGGCCTTCCGGCGGTCTCCGGCGTCACCTATGTGGCCCTGTTCATGCTGGCGGGCGCGCTTCTGGGCAATGTCCTCGTGCAGATCCCGCCGCTAAGGGCTGTCGGAGCAAAGCTGGAGTGCGTCTGGGACCTGCGTGACGAAGGCTTGCGGCGCGTGCTGAAGCTGGCCTTGCCGGTGATCTTCGGCCTGGCCATTGGCGAGATCAACTGGATGGTCGTGCGCGTGCTGTGCACCCACTTCGAGGGCGGTCCGGTCATCCTGGAGGCCGCCAATCGGCTCTGGAAGCTACCATCGGGCATTTTCGCCGCCGGCATCGCCATCGCCATCTTCCCCAACCTGGCTGAGAGCTACACGCGGGGCGACGACAAGGCCTTTGTCCGCGACTTCTCTTTCGGCATGCGCAACACGCTCTTTCTGATGGTGCCTGCGTCCCTGGCTCTGGGAGCCGTGCGACTGCCCATCGTGCGGCTGCTCTACGAGCATGGGGAGTTCAGTCCCCAGGCCAGTCCGCAGGTAGCTGACGTGCTACTTTGGCTGGTTCCCAGCATGATCGCCATGGGCATCACCTACATCGGCGCGCGCGGTCTCTATGCGCGGCAGCGTATGTATGAGGCCGTGGCGGCAGGCGTGCTCTCCATCATCCTGTGTCTGGCCACGGCCTTCCCGCTGATGCATGTCGCCGGCCTGCCGGGCTTGTCCATGGCCAACACCATCGGCTGCATCGCCAACGCCATCGGCCTGATGTGGATCCTGCGCCGCCTGGCGGGCCCCCTGGATGGGCGCCGCATCGTCGCCGCCCAACTCCGGTGCCTGCCCGCCAACGCCTTCCTGGTGCTTTCGGGGTTGCTGCTCGTTCCGGTCGTGGAGCGCTTCCTGGGCACGCAAGGTGTCCTCGCCAAGTCCGCTGCGGTGCTTATCCCCCTGGGCGTTGGCACCGTGGGCTTTCTGGCCCTGGCCACGGTCTGCAGGGTCGAGGAGCTGCGCTCGGCCTTCCGGATGGTGACGAGGCGGGGGAGAGGACCGTCAGCGCACGTCCCGTCGCTGGACAGCTAGCCGTCCCTCTCGCTGCTCCTGCCGTTTTGTGGTATCATGCACCCATACCCCGCCGTCCCGGGCGCATCCCAGAAGCGAGACGCGATGACTGATCGTATCCCACAAGACCATATTCGCAACTTCTGCATCGTGGCCCACATTGACCACGGCAAGTCCACGCTGGCCGACCGCATCCTGGAGGCCACGCACGCTGTGGATGAGCGCCAGATGCGGGCGCAGGTCCTGGACTCCATGGACCTGGAGCGCGAGCGCGGGATCACCATCAAGGCCAGCGCCGTGCGCCTGATCTACGAGGCCAGAGATGGGCAGACCTACCTGCTCAACCTGATTGACACCCCCGGCCATGTGGACTTCGGCTACGAGGTCAGTCGCGCCCTGCACGCGTGTGAGGGTGCAGTGCTGCTGGTGGATGTCTCCCAGGGCGTGGAGGCGCAGACGGTCGCCAACGTCTACCTGGCCGTCAATGAGGGCCTGGAGATCATCCCGGTAGTCAACAAAGTGGATCTGGCCGATTTCGACCCGGACCTGGCCCTGGGTGAGATGGAGAAGCTCTTTGGCTTCGAGCGGGAGAGTGTGCTTTACACCAGCGGCAAGACTGGCGCCGGAGTGCCGGAACTGCTGGAGGCGGTCATCGCCCGGGTGCCACCGCCCCAGGGTGACCCCGAGGCGCCGTTGCGAGCGCTCATCTTTGACTCAAAGTTTGACTCCCATCGTGGCGCCTATGCCTACATTCGCGTCTTTGAGGGCACCGTCAAACCCGGTGACGAGATCCTGATGATGGCCAATGGCCGCCAGTTCCAGGTCACTGAGGTGGGGGTGTTCACGCCGGACATGCAGCGCGTGCCGCAGCTTGCGGCCGGGCAGGTTGGGTATCTAGCGGCCGGCATAAAGACGGTGGCGGATTGTCGTGTTGGCGACACCATCACCTCGGCACGGCACCCGGCCGCTGCGCCGCTGCCAGGCTACCGCGAGCCGCAGCCGATGGTCTTCTGCGGGCTTTACCCGTCGGACAATGCCGACTATCAGGCGCTGAAGGACGCGCTGGAGAAGTTCTCGCTCAATGACGCCGCATTCCACTATGAGCCGGAGACCAGCGCCGCTCTGGGCTTTGGCTTCCGCTGCGGCTTCCTGGGGCTGCTGCACATGGAAATCGTACAGGAGCGGCTGGAGCGCGAGTTCGACCTGGACTTGGTGGCCACGGCCCCCAGTGTGGTCTACCAGGTGCTTACGAAGAAGGGCGAACTGCTGGAGATTGACAACCCGGCCAAGTTCCCCACGCCCGATGTCATCGCCGAAATCATGGAGCCGATTGTCAAGGCCACCATCATGACGCCCCAGAAGTTCGTCGGGCCGATCATGAAGATCTCTGAGGAGCGCCGGGGCATCTATCAGGGCATGGACTACCTGTACGCGGACCGCGTCCAGCTCAACTACCGTCTGCCGTTGGCCGAGATCGTGGTGGACTACTTCGATCAGCTCAAGTCCGTCAGTCGGGGCTATGCCACCCTGGACTATGAGCTGGCCGGCTTTGAGCCCAGCGACCTGGTGAAAGTGGACATCCTCATCAACGGCGATCCGGTGGATGCCCTCGCGATCATCACCCACCGGCAGTTCGCCGAGCGCCGGGGGCGCCTCATCTGCTCGAAGCTCAAGGAGGCTATCCCCCGGCAGATGTTTGAGGTACGGATGCAGGCGGCCATCGGCGGCCGCGTCATCGCCTCGACGCGCAACTCACCGCTGCGCAAGAACGTCATCGAGAAGTGCTACGGCGGCGACATCACCCGGAAGCGCAAGCTGCTGGAGAAGCAGAAAGAGGGCAAGAAGCGCATGAAGCAGGTGGGCGTGGTAGAAGTGCCACAGGAGGCCTTCATGAGCATCCTGCGGCTGGACGACTGAGAGCGCGCAGGCCACGCGAGAGAGGCGATTCCCCGGCCATGACCCACCGCGAGCGCGTTCTGCGGACGTTCCGCTTCGAGGAGACCGACCGCATCGCCTACGACCTGATGGAAGGCGATGTATGGTCGGAGCTGCTCAGCTACTTCCGCGAGCAGCATGGTCTGCAGAGCCCCACACAGGTATGGGACTTCCTCGACGTGGATTGTCGCTGGGTCCTGCAGTTTGTCCGTCCTCCCGACACCTCGCCGCCCACGCCCGGCGCTCCGGCGGCCCCACGCACGGTCTTTACTCGCCAGGTCGCCCACGGCCCGCTGTCGGGGGCCACAACCCTGGCCGAAGTCGAGGCCTACCCGCTGCCTGATCCCGACTGGTCGCCAATCCCCGACTTCGCTGCCGCCCGCGCCCAATGGCCGGACCATGCCCTGGTCTACTGCCCGACCTTCACGCTGGCGCTCTTCTGGAACGCCTGCGATGCCTTTGGCATGGAAGCCGGGCTGATCAAGATGCATACGGAGCCCCACCTCTTCGAGGCGCTCGTCAAGCGGGAGCACGAGCGGGGCATGGAGATACTGCGTCGCACGTTGCCCCATGCGCGGGGCATCTGTGACATCTGCTGGATGGGTGACGACTTCGCCGGGCAACAGGCGCTGCTGATGCAGCCGGAGCTCTGGCGCCGGCTCATCAAGCCCTATCTGGCTGAGCAGGTGGCCCTGGTGCGGTCCCATGACCTGCCAGTATTGTTTCATTCGTGCGGCGCCGTGCGCGAGGTGCTGCCGGACATGATAGACATCGGGGTCAACGCCATGCTTGTGTTCCAGACGTCGGCGGCCGGCATGGACCCGGAGTCCATCGCCCGCGATTTCGGGGGCCGTATGGCGTTCTATGGCGGCATGGACGTGCAGTACCTGCTGTCCCGCGGTACGGTGGCCGAGGTGGAGGCGGCGGTGGCGCGAAACGTGCGTGCCTTTGCCGACTGCGGGGGCTACATGGTGGCCAACTCACACTGCTCCATTGCGACCGTGCGGGGGGAGAACATCGAGGCCATGTGCGCGGCGGCCCGCCGGACGCCCGACCCGCGCTCGAGGAGGTAGGGGACTGTGCGACACGCCCTGACACTGGCGCTGCTTAGTCTCTGCGCCGTCGCCTTCAGCCAAGGAGACCCAGCCATGGACACCATCCGACTGCCCGCCAGCTACTACCAGCAGTTCGACGCCGATTACTCGCTGCCTGTGCCCGGCGAGGCCTTTGGTGGGTGGCAGAAGGCCGAGATCGAGATCTCGGCCGCCCACACGGCCCTCGTCGTCATGCATGCCTGGAACTGCGGGACTTTCGAGGAGTTTCCCGGTGTCTGGCGGTCTGTTGAGTATGTGCCCCGGTCCTACGAGATCGCGCGGACGGTCTTCCCGCCGGTGCTGGCGGCGGCGCGTGCCTCGCGACTGCCCGTGTTCCACGTGGTCGGCGGCGGTGACTACTATAAGGACCTGCCCGGCTACAAGCATGCCGTGGAGATCGCCGGCCCGCCTCCGCCGACTGTAGAGCCGATCCCCGGAGATCCGGTGCTCGACGCGCTCCGGCAGTTCAAGGCCGACAAGGTATGGCGCGGCGCCCACAACAATCCCGACGGGGCGAGACTGGCAGAGAAGCTGGACTTCCTCCCTGAGGCCAGGCCAGTGGGGGACGAAGGGGTGGCTGAGAATGGCGAGCAGCTCGCGGCACTGTGCCGAGAGAAGGGCATCAACCACCTGATCTACACGGGCTTTGCCATTGACGCCTGCCTGCTGAGCTCACCCGGTGGTATGCTCGACATGAGCCGCTACGGGGTCATGTGCTCGGCAGTTCGTCAGGGCGTGACCGCCGTGGAGAACAAGGAGACCGCGCGTCAGCAACTGGCCAAGGAGATCGGCCTGTGGCGGGTGGCGATCAGTTTCGGTTTCGTGTTCGATGACACCGATCTGATCGCGGCGCTGAAGACTGTGCCCCGGTGACTTCTCCTGTTGGATGGGTCTTCCTGGCCCGCTCTGGGGCACCATCCAGGCGGGGCAGGACGCCCCGCCTACCTACCGGTAGAGGCTGCCTGTGGGTAGTCCTCCCGGACGATCGGCCACGCGCCAGGGATAGAGAAGGCCGGGGCGAGGGAGGCAGGATGCCCCGCCTACGGGCAGAGGCTGCATGTCAGTGGTCCGCCCGGACGGTCGGCCACACGCGGCGGTGACCCCACGCGAGCGACGCCATGCGAACCATCTCGCTTTACATCCACTTCCCTTTCTGCCGCAGCAAGTGCGCTTACTGCGACTTCAACTCTGTCGTCGCCGACGAGGGCCTGCGGCAGCGCTACCTGCGGGCGCTCCAGGACGACATCACGCGCACCGGCAACACCCTGACTTTCCGCATCGGCGAGGACGAGGGCCTGACGCGGCCCACTGCGTCCGACCTCCTGGTTACCACCATCTATTTCGGCGGTGGCACTCCGACGGTCTATCCCGCGGAGGAGTTGTGTGCTGTCCTGGGTCGTGTCCGCCGTTCCTTCCCCGTCATTGCCCGCCCCGAGGTGACCGTCGAAGCCAACCCGGGCACAGTCACGGCCGAGGGCCTGGCGCTTCTGCGTGAGACGGGTTTCAACCGGCTCAGTCTTGGGGTTCAGTCCCTGCTGGATGAAGAGCTGCGGCTCCTGGGCCGCTGTCATACGGCCGCGGAAGCCCGCCGGGCGGTCGCCGAGGCCCGGGCGGCCGGCTTTGAGAACCTCTCCCTCGACCTTATCAACGCCTTGCCGGGGCAGACCGTGGGGGCCTGGCAGGCCACACTCCACGATGCCCTGCACCTGCAACCGGAGCACATCTCGTGCTATGGCCTGTCACTGGAGAAGGACACCCCCCTGGCGCGGGCCGTCGAGGCCGGCGAACTGAGGGTGCCGGATGAGGACACGCTGGTGGAGATGTACGAGCTGACGCACCGCCTGCTGACCGGTTCCGGCTACGAGCACTACGAGATTGCCAACTATGCGCTGCCCGGCTACCAGTGCCGCCACAACGTGAACTACTGGCGCAACGGCGAGTACCTGGGCCTGGGGGCGGGGGCGTGGAGCTATCTGGCGGGGCGGCGCATGAAGCACGAGCCGGACCCCGCCCGCTGGGTCGAGAAGTCGGAGCAGGGGCTGCCGACGCTCACCGAGATTGAGGAACTGGATGAGCGCCAGCGCGCCGGTGAGGCCATCATGCTCGCCCTGCGCACCGCCGAGGGCCTGGACCTGGCGGAGCTGCAGAGCCGCTACCACCTTGACCCCGACCGTTACAGCATCCGCCTGAAGGCGCTGATCGAGAGTGGGCTGGCGCTGGATGTAGCCGGACGCCTGGTCCTACACCCGGTGCACGGCTTCCTGCTGCAAAGCGAGATCGCTCAGATGTTCATGTGAGGCCGAGGCCGGCGGCTGCGGGCCGACTACCCCATGGCCATGCGCTGCAGGCGCGCGATGCGGTCCTCGATGGGCGGGTGCGTGCTGAAGAGGCTCAGGATGCCGCCACCAGTCAGGGGGCTGACGGTGAACATGTGAGCCGTCGCCGGCTGCGCCTCCATGGGCACCATCTCGTTACCGTGCTGCAGCTTGGCCAGCGCCCGGGCCAGGCCCAGGGGGTTGCCGGTCAACTCTGCAGCACTGGCGTCCGCCTGGTACTCGCGGGAACGTGAAATGGCCAGTTGGATGAGCAATGCAGCGATGGGGGCCAGGATCACCATGAAGAGCGCCCCCAGGCCACCGCCGTCACGCTCGTCGCGGCCGCCGCCGAAGAAGAAGGTCGAATAGGCGAAGATGCGGGCCAGAATCATCAGCGCGCCCGCCATGGTGGCGGCAATGGCGCCGATAAGCATGTCACGGTTGGCCACATGGGACAGCTCGTGGGCGATGACACCCTCCAGCTCCTCTTCGCTAAGTAAGCGGACGATCCCCTCGGTCACTGCCACCACGGCATGTTGTGGGTTGCGCCCGGTCGCGAAAGCGTTGGGTGCCGGGTCGGCGATGACATAGACCCGGGGCGTCGGCAGGTTGCGACGGCGCGCCAAGCGCTCAACAATGGCGTAGAGCCGCGGAGCGCTGACCGGGTCAACTGGCTGTGCGCGGTACATGGCCAGGACAATCTTGTCGGAAAACCAATAGCTGAGCAAGTTCATGCCAGCGGCCAGGACCAGGGCAATGATCATACCGCTGCGGCCCCCGAGCATGTCACCTACCCAGACGAAGAGGCCAGTAAGCAGGCCCATCAGCAGTACTGTCTTGACGAAGTTCATCGCTTCTCCGCTCCATGTGCTACAAGGTGCCAACGGGCAGACTTCAGATTGTAAAGACGGCGGGCGGGCCCTGATTGTTTGGCTCCCGGGAAGGAAACGACGTTCTGCGGGAACCAACTCCTGAGACTCTGGGAACATGTCGGTGGGTCGCGGGTCTGCCGGCGGAGGACGCGACCATAGACCCGGCGAACTGCATACTTGACAGGGGCGACGGACTCGGCCACTATAGTCCTCAGTCGCCAGCATACACGAAACGGTGAGACTATGCGAACCACAACGTGCCTGGGCGCAGTACTCCTACTTTGCCTGCTGGTGGGCCCGCTGACGGTGGTGGCAGCGGATACAGAGATCAATGTGTACAACGGGGACCTGGAGTCCGTCAACCTGGCCCCCTGGGGGTCGGGCAAGATCGCCGAGGACAGCGACAACGCCTTCTTCGAGAAGCCCAGTCTCAGGATTGAGACCGATGGGTTCCAGGTTGGCGGCTTGGTTGAGCTGAACTCAGCTATTGACCTCCAGCCGTTCCTCGCCAATGAGAAAGGGAGCTTCCTGGTCTTGATGGTGAAGATCAACGAAGCCCCCACCGGAATGCCCGGGGTGCCTGGCATGCCCGGGATGCCCGGGGCACCGGAGACGCCCGGGATGCCGGGGATGCCGGGGATGCCGGGAGCGCCGGAGACGCCTGGAATGCCGGGCATGGGGCCCGGAATGCCGGGGATGGGTCCCGGTATGGGTCCCGGCATGGGCCCAGGAATGCCGGGGATGGGTCCCGGTATGGGCCCCGGGATGCCGGGTATGGGTCCCGGGATGGGCCCTGGCATGGGTCCAGGGATGCCCGGCATGGGTCCCGGGATGGGGCCGGGTATGGGCCCCGGTATGCCGGGAATGCCCGGAGTGCCTGAGACACCCGGAATGCCGGGGATGCCGGGAATGCCGGGGGCACCGGAAACGCCCGGCATGCCGGGCATGGGGCCTGGGATGGGTCCAGGTATGCCGGGCATGGGCCCGGGTGGTATGCCCGGTATGGGTCCGGGGATGGGCCCCGGTGGTATGCCGGGCATGGGCCCGGGGATGGGTCCTGGGATGCCCGGAATGCCGGGCGAGGGTATGCAACCGGGACAGGGAGCGGCGCCGGCCACGGTCAGCAAGGTTCGAGTTCTGGCCATCACTGACAGTGGTCAGGTTGACTCAGGGGCCATCGCGGTTGACACCAGCCAGGAGGCGGTCGAGGGTTGGTACCGGGTCGCCATCCCTGTGTCGGAGTTCGAGGGCCCCGGCCGTCAGGCCGCCACCAAACTCCAGAGCCTGGCGTTCTTCGGCGACGCCAAGGACCACTTCTGGGTGGGGCGCGTGCAGCTTGTGGCTGAGGACCAGCCTCTCAAGGCCGATGCGGGCGGCAAACGAGTGGTGAAGGTGGGAGAGGAAGTCACCTTCACCGCAGCGGAGCAGGAGGGGGGCATTCCCGCCCGGTATAGCTGGGACTTTGACGACTGGGACGGCATTGCCGAGGACGCCCTGGGCCGCACCGCGACATGGAAGTTTGAGGAGGCCGGCTTCTACGTTGTGACGCTAACGGTGACCGATCCGGGGAAGACGAAGGTACCGCGGATTGCTCATGTGCACGTGCGCGTCACCGAGTAAGTGCTCCTCTGCACGCTCTGACCTGGAGCCCTCCCTGGCCGGGAGGGCTCTGTGGTGACCGTCCATGGCTGAGCGGACCGTGCCTCTAACCATCCGGGGCGGCAACATAGTGGATCCCGGGACCGGGTTCTGCGGGCCCGCAGACCTGTTCCTCGCGGGCGGCCGTGTGGTTGGTCTCGCGGCGCCGGGCGAGCAGGACGCGGTGGGCGAAGTGCTTGATGTGGCCGGGCGTGTCGTCTGCCCCGGTCTCATCGACTTGCATGTCCATCTGCGCGAACCCGGCCAGTCGCACAAGGAGACCATCGCCACTGGCACCCGGGCCGCCGTTGCCGGGGGCTTCACGGCGGTCTGCTGCATGCCCAACACCACTCCGGTTCTCGACCGGCCGGAGCGGCTGCGCGACTTGCATGAGCGGCTCGCGAAGCACGCCATGTGCCGAGTCTACGTGATCGGGGCCGTGTGTCTGGACAATGATCCGGAGCGGCCTGCCGACCTGGAAGCCCTGGCCAGGTGCGGCTGCGTCGCGGTGACCGACGACGCATTCCCGCTGCAGACCCAGCAACAACGCCGGAACGCGCTGCAGCGCGCGGCCGCCGCGGGCCTGCCCTTCGTGGCTCACTGCGAAGACAAGGGCCTCAGTGCTGGGGGTGTCATCAACGAGGGCGCCGTGAGCGGGCAGCTTGGGGTGCCCGGACAGCCCGACCGCGCGGAGTCGGAGGCCGTCGCGGCCTGGCTGGAACTGGCCGACTGTGGGGGCCGACTGCACCTGGCTCACATCAGTGCCGCCGCCTCTGTGGCGGCCATCGCTGGCGCCCGCGCCACCTGGGGCGACCGTCTCACCGCCGAGACCGCGCCACATTACTTCGCCCTCAACGAGCATGCAGTCCTCGAGCATGGCGCCAACGCCAAGATGAACCCTCCTCTGCGCACGGAAGCGGACCGCAAGTGCATCTTGCAGGCGGTGAAAGACGGCCTGATCTCGGCCGTCGCCACGGACCACGCCCCCCATGCCGCGGAGGAGAAGGCCAGGGGCCTGATGGACGCACCGTTCGGCGTGGTGGGTCTGGAGACGGCCCTGGGGGCCAGCCTGAGCACCCTGCCCATGGCGATCACGGACATCCTGGCACGTCTGTCATCGGGACCTGCGCAGGTGCTGGCTCTGCCCGGTGGACATCTGGCCCCGGGAGCGCCGGCAGACGTGACCATTCTGGATCCCGAGGAGCATTGGACGGTGGTCCCCTCGGCCTTCCAGAGCATGGGCCGCAACACCCCCTTCGCTGGCGTGAATCTGCGGGGGCGGGCTTGGGCGACAATCGTGGGCGGACGGCTGGTGTGGCACGACGGCCATCTCGTGGACGAATAAGTAGTCAAATTACCATATAACGAGGGACCATTACACGGAAAGCCCAGCGGATTGCCTTTTGGGCAGCAGTTGGTGTAGAATCCGCGGGTATGCTCCCTGTGGAGAGGCAGGGTTGCATTAGCCGCCGGAGGGACCATGAATCTACCCTGGGCCGACGAGCTGGCCATCGACCTCGGTACGGCCACCATACATGTCTGTGTGAAGAACGATGGCGTGGTGGTGCGGGAGCCGACTGTTTTGGCTTACGGCGCCAGTTCTCGCCGGCCGGTGGCGTACGGGTGGGAAGCCCGGCGGATGCTGGAGCACGGCCTGGAGGACGTGCGCGTGGTCCAGCCCATCCGCGATGGCGTGGTGGCGGACTTCGACGCCGCTGTCGCGCTGCTGCGGCACTGCATCCACGGGGCGCTCGGCCGTCGCCCCCTGTTTAACCCCACGGTGCTGGTAGCTCGCCCAACGGTCTGCACCTCTGTGGAGGAGCGGGCCTTGCACGATGCCCTGCGAGCCGCCGGCGCGGGCCGCGTCTTCACGGTGCAGAAGGCCCTGGCGGCGGCGATCGGGGCCGGGCAGCCTGTGGACGCCGTCGAGACCCACCTTTCGGTGGACATCGGGGCCGGAGCTACCGATATCGGGGCCGTCTCGATGGGCATGCTCACCGCCGCGGCAGCGCCACGTCTGGCCGGCGACTACCTGGACCAGGCCATTCTTCGCCACATCAAGCGTCTGCAGGGCATTCGCATCACCGCGACCACGGCCGAGGAGATCAAGTGCCGCGTGGGTACGGTGGACCGGACGCTGGTTAACGGCAGCCTCAGCGGGTTCTCGCCCTCCAGCCCAACGGACAACCTGCAGGCCGACGACCTGCAACTGGATGAGATTCCAGACGTGGTTGCCGGGGCCCTGACGACCATCTACGACGAGATCGCGTGGCTGGTGGAGCAACTGCCGCCCAAGGCCCGGGCCGAGATCGGCGCCAACGGGATCATCGTTACTGGCGGGACCGCTCTGCTGAAGGGCTTGTCCGACCACATGGCAGGGTATCTGGGGCTGCCGGTGCGGGTGGCCACCGATCCGATGTCCTGTACTGTCCTCGGTCTGCAGTCGGTGCTCAACGACATGAGTGCCTTGTCGCTGGAGGGGCGGCGCTTCCGCTACGCCGCCGCAACTGGGCTCTTCTAGACCCCCAGGCTTTCACAGCGCGGCCCGGCAGGGCCGCGTTTCACTTGGCGACACTCCGTTGGAGGACCCCATGGACCGCTCTGCCCTCACTGGCGCCCAGGTCGGCACGATCTACCCGTTCCTGCGAGACACAGCCGCCGAATCCACCTTCGAGCTGTCTTTCCTGCATGACCGTTTCCAGAGCCTGGAGGTCTGGAAGGACCAGGCCCGGGCGAAGCTGCTGGAGCTGCTTCACTACGATCCGCCGAAGTGCGATCCCAATGCGACGGTGCTGGAGCGCACCGACATGGGGGATTACATCCGGGAGAAGATCGAGTTCAACACCACTCCGCACTTGCGCGTGCCGGCCTACCTGCTGCTGCCGAAGGGACGATCCGGGAAGCGCCCTGGCGTGGTGGCCCTGCACGACCACGGAGGCTTCTTCGTCTGGGGCAAGGAGAAGATTGTTGCCACCGAGAACGAGCACCCGTCGTTGACCGAGTTCAAGCAGATGGCCTACAGCGGCCGCAGTTGGGCCAGTGACCTGGCTGCGCGGGGCTATGTCGTCCTGGCCATAGACATGTTCTACTGGGGCGAGCGGCGCCTGATCCTGGCCGAGGACCCGGACTCGTACTGGAACCGCGATTCGATGACCCAGGAAGAGGTCCAGGCGTTCAACACCCGCGCCAACGAGTTCACCTACCGCATGGCCATCGGCCTGTTGATGTCCGGCATTACCTGGCCCGGCGTCATGTTCACCGATGATCTAAGGAGCGCCGACTACCTGGCCAGCCGTCCTGAGGTGGACCCGGAGCGCATTGGGTGCTGCGGGCTGTCGGTGGGAGGCTATCGGGCCGACTACCTGGCCGGCCTGCACCGTCGTATCAAGGCGGCCATCGTGGTGGGCTGGATGGACAGCTTCGGGGAGATGCTGCGCGAGAAGCTCACCAGCGTCGGCTTCATGAAGACCGTGCCGGGGATGTACCGCTACCTGGACCTGCCGGACGTGGTCTCGATGACCTGCCCGGGCGGTCTGCGCATCATCCACGGCCTGCAAGATCAGCTCTTCACCCCCAAGGGCGTCCAGGACGCCTTCAACAAGATTGCGGCGGTCTACAAGAAGGCCGGGGTGCCTGGGAACTTCGTCCCCGTGACCTACGACGGCCCGCACGAGTTCAACGCCGAGCAGCAGGAAGCGGCGTTCGCGTGGCTGGATGGGTATCTGAAGCCCTAAGCGTGACGCCATGACCGGACGCGAACGCACGCTGCGGGCACTGAGCTTCCAGGAGGTGGACCGGCCGCCGGTGGCGGGCGGGATGGTGCAGAATGCCGCCTTCCTGGCGACCTGCGCCGGCGTTGATGACTTCTGGGACGCCCCCTGGGAAACAGCCTTCGCGGCCTTCCGCGCGCTGGGGTGCGACGCGGTGCTCGGGCCGGTTATGCCCAAACGACCGGCGTGCACCACTACCGATGCCGCCGGGCGCCCGACCGACTTCACGTGGGCTGAGGCAACGCCCCAACTGACCACACCGGAGCAGGTGGCGGCGTGGGCCGAAGCCGCGCCGAACCCGGAGGAAGTCCGGGCCGGATTCGATCTCGACTCTGCCACCGCCGACTACCTGGCCCAGATGCGCCGAGGGCAGGTGGCGGCGGGGGAGATGCTGTACATTCCCCACTGCCTTGGTTTCGCTCCCGCCTTCCCGACCTCTGACGGCTACTTCAGCTATCCTGCCTTTCTGATGGCTTGCCGCCTGTATCCGGACCGAATGCGGCGGCTTTTCGACCAGTGGGGCGAGGTGTCGCGGCTGCAATGCGAAGCCGTAGCCCGGGCCACTGAGCAGCACGACCTGCTGCGACTCATCTGGATTGGGCAAGACATCTGTGATGCGAAGGGACCGATGCTGTCGCCCGCGCTCCTGGAAGAGCTGTACTTCCCTCAGGTGGCCCGCGCCATCGAACCCCTGAAGGCGGCGGGCATGAAGGTGATCTGGCATTGTGACGCCAACTATCGGCTGGTCCTTGACCGGATGATCGCCCTGGGGCTGGACGGCTTCCAGGGGTTCTATGAGACCGAGGACGGCATCCGCCTTCAGGACCTGGCGGCCAGGCGAACACCTGATGGTCGGCCGCTGATCCTGTTTGGCAGCCTCTCGACGGTGTGGGTGCTACCCTACGGATCGCCGGAGGACGTGCGCCGCGAGGTGGAGCGATGCGTGGAGGCGGTGGGACCGCAGGGCGGGCTGCTGCTGGCGCCGTCGTCGTCCATCGGGCCCGAGGTGCCGCAGGCAAACCTCACGGCCCTCTTCGCGCACGCCACGAGCTATGTCCCCTCGTGGCGCCAGTAAGGGAGGACAGACATGCCCGAGCTCAGGTTGGCCGTCGTTGGCGCGGGGTTTATGGCCCAGACGGCTCACATCCGTTGCTTCCAACTGGCCCAGGGCGCGCAGGTGGTGGGTCTGGCCAGTGGCCGGCCGCATTTGCGCGAGCAGGTCGCACGGCGATTTGGGATTGCGCGGCAGTACGGGTCCTGGGAGGAGGTTGCCGCCGACCCGCAGATAGACGCAGTGGTGGTCTCACTGCCGCCGGAGTACAACCCGGATGTCTGCTGCGGGCTGCTGGAGGCTGGCAAGCACGTCTTTGCCGAAAAACCGATGGCACTGTCGGTGGCGCAAGCAGAGCGCATGGCGGAAACCTCCGGGCGCACGGGCCGTCTGCTGATGATTGGCTTCATGAAGCGTTACGACAGTGGTGTGCAGCGGGCCAAGGCATGGTGGGACGAACACGTGGCCACAGGCGAGATGGGTAACCTGGTCTGCGGGCGGGCCTGGTGTCTGCTGGGTGGCAACTGGACCGCCAACATCGAACGCCTTGTGGAGATGGTCCGCACCGACGAGCCCCAGGCCCCCAAGCCAGTAGCAGACACGGGGCCGGACTGGCTGCCCGCAGCGTTGGCGGCAGGCATGCCCGGCTTCGCCAGTCCGTACTACTTCTTCAACCATGTCCATAGCCACAACGTGAACCTGCTGCGACACTTCTGCGGGGACGGGTACGAAGTGATTCACGCGGACCTCCGGCACCGGACCCGGCTGGCTCACATCGCCTACGGGGATGCCGTGGTGACGCTCGAGGTCGGCACAGGCATCAGTGCTCACGGCTTTGAGGAGGGGCTGAGACTGTACCTGGAGAAAGCCACCATCGAGGTCCTGCCGCCGCCCCCGCTGCTGATGCAGGGCGGAGCCGAGGTACGCATCTTCCAGGGCGGCGATGTGCAGGAGTTCCAACAGCCGATGGGAGAGTGGGATTGGAGCTTCCGGCGTCAGGCGCAGGAGTTCGTGGACTGTGTGCGAGAGGGCCGCGAGCCGGTGACTGCAGCCGCAGACAGTGTCGGCGACCTGCGGATGGTGGAGGACATCTTCCGCTGCGCCATTGACCGTGGGCTATGCTGAACCCCGTGCCACCCAGCAATAAGGTTACGTTTTGCTGCAGAAGGACCGTTGCAGTTGGGGCCAATATGCGTTATGATATTAGGGGAGGAGTATGACGTTGCTAGTCACTTGATGCAGGCCGAGCTCGAGGAGCTAACCTGCAGTCGTCGTAGCGGAGATCGCTGCAACTACCGAAGCTGCATCTAAGCCTGGGTCCTTGGGCTCAGTGCCGAGGATGGCCCCAAGCCTTTGGGGTGACATCGCAATAACGAATCGGAGACGCCGCTATGCACCGCACCTGCGCAGCCCTCTGGACCTGCCTGCTACTTGCCTTGTGTCTGTCCCCTGGAGTAGTGTTCGCGCAACTCGAGGCCTACGCGGTCACACACCCCTTCACTCTGCCTGGCTCTACCACCACTCGGCTGCAGGCCATGGGTGGCATGGTGACCTGCATTCCGGATGACGGGTGGGCCAACCCGGCCTTCGCGGGGCTGGCCCGCGAATGGACCAGTGTCCTCCGCCAGTCCACGACCACCTTCGAGGGAGGGTTCTCGCTGCGTGTGCGGCAGATCTCGGCGGGGGGCCCGGTCTTCCGGCACGGCGGCATTCAGGTTACCGGCCTGGAGTGTGACTCGGATCTCGGGCCGGCGATGGCGCTGCCCGGGTCACCGGGCTGGGCCGCAAACGAATGGGCGGCCGGCGTGCACTACGGTCACCGGGTGTCCGACCGGCTGGCCCTGGGCATCGGCGTCTCCCCTGTCTTTCACAACAACGTTGCGGTCTCCGTGCCGGGTCCTGTACCGCCACTGCTGCAGACCCGGGCATCGTCGAGCAGCGGTTTCCGCGCCGGTGCTACCTATGCGCTCAGTTCACGGGCACGGCTCGGTGGGGTCTATGACTCCTATGACGAGGACGTGGATGCGGCCGGGAGCATGGTGCCCGGCGGCGCAATGAGCGTCAGCACCGATTCCGAAGCACTGATGTTCGGCCTCTCGTACCGGCTGTGCGACAACCTGCTGGGAGCCGTGGAATGGTTCCACATGTGGACCGAGATGGGCCCCAGCAGCTACGGCGACGCCGGATGGCGCATTGGCCTGGAGAGGTCTCTGCACGATGGGCTGTCGTTGCGCGTGGGCAACAATGACGGAAGCCTGAGCGCCGGAGTCGGATATGACACCGGCGACTGGTCAGTGCGCTACGCCTACCTCGACGACTGGAACGACGACTTCGTGGGCCCGATCTGGGGCGATTCAGAGACCCACCAGTTCGAAGTCACCTATAACTGGTAGCCCGAGGGGGACTGGACTACCACCACCATGCGACCGTCAGTTCTGGATCCGCGAAAACGAGTTGTGATCACCGGTCTGGGTGTCGTGGCCCCCAATGGGACCGGCAAGCAGGCCTTCTGGAACGCTTGTGTCGAGGGGCGGTCGGGCATTGACTGGATCCAGAGCTTCGACGCGTCGGACATCTACTGCAAGATCGCCGGCGAGGTCCGCGACTTTGACCCGACCGACTACATCGAGGGCAAGCTCGCGACGCGCACCTGTCGCTTCGGCGCCTTCGCGGTGGCGGCGGCCCGCCTGGCGCTGGAGGATGCCGGCGTAGACCTGTCCCGCGAGGACCCGTACCGGGCAGGCACGATCTTCGGCACCGGTAGCGCAGGCGTCGGGAACATTTCGGATGAGATGTACACCAAGCTGCTGCGATCGGGGCCGCGCGGGATCGATGTGGTGGGTTCGGCCCAGACTGCCGCCCACGCAGGGACCGCCAACGTCTTTATCGCCCTGGGGCTGCGGGGCCACAACGCTACGTCCAGCGCGGGGTGTGTGAGCGGAATTGACGCCATCGCCCAGGCAGCCCAGGCTCTTCGCTCAGGACGCGCTGACCTGATGGTCGCCGGCGGAACGGAGGCTCCCATCAGTTGGGCGAGCATGAGTGCCATGGCGGTCTCTCGAGTGCTGACTCACCACAATGATCCGCCGCAGGAGGCCTGCCGACCCTACGACCGCTCTCGCGACGGGCTGATCGTGAGCGAAGGCTCAGGGGCCGTGACGCTGGAGACAGCGGCCCATGCCATGGAGCGGGGGGCCCACATCTACGCCGAAGTGATGGGCTATGCGGCCACTTCCGAGGCATACCATTTTCTGCATGGTCGTCCTGGCGGTGAGGAACTGGCACGCGCGCTACGGCTGGCGCTGCTGGAGGCCAAGATGAGCGCGGTGGAGATGGATTACGTCTGTGCCCATGGCATCGGCAGCCGTGACTACGACATCGCTGAGGTCAATGCGCTCAAGATCGTTCTCGGAGAGCGGGCGTACCATCTTCCGGTGAGCTCCATCAAGTCGTGTACAGGCCAACCCTTCGCTGCAGGGGGGGCCTGGCAGACTGTCGCCGCGTGCATGGCCATTGAGACCGGGATTGTGCCGCCAACGATCAACCTGCGGGAACCTGACCCACAGTGTGACCTTGATCACGTGCCCTTGTATGCCCGGCGAGCGCGGGTGGACACGGTCATGGTGAACTCACACAGTCTCGGGGGAACACACGCGTGTCTTATCGTGCGGAGATTCCAGGAGACGTAGCCAACGCACTCAGCGCCACGAGGATGGGGCCGCCGCGATGACGCATGTGACGCTCTGGCCGGTCGTGCTTCTGTCCATCGCTGCCGCCAGCGCCTGTCTTGGGGTGGCGGTATACCAGCGTGCCCGCGACCGGGTCTGGAACCGGATTTTTGCCGCACACGCCACGCTGGTCAGCGTGTGGGTGATGGTCACATACCTCATCCAGACCGCGAACACTCCCGAGACAGCCGAGCTCTACATACGCCTTGCCCACCCGGCATGTGCGCTGTCCATCACCAGCCTGCTGGATCTGTTCTGGGTGTTCCCCGAGCGTACCGCGCCTGCCCCGTGGCAGTGGCGCGCAACGGCCTACCTGTTTGCTGTCCTGGCCGGTCCACTCGCACTACACCCTGACCTCATCAGGAGCCTGGAGATCGCGCACGGGACAGTGCTGGCCACCTACGGCTGGCCTTTTCATGTGTGGTCCGTCTACGCAGCTGTTGTCTTGGCGTACGCCGACGTTGTGCTGATCCGCAAGATGCCGCGGCTGTCGGGCGTCGAGCGGGCCCAGGTCAAGTATGTTCTGATGGGCGTGGTCATCACCCAGGTCATCGGTGTGATCACTATGCTCGTCCTGCCCGGGATCTTTGACAACAGCCTCTACACGCAGTGGGGCACGCCCGCCTACATTTTCGTCATCGGCTTCACGGCCTATGCCATCGCCAAGCACCGGCTGATCCGCCCCTCGGTAGCCATGGCGCATGCCAGTGGCTATGCCATCACCGGGATCCTGGTGGCGGCAATGATCTGGTTAGCGCTGACGGGGGCGCGCAAGGCTCTGACCGATGCCAGTCTGCTAACCGCCATGAGCTACCTGCTGCTGGGCACGCTCATCGGTGCTCTGGCGCCCTCACTGCACTCGCGGGTGCAACGCCTGGTGACGCACACGCGGGATAGTCACACACTCCGTGAAGGAGCCCACCACGTCTCGGAAGCCATCTTGCGAACCCTGGACATGGAGGAGCTGCCGGAGTTCCTGGCCGGGGCCATTGAAAGCATCCTGCGGCCGACCTTCGTGGCCGTCTACTGGCGAGACCGCAAGTCCATGTTCCTGACGCGGCGCGTCGGTCCCGCACGAACTAACCTCGAGCAGGGGCCGGAGCTGCCGTTGTCATTGCCGCTGGACTGCCTTCTGGCTCGCGAGGCGGCTGCCGAGCGCATGCTGATCGAGCGCTCGCAGGTCTGGCGTTTCTACTCCATGGAGCGGGCCGGGCCATTGCTGGCCGCCATGCGGAAACTGGATGCCGACCTCGTCGCGCCGGTGCTGTGGGAGGATGATCTGGCCGGCCTGATCCTCATCGGCGAGAAGCGTTCGGGGGACATGTACAGCCCCGAGGAACTGGCGGCGCTGCAAAGCATGCTCCCCCAGGTGTCGCTGGCGGTCCGCAATGCGCAGCTCTACGACGAGGTCGTGCAGGTCAAGGAGTACACCGAGAACATCCTGCGCGAGATGAAGAGCGGCGTCATCGCCGTTGATGCCGACCAGTGCATTGTGGTGGCCAATCCCGCCGCCGAACAGATTCTCGGTTTGCAGGCCAGTTGGATGGTCGGTCGGACGCTGGAGGTGTTGCCGCCACCCATCGCGCGGGCTCTGATGCAGGTACTCAGCGGAGTGCCGGTGCGCGGTGAGGAGCGTTTCCAGATCCGGCGACCCGACGGGCTGAAGGTACCCGTGGCCTGTAGCTGCTCGACCTGGCGGGGAACCGGGCAGGCGACCGAGGGAGCAGTTGCGGTCGTCAATGACCTGACACTGGTGGAGGAGCTGGCGCGGGAACGCCAGGAGGCCGAGCACCTCGCCCTGATCCGGGTGCTCTCGGCTGGCATGGCCCACGAACTGCGGAATCCGCTGGTGGCCATCCGTACGTTCTCTGAACTGCTGCCTGACCGCTGGGACGAAGATGAGTTCCGATCCGCCTTCCAGCAGATGGCCAAGGACGAAATCGACCGCATCGAGCGCCTTCTGACGGACCTGCTCATGCTGTCAAAGCCCGCGGATGCCGTCGTTGAGCCCATTGATGTCAACCAGCTCTGCGAGGGCGTGGTGCGGGCTCTGTCGGCCCTGGCCGAGTCCCGCGGGATCGCTCTGCAGTCCACACTGCGGGCGGCTCGAGCTCGACCATTGGGTGATCAGAGCCGTCTTCATCAGGCACTCGTGAACCTGGTGAAAAACGCCATTGAGGCGGAACCAGACGGGGGACGGGTCGAGGTCAGCGCCAGCACTGTGGGTGGGCATGGCACCGGTTCGCATGTTCTGATAACGGTGTTCAACCCCAACAGCCTGATTGAGGAAGACCAACTGGGTCTTATATTCAAGCCGTTTTACACCAAGCGCCACGGTGGGACTGGATTGGGCCTGGCCATCTGTCAGACCATCGTTGAGGAGCACAAGGGAACCATCCGCGTGACCTCAAGGCCGGGGCAGGGTACCGAGTTCGCCATCGAGCTGCCGTTGAAGGCTGAGAGTGGAGAGCAGGGACATGGTCGTGCTGTTGGGAGTTGAGCTTACTGAATCCTGGCTGACACGTATCCGCGAGCAGGTTGGCGACGAGGCTATGGTCCTGGCTGTGGGCCTGGCCGATGCGGAGGAACTGGCGCGCCGGCTTCCGGTGTCGGTTCTGGTCGCGAACCTCGAGCCGCTGACGGCCGAGAGGCTGCTGACCTGTTCCCGTTTGCGGGCGACTGTGTCGGGTCTCGTTACGGTCTTTCTGGGACCCGATGACGTGCGCGACCAACTGGCCAATGACAACCAGCCGCCACCGGACCTCTGGATCGGAACTGACGCCACGCAGGCGGAGACCGCGATGACCCTGCGGGCTGCTTTGCAGCAAGCCAGGTACGTCGCGCTAGCGGCCGGAGGCGGACCTGACCTGGACGAGGCTCCACTGCTGAGTGGCGGCAAGGATCGCTTGCCT
>JABLXH010000070.1 GCA_013178155.1 Armatimonadota bacterium | reverse complement strand
GTCGAAGCGTCGGGGGCGGGCCGGAGCTCAGCGTGGACGTCACGACTCAGGCCGAATGGCAATGGGGAGGAGACCCGAGGGCTGGCTCCATCTCCGAGGGTGGCCTCTTCCGGGCCGGCGATGTGGCCGAGGTCGCCCGGGTCTTCGCCTCCTACCAGGGCCAGCGAGCCTCCTCGGCCTTCATCACCATCAAGGCCGTGGCCGTGCCTATGAGTTCAGAGCCAGAGATGTCGGAGGAACGTATCCGCCAGCGACTGAGCCGCATCATCGCCGACGTGCGCGTCAGTCAGCCAGAAAAGCCGGCTGCGGAGTAGGCGCTCCGGGTCCCCACCAGCCCCTGTTTGCGCCCATATAAGGGTTGCCTCAGCCGCCGGGCGAGAGGGCCTGCAGCTTCAGGATGGCCTGCACGACCACCCTTCGGCTCTGGTCGAACTGCGCATCCGTGAACTGGCTGGCCGTCCGGTCCTCGGGCTTTGTAGACCCGTAGTCGCGGTAGCGGGCCACCTCGCTCATGACTTGCCGGCGCAGCCCATCCACCGCCGCCGGGGCCATCTCCTCCCCTTTCTCTTGGGCCATCTCTAGGAACGTGTTCAGGTAGCGCAGGTCGTCCACGCCTTCGCGCAGAGCCTCGGACTGCAGGGTCGGGATGCAACCCTCGCGACTCGGAAAGACGGTCATCCAGCGCTTCTTGTTGCCGTCCGGCAGCGCAAAGTCATCAAAGATCCGGGGTACACCCTTCTGGTGGTATGAGTACAGGGTCCAGAAGGTCACGGCCTGCATGCGACTGTTGGGCAGGTAGAAACCTCCCAGCAGACGGTTCCGTCGGGGGTTCTCGAAGGCAGTCGTAAAGTAGTACCCCTCCAGCGGGTGACGACGCCGGGTCGGGTTGGTATCCAGCGACTGGACATAACTCTTGAAGCCCAGGTCCGGATCGGTGTGCAGGCTGTACTGGGCGAAGTCCAGAACCTGATGGTACTGGTCGGTGAGAATACGGTCAGTAATGACCGAAAGAGCCGTGGTGGCCAGGCCGCCAACCTGTTTGATGCGGCTAAAGACCGCGATCTGTCCGTTCAGACTGTGGGGCTTGCGAGGCTCAATACCCGGCACGTTTGGCTCGTCCACCCCGTAGATGTAGGGGTCGTACCCGGCGCCCTTAAGCGTATCAACATAGAAGGCCATGTCCTCAAGGCCCTGGGGACCGAAATACGCATTCGTGTCAAGGAGCATGATCGGCCCCTCGAAGCCGGCGGCCTTGATCTCCCTGATCTCCTGATCCAGTGTCTGGCGGTTGGCTTTCAGCCGCAGGCCGTTGATGCCCATGGATCGCATGTACGCCAGGCGGGCGCGGTACAAGGATAGCGGCACCTCGGCCCCGATGTTGTCGTTGTAGAACATGCAGATCTTGTAGCCGGGGCCCCGCAGCTTGAAGGGCAGCACCGTCAGCTTCAGCTCCACCGACGCCGGCTGGGCCGGGTCGCCCACACGCACTTGCGCCACGTAGTCCCCCGGCGCGGCGTCGGGTGGCACGGTGATGATGAGGAAGACCTGTTTGGCCTGGTCGGGCGCAAAGTCAGTGCGCACGGGCGCGTCCGGGGGGCAACTGGGAAGGTTGGTCTCGGTCCATCTTGGGTCCAGGAAATCCAGCGAATCGTCCTTGAGCAACGCCTCCGGCACGGTTATCGTCTCGAAATCCTTGCCCCGTGGCGCCCGCTGCTGCCAGACCTGGGTCACCCTGGCATCCACCGCCGAGGCCGGTATTACCGCACCCTCCGGTCCCTTGAAGTCCGACACCTGGACCGTGGCGTTCTCGATGCGACGCTGGGGCAGGACCCCGAAGGAGACGGGCTCAGTCTCCCCCGGCGTGGCCTGCAGACTGATGCTGTTGGTAGTCTCATTGAGGTCAGGTCGGGTATCCGCGAAGATGAACGCGAACGTGGGCTTGCGGAAGATGCACAGGCCCCCCTCCATCGCCCCCAGCGGCTGCGAGCGACACGACGTGAGCACCGTCGCAAACATCAGGACGGCAAAGCTTCCCGCCAGCGCCAACGCGCGCCATCTCATCACGCTAGACTCCCCAATCGCCGCGGAAACTGAGACCGCGGAACGGCCTTCCCCCAGGCAGACCCCTTCGGGCCCGCCCGTGCGGCCAGTTCTATTTGACCTTATTCGTGCGGGAAAGTTCGTCGTGGGTTCCCGGGGTACGGAGCGGCTCAGTTGCCCTGACCCTCCGAGCGGAGGACCTCCGCCACGGCCTCCCGGGCTCGCGGGTCAGGGTGGTGTTTGCCCGCCCACCGCAGGCTGGCCCAGTCCCTCTGGGCCCGCATCGCACCCATAACAGGCCCCAGAGCACGGGCGATGTTGGTGCGTACGGTCTCCAGGCCCGAGTTGTCAGCCACGACGATCATGTCCGCAGCGCGCCCTTCGCGCGCCAGGCGTTTCATTGTCATCTCGTGGTTGGCCAGCTTGAGCGCCGCCGTGCGGCGAGCGTCCTCGAAGGCAGAGGCCTTGGCGATGACGACCAGGGCCTCAGCGGCCTGCGGGTCGGTGTTGAGGCGTTTGGCCAACTCATTCACAATGAACTCGCGCAGGGCGTCGCGGTCAATCGCCGCCTCGCGGGACAGGGCAGCCATCCGACTGGCCTCGGCAGACTGGGCGATGTCCTGGGCCTCCTGCAGAATGTGCTCCGGCACGCCCGACTCGTCGTCCTCGGCGTCAATATCCCTCAGGATCCGGCGCGCCCCCCCTCCAGCCATGATCACCTCCTGCCGCCGCACTTGCCGCCGCAGGCAGGCTGGCAGTACCAGTTCTGCCAGGCGGTTGTGCTCCAGCAGCTTGACCACAGTCCGCCGCGCGGAGACTTCATTGGCGGTCACCGTGATCATCGCCAACAGCTCCCACTGCTCGGCCTCCACGAGGCGGTCCAGAGCTGCAGTGGCCTCTATATCAGACATGCCCTCAAAGAGCATGCGCAGGCTGTAGCCGTGCTTTGACAGACTTTCGAGGTCCATGGTCGCCCTCCGATAGGGGGATGTCTGGCAGTTCGGCACGACGGCTCCGGAATCCTGCCGGGCTCTCCTAACCGCCCAGGTTCAGGTAGTAACGGATGGAGATCACCGGATCAATGAAGTAGTTGATGATGATACGCCACAACACCCCTCCCACGAGCACATGGCCCAGGGTCAGCCCCAAAAAGACCGGGACCGCGCGGCGATACAGGGGCAGCCCGCCGTAGCGCAACACCAGGCGCTGAGCCATCCAGGCGATGAAGAACGGTCCCCAGTAGGGCGAATAGTCGCCGTAGAGAGTGGCCAGAATGAAGCCGATGGGATGGAAGGGGAAGTTGTTCAGGCGGCTGCGAGCGATCGTGACACCAGCGGTGAACAGAGCACCAGCAGCGTAGAAGAGCAGACGGGCCAGATCCGGGCCTGTGGCCTTGGAGAGGGCTCTTTCGATCAGCGTGTAGTTGCCCTTCGACCAGGTCATGGCCCAGCTCGCCCCCGCCCGCCCCACCTTGGCTCCGATGAGACCGTGGCCATAGCGGTAGCCCACGTCGAGATGGAACCACATGGCCAAAGCCAAGCCGACGACGCAGATCAGCAGCATCATGGCGTTGATCGAGCGACGGCGCACATGTCCATGGTCGGCCAGCTTCAGGCCATCGGTGAAAGCCTGGGCCGTCGTGTGCCCAAAGACCGTCCGGCCCACATAGAACAGAGCCTGGAAGAGCACCAGGCCTTTGGGGCCGCCCATCCGCAGAATCTTGCGGTCACCCAGGAAGTGCACCGGCACCACCGTGTCAAAGCCGTAGGGCACGTTCCAGGTCACCGGGGGGCCCACCTCGGCCCGTACTCGGGCAGCGACGATCACGAACATGTAGAAGGACGCGAAGTACGACAGGATGAGGGACATCGGTAGCCCGGCGTACGAAAGCATGGCCATCATGCCCCCGGTGGCACCCACAAAGGCCACGGTGAGCCAGCGGTAGGGCAAGGCCTCGTTGGCGTCCACGCTGCTGGGACCCCGGATGATGGCCCGCCCAACCTCACAGAAGTGGGTCCTCGCCGCCCAGAAGAGAAACACCATCACGCTGATGCAGGCACCGGCACTGAGCTCCTGATAGAACGGGAAACCAGAAGCACGGTAGCCCGCCGAAAGGCCGATGGCCTTGACAGTCTTGACCAGGAAGTAGAAGACCCAGGTTGAGAACAACACCTCTCCCGAAACCAGGTAGGCCAGTCCCCAGACCTCCGGCGTGATGCTGATCCCCAGGGGCGACAGGTAGCGCCAGGGGGGTTCGGTGAAACCCTTGTCCAGGTACTGGACTGTCTCGATTTTCGGCAGGGCGGGGAAAAAGGCCTGGGCGATGTTCCAACCGTTGTATAGCGTCGCCAGGCTGAAACCAATCCACATCAGGGGGTTGCGGAAGAACCCTCGGGCGTACTCGCCGGAGCCCAGGCCGCCCGTGATCTCAATGGGTAGGAAGTTGAGCGGATAGCTCAGACGCTCCGCCTCCGCCCACTGCTTGCGGAAGTAAGCGGCGATAGACATCATCGCCACCACCAATAGCAGGCTAAAACTGCCCCACCACGCCAGGAAGGGAAGCCAGGCGCGCCAGGGGATCCGCCCGGAGGGTGCGGACTCAAACCACTGGTTGATGACCACGGGATCCTTGGGAATCCAATAGTCCGGGTACAACTCAAAGAGCTTGTCCCACTGGTTGACTTCAGTAGCGAAATACTTGGCGGTCAGCAGGTAGTGCATCACATAGCCGCTGCGCTCCATGCACAGGGAGACCGCCATCCCGGCGTAGATCATCACCAGCTCGCCGCGGGTGAGCGGCTGCAGCCACAGGGGGAGGTAGCGGTGCAGACCAGTCCGCTGGAGGAGGGCGTTGAGGCCCTGCAGCAGCAGCAGAAAGAGCATGGCCGGCACTGGTGGCACGACATACGGCACCCAGTTGATCTGGATGAAGCCGGTGCGCGTGATACCGATGAAGATGGCTGCAGTCAGCAGCGCCGCCAGCAGTGCCGAGCGCAGCGTCAGGCCGCCCAGCCCGGCCAGTGTTGCCTGACGCGAGCTTTCGGGCGACGAAGCAAGAGCCATAGGCTGGGTTTCCTTGATGGAGGGTCGTCGTTTGTGCGGACGCGCCTGGTTCGCCGCGAGTCCCGCGCAATCCTGCGCCCGACCGGCCCTTGGCACCGGCTCAGGCACTGCCTACTCCGAGAAGGGCTGGACCTTTAGCATATCCAGCCACCACTCCTCACGCACCGGCGGCATGGCGTCCTTCGGCGCCACGTAGGGCTTGGCCAGTTCCACAGTGCGCAGCCAGGCCGCGTGCGGAGCCAGCAGGCGGAAGGCCATCAGTTGCACCTCCAGCGGGTTGACCCGCATGATCAGCAGCGGGCGCTTGCGCTGGAAAGCTTCCTCCCCGAACCTGAAGATAGGGGCCCACGAGCGCTGCAGGAAGTCGCCGTGGTACGACAGCCGCGTGTAGTGACCAACTACCGGTTGCGAGCGGAACTCGATGGCCACATCACGGGACACCCCCGTGTTATTCCACAGCACGAGAATGCCCTCGCCACCGCGCAGGAAGGGGCGGAAGCTGATAGCTGCTGAGGCGTCGAGGTTGACGTCTGGGGTGGCTGCCAGAGCGACGATGGGCGTGGCACCCATTAGCTCCGCGGACACCGCTCGCATCGCCTGGAGCACCGGGTCGGCCCCGTCGTCATCGCCTTGCGCCGGCATGATCCCGAAGGCATTGTCCCGATCACGTCGCGGCGAGAGGACAACACCGGTGCTGCCCTGGTAGAAGGCCATGGTCAGGGCGCGGGCCAGGTGCAGGGCATCGAGCCGCGGATCGCCCGCGGAGCGCGCCTGCAGACCATCTACCAACATCGGCAGGTTCACCTGCCGTTCGGTCAGAAGCTGGCGCACGCTCTCCAGGTCGGCTTGGCGGCCAAGAGCGGCCATCGCCCCACCGGGCACATCAGCCTTGCCGTCCACTTGTTCGGCCACGACGCAGGCGGCTCCCAGACGCGGGGGCCTTACCGTCACGGCCATCAGCCCTGCCATCTTGTCGGCCGCTACCAGGTCTGGTCGCTCGGGCGCCAGCTTGCCATCGGGCCAGGTGCGACGCAGTGGCACCGGTGGCGACAGCACACCCGCCTCGCGCACCTTGGCCCGCTGCACACTGGCAAAGCGCGGCGCCGCCAGCGCGGCCGCAAGCGGGTCGTTGCCCGCCAGGGTATACGGAACCCAGAAACTCGGGTTGAGCAGGCTCCCCAGTTGCGCCAGCACCGCCCCATAGCGCTCCTCCGGCAGGCCGTCTGCATCCGGGGCAGCCAGCACGTCGGCTCCACGCGCCAGAAGCGGTTCCGCCATTGCCGCGAAACCCGTCGGGTCGGAGGGCCCGACCAGCAGGTGCATATCCACCGGCGTCCGGGCCAGTCGCTGCAGGTCCTCCGCAGTCGGGGGACCCTCCCAGCGAACTCCCAGTGCCGGGTAGCACCGGTGGCAGTGCACTCTCAGCGGCGCGGAAGCCCGGTCCGGTCCAGACGCAAAGTTCAGACGAAGGGTGAAATCGCCCTGCCGCAGGCACTGGACCGCGATGTGAAAGCGCGTCGTGCCGTCCTTCTGGATCGGCACCGTCCAGGCCGGGGACTCCACCTCCGGTGGCGCCTCCACCTGAACCTGCAGCTCCTTGTCCACCTTCCCGCGGTTGACGCCGTAGACTACCGCCCCCTCACGGAATCCCCGGTAGCAAGACAGCGTGGGCCTGATGGTGACCAGCAGGCCATTGGCAGTGATGAACAGCTCTTGCTCGGTTCCCACTTCTTTGGCGATGGCATCAAGGTAGCCCTCGGGTTGCCAGCCCTCGGGCAGGCGTCCGGTGTTCGCGGGCTCGCCGGGCAGCGGCTGAATAGCAAGGGTCGGCAGACTGCCTGTGGTCACGGTCACATCATCCAGAAACCACAAGCCAGCCGCCCCGGTCGCCGCGAAGGCCAGCCGCGGCGCGCCGCCCCCGCGCACGGGGGGTATCCGCAGCAGCAATGAGACCTTGTGCCAGTTGGTATCCTCCGGCACACGCGCTTCCCAGATCACCGCCTCCCCCAACTCCGCCGCGCCGCCCACGATGTCCAGCATGAGCCCGCTTTGCCCCGCGCCCCGCCGCACGGTGAAGCTCAGCAGCGCCAGCTCACCGTCACCGGGCCCGGTGAGCGCAGGCGAAAGCACCCAGGCCGGAGCCTTGCCGGTGGTCTGCAGTTGCAGGCAGGACCTGCCCTGGGCGGGCCTATCGGCGCTCGTGGCGACGCTGGCGCCGTCGGCCGCGACCGGCTCCCAGCCGGCCAGGCCGCCCTCGAAGTCGCCGCCCGGCAGCATGGACTGCGCCAGGGCAAGGGGTGTGAGGCTCAGCAGCATCAGAAGATACAGGCAGCAACGTCCAGGCATTGCCAGACTCCGGGTGTTCACTCATCCCAGACATGCAGGACAGTGTTCACGTAGGTATTGTAGAACGTGTAGAAAGCAACCACCGTGATCAGCGCACTCCCCACCAGGCCAATCCCGTAGCCCAGGAAACCGGAAATCGCGATGGCCTTCTGGCGAGACTGACGGGCGCCCGTGATAAGTGCGCCGATCGTCCGGTCATAGCTGCCAGCTCGCTCGGCCAGCGCGAGGGCCTCCCTGACCTCCCGCGAGAGACAGGAGCACGGCTGCAGGGCCCGCGTCAGGTCTTGTCCCCCCCTTATGCGAGCGCCGGCGGCCTGTAGCTGCTCCCGCATCACCGCATCCCCGGTCGCCTCCGCTGCAGTCCCCAGGGCCTCCTGGACCTCGACGCCGGCCCGCAGCAGGCCGTGCAGTGATACCAGGAAGCGCGTTGTGGCGGCACGCCGCACCAGGTGCCCAACGATCGGGACCCAGTACAGCATCCTCTGAACCAGCCCCTGCAGTCGCGGTAGTCCGGCAATAAGCTTCAGCACCAGCAGGACGACGATGATGCTGACAGCCATCGGGAAAAATACGTGAACCAGCCACGTTTTCAGCGCCGGCAGGGCCACGCGCAGCACGTAGTCAAGCGGCGTCTCACTGCTGCGGTAGGTGTTGATCTGCTGCGCCGAGGCCACCATGGTGCGGGTAGCCAAAGGCACCACGACGAACGCGACGAACACCGACAGCCCGAACCACAGGCTGACCGCCAGCATCTTCCAGCGGGCGATCTGCTGGGCGCGCAACTCGTCCGACAGCTCCCGCAACGCCGCCGGCAGCGTACCCGAGCGTTCGGCCGCCAGGATCATGCCCCGTACATGCGGTGGCACTAGTTGCGGATACCGTTCCATCTGGGCAGCCAGCGACTGACCCTGGCTGGCGCCCTCGGCCATCTCCCGGCTCATGCGGCGCAGACGCCCGTCCGGCGTGTGCCGGGCCAACTGCAGCGTGGCCTCATGCATGTTGACGCCGGCGTTGAGCAGCTCACCAAGCTGATCCAGGAAGGAGGCCAGCCGCCCCGGGGAGACCCGCCACCAGGCGTGCAACGGGTTGGCACCCCAGCCGGTCGCAGTCGTGGTGGACGGTCCCCGTGCGGCTTGTCCAGCCCTCGTTTGGCGGGTCAATCTGGCCACGAAGCGCCCTCCAGAGCCTGCCGGCGAACCCTTGGCGGCGACGGCATTCCATTGTATCATGCCCCCGGCGTGATGCAAACACGGAGGGCTCGTCATGGACTCTTTCGCGGCGCAGTTGGGTGTCTGCCTTTCCGTAGGTCTGCTGGCCATGCTTGCCAGCGGGTGTGCCCAGCAGGACGGGGCGACATGGGAGCTGGACACCGAGGCGGTGACCTACCCCACCCTGGACCTGACCACGGTTCCGGCACTGGGCAGCCACGACCCTCTCGTCGGCCGCGTATACGGCGCCCCGCCCGCCAGCCACCGGGTTGCCGTCTACATCCGCGTCGGCGGGGGTTGGTGGTCCAAGCCGACTTTCGCTGAACCCCTGACGCCCATCGCCGCCGACCGCACCTTCACATGCGACATCACCACGGGCGACGACGACACCAACGCCACGCGGATCGCCGCCTGCCTGCTGCCGGTGGGCCAGGCGGCGCCGCTGGCCCAGGGGGAAGCTTCGCTGCCCGGAGTGCTGGCCTCCGTGGCCCTCGCCAGCGCCGAGTGGGTACGCACCGCCCAGGCCAGCTTCCGCGTCATCCGCTTCTCCGGACGCGAGTGGGCGGTCAAGAGCTCCGGAGGGCAGAAGGTGGGACCGGGCCCCAACTACTTCTCCGACAGCGCCCTGCACGTCTGGGTAGACGACCGCGGCCGCCTGCACCTGCGACTGGCGAAACGGGACGGCAAGTGGACCTGCGCCGAGGTGGTGCTGCGGGAGAGCCTGGGCCACGGCAAGTACATCTGGTCACTCGACAGCCCGGTGGACGCCCTGGACCCACGCATTATCCTGGGGCTGTTTACCTGGGACGATGACCCGGCTGACAACCACCGCGAGATAGACGTCGAGTTCGCCCGCTGGGGCAACGCCGCTGACCCGGCCAATGCTCAGTATGTCGTCCAGCCCTACGAGACGCCGGGCAATCTCAAGCGTTTCGTCCAGCCGGGAGTGGCGCGCTCTACCCATGCCTTCCGCTGGGCTGCCGACCGTATCTTCTTCAAGAGTGTCCAGGGCCCTATCCTCAACCCCAGCGACCCGGCGCTCACCATCGGCACGTGGACCTACCGCGGGGGTGACATTCCGTCCCCTGGCAACGAGAACACGCGCATGAACCTCTGGCTGATGCAGGGCCAGGCGCCGGCCACGGGCAAGGGTGCCGAGGTCATCATCCGCAGCTTCCGGCACCAGGCCGAGCCCTAGACCCCCTCGATGACCACGATCTCGTAGAGGTCCAGCCGCGGGAGGTGAAGCCTGAGCGCCCCGTTGGCGTAGGCCAGGGCCAGGTTGGCGCCCGAGACCGCCCGCGCCGTCGCGCCCGGCGGCGCCTGGACATGGACCACCACATCATGGACCGGGATGGTCTCCGCGATGGGCCGCAGACCGTCGCCGGTGTTGTTCACCAGGTGCAGGACTAGCCGGCCAGGCTGACGCCAGAGCTCCATCTGAACCGTGCCCGGCGCCTCCGACCACAGCGGCATGGGCCCGCCGTGCGCCCACCGCAGCGCCTCAGCCAGCCACTGCTGGTGGTCCTGAATGGCGTACTGACCGTACATCGCCGCCGCCAGGCAGGGGAAGTAGACGACACGTCCCGGCGAGCCCTCACGACAGACCATCGCCGGCCACTCCGAGACGCCACGCGGCGCTGTGTAGACCTTGCCGATAGGGTTCAGGACGCGCGCGGGCGTGGCAGAGTCGGCGCTTGCTCTCACCTGCAGGCAGTTTACGGGCCGCGGCAGCCAACGGCCGGCGCGAAAGCCCAGAGCCTCGTGGTTGCCCACCTCGACATACTCCTCAGCCGTCGCCGGGGCGAAGGCCCCCTCGATCGTGGCAATCCCCAGCAGTTCGCGCAGCGGGTTTCGGCCGCGCGGGTTGCCCAACTCGTCGTATTCGCCGGCCTCGAACTCAGCCACCACATTGCCCCCTTGGGCCACGAAGGCGCTGATGGCCGCTAGCTGGTCATCACTCAAGCAACTGGCGTTCGCCAGGATGAGCGTCTGGTACCGACCCAGATTCTCGGCAGTCAGGCCCGAATCCAGCACCACATCGAAGGGGATGTGCTCGCGGGTGAGGACCTCAAACCACCCCTGGTACGTGTGGTGCTGCCAGCCGTCACACAGGCTCTTGCGCCGCGCCAGGTCGGCGATGACCTCGCCGCTACCCCGCGTCATGATCAGGTCGCGCTCACTGGTGTTCGCCGTGTCCGCGAACAGGTCGTCCACGCGGGATACATAGAACTTGGCGCTCTGACTGGAGTACAGCAGGGCCACCGTCGCCGCTGACTCGGCCGCTGTGCAGTACTCCTCATTGGCCTCCAGGAAGCCGTTGATCTCCTTGATGGGCGTCAGGGTCTCCTCGGCGGCCTGGTCCATGGCATAGTCAAAGATTGCGATCCAGGGGTTGGCCCCGCAGGCTACCGTCTGCGCGGCCGCCAGCTTTGCCTCGACTGGTGGCAGCGGCAGGTAGTGCCAGGACCCCAGGGCATGGTGGCTGAAGACCACCGCCGGCTTCCCCGCAGCGCGCAGGTGTTTAGCAGCAGTGGCCCAGAAGTACAGCATCTGGCCGCGCGACCCCGGATGGAAGAAGGCCTCGGCGCCATTGATGTCCTCATGGGGGCCGACCTTCTCGATGTCCCGGGCCACCCGCCAGCCCCCACCATGCCAGCTCCCGCCGTTGAGGAAAATGATCCCCTCCGGGTTCACCTCCAGGAGCGCTGCGCGGCAGTCCCGCAGGAACTCCGCCATGCTGTCCTCGCGGAAGAGGATGAACTGCTTCCAGAGCGGGTCCGACCAGTCTTCCGTCTCCGGGATGGGTGCGCCGTAGCGAGCCTCGAACTTGGCCCGGCACACCGGGCAGTAGCAGCAGCCGGGGTAGATGACCGGTCCGTCCAGAAAGACACCGTCCAGACCGGTGCGCATGGTCTCCCGTACCAGCTCGATGGCCCAGTCGCGCCAGCCACTGTTGACGCATAACGTCGTCCCGGAGCCGTAAAGCGGGGCAATGCGGCCGTAGGGCGTGCCCTGGGCGTTCACCTGCTCCCAGCCGGGATGGGCCTCGGCGAAGTCATACGAGTACCAGTGCATGTTCAGGTAGGCCAGCGGGTGGAGGCCGTACTTGCGGGCGTACGGCAGGTATTCGCGGATGAGGTCCCAGTCCCCCAGGGCTTCGTACTTGGGGAACTTGCATGTGTTGAAGGTGGTCTGCCAACCCAGGCCCGGCGCAACCCCCGGCGTGGCAATGACCCACTCGCAGTTGATGTGCCAGTCTTCCTTCTTGCTGCGCGCCAACTCGTCCAGGTCGGCGTCGCGCATGCGCTGCAGGTCAGTCATGTAGTCCCGCCGCATCATGCGCACGGGCTTCTGCCACCATTTGAGTTGAGACACAATGGCCCTCCGTCCCGGGCATCGGTGCTGTCACATGCCCGGATACAGCGTATTGTTGTAGTGTGTCGGCAGTTGCAGCGGCCTGGGGTTGGTGTAGATACCGGCAGTACGGCAGCCGAAGAAGATGACCTCCTGGCGGCTGTCGCCCCAGACATCGGCCCGCGTGAAGTAGCAGTGGGTCTGGCGCTCCTCAGGTGTGGCGGTGTCCGGATAGACGATGGGCAGCTCCGCCACGATCTCTCCCTGGCCGTCATAGATCGCCGCCGGTTCTCCAGGGCCCCGGCTGTAGACCAGGACCTCCCGCGGCTCACCATGCCCCGACCAGTCAATCTCCACGCAGGCCGCGTACCAGCCCCCCTCCGGCTGCCGACGTTGCCAGACCTCGTTGCCGTCCAGGTCGTAAAGATAGAGCGTGGCGGGTGCTCGGCGGCCGTCCGCCTCCGGCTGGCCACGGTCAATGACCATGAACTGCACCGGGCCGAGGTCCGGGCGAAAGTGCCCGGCGACCACGTGCTGCGCCTCGGCCAACGGGTGCGACCATAGCACGGCGCCGTCGGGGGTCAGGCAGTGTATCCCATGATTCCCGCACATCAGGCGCCAACTGCCATCGGCGAGCTGCACGATATACACCGCATCCTGGTGAGCTCCATTGGCCGGGTGATCGAACAGGGGGGTGCCGTCCTGGTCGAGCAGGGCGAAGCCGAAGAAGACCTCGTCGCAGCCGTCCCCGTCCACATCGGCGATAGCCGGGTAGTGGCCGGTAGAGCCTTCCCAGTGCCAGAGCGTCTCGCCCTCCGCCGACACCCCCCAGGCGTTCCAGTAGCGGTCCTTGACCACGAAGTCCTGACGGCGGCCGCGCCCGGTCAGGTCCGCAAACAGGAAGCTGTCATCCGCTGGCGCAGGAATCGCGAGACGCCGCTTCTCGCGCCCGGTCGCGCCCTCCAGTACCACCATGTGGGCGTCGCCCTCGTAGCGTTTCGCCCGTTCCACGATAGGGTTGCCGGGCTCGTAGAGCTCGGCATAGGTGGCCTGCGCCACGAACAGCACCTCGTTGGCGCCGTCGTTATCCCAGTCGTAGATCTGCACGGGCAAGTCGGCGTAGATCTCGCCATGGTCCCGCGAGGGTGTGCCCCATTGCCAGATGATCCCGCCCTGTAGAGTGAGCGCTGTGAGACACGATATGGTGCGCGGCCCCCGCATGTCCTGGACGATCAGCAGGTCCGGTCCGCCGTCGCCGTCCAGGTCACCGACACGCAGGGTCTCGCCGCCAAAGTCGCGGACATCCAGCAGTTGCAGCAGGCGCGCTGCGGGCGCAGAGTCACCCATCGTCTCACCTCCGGCACTCACGGTGAGCAGCACGGCAGTCAATACGGCGAGGGACGGCTTAGAGTCCATGGCAGTGACCCCGGAGAGCTACCGGCAGCCGAGCCAATAGCCGAAAACGCCCCCGCCAACTCAGTTGGCGGGGGCGTCCTTGGTGACAACTCGTAGGTCAGTCCTAGCTGAGGACAGTGACCTTGTCGGCACGGGGGCCCTTGGTGTCAGCTACGATCTCAAACTGCACCTCAGCGCCCTCGGCCAGGGTGCGGTACCCTTCGCCGACGATGGCGGAGAAATGCACAAAGACATCCTCGCCGCCGTCCCACTCGATGAATCCGTACCCCTTGCTGTCATTGAACCACTTGACCTTGCCTACTGGCATGTGACGTCGCTCCTCGTGTCGTACTCGCTAGGTATGTCACCTGCAGCGAAACTTGACAGGGGGACGTCCCCATCCAAGCCGGCAAGTTCAGAACCTAGAACCAAGTACCCCGTTTTAGTTGGCCAAAGCCAACCGTGTGGCAAGGGTAGCACAATCGCCGCCTGGTGTCAACGGTTTTCCTGTCGATCGCTCCAAAACCCGTGACCTCACCCAAGGGTCCCCTCATCTGCTTGCGGCGAGGGAGGGGCGTGTGGACAGCGCGGCGAAAGTCACGATGCGACCACGTCAACGCACGGAGTCGTTACAGTCGAGCGGGACATGCGGAGCAGTATACTGATGGCTACAGGTGGCAGGGGGAGGCCCAACACAGCAACAGCACCTGACCGCTCCTGGTGGCGGCTGTCTCGCGTGGATGCTGTGGGGGCAGCACTCGGTCTTGGCCTCGGCTTCCTCGCGGCGGGCCCGTTACTGTGGCTGGCTGCCGAGGCCCGCCGCATCCAGAACTTCGAGCTCACGCCCGCGGGTCGCTTCGCACCTGGTCAGTTGGTGGCGCTGTGGCTGGTGAGTTCAGTCCTTGGCTCACTCCTGGCAGCGCTGTTGGCTCGGGCCCTGGTGGGCCCGGCGGGGGCCTCGCCCCGGCCCTGGTGGCACGGCGTCACCATGATGGCAGCCGGCAGCTTGGTGGTGGTAGTCGCGGCCCCCCTCCTGCCGGCGCTGCTGCTGGGGCTTCTGGCCAGCAGCCGGCACTTGGCCCTGGACCTGTACCTGCTCGCAGGCTCCTTTGTCGGCTGGCAGTCCGGCCTGATCGCCTTCGTCTTCCTGTATACGTTCCGCTGGCTGGAACAGATCCGCCGCGCCCGGGAGGTTGTCCCATGAAGTTTGCGATCTGCAACGAGATCTTCTTCTACGAGGACAAGGACAAGTGGCCCATACGCCGCCAGTTCGAGGTGGCCGCCGAACTCGGCTTTGACGGCATCGAGATCTCGCCCTTCACGCTCAACGACTGGGTCCAGCAGATCACCGACGAACAGAAGGCCGAGATCGTGCAAGCCAGCCGCGAGACAGGGCTGGCAGTGGCGGGTATCCACTGGCTGCTGATCGGCCCCACCGGACTGCATGTCACCGACCCCGACCCGCAGGTGCGCCGGCGGACCCGCGACTACTTCTGCGACTTGGTCCGCTTCGGCATCGAGATTGGTGGCGGGCTCATGGTCGTGGGCTCCCCCAAGCAACGAGCCATCCTGGAGGGGGTGGCCCCCGAGCAGGCCTGGCAGTGGTTCAAGGAGGCCATGACCGAGGCCGCGGAGGTCGGGCGCGAAGCCGACTTCAAGGTCTGCATCGAGCCACTGGCGGCAGCGACCGGCAACAACTTCCTGCACCGGGCCGAGGAAGCCCGCCGCATGGCCGAAGAGATCAACCTCCCCAATGTGGGGGTGATCCTCGATACCTACAGCGGCAGCCAGGAGGAGGCCGACCTGCCTCAGGCCATTCGCGACACCGCGCCCTACCTGTTCCACTACCACTGCAATGACATCAACAAGATGGCGCCGGGATACGGCACGGTGGACTTCGTGCCCATCATGCGCGCTTTGCTGGACATCAACTACCAGCGCTACTGTTCCATCGAGGTCTTTGACTTCTCGCTGGATGCCGTGGAGCACTGCCGCGGAGGTCTGGCGGCCCTCAAGCGCGCGCTTGCCGAGGCAGGTGGCTAGGTGGCTGTCGGCCGGGTCTTCGATGAGCTGTTCCTCGAGCATGGCGAGCCATGGCATGTGGAGAACCGCTCGCGGCTGGAGGCCGCTGTGGCACGCTTGCGCCACAGTGGCCTGTGGGAGGAGCTGGAAGACGTCCCGGCGCTCCCCGCCTCCGAAGAGCAGCTTGCCTGGGTGCACGAGCCTGACTACATCGAGGACCTGCGCCTGATCTGCCAGAATGGTGGCGGCTGGCTTGGCGGCGATACCGTCGCCACTGCCACCACCTTCGGGGCAGCGTCCGTCGCGGCTGGCAGTTGCATGTGGGCGGCGCGACTGGTAGCCGAAGGCGGCCTGGACAGCGCTCTTTGCCTGGTGCGGCCGCCCGGTCACCATGCTCTCCCCAACCGCGCCATGGGCTTTTGCTTCTTCAACAACGCCGCCCTGGCGGCCGAGACTGCCCTCGCCCTTGGCGTCCCGCGGGTGGCCATACTCGACTGGGACGTTCATCACGGCAACGGGACCCAGGACATCTTCTACGCCCGCGGTGACGTCCTTTACGTCTCCGTCCATCAGCATGGACTGTACCCCCAGACAGGAACCGTTGACGAGGTGGGAGTGGATGCCGGGACCGGGCGCACGGTGAACATCCCGCTGCCGGACGGCGCCCTCGACCGACATTACCTGCGGGCTTTGGATGAGGTCATCGTCCCGCTCCTGCGTCGGTACCGCCCCGGTCTGCTGATCGTGTCCGCCGGCTATGACGGCCACTGCAGCGACCCCTTGGCCGGCCACGCCCTGACGGCCGACGGGTACCACCAACTGGCCGCACGCGCCCGAGAGACGGCGAGCGAGCTGTGCGACGGACGCTTGCTCGTGATACTGGAAGGCGGCTATTCTCTGGATGCGCTGGCCCACTGCATCGAGAACACCACTCTCGCGCTGCTGGGACGACCGCCGCTTATGCCCGATCCGGTCACGCCCGACGTCCATCCGCTGGCGGTGGCCCGCGTGGAGAAATACCTGGAGCAGGCCATCGCCGTCCACCGCGCGCGCTTTGACCTCTGAAAGCCATTCCTGACCCCGGTCACCGCCCGCCGTACACTTCCAGCCGTGTACCGCTGCCCGCCCCGCGGTGGCTTCCCGCCCGCGACTTGCGCCCGCCGTGCTATAATGCCATCACTGTTGCATTCACGCTGCCGGTGTCACCCATGGACGACCGTACCCTTCGCGTACTGGAATATGACAAGATCCTCGCCATGCTGGCCGACCTCACCGCCTGCAGCCTTGGCCGTGAGCGGGTCGCCAGGCTGCAGCCAGAGACCCGGCCCGAGACCATCCAGGCTCGATTGGACGAGACTACGCAGGCTGCTGCGGCCATCAACCGCTATGGCCCCTTTCCCCTTGGCGGCCTGACCAATCTCAGTGAACCCCTGCGACGAGCTCAGATAGGAGCCAGCCTCACCGGTCGTGAGCTTTTGGCCGTGGCCGACTGCATCCGTTGCGCGCGGCGCCTTTGGGAATACTTCGCCCGTGCGGAGGAACTGGCGCCGGACCTGGCAGACCTGGCCGGGCGCCTGTCTGACCACCGCGACCTGCAAAGCGAGATTGAGCGCTGCCTCGACGAGCAAGGCGAGGTTCGTCGCAACGCCTCGGAGCAGCTAACGCGGCTCTATGGCCGCCAGGCGGCCCTGGAAGCTCGAGCCCGCGAGCGCACCGAGGCTATTCTCCGCGCCGCCATCGGCAAGGACATCCTCCAGGATCCGGTACTGGTGCTGCGCGACGGCCGGTTCTGCCTCCCGGTCAAGAGTGAGAAGCGCTCTCAGATCCGCGGAGTCATCCATGACCGCTCCGACAGCGGCGCCACGGTCTTTATCGAGCCGCTGGAGCTGGTGCAACTGGGCAACGAGCTGCGTGAGGTGGAACTCGCCATCGCCGACGAGATCAAGGCGATTCTCCAGGTCCTCTCCGGGCAAGTCGGCGCAGTCGTTGGCGATCTGCAGCGGGACCAGCAGACCCTGGGGCTTTTGGATGCGATCAGCGCGCGGGGCCGGCTGTCGCTGGCCATGGCGGGGGTGCCGCCGCGCCTGCGAACGGATGGGGTCACCGTGCTCAAGCAGGCCCGCCACCCACTCCTGACGGGCCGTGTCGTCCCGCTGGACTTCTGGATCGGCGATGACTTCCAGACGCTCATCATCACTGGTCCCAACACCGGCGGCAAGACCGTAACCCTCAAGACCGTTGGTCTGCTGACACTGATGGCGCAGTCTGGGCTGCACATCCCCGCCGACGCGGGCTCGGAGGTGTCGGTCTTCGAGCAGGTATGGGCTGATATCGGTGACGAGCAGAGCCTGGAGCAGTCCCTGTCCACCTTCAGCTCCCACATGACGCAGATCATCAAGATTTTGCACCGCGCCGATAGCTGGGTTAGGCGCCGGGAAGCGGGCCAGGTCGGCGACATGAACACCCTGGTCCTGCTGGATGAGCTGGGGGCCGGCACCGACCCTACCGAGGGTGCGGCCTTGGGTCAGGCGATCCTGGAAGAGCTGCATGCCGCCGGTTGCCGGACCGTGGTCACCACGCACTACAACGACCTGAAGGTCTTCGCCTACGCCACTCCGGGCATGGAGAACGCCTCCGTGGAGTTCGATGTCAAGTCCCTGGCGCCGACCTACCGGCTGCTCATCGGCCAACCGGGCTCCAGTAACGCGCTGGACATCGCCCAGCGGCTGGGACTGCCCCGACGGGTAACCCAGAGAGCGCGCGAGTTCCTGGGCGGCGAACGGCTGCGAGTCGAGGATGCGCTCCGTGAGATGCGTGCCAGCCAGCGCGACCTCGAACGCGAGCGCCAGCGGACCAGCAAGACGCAGAGGGACCTCGAGAACCTGCGAGCACAGTACGCCCGGGAGTTGGCAGCCCTCGAGAGCCAGCGTGCCGAGGCCATGGAGAAGGGCTATGAGCGTGCCCTGGCTATCGTCCGCCAGGCCGAGGAAGAGGCACGTCGGATCATCTCTGAGTTGCAGCGGCAGCCACGCCAGTCCCGGGTGACAGAGGAGAAGCGGCAGGAGGTCGCCGCGCTCCGCGAGAAGGTCGAGGCTGAGGCGAGACGCCAGACCGCCCCCATCACGCCGGAGACAGCCCCCGAGCCCCAGGGCCCTCAGCAAGAGGCAGCCCCCCTGGCCGTGGGCCAGCGAGTGCACGTGCGCTCGCTGGGGCGCGAGGGGACAGTTCACAGCCGCCTGAAGCCCGGCATCTACCAGGTCGAAGTGGGAGCCATGCGGGTCGAAGCGCCGGTCAGCGACCTGCAGGTCCTGGCACCAGAGATCAGCCCCGAAGCCCGGCAGCTCGCCGCCAGGATGCAGATGCGCAAGTCCACCACGTTCAGCTCCGAGGTGGACCTCCGCGGCACCACGGTTGACGAGGCGGTGCTGGAGCTGGAGAAGTACCTCGATGACGCCGTGCTGGCCGGAGCGGCGGAAGTGCGTCTCCTGCACGGGAAAGGCACCGGAGCTTTGCGGCAGGGCATCCAGAAGTTTCTGCGCGGGCACCGGAATGTCAAGTCCTTTGCCAGCGCACCATTGCACGAGGGAGGCGACGGAGTCACCGTCGTACAGCTTCGCTAGTCGGCGCTGGTCGGAGGAGGCGTCATGATGCAGGCGATGGTCCTGGAGACGCAAGCGGCAGCCGAGACCTCGCCGCTTGTGCTTCGTGCGTTGCCCGATCCGGTGCCGGGCTCGGGCGAGTTGCTGCTGGCCGTCGAGGCCTGCGGAGTCTGTCGCACCGATCTGCACATCGTTGAGGGCGACCTGCCCCTGCACAAGCGCCCCATCGTGCCTGGGCACGAGATCGTGGGCCGGGTGCAGGCGTGTGGCCCCAACGTCACGGCCTTCAGTCCCGGTGACCGCGTCTGTGTGCCCTGGCTTTACGCCACCTGCGGCGCCTGTCGGTACTGCCGCCACGGACATGAGAACCTCTGCGAGCAGGCGCAGTTCACCGGCTGGGACGTGGACGGCGGATATGCCAGCCATGTCGTCACCCGCGCCGACTTCACCTACCGGCTGCCGACCGGTATGGACCCCGTATCAGCCGCTCCCCTGCTGTGCGCGGGGGTCATCGGCTTCCGGTCGCTGCGGCTGGCCGGGGCGCAGCAGGTGCAGCGCCTGGGTCTGTACGGCTTCGGCGGCTCGGCCCACATCGCTCTGCAGGTTGCGCGGCATTGGGGCTGCGACGTCTATGTGTTCACCCGTGGCGCCAGCCACCGCCAACTCGCGACCGACCTCGGCGCGGTCTGGACCGGCAGCCCCGAAGACACTCCGCCCGTGCGGCTTGATGCCGCCGTCGTCTTCGCTCCCGCCGGCCAGATCGTCCCCCTGGCCCTGCAGGCCGTGGACAAGGGCGGTACCGTGGTCTGTGCCGGTATCCACATGAGCCCCATCCCGCAGATGCGCTATGAGCTGCTGTACCACGAGCGCGTGCTGCGCAGCGCCGCCAACAGCACCACCGACGACGTGCGCGACCTGCTGGCCGTGGCGGCTGAGGTACCCGTTCGCACCGAGGTGACGCCCTTCGCCCTGACTGCAGCCAACGACGCGCTGCAGCGCCTGAAGGCCAGTGAGATCAATGGTGCCGCAGTGCTCGTCCCCGGATAGCGACCTCACCAACCTATGCTTACTGAGGTGACACCGATGGCCGTGAGACTGAACCCGGAAAAGGCTGCCGTCATGCAGGTGGCCGAACTGATGTGCGTCGCTGCACGCACCGCGCCCAAGGCCCGCGGCGCCGACAACCTCGTGACAGCCATCCTGGCCGACCACGAGGAGAAGGAGATTCTGGCCGCCGCCATGCGCGCCTTCGCCGAAGAGATCAACGCGCCGTTCTTTGCCCGTGACGCCCAGAACCTGCTGGATGCCGATGCCTGCGTCCTCATCGGCACCCGGCTGCAGCGTCTGGGCATTCCCGGGTGCAATCTCTGCGGCTTCGAGGGCTGCCAGGCCAATGAAGCAGCCCGGGCGCGGTGCGCCTACAACGCCGGCGACCTGGGCATCGCCCTGGGTTCGGCCGTCAGTGTTGCGGCCAACCATCGCGTGGACTGCCGAATCATGTACACCGTCGGTCTCATGGCGGTGAGACTGGGCCTGCTGGGTGAAGAGGTAGGGATCGCTCACGGCATCCCGCTATCGGTGACCGGTAAGAGTATCTTCTTCGACCGGAAATAGGCGACTCAGGGACCATCGGCTGCGTTCGTCCGGGGCGAACTCGCTCGACACTGACACCGTCACTAGCTTAGTTACACATTGGGGCTGAGTGTCTAGCCGTTGGGGTGTATCCCGTGCACGAGAGCAGGGACGGAGTCACGGCCAAGCGACGGGCCCGCGTCAGCATTCGCACGAAGCTGATGCTGGTGCTCTTGCTCTCGTGTGCCCCGATGGTGGGTCTGGTGGGCTGGTTTGGCCTGGCCACTGCCAGCAACCTGCTGCGCAACCAGGCCATCCTGGCCATGAGTGAACATGCCCGGTTTGAGGCGCGGCCGCTGGAGGAGGCCATCGCCAGCGGGGTGGCCGACGCGCGGTACCTCTCGCTGGTGGAGGATGTCCAGCTCCTGGCCGTTGCCGCTGCCGGTGGCAGATCCGTGACTGAGCTGCGTTTGCATGTCTCTGAGAGCTTTCTGGCCCTGGCGGAGTCCGCCGGCCTCTACTCGGAGATCCGCCTTCTGGATCCGGATGGCCGTGAGCGCGCAAGCGTGGAGTTTGGCCCCCAGGGGGCGCGGATAGTGCCGGAGGGAGAGCTGCACCGACAGGTCCAGGCCCCCCTCCTGCCGGCTGTCCTGCGACTGCCGCGTGGCGGCGTCTTCGTCTCCCCCCTGCACCTCGCCCGTCGCGACAGCGAGCGTCCGACAGGCGACCGGGCGGTTATCCGGTTCGCGGCTCCCGTGCTGCGGGGGGGGCGGGTGCTGGGAGCAGTCGTGCTCACGGCCGACGTCACGCAGCGCCTGCCACTTGGCGCCTACGCCGGGGGCAGTACCTTCCTCGTTGATCCCGACGGTTGGTATCTCCACCACACCAGGGCAGAGATAGCCTGGAGCGGTCCCCAGGACCGCAATACCGGGCACCACCTGGTCAGAGACTTCGGGTCCGATGCGGCTCTCATCCTGCAACCCATTGGCGGGGTGGTCCGCACCCAGGGCAGTATCCTGGCGACTTACCCGGTGAGCTTTGGCGATGTCCGGGCCGGACAGTTCGTGGTCCTCTGCGTCCAGGCCAGCGAAGCGGCCATCCTGGCCCCGGTGACGGATTACAGGCGGTTCTTCTGGGTCGTGCTCTCGGTCAGCTTCATTGCGCCTCTGCTGGCGGGTGTTGCTCTGGGCACCTTCTTCTTGCGGCCCATGCGCCGGCTCCGCGAAGGCGTTCGCACCATCGCTGAGGGGGACTTCGACACGACGCTGGCGGTGAACTCTGCCGATGAGTTTGAGCTCCTGGCCGACGATTTCAACGCCATGGCGCAGCGGCTGAAGGCATACCGCCAGGAGGAGCGCCTGGCGGTCGTCGGACGCATGGCCGCGACCATCATCCACGACATCAAGAACCCGCTGGCCGCGCTCACGGTCATGGCGCAACTGGTGGCGAAGCAGGAACTGACCACCGAGCAACGGGCCGACCTCGCCCAGCGCGTGAAAGCCCAGTCGGAACGAATCCTGAGCATGCTTCAGGAGATCTTGGACTTCTCTCGCAGCGGCCGGGCCGACATCACGGTCTGTTCGCACCGCCTCAGCGAGTTGCTGGCAGACTTGGCCACGGAGCTGGACCCGCGCTGTGCTGAACTGGGGGTGACGGTGGACTGGGCCGTGGCCGCCGACTGCACCGTGGCCGCCGATGCCCAGAAGCTGCGCCGCGCGCTGGGCAACATCATCATCAACGCCGCCGAGGCTACCGGGGAGGGGGGGACGGTGACCGTCCGTTCGGAGTGCGACCCACAGGGCGTCACCATCATCATCGCCGACAGCGGCCCCGGCATCCCGGAGGAGATCAGGGACCGCATCTTTGAGCCGTTCCTCACCCACGGCAAGGAGCACGGCACCGGGTTGGGGCTGGCGATTGCCCAGGCCGTCATCCAGGCCCACGGCGGGCGTGCCCAGGCCGCCAATCGCGCCGAGGGCGGGGCCGTGTTTACGGTCTGGCTGCCAAACGTGGACCACTACTCCGACGAGTGCCCATTGGACACTGGTGAGCATTCCAGGCGAGACTAGGGCTTGTCCCGCAGCTCCCACGCCCGGATGTCCACAAACCAGTGCCCGTTCACCTGGCACGGCTCCGCCTCAGTCAGCTCGACGCGCTGCCGGAATAGCGGCCCGTCCACCACCACCGTGTGGTATTCGCCGTTCTCGCCGCACACGTCCAGTCCCGGCTGCTCCGCGCACCAGTCCAGGAACTCCGGGCCCAGCCGCGCGCCCATCTGCTCGCCAGAGAACAGGTCCGGCCGTCCGCTGATCACGACGGCCTCAAAGCCCGTGGCGAGGAACTCGGCCATCACCTGCTGAGTGTCCATGCCGAAGATGGGATGGACCGCCTCGATGCCGACCTCCGCGCACATCCGCCGGCCCCAGTCGCGGTGCGCCTCCGGGTAGATGTCCCCAAAGACCATCCCGGTCACCCCCCTGTCCACCAGAACCCGCAGGCCCGCCAGGAAGGCCTCTTCGTAGGTCTCATCGGGTGTAGGCCACTGCAGCAGGTCCAGACCCATCGCCCGGGCCTGGTCGCGGATGAGGGCGATGGGTGTGCCATGAAAGCGCACACGCTCATAGCGTTCTGAGTAGAAGTTGGCCAGCACGTGGACGTCGTAGCCGGCCTGCAGGGCCTTGTAAAGCGCGAGGCAGCAGTCCTTGCCGCCGCTCCATGAAGCTGCGTACATGACGGTCTCCTGGTTCGCGTGCTATTAGCGATGGCTCGGCAGGGGCTCCAGCGGTGGCATATTGCCCCGTTGAGGGGCAGGACGTCCGATCGGTGCGGCCCACTTCACCGCGTTTCTCAGTACCTGACCCACGTTGGCGTCGCGGTAGTTGGGATACGTCTCGTGCCCCGGTTGGAAGTAGAAGATGCGGCCCGCGCCACGGTAGAAGCAGCAGCCGCTGCGCACCACTTCGCCGCCCTGGAACCAACTGATGAAAACCAACTCATCGGGGGGCGGAATGTCGAAATGCTCGCCGTACATCTCCTCATGCGGCAGCTCGAAGTAAGCTGGCAGGCCGGCGGCGATGGGGTGCCCCGGCGCCACCACCCACAGCCGCGTCCGCTCATCGGCCTCGCGCCAGTTGATCATGCCGGTGGTGCCCATCAGGCGTGTGAACAGCTTGCTGATGCAGCCCGAGTGCAGCACCACCAGCCCCATGCCGTTCAGGACGCGCTGGGCCACGTCGGCCACCAGCTCGTTCGGGAACTCATGCTGGGCGATGTGCGACCAGAAGACCAGCACATCGGTGGTGTCCAGGGTCGCCGGGCTGAGGCCGTAGCCGGGATCGTCCTGGGTGGCAGTGGTTACCTGCAGGTCGTCATCGCTGGCCAGCGCGGCCGCAATCGCCCCGTGGATTCCCTCGGGGTACGCAGCCTGCACGCGGGGGTCGGTCTGCTCGTGGCGGCCTTCGTTCCAGACATGGACGCGGATCATCGGGGGCCTCCGACGGTCGGAATAGGGAGGGTGGTTCGCCGCGGCACGCTTGCGCCCCTGCCTGGGGAGGTCACAGCGGTGGCGCTGCGAAGTTTCCCATACTATCGGTTGCCTGCTGAGGAGATCAAATGTGCGTTCGCACCCTCGCACTCCTGTATGCGCTCGTCGCGCTAGCTCCCGTCCTTGCGTCTCAGTACTACCTGTCTCCGGCCGGTGACGACACCGGCCCGGGCAGCCGCCGGCGTCCCTGGCGCACCATCGCCCGGGCCAACGCCGCGCTGCAGCCGGGCGACACCGTCAGCTTCCTTCCGGGCAGCTACGAAGGCTGCATCGAGCCCGTGCGGTCGGGAGAGGCGGGGCGGCCCATCACCTTCCGGGCCCTGCAACCGCGCAGCGTCATCCTGACTGGCGGCCAGCCCGCGGACACCTACAAGCTGTGTCTGCGCCTGAAGGACCGCGCCCACATCGTGGTCGAGGGCCTGGACATGCGGCCCACCAACGGCGGCGCCTGGTGGCTGCTGGAGGGGTGTCGGTACATCACCTTGCGCGACATAATCGCTCAGGGCGGGCAGGGCGTCTATGTGCCCGCGCAGGCCACCGACTGCCACTACTGCCGTTTCGAGCGCCTGGATGTCTCCCGCGCCTTGCAGCTCGACGCTAACCGCCATGTGGTTGGCAACATGTTCGGGCTCAACGGCTGTACCCACTGCGTCGTGCAGGACAGCCGCTTCGGCAAGGCGGGGCACGACCCGTTCTGTCTGTGGCCGGACTGCGAGTACAACGTGGTGCGACGCTGCGTGTTCAGTTGCGTCTGGGGGCGCAACTTCGAGTTCTTCACCTCACCCCACACGCTCATCGAGCAGTGCGCCATCACCAACGGCTACCATGGCAGCGGCTCCGCCGACGGCCGCGCCAAGCTCTTCATCTGGGAAGGTATCTTCCGGCACAACCTCATCTACCGCAACTGGTACCAGCCGCTGACCATTCATGCCTACAAGTACCAGGACATGGCCCCCTTCGGCATGATCAACTCGCGGCTGTACCACAACACCTTCGCCCTGAACTACGAGTCCGGCTTTGAGATGTTTGACATCGCCGAACAGCCCGACCCGCACATGGTGCGCGGCAACGTGCTGCAGAACAACCTGTTTGCCTACAACGACCCCGATGGCGACGGCCTGGCGCTGAACCTTGGAGCCAGCATCGCCCCGGACAACCGTTTCATCAGCAACCTGTTTTTCGGCAACGCCCCGGTGCGGCCACGATCCGCTACGCCTGGCCGGTTCCGCCTCCCGACGGCCGCCAAAGCAGTCTTCGAACGGCCGCCGAGGCCAACGCCCAGCGACCAGACCAGTTCGTCGGGAACCTGGACGGCGAGCCACGCTTTGTGGACATGGACCGCGACGACTACCGCCTGTCGGCTGGCAGCCCCGCCCGGGACGCCGGGACCCCGCTGGCCGTCGCCACCAGCAGCGGCTCCGGACGCTCGCTCACGGTCAGCGATGCGCGCATGTTCTACGACGGCTACGCCATCCCCGGAGAGATTGGGGATCTGGTTCTCATCGGTCCAGCCAGGCAACGGGCGCGGGTAACGCGAGCCGATGCGCGAACAAACACATTGCACCTCGACCGCGAGGTGGCCTGGCGCCAGGGCGACCCCGTCACACTGCCCTACCTGGGGGCGGCTCCCGACATCGGTGCCTATGAGGCCGGGGCCGAGCGTGAGCCCTGGTTTGCCGGGCCGCAGGTCCCTCCGGGCCTGCGCATCCCGACGATGGAGACCGCCGATGAGCCGGTGGTGGTGACGGACTTTGAAGCCGAAAACGTCGAGGCGTGGTTCTACTGGTGGTACGGCCACCGCCAGCGGAATACGCAGATGCGGGTGGATGACACCACCGCTGCCTCCGGCCAACGCAGCCTGCGCGTCGAGGCAACCGGCGATGGCGCCAACATGGGGGTACTGCTGCGGCCGCCCGGCTGGGACATTGACCGCTTCCCCTATGTCAGCTTCAGCTACCGGATTCCCCCCGGCGTACCGGTCGGACTGTGGGTCATGCCAATGGCGACAGATCAGCGCGGCCAGGGCGCCGTCGTCCTCGGAGGCAGCCCCGCCCGCGCCAGCGGCTCCACCCCGGACCTCAAACGCTGGGAACTGACCGACGACGATCAGTGGCACAAGGTGATGCTGGATGTCCGTGCCATTCGCGAGGTGTTCCCGGATGTCCAGCTCTTGAAGACCCTCTATCTGCGCACGAATGACAACGGCAAGCTGGGACAGCGCTACTGGATAGACGACTTCCGCATTACGCGCCAGCCGTGAGGGGGCGGGCACTGAAGTACCCGCCTGGGTGGAGACCGTCCCTGCGGGACGGTGAACGGTGGGTCGGCAGACGGCTGGTGGTGCGTCGCCTCGCGACGCTCTCCTGCCAGGCGGGGGTTTCAACCCCCGACCGCAGCGGCGCGAGACCTTTCCTGCGGGACGGTGAACGGTGGGTCGGCAGACGGCTGGTCGTGCGTCGCTTCGCGACGCTCTCCTGCCAGGCGGGGGTTTCAACCCCCGACCGCAGCGGCGCGAGACCTTTCCTGCGGGACGGTGAACGGTGGGTCGGCAGACGGCTGGTCGTGCGTCGCCTCGCGACGCTCTCCTGCCAGGTGGGGGCTTCAACCCCCGACCGCAG
>JABLXH010000007.1 GCA_013178155.1 Armatimonadota bacterium | reverse complement strand
ACTGCCACTTGTCGGAGCAGACTGCCAGAAACCAGCAACGGCCGCGCCCCGGGCCGGTAGCGCACAGCGCCATGCACCCGTTGTTGGACGTTGCCACGAAGCCTGGTATTCCCGACATCTTCGCCCCTCATCTTAGACGACCTGCCCCCCGGCCCACCTCATACAAGTAGCGGACGTTCTCCAGCGGCGTCTCGGGCACCAGGAAGCCCATCACCTGCAGACGCCCGGGTTGCCTGGCCGCCGGCGTAAGCATCTGGCGGACCATCTGCTCTATGGCTTCCCGGGGCCCCAGCAGGAGGACCGTGTGGTCTACTTGGGCGTTGATGGTGAGTTCCGGATAGGCCGCCAGGAGTTCCCCGTAATCCACGAATGGCCCGGGCCCGTCCAGGGTCCGGATACCGAGGTCCTGATAGAGGGACTCGTAGTGCTGGGTGGCGTGCCCGCAGAGATGGATGCTCCGGCGGCCATCGGTCATCGTCGCGTAGAGGCGCTGGTGGCAGGGCAGAACGCACTCGCGGTAGGTCGCGGCGGAGATTAGCTGCAGGCTGTCATCCGCCATGCCCCATGCCGGCAGCGGGAGCTCCGTGCCGGTCTCGGCCAGACGGTGCCACGTCCGGATGCGGGCCACGGTCTGGTCCACCATGAGGTCCACGAGCTCGCGGGCGAAGTCGGGGTCCTCAAGCAGGTCCAGACACAACTGCTCGGGTCCGCGCACGTGGCAGGCAGTGGTAAAGAGCCCGTGGGTGCCCCCGCCGGGCATGGCGACGCGCACCGGGAGGTCACGCCAGGTCATGTCCGCCGCCAGGTCGCGCATGCGGCAATAGAGCTCCCAGAGGCGACTTCGCCGGATTGCCACCTCTATGTCCAGGTCGGCCACGTGGCGCAGCAGGTCCGGTTTGCTCAGGGGCAGGGGCCGGCTCCAGGCGAAAGTCTCCTCCTGGATGATGACCTCGCAGCCGAACACTTCGGGCTCATCCATCCAGAAGCGCGGAGTCACCGTCCAGGCTCCTTCCGGCAGGCCGAAGCGCTGGTCGTGAACCAGCGCCTCGCACATCCACGCCTGTCCGGCCAGTTGGGTGTGCAATTGCACCTTGGCGTCGGTGTAGAACTCCCGGAAGCTGTGGCTGGTCAGTTGGAGCCACAGGGCTTCGTCACTGGCAAAGGTGATGGGTACGCGCTCGTTCGCGCCGCGGCCATAGTCCTCCCACAACCGGGCGACGGCGGCATTGTGCGCGGCTGCTTCGTCGGCGGTGAGCGCGGGTGTAAGCTCTTCCAGCATCGGAGCCTCCGTCCGGTAATGCACGGCCGCTGGAGGTCCTTAGCCGTGGCTGGCCGAAGCACCTGCCATGAGATCATTGCCGATAGGCTGTTGGATGCTTGCCCTGGTGGCCGGAGTCACGGCTCCGGTACGGGCGCAAGTCACCTGTTGGACGGAGACCGGCCTGGTCAAAGTGATGCGCCAGGACATGCCCACCGAGGTCCGTGACATCCGCCTGTGGGCCATGCGCGGGGAGGTCGAGTGGGCGCAGGTAGTGTTCCGCGCCACTACGGCCACGCAGGTGCGGTTAGAAACCAGCGACCTGAGAGGGCCGGACGGCGCCCGTCTCCCGGCCGGGTGCCTGTCGTGGCATCCGGCGGTCTATGTGCGGACCGCAGTCTCGTCGGGCAACGGCTTCCCGGCGCCAGATGACTGGCCGGAAGTGCTGCCACAGGGTTCGACCGCCGACCTCCCCGCCGGCCAGAACCAGGCGGTCTACCTGCAGGTGCGAGTGCCACCAGATACCCCGCCTGGCCTCTACAGGGGCAAGGCAGGGTTCACCGTCATGGGAGAACAGCCGGTGACGGTACCGGTCACCCTGACAGTGTGGCCGTTGACCTTGCCAGGCATCCCGACCATGCGTTCCTCGTACTACATCTGGTGGGACGGACTTGAGAAGCGCTATGGTCTGAGAGACAGCCCCCGGCGCCAGGAGGTCTTCGACCGCTTCTTCTGGTTCCTCGTGGACCGGCGGCTCTGCCCCATGACCTTGCCCTGCGATATACGCGACGCTGCACCCTACATGCGCGATCCGAGGGTCAACGGCATTCGTCTGCCCTACGTCGGGACCGATGACGAACTGCGAGAGACGATCCGCTTCGTGCGGAAGCGCGGGTGGCTGGGCCGCTGCTTCTACTACATGTATGACGAGCCGCCCAAACGACTCTGGCATGAGGTGCATGCTGCGGCCGACCGTCTGATGTCCTTTGACCCGCTCGTGGCCCGCCTCGGGACCATCCAGCCGGAGCCGGAGTTGCAGGGCAAGATCAGCATCTGGTGCCCCAATGTCGAGAGTGTCTACCTGTACCCCGAGCGCATCGCCGAGACCCGGGCACGGGGTGAGGAGGTCTGGTGGTACACCTGCGCGGTGCCCCTCTCCCCCTATCCCACGTACCTTCTGGACGACGATGCCATCGCGCCCAGGGTACTGTTTTGGATGCAGGCTCGCTATGGTCTGACCGGCACCCTTTACATCAATACCCTTCATTGGGGCGGGGAGGGCCAGGACCCGTGGCGCGAGGCCATCGCCTCGCCGGAACTGCGGGCCAACAACGATGGGCTGCTCGTCTACACCGTGGGCGAAGGGGCTGATGTGGCGCCGGTCACCGGCGTGCGCCTGGAGATGATCCGTGATGGCATCGAGGACTTCGAGTTGCTGCAGTTGCTGCGACAGGCGGCGTCGGAGGCAGCGCGGCGGGTGGGACTGGCCGAGCCCGGGGCCGTCGCCGAGCGCGTGGTCACGGACCTGGCCTCACGCGCGGTGCCCGATGCCCGGCACTGCACCCGTGACCCGCACCGCCTCCTGGCACTGCGCCGCGAGGCGGCGCGACTGGCCCTGTCGCTTCAGCGCGACCCCGAGCGCCTGCACGACCTGCTCGGGCGCCGACCGAGGGTACTCCGTGAGCTGGACGAGATGGTGGCCGATGACAAGTTCCTGGTGGCGCTGCCGGGCACACCGTCGGTAGACGGCAAGGTGGAGGAGCCGGAGTGGGAGCGGGCCCTGCAGGCCAATGCTCCGGGGCGTCGTACGCTCGTGACGCGCTTGCGGAACCTGACCGGCCGCATCTGGCCGTCGCAACAGACGATGGTGCTCAGCCTCTACGACCAGGAGTACCTCTACTTCGCCTTCATCTGCGGCGAGGAGGACATCGCGGGCCTGCGGTTTGCCGCAGAGGAGGAGAACCTGGAGACGGTGGACCGCGTGGGGGTGGCGCTGCTGGTTGGGGGGCATCCGAAGTGGTTCATCCTGTCTGCCGACGGGGCGCAGTTCGAAGGCGACCTGCACAACCCGCAACCCCTGCGCCAGGCAGCCTGGCGCGGACGGACCCACTTCGACCCGGACGGTTACACGGCCGAGCTTGCCCTGCCCCGCCACTTCCTGGCCGACCCGGTGCGACCCGCCGTCAACCTGTTCCGCTACGCTGCACCCGGCGAAGAGACGCTCCACTTCGTGGGGCGCTATGCGTCCCGACGCAGCCCCGACCAACTCGGCCGGCTACTGCTTGAGCCCCCGCGCCAGTGATCATCAGTCATCCAGGCCCCACTTGGCGGTCAGATAGGCCGTGATGGCCTGCAGCTCGTCAAACCGCAGCGCCCGCTCATAGACCAGGACCTCGGCCACATCACCGGCAAGGCACTCGCTGTCCGTGGCGGAGGCGCCGAGGATGGTGAGCCGGTCGAGAACGCCGGCGGGACGGGGTGTGGCGACAAACAGGCGGGCCGAGTACGCCTCGGGATTCTCGCCGCCGGGCCGCATGATAATCCAGTTGGGCGACACCCACTCCTCCGGGGTGGGGCGCGAGGCGGCGGCGATGCGCTGCCAGGACGGCCCTGTGGCCTCCGTGCCTTGTGAGACGACAAGAATGGTCAGTGGGCCGGGGTCCGCCGTAAGCAGGCCCACCCGCAGGCAGCCTGTACCCGAGCCCCGCACCACCGGCTTCCCGTTCAGGGCGTCCGGCACGAGCTGTAGGGAACCGGGGGCGCCGGCAGCCCGAGCCGGCGGCTCCGCGCCACGTGCATCTCTCCAGGCCAGCAAGGAACCGTCGGCAGCCCGGTCAAAGCACTCCCGGGCGGCAGCATCGAGCCACAGCACCAGTCCATCGCGGATCATGGTCTCGCGGGTCACCGGCGGGTGCGGCACGAAGCTCAGGTCGCGCGCTGGCGGCTGCGGCGCTTCGGGGTCTGACCAGTCGGCACCCGCAACCCACCGTTCGCCGCCTGCCTCGTATGCCCCCAGGTCGGGCGCCGCGCCTACGAAGGCGGCGGTGAGGCCTGGCAGGACCTCACCCGCATCCACGGCCGCCGACCCGGCGACCGGCACGGCGTCACGGTCCACCGCCGCACTGGCGTTGCGTCCCAGGACCGGGCCCAGCTCCCCCTGCACCAGGGCACCCGGGTCTTTGGGGTCAAAGGGGGCGTTGACGAGGTTGTTGAGGATGCGCGTACCGGCCATGGTCGGCGTGTACGCGGCGTACGTGTAGGTGCCAAAGGCCTGCTCCACCTGGCAGATCGTGTTGTTGGCAACGAGGTGGTTCAGTGCGTCGCTGTTGAGCCGGATGGCCGACCCGGTGCAGTTCCAGACCACGTTGTGGTGCACCACGAAGTCACGGCTGAAGTTGTCCAGGTAGATGCCGCAGGTGGCGTCGCCCAGGTTGTCATGCACCCAGTTGTGCGCGATGACGCCGCCGTCGCCGGCGGTCCCCCAGCAGTAGATCGCGCCCGCATCGTTGTTGAGCATGTTGCCGTGGTAGAGGTCGTTGAAATCCAGGCGGATGCCACGGCTGCCATGGTGCGTGACGAGGTCTCGCCCGGAGCGGAAGATGCTGCAGCGGGAGACTACCGCGCCGACGGAGTTGTTGAGGGAGACCCCACCGGTTCCGCTTCCGGCGTAGTCCATGTCGTGGATGACGCAGTTCTCCAGCCGGTTGCCCTCACCGGCCACGCGCACCGCTGAGGCGCCGGCGTAAGCCACCAGACACCGCCGCCACGTATTCCCGCGCCCCGTCACTGTGTTCAGCACAGGGGGGCTGGCGCCCTTCGGCCACTCGCGAACATGCTGAACGTACCGCAGACGGCAGTTCTCCAGCAGACAGGACTGGCTGTCGGTCATGTTGACGGCGGCGCCGACGAGGTCGAGACCGGTCACCTCGACATGGCTCAGCCCGCTGAGGTCGAAGGCGTAGTCACGCTGCCGCACCTCGATGATATGACGGGCGGGCGAATCACCCTCAGGCGTCCAGAGGTACAGAGTTCCCGTTCCCTGGTCCAGGAACCATTCCCCGGGGCTATCCAGGCCCGCCAGTGCGCCGTACAGGACATAGGGGTTGCCGGGTCGCGGGGAGTAAGGATCGTGACTGTGGTAGGGGTCGGCCTGGTCGCGCTTGAAGTCGGCATCGAACCGCAACGAGACGCCGGGGCGGTACTCGGTGACGCGGCGCGTGGCGCTGGTCCACCGATCGCCGGGCCACAGCAGCACCACCGCCCCATTCCAGTCGCCCGGCGGGAGGCTTTGGTCAGCCAGGACGGCCTTGTCGGTGCCCGGACCAGCGGTCGCCCGCGGACAAGCCATGAGGTCGCCCAATGGAGCGTTGGGCCAGCGGGCCTCCGGCATCATGCGCCCGTCCACGAAGAGCTGGATGAACTTGCGGTCCGTAGCCAGGCGGTAGATGCGGCCCTCGTATGGCTGCCAGTCGCCCGGCAGTGGGTCGCTCCCGCTGACTATCACCCGCTCGCCGGGCATGGCGGCAAAGCGGATGGGCCTGCCCACCCCACCGGAACGCGCGGGACGCACCGTTTCGCGGTAGACGCCGCCCGCCAGCCAGCAGGTGTCGCCAGGCTCGAGGGCCTCGGTCGCACGCCGGATGGTCGCAAAGGGGCGCTCCCTGGTGCCCGGTCCCGCATCATCTCCGGTGGGTGCCACGTAGACATCGGCTCCGGCCGCAGCGACCACGCCAAGCAGACTCAGCAGCAGGCTACTACGGCACCGGCCGCACGTCAATGTCGTCCACATAGAAGACCCCCGGGCCGTCCGCATTGGCCGTAAAGCCCAGCCAGCTAAGGTGTTTGAACTCCGGGTCGCACGGCAGGGCCCCAAACTCGAGGGGCTGGTCCAGACCTGGCCAGGTCACGCTCAGGTCGAAGGTCCCATCGGCCTGATCACCGAGCTTCACTCGGATGCGGACGGTCATCCAGGTACTTGGTGGCGCCTGGAAGAGCACCTTCCCGTGGCTGGTCACCTCCCCGTTCTCCGCCACCCAGATCGCAGGTCCGACCCGGAAGGGTTGTAGCCGATAGTCGCGCCACTCGTGGTACATGTGCGTACCAGGCTCTACCCGCAGGGCGAAGGTACCCACTATGGTGCCTGACGTGAACCCTGGCTCATAGTACATATGCGGGTTGAACTCCGCCTTCTGGCCGGCGGCGTCAATGAACTTGAGGCTGTGCTGTCCCGTGGCGGCGGTCTCATCGGTCACCCGGATGGTGGCTTCCTCTGTCTCCTCGTGGACCTTGGCCATGGGCGGCCGGTCACCCACGTTGAGCAGCTCAAAGTCCTCCTCGATGATAGTTGGCGGTATCTCGCCGGGAGCGGGGAACGCCCGCGGAACCTCACGCAGCGCCTCAGGCGAAGAAGGGGTGGGCTTGCCGAAGCCCGTGAGCGGGAAAGGCACAAAGCCCAGCTTTAGCGCCGGGGAGTCCGGCTGGAGGCGGAAGTCGCCGTTCGCGGCGTCCACGAACAGCGGGTCCGCGATGACTGAGTTCTGGTCCTGACCCTTGGCCCGCCATTCCTCCCACGTCATGCCCGCGAAGTTGGGTGTTCCGCTGTATGTCCAGTAGACGTTGTTGTCGAAGGCGTAGTTGTTGCCCGAGAAGTTGCTGCCCAGCAACGGCTCCCCGTTGGTACACACGATGTTGCGTTCGAAGGTGAAGGACAGGTGGTCCTCGGCCCGTGTCCGGGCCACCTCGTAGCGCTGGTCGAAGGCCCAGATGTTGTTGCGCAGGACGTTCTCGCGGCCATAGTGCTGGTGGAAGCCGCCGCCTTCGGTGCGGTACACCAGGTTGTTCTCCGCCACCACACCCGAGCTGCCCTCGTCGAAGTAGATACCCCAGCCGCCGTAGCTGTAGCAGTTGATATCATGGAAGCAGTTGTGGCGGATGGTAGTGCCAGGAGCGATGCCGAGAGTGTAGATGCCGCCCATATCACTCAGTACGTCCTGCCCGATCTGGTAACAGTGGTTGTCGGCGATCAGATTGTGGTGGGCATCGCTGCGGCCGTAACCCCACGACCAGCCGACCGAGAAGCTGGAGTAGTACAGATCAAAGATCGTGTTCCGCGTCAGCTCGTTGTACGGCGAGTGGCCGACCCAGATGCCAATGCCCGCCGGCAGCAGACGCCCCGCATGGGCGATGAGGTTCCCGCGCACCACGTTGTGGCTGGTGAGCTGTTCGTCATCCCGGGGAGCTTGCTCTCCTATCTTCACCCCACCAGCCCCAAGGTCCCAGAGCTCGCAGCCCTCGGTCCGGCAGTCTCGGCAGCCACGATCCCAGTGCAGCGCGTAGTTGCCTGTGTGGCTGATGGTGCAGGCCTCCAGAGCGCAGTTGCGGGCCCCCACGGCATGGACCGTAGCCGGAACATTGACCTCGGCCTGCCCCATGTGATGTCCTTCAGGCGGCGTCAGCCAGTTGGTGTGGGAGAACGTTAGACCGCGCAGGGTGATGTGTTCCACCGGCAGCCCGATGGCCGGCTCGCCGGCGAGCTCCACCAGACGCTCCAGTCGCGGCGCGATCACCTCAGCGGTCGCCGGGTCCTCGCCTGGTAGCGGCAGGTAGATCAAGACGCCGGTAGGCCGGTCCAGGTACCATTCGCCCGGCTCGGTCAGCGCTTCCTTGACGTTCTCGACGATGTATCTGCCGTTCCGGAGGAGGTTGAAGAAGCTGTTGTCGCTGACGGTGCCACCGGTGAAGCTCACCACGCGTCGGGCCTCATCCACCGCCGCGATGTGGTGGCGATCCGCGGTCCAGGAGTGGAAGGTGATCACCTCTACGTCATCGCGATTGGCCCAGTCGGCCCTGATGTCCTCTGCGCGATAGCGGAACCGGTCCGGTCGGCCACCGTGCTCGTCTGACGGCGGTAGCTCCGCCGCGATGTAGTAGTAGTCGTTCTTGGGCAGCCGGGGGCGATAGCGCCGCTGGCCGTTGACAAAGAGCTGGATGAAGTTCCATTCGCCCCGGGCGACCTCGGGTATCTGCAGCGTCCAGCGTCCCTGCACGTCCATCTGGAAACCCGTCAGCCGGACCCCGCCACTGAAAACCGGCCGCTCACCGGGGTAGGCTTCATAGACCACGGGAGCCTGCGCGGTGCCCGAATCTGTCGGCCCGAACCGCAGCGGCTGAGAAAGCTGGTACAGACCTCCGCGTACTTGCACCACGATGGGCGTGGTACGGTCAGGTTGTGCGCGCTTCAGATCGGCGACTGCCCGCCGCGCCCGGTCAAGGGTCGCAAAAGGGCCGTCGTCGCCACTGGCCGTGGCGCTTTCCAGCGTGCCGCTCCAGTGGTCACGGCCGGCGGTGCTGACATAGAAATCGGCTCGCGGCTCGGCAGCTAGACAGGCACCGATACTGAGGGCGGCTACGAGGACGAACAAAGCATGCACCATCGCTTGCGCTTCCTTTCTACTGCTATTGGCCCCGCTAAGAGGGGCCATACAACCTTACCATGTCTATCTCACACTCGCCGACCAGCCCCGGCTGAACGTGGTCCTGAGGTTGGCCGTTGTAGGGCACCTTGCCCACCAGGAGATCGGCGACCTCACCCAGCAACAGCTCGGAACCCGTGAACCGCCATGCCGGCGTATAGGCCTGCCCGTCGTTGCTCTGCTCTACGACACCGCCGTATTTGCCCCAGCGCACCCTCAGCCAGATCCACTGCCCCGGTTCCTTCGTGCCGTGATGTGACCCAGTCCGCTGCTCGCCCAGGATGTCGGTCTGCAGTTGGCCGTCGCTGCGGACACCGATGCGGATGCCCCGCCCGCTGGCGTTCCGCACCATTACGCCTGCGCCCCAGGACATACCCTCGTCCGTGCCCTGGCGCAGCCGCACCACCATGCCCTCGATTCGGCGTCCCACAGGAAGCTTCAGGTAGGCATAGGTGTGTCCGTGGCCGCGCACCCGCAAGACGCCGTCGGCGAGCGTGAAGGGATCCGGGTTCGCCGTGGAGACGACCTGCTCCGCAGCGGGCATCTGGTCGAAGTCCAGGCTCAGCACTGGCTCTCCCCACTGTGGAGGTTCACTCAGGCGGGCCAGGTCCGCCTGCACCATCGCCGCTTTCTCACGAATGCGGGCCTGTCGCTGGTTGCAGCCCCGGTCCACTTCGCGCCGCAGACGGGGATTCAGGCGCGGCTTGTACTCCTCGTTCAGAACCCGCATGACCTCCGGGTTGTGCATCCAGCCTGCAATGGTGTGATAGCGGCCATTGACGCTCAGAAGCCGTCGAGCCTGCTCTGCAGTCGGCACCTCGGGACCGTTGTTACATAGCACGCCGATGGAGTTATGGATGTTGTAACCGGAGACGAAGTAGCGCAGGTAATCCTCGTCGGCATAGCGCCCGCCCTGGCCCTCGCCGCGCAGGATGAAATCCACGTAGGCGTCAGCCTGGGGCAAATAGCAGGGCAGCGGTCCCAGGGCCCAAGTGGAGTGCCACTCCAGGATTCCGTCCTCGCCCAGCAGTTGCCGGGTCGCCCGCGCCAGGGCATACAGGGCCGCCGGGTCGTCCATGTACTGACCATCGAAGTACAGGCCGTCTGGCTTGTACCGCTCCATGACCCGGGTGATGGCTTCCATGAACAGGCCCATGTTCTCGCCGGTGCCCTTGCCTGGCGGGAAGCCCGTGAAGTTCTCAAAGCTGTTCATGGCAGCCGGCTCGAGGTCGGTGCCCTTGAGGAAGTAGAAGGGACTGGTGTAGACGATGAAGCGCATGCCCAGGTCGTGCAGGGTCTGGCGCACGCGCGCAAACTCCGCTTCGCCCTCGCGCGGCACGAAGTCCAGGTTCCAGTCCTTCCACAGCATCACTTCCGACTGCAGCAGCACGATGTTGCCCAGCTTCTGCCACGACTGCAGATGGCTGTCGGGCGGATAGCCTTCTACATTGGACCAGTGCCAGACCACATTATCCCTGAAGGAGCGCTCCCAGTCATAGGGTTTGGGCGGGCACACCGCCAGCCAAAGCACCCTGTCGCGCGGCAGTGGGTAGGTGGCAATGGTGTCCGCATACGGGTCGAAGTCGTCGGGCAGGTGTCGGTCTGAGCAATAAACCCCGAAGGCGCCCCATTCGTCGGCCAGCAGGTGGTTGGCGTCAAAGGAGCCGTGCCAGGCGGCGATGATCCGCCGATCCACGGCTACCCGCAGAGGGCGGTGGGCCTGCAGCATCAGCAGCGAGTCGCCGTTGATGCGGATGGTGAGCGCCGGACGTCGGACCGTCAGCCGGGCGAAGCCGGGGCCGGAGTGCGTGACCTGCACGCCACGCCAGGGTGTGCCAGTCCGTAGCACGGCAAGGGGCCGCTGATGCCCAAGACGCTGGTGGCCGGTCACTGACCCACCGGACAGGTCAAGTCGGAAGATGGCCCCCGTGGTCCGCACCTCGATGGTCTCGGCATCCGGCTGTGTGACACCTTCGACCTTCATGCCGCGCTGTGGGTCGGGGAACATCGCCGGGTCCATGAGCTCCTGGAAGGTCGGCGCTGCCGGCGGAGCAGCGCCGACTTCACCCCCCGCGAGAAGGGTCAGTCCAATCATGGCCGCCGCCTCCAGCAGGACGCATCGGGTCTTCACAGCGCGACTCCTTGTTGGCCTCTGCCTCTACCGGGCGTTGAGGCGGTATTCATACATCCCATACCCCACCTCGCGAACCGCCGCGATGGTCTCCGGGTAGGGGGTATCACAGCAGTCCACCAGGCCGATCTGGTAGTTCTCCTCGTCCAGGGGTCGCCCGGTGGTGGCCTCGTCCATGTACTTGAACCAGCCGGTGCCGACGAAGGCCGGGTTGGCCAGCGCGCCCCGGACATAGTCTCGGTAGGCCGCGGCACGCTCCTCCTGGTTGGAGACCGGCACCAGACCGGTGTGGAACATGCCCCGGTCCAGAGCGCCGAAATGAAACTCTCCGATGATGAGGGGCACATCCGCCGAGCCGAGATGTCTGAAGTCCGCCACTGATCGCCGATACAGATTGTAGCTCACGATGTCACAGTAACGGCCCGCGGCGTCAGCTACCACCTCGTTCACCCAGGCGAACCGGCACCCCAGGTAAAGCTGGTTGGGGGCCACCTCCTTGACAGCCGAGCGGATGGTGCGGAAGTACGTGTCGGCCGTCTTGGTGTAGAAGGCGAGCAGGTCCTCCCGCGCTTTGGACGCGTCTGGCGGCTCACGGTGTTGGAGAAGCGCGTCCCAGGAGGCGTGGTCCGTCCCCCAGGCCCTGTTCAGCGCCTCGATCGTGCCGTACTTGGCCTGCAGGTCGGTCACGAAGACCTGCTTGGCGACCTGCTCCGGCGGCGAGATCAGCGCGGCGATGGCGAGGGAAGTATCATCGCCCCAGGAGATCTCGTTGTCCACGAAGTAGCCAATGCACCATGGGTCGCCGGCGCTTTTGCCGACTTGGCCGGCCATCGCCGTTCGCACGGCCTCGGCGAAGCTGGGGTCGAAGACGTCCCGGAACTGCCCCCAGTAGCCCTGGCTTCCCTCCAGCATCTTGCCGCCGAACCACACCGAGACGACGTAGGGCGTTCGTCGCTGCAAGTAGATCCCCTCGTCAGACCAGTTGGCGATCGTGTTCATGCCCCAACTACGCAGTCGCCGATGACTGATATCAGCAAAGGGACCCTGGAAGTCGGCCCCGTATTTGCGCATCAGGTTGGCCCGGGCGAAGTCGAAGGTCCGCGGGTTCCGGCCCTGGTAGTAACCGTGCACCACGCGCCCCGCCTGGCCATAGCAGGCCGCAAACTCCGAGTCAGGGCTTGGCAGGTTCCGAAACCAGTGTTCGCGCTCGTCCAAGGGCGTAGTCCCCTCCCAGGGGTTGACGCAGTCCGCGCCATGGGACCAGAACAGACGTCCCTCCGGGTCCACCAGCCACCACTTGCCCTCGTACTTCTGGACGCGGAAGAAGCCGGTGGCCTCAAGCTGCGGCCCTGCCGCCCAGCCACCATACTGGTCCCAGTCTCGAGGACCTGGATGGGCCTGCAAGTCAGCTTCTTCCTCCTGCCGCCGGGCCGCGAAGTCAGCCAGAGAGTGCGTCTTGCCGGGCCAGTCGCGGTGGATGTACTGCCCGAACTCGTCAATGAACGGAAAGAAGCGCTCCGCGTCCATCCCGGCCTCGGGGGGCTGCCTGTACTCCCCCGCAGCGCGCACATTGCTGATCTCGAACGTATGGTCCTCGCGGGGACGAGCCACGAAGACCACGAGGTTCACCACGAAGGCGGGATCAATCGTCGGACCACCTTCGAGGCCCAGGGGCGACCCGCGCATTCCAAACAGCTTGATACTCTCGGTCCAGGCCGGCTTGCGCTGAAGCTCCACCGTGACGGTATCCGCCGCTCCGGGCTTCAGGGGCAGCTTTGAGGTGAGACAGTTGCGGAGACCGTCGGCACCGGGATTGTCCACCCGCAGGTAGACCTCCACGGGATTGCCCCCCGTGTTGCGCACATCCATGGCCACGTGTGCGAAGGCGCTCAGATCCCACGGCCCAAAGCGTGCTGGGAGGTCCAGGCCGGGCCAGTCCTGACTGTGGCCGGTATGGACCTGAAGAGCTGCTTTACCGTCCCGCTGTACCAGAGAGAGCACGGCGTCGCGCGTCGGGAGCTTTGATGGGTCAAAGCCCTCTCCGAAGCTGTACAGGACCTTCTCAGCCCAGGCCCCCCCCACAAGAAACACCAACAGCAGCGCCAGCGATAGACCGGCTGCAGACAGAGGGACACACATGGCCCTGAGGGCCTCCTTAGGCATGCTGCGCGACCGAGACGGCCAGACTGCGATGCGCCACGGCAAGCACCGTGGGTAAGGTGTTCCCCGGCGATGCTGCCATGTCCTCCGACTGCCAGTCGGCGCTTCCTCAAGCGGCACAGTTGCGGAGATCCTGAGGTCGAGTTGTAACCAGGTTGCATACTCAGTGGCATACTCATCCTGCTGCAGGAGAGCAGACGGAGGGGGGCTTAACAGACTCGAGGTGAGCTATGCCTGAAGCTGCAAAGCACGACGGTCTGGGCGCCGTTGAGGCGCTGCTGGTGGTGGACGACAACCCGGGAGTACAGCGCACACTGCAGATGGTCTTTGGGAACCTGGGCTATGACGTGGACGTGGTCGGTAGCGGCCCGGAAGCGCTGCCGCTGCTTGAGATCCGCGACTACGCGGCAGTGGTGTGTGACCTGCTCATGCCAGGCATGCGCGGCGACGAGCTGTTCTGGGTCTGTCGCGAGCGGCGGCCGGAGGTCGCCAACCGCTTCGTCTTTCTGACTGGGTCGCCCGACCTGGAAGAAGAGGCCGCACCGCTGGACCGAACCGGCCAACCGTGGCTGACCAAGCCCTGCCGCATCGCCGAGTTGCAGGCGGCCGTGAACAGCGTCCGGGGTCTTGAGTGACACGAATGTCAGGCCAAACGCATGGCGCGGGGCCACCCCAGCTTGACAGGCCCGGAGAGGTCCTCCGGGCCCGTCTCCGCAGGGGACAACAGCTCAGTCCCGGATGAGCGGCAGATCCACCCTTGCCCCACCGTTCTCTGACGACATATCCATGGCCAGGCAGACCTCATGGGTACGCACGGCGTCCTCAACATCCGGGCATGGGCGCCGATCGGTCAGAACCGCATCAATGAGCTCGGCAATTTCGCCCTCGAATGGGTGGTGGGCCACATCACCACTGTCCGGCAGAATCGCCGGCACCTCGGTCCAGGCATTGGCTGCAGGGAGAAGCGTCTTGGACCAGACCAGGTTGTCGCGCAGGCTGCCCTTGTCACCCATGATGTCCACATTGAACTGGTAGGGCATCACGCAGTCCACCGAGGTGGAGATCTTGCCAACCGCGCCGTTGCTCCAGGTCACTGCGCCGACCACCGTCGCCGGGTACTCATAGCGCTTGTCCCAGCCGCCGGCGAAGGCGCAGACCGAGGTGACCTCCAGCCCCGTAATCCAACGCACGGCATCCACGGCATGGCATCCGCCGAACAGGAAAGCGCTGCCGCCGCTGGACTTCTTCGTGCACCACTCCCAGCCGCTGTACCAGTCCGATACGCCGTGCCAGTAGTCGCCTTCCACATAGAAGATGTCGCCGATGGCCCCCGCCTGGACTAGCTGGCGCATATTGATCAGTGACGGGCACCAGTGCAGCACGAAACTGACCAACGACTTCACACCGGACTCGCGCACCGCATCCCGGAGCTCTTTCACGCCGGCCAGGTCAATGGCCATGGGCTTCTCCATGATGATATGCTTGCCGGCAGCACAGGCCTTGACCCCCTCGGGGACGTGGAGCTCGTTGGGCGTGCAGATGGACAGCACCTGGATGCGGTCGTCCCTGAGCAGCTCGTCGTAGTTCGTGTAGATGGCAGCGTTGGGCGCGCCGCACTTCTCCGCCGCCCGCCGCGCCGAGGCCTCCTTGCGGCTGCCCACCGCCACCACCTCGCAGTTCGGATGGGCCATATAGGCGTTTAGATGCTCGTCAGCGACCCATCCCGCCCCCCAGATCGCACAACCCAGCTTATCGTCCATGGTGTGTGACACCTCCGTGTTCCTCTCTCTCACGTCATAGCGTCTTCGACGGACGGACCGCGTGGACCTCCGTGAGACGCAGTCCACCACGTTCCTGCGAAACCACGGGAACAATAGGGACGCTCTGGTTTTACATATGTATGAGAGGTGGCGGTCGGTCCGAGGAGGGCGTTGTGGTGAAGCGACACCGGACCCTCTGGACGGTCGTCAGTCCGCACTTGGCTCGCGGGCGGCGCACGCGCGGTCGGCCGTTATCTGTTTCGCCCCCCCCCGCACTGACGCACGCGCCTCGCCAGGTCCGAAGTCACCCGACGGCGACCTCGTGCCCACTTTCCCGAGCGTCGCCTGGCACGCCCTACCCAAGTCGCCGCAAAGCAGATAGACACGACACTGGGAGGACGTGACATGCTCAAGCTTGGGCTTACCTCCGTAGTCGTTCTGCTGACGCTTGACCTGACGGTAGCAACATCAGACGTTTGGGCCGACCCCTGGGTGAATGTGACCATGGACGGGGTGTCCGACGCGAATGAGGAGAGCCCCGGCGGGTATCTTGCCCACAACAACGACGACGATGACAGCGACAGCGTGACTGATGTCAACGACACCAACGGCGTAACCGGCGAGGACAACCTGGTCAGGATCACTCTCGACTACGGCGACACCAACAATGTCGGCTGCATTGGCCTGGGAGGAACGAACGTCAGGTTCTGGACCAGTGCAAGCAAGACCACCGAGGTACCGGCTCAGAGATGGTACTTGGCCCGGGGACAGACCCCTCCGCATGAACTCTGGGTTGAGGGAGTCACCGTCAGCAGCGCCGGTCGCGACGCCGAAATCAAGATGTCGTACATCCGGGAGGGCTACCCCCCCCCTATGAGACCTACGACTATGTCAAGCTGACCATAGTCACCGTGCAGGTCAACGAACTGGGGTTCGTCTCCGACCACAAGATCAAGCTGTGGCCGTCGGGGACAACCGTGGACCCCAACAACGACGCCCCGATCTGGAAGCGCACCAATAACCCGAACCACCCGGTCTGCTACACCAAGAACACCGCCCCCTCCACGTTCGGCAAGTTCGGCGTCACCCCCAGTGTCTCACCTGACCAGACGGGTATCCGGGTGTGAGCGAAGGTGTCTACCACCACCATCGGCAGCGCCTCGAGCCTGAAGCTGTCTGGGACCGCCGTGGAGGACGCCAACAACGCCGACGGCGATGTGGACGGCATCGCGGGCGGCTCGCCAGTGCCCGACAGCAATGGCGTCAAGACATTGACGCTTAACATGAAATGGGAGTGGAGCATTGACGACGGGACGTCGTGGGCGAGTGCCGGCAGCATCTCCACGATCAAGATGCATTACACTGAAGCTACGCCGCTAGACGTGGATGACCTCTACGACCTAGCCCTCGACAAGGCCTGCGGGTATGTAAACGGCGACGCGGACATTTGCGGCAAGATCAGTGCGGGCATAGACGATGATGTGTGGTACGACCCGGGATCCCCAGCCTGTAACCACACCCTTGACATCTACAACACTCCCTCGGCTGGCTACATGTGCTGCTGCCACGCGCTCTTGTTCCCGCGGCTAACTCGTGCCATCGGGGTCGATGCCACAGCGAAATACCTATGGGGCGGGCACTCGGCAACTCAGGCATGTTGGTTTCTCGTTGGCACCGGGGGAGCCGCAACCTTCAGGATCACGAGGCCAAGTCACGAGGGCTCAACAGAGGCCAATCCACACTTCAACTGGCACGCCGAAGTGGTCTCGTCCGGCACCTACTACGATCCATCAAATGGAACGACCGGTCTACCGTCGGTGTCCGAGATGGCGCCAGCGCACACCCCCTTCGCCGCTGCTGCTTTGCAGGTAGACAGCCAGAAGTTCACCACCAGCCACGGCTCAGGTTGGACAGGCCCTCACTGACAGCCGAGAGCAACACGCCGGTCGAATAGGAAAGGAATGGCGGTAATGTGCAACAGCAGAGTGTCATTGCGATTCCGGTCTCCCTGGGCGCTGACCTCGTGTCTCCTGGTGCCCCTATCCCTTGTCGCACTGACCGCAGAGGGCCTCCTCGCACAACCAGCCGGGATAGCGCCCCCCATTGGCTCGCCGCTGGACATGACGAATGAGCTACTGCCCCCGCCTGTTATTCGTACGACACGTATCGCGAAGGTGGACGTCGACAGACTGGCCCAGATGGTCCTGCCCGACGGCGCAGCCCTCTCGCATGTGGTGCGAGGAGCAGACTGGACGATGGGGGTGAGGTACTATTACTCCCTGCCAGCACCGGAGGGCCAGTACCGCGGTGGCTTCATCGACCTGGCGGAGTGTGCCACCAGCACCGCCGCACGTGCTGCCATCCTCGCAGCACACAACAACGCAGCCCTGCTGACCTACCGGTTTGACCACGCCTTCCCCGCAGATGCCGGTATCCAGCGTGGTGGTCACATCATCATCCAGACAAGCAACGTAGCCATCGGCATCACTTGTGCCGGCGTGTCCGGAGCCGAACTGCGGGCCGTCGGAGAGAAGATCGCGGCAGAACTGGAGAGCGGCGACACCTTCGCGACGCGCGAGCCGATCCCGCTGTCAGCGGCGGCGACGCATCTGCAGCAGCAACTACGCGCCGAGGCCAACAGGGCGCCGGGGCCGGTCATCACCGCCGTCAACGCGGCCGGACTGGCCGGGTTGATCCTGCCCGCCGAGTCGAAGGCCGGGGTCTACAAGACCGCCGGGCCGGACTGGGTCATGGACAACCGTCTGACCTAGCAGGTCCCCGTGGAGCACGCTTGGCCGGTCACGATCACCGTGGAGACGAAGGTGGCGGAGGAGGAGGCCGGGGCGATCAAGGCCCTGCTACGGCTCTGGGACGCCGAAGCCACCAAGCCGGAGATTGGCACCGGGGTGGGCCACAGCGGCTATGTGACCGATGGCCGCTTGGTCTTCCGGGAGGGCAATGCCGTGGTGGCGATCACCTGGCCGCGCAAACCCGCCGCGGAGCTCAAGGCGGTCGGCACGGCTCTGGCCAGCGAACTGGCGGCGGGCGACCGCTTCGTCACCCGCGCGGCAGCGGGCGAGTAAGCCCAAGCAGTAACTGCAGCCAGCGGCCCGGGCGCGTGGCGAAGGCTCCAGTCGAGCCGCTGGCTGTTCCCCTACCGTTGGATGGACTCCAGGCTTGCCTCGGTGGTCTCGCCCTCCCCCACCACCTTCTCCCGGATCAGCCCGACGAAGTCCGGGTTCAGTTCGTAGCCGATGGAGTGGCGGCTCTCCAGCAGGGCGGCGCGGGCGGTGGAGCCGCTGCCGAGGAAGGGATCCAGCACTGTCTCGCCGACATAGGTATACATGCGGATCAAGCGCCGTGGCAGCTCCACCGGGAACATGGCGATGTGTCCGTTCTGGCGGTCGGGGGGCAAGTCGTCCCAGACGCCACGGAACCACGCCGAGCGCTGCTCCCTGGTCAGGCGGCTGGCCTCGCGCCGGGCCGGGTCGCGCACCGGCGGGCGCCTGCCTGGCTTGCGCAGCAGGACGATGTACTCGTGCTCATAGGTTATGTGGCCGTCGCCGGGGTAGTAGGTGGAGCCCATCCAGGTCCCACCGCCGGTGGTCTGGGTGGTGCTGATCTTGCGCCAGATGATGGACCCCATGAAGTCAAAGCCCAGGTCTATGCCAAGCCGCGTCAGGTCGCCAGGGATGGGCAGCACGCGGTACCGGCCGTGCTCGGTGGCGCGCAGGTACTGGTCGCCAATGTTCACCGCCGCCCGGCAGCCGGGGTGCAAGACCCGCAGGCATTCCGCCAGGACCTGCCGCAGGGAATCCAGGTACTCCTCGTAGCTCTGCGAGTAGCCAATCTGACCAGGGTGGCCGTAGTCCTTGAGGCACCAATATGGTGGCGAGGTCACCACCAGGTGCACACTCTCATCGCCAACTTCGCGCATGTCCCGGGAGTCGCCGATGAACACTCTGTGGTGCGTGACCCCGTCTGCCAAGGTTTCCAGCGAGGGGCGCTCGCTTCGCACCTACTTGCCCTCCGCCTTGGCCTTGATGGCCGCCAGCATGTTGTCGCAGTTCTCCTGCATCTTGCGGTGCAGCAGACCCTTGATGAGGCTACCGATGAGCGGCACGTCGTATTCGTACTCGAGCGTCAGGGCGACGGCGGTCCCGCCGTCTGCCTCCGTGAAGGCCCAGGTGCCCTGGTACAGACCAAAGTCCCCCTCGGTCTGCCGGAAGGTACAGGTGTGGTTGGTATCGTCCCAGTAGTCCTCCTCGGTCCACTGGATGGTGCGCTTGAACTCCTTGACGATGCCGATCCATTTGCTGACCTGCCGGCCATCAGCGGACTGCTCGAGGATCCGCACCTCCTGGACATCGGGCATGAACTCGGGGAATGACTCAATGTCACGGGCGAGGGCATAGACCTCGGCCAAAGGAGCGTGGATCTGGACGTTGGCTTCGACGGTGGGCATGTGGTTTCTACTCCTGTTACGAATGCTCGGCGCTACTGTGACGTCGGACGCGCCGTTCGAGGCGACTGCGGGGCAGGGCCACATATCGGCCACAGCCCCGGCAACGCAGCTTGATGTCCATTCCCAGGCGGATGACCTCCCAGTCGTTGGTTCCGCAGGGGTGGCCCTTTTTGAGCTGCAACCGGTCACCGACTTGCAGCGGACGCTCAGTCGGCATCGGAGGCCCCCTGCTGATCCTGCGCCTGGTACACCGGGATAGTGAAGTGGAAGGCGCTGCCACGGCCGGGCTGGCTCTCGACCCAGATCCTCCCCCCATGGGCTTCCACAAGCGCCCGGCACACGAAGAGCCCGATGCCCGTGCCCGTCACACGCGCAGACTGGCCGCCCGCCCCCAACCGCTGGAAGCGGCTAAACAGGTGAGGCTGGTCTTCCTCGCTGATGCCAATCCCCTCATCGCTGACCGTAAAGCACACAAATCCAGAGGTCTCTCGGGCGCTGATGGTCACATCGCCCCCGTCGGGCGAATACTTGATAGCATTGCTAACAAGGTTGATGAATACCTCTTCGAGTTTGCTGCGGTCAGCCCAGATGACCGGCAGGTCGGCAGGGATCTGCACGATGAAACGGTGCGCGTGGGCCAGCTTTCCTTCCAGCTGGATGATGCCGTCCAGCAGGTTCTCCACATCGTCAACAGGCTGGGTCTGCATCTCCAGCGGCCTGCCAGCCTCGATCCTGGCCTCGTTCAGAAAGTCCTCGACCATGTAACGCATTCGCCTGACCTGGCGCTCGATGGCGTTGGCGGTCTCCGACGCTTCGGCCAGGTTGGCATCGCCTAGTCGGCTGCGCAGCAACTGGCCGTACATCCCCAGGGAGGTCAGGGGTGTCTTGAGCTGATGGGAGACAAAGGAGATCAGGTCCGTTTTCATCTGGTCCAGTTGCTTGAGCTGGGTGATGTCGGTTAGCACCGCGCAGGTGCCGACTCGCTCCCCGTCCGGACCATCGATCCTGGCCGCCGATACTCGCACCACTACAGTGCCATCACCCCGCAGGTCCACTTCCTCGCCGGGTGGGCCCTGGTCCAGTGGCACCGCCTCCGTCAGCAACTCAGTGATCCGCTGGTGTCGTATCACTTCGCTGGCTGGCTGGCCCTCCAGGGCCCTGCCCTGCAAATCCAGCATCCAGCGCGCGCGAGAGTTCACCAGCACGATGCGCCCCTCTTCGTCGGTGGCCACGACGCCGTCGGCCATCCCCTCCACGAGTGTGTCAACGCGTGCCTTCTCGCTGCGGAGCCGACGCATCGCTTCGACAAGCCCCGCGTTGGCGTAGTTCACTCGCTCCTGCAGCACGCTGTAGAGACGCAGGTTCTCCAGGAACAGAGCCGCCTGTTGGGCGATGGCAGTCAGGAGCGAGGCATCGTGGGAAGTGAAGTCCGAGCCGTCACGCTTGTTCATGGCCTCGATGACGCCAACTGTTTCGCCATGCAGCGTCATGGGCACGCAGGCGACCTTCTGCACCGCGTACCCGATGGCCTCGGCGATGACACGATGGCGCCTGGGATCATTGGCGGCATCGTTTACCAGCAGCGGCTCCCCCGTCTTGGCCACCAAGCCGGCGATGCCCTCGCCCAGTTGCACCTCAAAGGCTTTGGCGAGGTGGCCCTTGGGACCCAGGGCGACCGTAAAGTCCAGATGCTGACGCGATTCGTCCAGCAGAAGCATGGAGCAGGCCTCAACGTCCAGCTCCGCCTGCACCCACCGCATGATTTCGTCCAGCAGGTGCTGACGGTCCAGGCCGGTATCCAGCAGCTTCGCCACGCCGGTGATCGTCTGCAACCGCGAATGCAGGCGGGTTTCGACCTCCAGTCGGCGACGTTCGGCGACGATGGCCTGTGCTGCCACCAGCGATCCGCCAGTCAGCAGTAGACCAGTCAGGGGGGGACCCAGTGGCACAGAGAGCCCGCGGCAAAAGAGCACATGCCCAGCGGCCCACGCCGCGACCACCAGGATCAGCGTGATGGCCAGGCCGGCGACCGGACTGCGCCCACAAACCAGTACTCCGCCCAGCAGACAGAGCGCCAGCATGAAGGGCCACGCGGCAGCGGGTGAGACGGGACGCAGGTAGTCCTGGCGCAGGAGGTTGCCGATCACATTTGCCTGCACCTCAACGCCGGGCATGCGCACAGCCACAGGGGTGGCAAGCGTGTTGACGGCTGCGCGGAACGTGGGGCCCACGAGGACGACGCGGTTGCGCAGTTGCTCACTCAGGTTCTTCCTGGTGCCGCGCATGATGTCAAGCACGGGTATCTGCTTGTAGCTAAGATACCCGCCGGTGTAGTTGATAAGCATCTCGCCCGAGGGCAGGACAGCAAACTCGTGTTGATTGATGTGCACTCGGCCGCCCAGGTAACGCGCCCTCCCGGCGGGTTCGCCAATGGCCAGCCGCACAACCTCCAGAGCTAGCGACGGCAAGGTGCGACCATGGTACCCCACGAGCAAAGGTGCGGCCCGCACAACGCCATCGCGATCGGGGTACACACTGATGCAGCCAAGACCGGCGGCGTGTGTAGCCAGCGCCTCGGGTGGCACTTCCAGGTGGACCTCCCCGAGATGGGCCTGGGGCAAGCGGCTCGGCTGACAGATGAATGGAGCCAGGAGCTCAAGGGCCCTCGTGTCGGTGCCTAGACCTTCGGCCAGGGAGAAAGGCAGCACCACCGGCCGGCCATGGAAAGTCCGGGTGAGGCGACCCAGTGCCCTGCCATCGCCTGTTGGCATGGCGATGGCGCGGGACACTGATGGCAGGTCGAGCGCCACGACACGGGCTCCGCTGTCCAGGATCCGATCCAGGACTTCAGCCCAAAGCTGAGCCGGCCACGGCCACGGCCCGAGGGAGCTGAGGCTGGTGTCGTTGATACTGACCACCACAACCCGGTGTTCCGACTCCACGGGGCCGCGCAGCGCGAAGGACAGATCGCTCAGGGCGTTATCCATCACCCTTAGCCAGTTCAGATGACTGGCCAGAGCTACCAGGCAGAACACCCCGAGGCCGACGACCAACCCTGTTCTCACCGCGATGCTCCGTCCGGGAACTCCCCCCCGCAACCCGACATCTACCTTGCCAGTGGCGAACCACCCGTGCCAGCAACCACTGCTGGAAGTATAATTGCTATGGCCTTCAGCCGCAACCTGACTGCAGACGAAACACTGCAACCGGGGGCGCAGGGACGACCAGGTATGACACGTCGCGAGATGCTCAGGGATTGCCTCCTTGCGGGCGCCGGCCTCGCCATCGAAGCGAGCCTCGGCGGCTGCGGAGCGCGGCAAAGGGGCAGGAAGACCGGTGTGCCTCGGGGATGGCACGAGGTGAGCCATTACGAGAAACTGCCGGGCAACCGCGTCCGCTGCGGCATCTGCTGGCGGGCCTGCGAGGTCGGCCCAGGCGAGCGGGGGCAGTGCGGCAACAAGGAGAACCGCGACGGCGTCTACTACTCACTTGTCTACGGTAAAGTCGCAGCCCTGAACGTCGACCCCATCGAGAAGAAGCCCCTCTTTCATTTCCTCCCGGGCACCTCCGCCTTATCCTTTGGCACCGCAGGCTGCAACATGCACTGCCGCAACTGCCAGAACTGGGAGATATCGCAGCGCCAGCCGGAGCAGGTTCACAGCCTCCCTTACTCCCCGGAGGCCTTGGCCACCCTGGCTCGTAAGCACAGTTGCGCCAGCTTGGCCTATACGTACAACGAGCCCACGGTGTTCTACGATTTCATGCGCGACACAGCCCGCCTGGCGCGCGAGTACGGGCTGCGGTCGGTCATGGTCTCCAATGGTACCCTGCGACGCCAGCCCATGCTGGAACTCGCTCCCGTCCTCGACGCCGTCAAAGTGGACCTGAAGAGCGGGACCAACGACTTCTACAAGCAGTACTGCGACGGGGTGCTGTCCCCGGTCCAGGAAACCATCAAGCGCGTGCATGGCCTTGGGAAGTGGCTGGAGGTCGTGTTTCTGGTGATCCCGGGTCTCACCGACGGCAGAGACAACATCGCTCAGGCCTGTGACTGGCTTCTCTCGGCTGCGGGCGCCGACACCCCGCTGCACTTCAGTCGCTTCCACCCCGAGTACAGGCTGAAGGACATTCCGGCAACACCCTACGAGACCTTGGCGCGCTGCCATGAGCAGGCCCGACAAGCTGGGCTGAACTACGTCTACGTCGGCAATGTCGCCGAGGAGGAACACCAGCAGACACGCTGCCCGGGGTGCGGCCGGACCGTGATTGGCCGTTCCGGGTTCGAGATCACTGCGATCCATCTGGACGACGGTCGCTGCCGTTACTGCCACCAGCCAATTCCGGGCGTCTGGGCCTAGCCCAGCCGGCTGAGCGCATCGGCGAAGGCGCTGCGGAAGCGCTCGTTGAGCCCCGGCAGAAAGCGCCCCTGCAGGCGGAACTCCAGTGACGACGTGTCGGCCTCATAGCCGCCTTCGGTGAGCATCCGATCACCCGGAATGTAGGCGGTGGCATCGCCGTACCCGACGAAGATGACTCGCCTGCCGGGTAGCGCATCCAACACGACCTGCTTCACCTCATAGCACACTTCCCCGCACATGAAGGCCATATAGACGTCTCCGCCCAGACGCGCCAGGCCGGCGTGCAGCTCCGCGACAGGCTCCCGGTCATAGGTCTTCAGGATCGCCTGGGCCTGGTGGCGGCCGTACTGGATCTCGCGCTCGGTATCGGCGGCGATCCGCTCGTAGTGCTCACGGGGGTACTTCTCGGTGGGCAAGGGGATCGTGAACCAGCAACTGGCCAGGTTCAACTGAAGTGCCTGCGGTAGGCCGACCCGGAGAGCCTCCTCCACCGCGGCAGCCATGGACCGCGCCATGCCGTCTACCTCGCTGAAGCTACACTTGCGGAAGCCCGCCCCGTTGGCAGTGATGAGCGGCCGCGTGCAGCCGCCGGCGCCCTGGAAGAAGAGCGCTGTGGCGCCGTAGTACCGCGCCTCCAGTAGCTGACAGAGCCGCCCCGGGTACTCGGCAGACAGCCACAGGATGTCTCCCATGGTGACCGGGTGACAGGAGTAGTTGAGCAGCAGCGCCCGGTCCTTGCCGGCCAGGTCGCGCAGCCGCAGGATGCCCAGCTCGCGGTCCTTCGGGTACTCGAAGTTCGGCCCGAAACCGGCCCTGCCCTCATCGTCGAGCTTGCGCCGGCTGATGTTCCAGTCGCCAGTAGTGACACCGTAGGCGATCGTTCCTTCAAGCATGTTCGCGCAGGCGCGGCGCAGGCTGGACCGCATCCTCTCCAACTGGAAGTCCTCGTAGTACTGCGTGGCCTGCCAGGGGTCGTAACCTCGCTGGGCGGGGCCGCAGTGGGTGTGCGTGTAGGAGACGAAAACGTGCTCGCGGGGAATGCCGTGGTGCGCCTGGGCATAGTCAGCCAACGTCTCGGTCACGGCGAAGTCATCCATCAAGGCGTCTACCGTGACCAGTGCCAGCCTGGTGCGCCCATCATCCAGGACCAGGCTCTTCACGTACAGATCATCATGGATGCCGGTGAACTCCTGGCCATAGAGCGTGCCATAGCCGCCCATCGGCATCTTCACATCAGGCGTGATGATATCGCGACCGACGCCAAAGCGCATGGAGGTTCCGTCCCGTTCAAGCGCGAGGGGCACCCTCCGGTCCGCCGGTGGGTGCCGCCACGCGTCAGACTTAGCGTTCGGGCCTGGCTTCTACGTCCGTGAGGCGCGCCTGCGGGACTGCGTGCCCTGGCCTGACGGGGTCTTGGTGAAAACTCGGATGGCGTCAGGGTCGCTTACGATGACACGGAAGCCGACCTCGATGGCGAACTCCTCGGCCATGCCCACCGCCCCCAGCCAGCGCAGGCGAAAGTTGCGCCCCACCTGCAGACGCACGGCATCGCGGCAGGGAGCGATGGCGAGCCCAACCTCCTTCAGCCCCGGCGCCACGAAAAGCCCCGCGCGGGCGCTCCTCTCCAGCCTGGCCAACAGACCCGCATCGTTGGTTTCCTCAGTCCCCTGCAGCACGCCCCTCCAGGCATCGCCGGAGTAGACCACGGCGATGTCGGGGCCAAACCCTTCGGCCTGCAGATCCGCCACCGCCGCAAGGGCAGCGGTAAGGTCGGAATCGCCCGAGACCCTGCGGATGCCTGTATGCTTGGCCACGATGCTGAAGACCTCACTGACCTCAGCGCCCGCCAGGCTCCGCGTGGCCGTCACCACCTTGCTCGTGTCCGCCCTCTCCGGGCAGCGTTCGAGAAGGTCAAGCGTCATGTCGCTCAGTGCGAAGGTCTGCTGCAACAGCCGGGCGGAGGCCGTGTCCGGGCCTCTCAGCGGTAGGTTCCTGACCGCCGACCCTCCGCTGGGGGCCACGTCTTGGTCTGGCTCCCTCTCCCCTCCCTCCGGCACAACACCTTCCACGTAGTCAACGCAGAGCACCTTGCGGTCCACCAGCACCTCGCCGGCCACCCGGTTTACGGCCTCCTGGAGGGAGGCGAAGACTGTCGCACTGACCGGGCCGAACAGCTCCAGTGGCGCCTTCCCGGGCGGATACCGCTCCGGGACCAACACTTTGGGGTATCTCTCGGGGATGGCGGTCGGGCGGTACGGCTTCTCCTCCAGCGACTCGGTGCGCTCATCTTCGGCCATGTCCACTCACCTCTCCAGAGCTGGTTCGCCGCATCGCGTGCAGCCGATCACGCTGCTTCTACAGGGAGGGTTCGGGAGACGGAAGGATACTCCTGCCTGTGGTCGAACAACGATTCAGGCGAAATGTTGCGTCCCTGCGGCGGTAGCGGCGCCAGAAGAGCGGAGGCGGAGCCATGGACGATAGTGATGTGCCACGGCATGCCCTGAGTGACGAGGAGATGGGACGCCTGGCGAAGGCCGTCTGTCGCGAGCTGGCCACCGGCGACCCGCCGCCACGACTGGTCGAAGCGCTGGCCGCCCTGCTGCGCCAGCACGGCCTGGCCGAGTTGCCGGTCAGTCGGCCGGGATCTGGGTCGCCGATCCCCATTGGCCCCTACGAGATACCGATCGAGTTGCTCCAGGCCGGGTGGGACCGGGCGACCTCCGAGGACGACGACCCCGGGGCCATGAGCGGGCCACCGGGCACTAGCGGGCAGACGGAGGACGCGATGGCCCGGCTGGCAGCCGCCGCGGCCGGACCGCGGCCAAGCCGAGGCCCCCGGACATCGGGCCAGGAGAAGCCCTAAGATGGCGTCCGCGGGTTCCCTGCACGCGGGGTCCGGCGCACGGCTCCGCTGCAGTGTCATTGTAGCGGCCCACAACCGCGCGAGGTACGTCGCCAACCTCCTGGAGACCCTGGCGCGCCAGGACTGTCCTCTCGGCACGTTTGAGGCGATCGTGGTTGATGACGGCTCCACTGACGGGACCAGCGCCCTGGTTTCCTCCCTTGCGCTCCCTTACGAGACGACCTGCATCCGCAAGCCTCACGAGAGTAACCGCGGTCGCACCCGGAATCTAGGCGTCCTGCAGGCGCGCGGGGATGTCGTGATCTTCGTTGATGCGGACATGCTCTGCCCGCCAGGATTCGTCAGGGCCCACCTGGAGCTCCATGACCGTTGCGGTCCTTGTGCCGTCTCCGCCTGGCATCAGCGACTGCGCGAGCCCGTGGGTTATCCGCTGCCGGACGACTGGGAACAACGCGCTCAGGCCGCCGCCGACACCTGCTTTGCGCCCGGCGTTAGCCTCTACACTGATGGGCCGCCCTTCATCACGGCCAACGCCTCCTGCCGCCGGCTGGACGCCCTGGAGGTCGGCCTCTTCGATGAGTGGTTCACTGGCTACGGCTACGAGGATCTGGACCTGGGCTACCGTCTCCACCTGCTGGGCCGGCGCTTCGTCTCCGACCGAAGCACCATGGCCTACCACCAGCCCCACCCCGATTCCCCGACCAAAGGCGCCGAGGGCTCGCGGAACCTGCACCACTACCGACGCAAGAACTTCGCTCCGCGACGCGTCCTGCACCTGTTGGGCTGGATGGTAGCCGGTGGGGTAGAGCGCTTCGTCTTGCAGCTTTGCCGCGGCCTAAAGGACCACCAGCACCTGATGACCAGTGCGGTTGTGCGCGAGCCCGAGTTCTTCCAGGACGAGTTCCCCGCCCTGGGAGTGCAGGTATGGCATCTCGCCCCTGACGAGCTGGGGACCTACCTGGCCGCGCACCCCGCCGACATCTTGCATGTGCACTGTCCCCACGAATGGATGCCCGCCGTCACCCGCTGGCGTGGCACCACCGCCGTAGTGGTCACCCTCCATGGGGTGTTCGGTATGCTGAATCCACCTCCGCCGTCGCGAGTCGCTCTGGTGGCCAGTGGCCAACTGCAGAGACAACCGGAGCCGCACGAGCGGTACCGACTGATACATGCCGGAGTAGACCTGGACGAGTTCCGCCCGCGGGGCGTGGGCGACGCGATGCGGGCCAGGCTGGGCATCCCGCCGCAAGCCTTCGTCGTCGGGTCCGCGGGCCGGTTCGGGATGGATAAGTTCAGCCTGCGCATGGCTGCGGTCTACCTGGAGGTGCTTTCGGCGCTCCCTGACCTCTATGTCCTGCTACTGGGGCAGGGCCCGCTCATGGCGGACTACCAGGCAATGGCGGCCGAGCGCGGTGTCCGGCAGCGCTTGCTGACACCCGGCCCCGTGCGGGACGTCGGTGGCTACATGGAAGCGATGGATCTGTCCGTCCATGCGACGGAGAGGGAAGCCTTCGGCACGGCAAATGTGGAGGCCATGGCGATGGGGCTGCCGGTCGTGGCGCCGCGACTCTCAGGACCGCTGGAGACGATCGTGGACGGCGAGACGGGGTTCTTGTGCGATAGCCTCGGGGAGATGATTGCCCGGACCATCGAGTGCGCCACCGGCCACCATGACCTGACCTCAATGGGGCGGGCGGCCAGACGCCGGGCTTGCGAGTTCAGCTACCGACGCACCGCCCTGCGCTACAAGCTCCTGTATGACGAGGTCCTCGATGGGGCCCAGTACTGGTGGCCCCCCCATCCCCCGGTGCCGGCGGGCCAACTGAAGGCGCTCAGTCCTGGGGCATGAGCCGCATGGCTTCGCCAACCAGGTCAGGGGCGTACCGTCGGGCTAGCGCCAGTGCTTCGCGGCAGGCCTCCAGGGCGGCCTCGGTGCGGCCCGCCTCCTGGGCACAGGCCGCGTAGGCCACGAGCCGACGGACCAGTCCGGGGTTGTCGGCGAATTCGCGGCACAGCCTGATGCTCTCTGCCATCTGCTCCAGGGCCTCCGGAAGATTGCCTTGCGCCTGCCGTAAGCGCCCCAGTTCCAGCAAGGTGTCGCTGACGCCCCAAGCCTCGTTGGGGGTATGCTCGAGGTCGAGGGCGCGTAGCAGGCACTGCTCCGCCTCGGCTAACCGTCCGTCGCGACGCGCCAGCTGCGCCAGTGCCCGCAGGCTCTCGGCGACCCAGTTGGGCTGGCCTTTCCCTTCGTAGGCCGACAGCACACTGCGCCAGGCCTCCTCCGCTTCGGGCACCCGGCCCAGGTGGGCTAGCAGGGCCGCCCGCTCGAGCATCGCCCAGCGCTCCTGCCGGCCCAGCGCCTCTGCCAGCTCCGGGGGAGCGTCCCGGCACATCGCCAGGCACTCGTCTATGGCAGCGGCAGCGCCAGCCAGTTGCCCGGCGATCTTACGCGTGGTTGCCAGCGCCACCAGGAAATGCGCCAGATGTGCCGGGTTGCCCGCGGCGCGGGAAGCCGCTGTGGCCCGTTCCAGCCACTCGACCCCCTCCGCGCTCGCTCCCTGCATGTTGAACAGCGGCCAGACCGACCGCATGATGGCAATCATGATGGAGCCTTCGCCATGGTCGCGGCACCACTCCAGCGTCAGACGGAAGTTGGGCATCTCTAGGCGAGCCACACGGATGTCCTCCAGACGGGCACCAACCTCCAGCGACTTGGCCACGCCCCCAAAATGGCGCGCCGCTCGCTCCTGGCACTCCTCCAGGCGCCGTCCGAGGCGTTCCAGGGCATACTCGCGCACCGGTGGCAGCATCCAGTAGCGGATCCGCCCGAGGACCTCATCATGCTGCAAGAGGTTCTTGTCGCCCAGCTCGCCCAGAATTCGGCTGACCCGCTCGGCTTCGCGCTCGGCCTCATCAGAGCTGACGGCAGCAGCGGCGTCCGCGAAGAAGCCCCCGCGCAGTACCGCGCAAGCGGTGAGAACCCGCAACTCGTCCGCGGTGAGCAGGGCGGTGGACCACTCCAGCGCCGCCCGCATGCTGCGGTGACGGTCGGGAACGCCGCGGCGGCTGCTTTCCAGCACGTCCAGTTGGTGCTGAAGACTGGCCAGCAACTGCTGGCAGCTAAGGCCCGGGAGCCGCGCCGCGGCCAGCTCCAGGGCCAGCGGCAGTCCTCCAAGCCGGCGGCAGATCTCCGGTACTGTCTCTCGATCGCTGGCCGCGACCGCAGCGCCCGAACGGGCGGCGGCTGCCCGCAGGTTGAAGAGCCGCACACTGTCCGCCGCCAACTGTTCGTCCAGTGGACTGTCTGCGTCAGGAACGAACAGGGGCTGGAGCTCGTGGACGATCTCTCCGGGGACCCGCAGGCGCTCGCGCGACGACACGATGCAGGTCACCTTGGGACAATGCCGGACGATCTGCAGCGGTACATCCGCTGCCTCTATGACCTGCTCGAAGTTGTCCAACAGCAGACACAGCGCCCGCGAGCCAATGGCCTCCGCCAACGACGCTGCGGCCGTTGGTTCGCCTCCCACCGGGAGGTGCAGGACACTCGCAATCGCAGGCGCCACCCGCCTGGGGTCAGTGATGCCGCTGAGGTCCACCAGCCACACGCCATCATCGAACTCGTCCAGCAACTCCTGGCCCAGGCGGCACATGAACCGGGTCTTGCCAACGCCTCCCGGGCCCGCAATCGTGACCAACCGCCCCTGCCCCTCCCGGATCCGATCATACAGGGCCTCAAGCTCGGCGGTTCGCCCGACGAACTCGTCAACTTCCTCGGGGAGGTTCGTCGGGAGTGTTGAGAGCGAGCGAACGGGGACGTAGGCGGGCGCCGGCTGGTCCGCGGGCAGCGCCAGGTAGAGGCGGACAGGGTGGTACACGTCACGCAACTGATGCAGACCGATATTGTGCAGGGCCACGCCCGCTGGCGCGGGCATGCTCGCGCTGTCTGCGGCCGCAGCGGTCACCAGCGTCTGCCCGCCGTGAGCAGCTCCGAGCGTGCGTGACACCACGTTCAGCGCGGGGCCGACAAACTCGGCGCCAACGGGCGTCAACGGTCCGCGGTGGACCGCGACCCGTACCCGCAGGGAGGCTATGCCACCGGGCCAGGTATGCCTCTGCACCGCTTCCTGGATGGCAACGCCGCACGCAACCGCATCTGAGGCCGACGGGAACAGAAAAATGAAGCCATCGCCAGTGAACTTGTACTCGGCCCCACTGTGCCGGGAGGCACACCGACGCACGATGGCGTTGTGCTCACTCAAGGCAGGCTCGAAGTCCGACCCGTGGACCTCCCAGAGATGTACCGAGCGGTAGATGTCGGTCTGAAGCACTGCGGTATCAGCCGCCATGGTGCCGCCCTGTCTGTCCCGTCGCGCCTCGTCAGTCGGCATAGGTCTCAGCGCCCTCTTCGAGGGAGCGCACATGACCCCGCGAAGGTATTCGCCTGGTAACCTCTTCGACGAGACGTGTGCGTCGTCCTTGTCGATCCGCTACACGGCTACCTGTTGCTCCACCGGATCACATGGCCACGCGCCGCCCAGGGCAGGCGGCCTCCTGCGGCCACGGGGTGCCACTCTCCCGCCAGCAGCTCCTGGAGATCCTCCCAGCCCTCCAGCACGACGTCGCAGTTGCCCTGCAGCATGAGACTGCCATCGCCGCGGTCGGTGAGGCTTGCCTTGCCAAAGATGCGGAACTCGTCGCCTGCCCGCACATCGTAGTAGTACACCCGCATGCCCTGGCGTAGCCCGGTGGTAGAGTCCACCTCGATACGGAAAGGCTGGCCGAAGGTTGTGGCCCGGATGGTGGTCTGCACCGACAGGTCCTTCGTCGCCAGCAGCTTGCCATGGAAGAAGCCGCTATCGGGCCGTCCCAGGGCGCGGCTGTACTCGTGCGGGTTCAGCGTCGTCAGGACCGTGTCATTAAGCGGGTCGTCGTCCAGGTCGGCGAAACCCAGCACCAGGGACGATCGCCCCAGATCAATGACCGACCCGGAGCCCTCCCGACGGACGCCAGCGATGCGGTAGACCGTGTTGCGTGAGTAGCGGGGATTGCTCAGGTAGACTGGCTCGCCGTCGAGGCGGCCGTCGTCGGGGAGGGCGACTTCGGTGTAGAGCCTGTTGGTTTCGTAGTCTACTCTGGCAATGGCTCCTCGCCATTCCGACTGCGCCAGAGCCAGGCGGGTCTCTCCCACGCTAACCGAGCCACCGATGACGTTGAGACCGACCACCCGGTTGCCCCGAAGGCTGGCGCGCACGAAGCGGCCGTCGCTGGCCACCTCGCCATGCTCGCCGGACACGGAGAGGGGCTCTGCACCGTCTCGCCGGTAGAGCAGGTAGTCCACCTGGCCGCTGCGGTGCCCGACCCTGACGGCCACGGTTCCGGGCGGGCTGGAGAGACGCTGGGCCCCGGCAAGGAAGGGCTCCGAAGCCCGGGCAGCAGCGGCCTCTGCCTCGGGGACCAGCGATAGGTACTGCAGCCCGATCCAGTAGTTCTCCCCCGACGGTTTCACGACGCGGACGGTGAACCGATGCTCGCCCGCAGTCAGTTCATGAATCCCGAGAGCGATGTCCAGCGGTGTGCCGCCCGCGGCCTGCAGGTTCTCGTTCAGCAGTGGGCTCAGCACCTGGCCGTCGAGACGCACTTCAGCGGCCCCATAGTTGGGCGAGCCGTATACACCCGCCTGGACGAGATACCGGCCGGTCTGCGGCACCTGCACCGGCAATCGCAGCTCGTCGTCCGGCCCCGTGGCCTTAAAGAGCAACACTTTGGCCGTGGGGATGGGCCGAACCTCGCCCGCCGAGGCCGTGGCAACACGGGAGAGATAGGCATCGTCGAAAGTGCGGGGTGGCAGCGGCCTGGAGTACGGCTCCATGACGGCCACATAAGTGCTCTCCAGGGGGGCCTCGCCCTGGCGCCGCGCCAGCAAGTAGCGCGCCTTCGGGTAGCCTGCCGGGGAGCCGTAGGATCCCTGTCGCTCCGGGTAGATTCCGGGCGCCCAGGCGGTGATGAGTTCCGTGCTCGGCTCGCTGAGCATGGTGACCCGCAGGCGAGGATCGTGGTTACCGGGGAGCTGCCAGGTGGCGGTGCACTCCGCAGGGGCCGGGGCGCGCTGGGGAGCCATCAGAAACCCGTAGCCGTTGCCGGGCGGGGGGTTCCAGTAGGGCTTGTTGGGGTAGCCGGCCATGTCGCCATCATTGAGCTGCTTGTCACCCCAGGCTATGTCCGGTCCGGCCAGCGACCCCGGCGCACTCTTTCCAAAATGCACGCCGGCGAAATCCACGTCATCTGAGAGCGCGTGGAACACGTAGTCGTGTTGCTTCCCGCCGACGACATGGAAGACATCCAGCAGGTAGGTGTCACGACCCTCACCTACTAGGGCCGTGAGACGCCGGTAGTCTGTGACCCCGAGGCTGGCGTAGGTTGACTCGGCCGAGCAATCGGCCACCTGCAGGCCCGGCAGACCGGCGACCAGGTGCAGACTGCCACCGCTACCGTCGCGGTCACTGTCCGGGCCCTGGTTCCTTTCGTCCACGACAACCAGGTTGTGGGAGGCTGTGGCCTTCGCCCAGCCTACCTGGGTGTGAGTGCTTCCCAGGCTGTAACCAAGGTCGTAGGTCATCTCGTAGCCCAGACCGTAGTAGTTGAGGTTCAGGTCATCGAGATGGCCATGGTTCAGCGAGGGCCCGAAGCGAATGAGAGCGCCCTGGGCATTGGCGTCCCGGCCAGAGCGCAGCATGACGAGCCCTTTCTGGCCGAAGAAGTTGGTCTCATAGATGCGCCGGTCAAGCCAGCTAGGTAGCTCGGCCGAACCGTCGCTGAGCGCCTCGGCATGAAACAGCATCCACTCCTTGTCGGGCACTCCCGCCCGAGCTTTCTCCACCTCGCCCCCGGCCAGGAAGCGCACCAGGTTGCCGAACTCCTCCCGCGCACTGCCCCGCGAACGCGCGTAGAGCATCTCCGCCAGATGCTGGTCGAAGGGGCTGTTAGGTAGCTGCGAGGGTGCAAGGAAGGCGGTATCGGGGGCCGAGTCCCCAAAACGCGGTGAGTGGCCCAGCATGCTGATCGAGAGCGCTGGCACCGTGTAGAAGGACTGGAACACCGGGTCATCATACAGGTTGATGCCGTTGGGGTAGGCCGCGCTCCGGTAGTTCCACAACGGCTCGGAGAAGGTCAGGTAGAGCTCACGGCTGTGGTCCGCGTAACTTACGGAGGTTTCAAAGTACCGGCCATCACGGCAGACGTTGTTGTGCACCAGCGCCAGGATACCGTAGGGTCCGTCATAGGCCCACCGCACGTAGCTCTCGATGCCCAGCAGACAGCCCACCGCCAGGGCTCCCCGGATGTAGTCCGCCTCGCCATTGTGCAGGCCGCCGTGCAATGACTGCTCGTAGCAGTACGCCGCTCCGTTCTTAAGCATGTTGGTGACAATGTTCTGCCGCCGGGTAAGACCCTCAGTGACCGAAGGTTCCTCCAGCGAAGGGCTGTGGTAAATCAGGTCATAGAAGTCAACCAGGCGCACCAGGACCCGCGCCACCTGGTACCACGGTCGGGCCAGCCGGCCGCTGGGTGGGTTAGAGGGGTAGTCCCATGACCCTTTGTCACAACTGGGGTAGATATCGGAGATCAGGTCCAGGATGAGAGCAGCTTTGGCAGCGTACTTCTCACCGCCCGTGATGGCGTAGGCCAGGGCGCAGCTCCCTGCAAACTCGTGGATGAGTTTCTCAGTCACCCAGGCGTTCCACGAGCCCACGAAGTAGTGGATGCGACCATCGGGGCCTCGATACCCCTCGCCGCTGTCGGGGTGCTCGGCGTCAGGGAGCACGTGCCCATTGGCGCAGGTCACATGGCCGGGGTTGTCCCAAGTGCAGCGGGCGCTGCCCCAGGTGCCCCAACTCGCCCGGCATATCGGGCAGCCGGTAAAGCCATAGGCGAAACAGGCCCCTTTGCCCGGCATCATCTGTCGGTACCATTCGTCAGGCTTGGCGACAGCGGCGTCGGCACTGGCCAGGATGCTGTCGGCGTAGGCCCGGGCCCACGGCTCAGTCTGGATGCGCTGGCGTGCCGCCGCCACGTCGCCACGCGTGTGGTAGACGCATGGATGCTCGGCGCGTGGTACTTCCGTGAGGTCGATATGGCGCCACGATTCGGTGGGAGACACCTTGATCCTCACCCGCTTGTCCGGGTCGCTGAACACATAGGCTTCAGCGACGCCCATGTACGTTTTCTGGGGGTCGTGCACCTCAACGATGTCCACTCGCAGCCTGTCCAGTAGCGTGGGTGAAAACCTGATGACAAAGGGCCCCCGCGAGTTCGCCAACTCCTGAGTCACCGGCTCACCGTCACCGGGCGTGACAATGACCAACTTGGCCTGCGTGTAAAGCGTCGGGTTGTCGGCGCCCACAAGAACGAGGGTGTCCGCGGTCTGCGGTGCGGGGAGCTGCATTTCAAACCACTGCGGAGGTCGGTTGTTGGCCGCCCACCAGGTGCCTTCGTTGTCGTCCGCCAGGTCCTGCGGGCCATACTTTGCCCCTTGGGCGCCGGCGGCCGAAGAGGCTGTTATGCTGGCGCCCTGGGCCAGATTGTCAAGACCGCCGCTGACAAGCTGAGCCTCCGCCAGCGCCGCAGCCACCAGCAGCGACAAGGTTGCGAGGTAGCGCGTGTGCCTCATAGAGCCATTCACCTTATCTTTGCTCTTGCGCGGAACCCACGTGCTGCCGCAGGAAAGCGATCTGGTCGGAGACGGAACGCGCAAACGCTTCGCCGCCGTAGACATCAAAGTGTCCCACCGGGTACCGCCGGACGGTTGCCTTCGGGCCGAGCGCTCGCGCCACCTTCTCGGCTGCAGCGACCGGCGCCACGCTGTCGTGGTCGCAAAGAAGCAGCAGGACCGGGCAGCGCACACGGCGGGCGTGCAGCAGGGGACGGTATGACCAGAGGGTCAGACCCACTCGGGCAGCCACCCGGTAGTCAAAGTCTGGGGGGGCCATGGCACGAAAGCCGGGCTCGGCATCAGGGGACGTCATCATCGCCACCGAACCGGGTGGTCCGACGTTGGGCACGTAATGAGCCCCGCCTCCCACGGCACAGGCCAGGTCCAGCAACCCGTGCCCGATGAGGCGCAGAAGCTGCGCCACACCCGCGTAGCCCACCACTGCCCGCGAGGCCGCCAGTCCGTCCATCATGGGACACTGGCAGATAATCGCTGCTACGTGTCCGTCCCGCGCCCCCGCCACCAGCGCGTGCCCTCCACTGAAGGAGGTACCCCAGACCACGACGCGACGCGGATCCACGGCTGGCAGCGCCCGGGCGCAGGCCAGCGCTGAGGCCCAGTCCTGAAGCTGACGCCTCACCGACAGAAGCTGCCGCGGCTGGCCGTCACTGGCGCCGAAGTGGCGGTAATCGAAGACCAGGGCCGCGAAGCCGGCCTGCGCGAACTGCTGGGCGAACGGTGCCAGACCCGCCTCACGGGTGCCGCCGAAGCCGTGAGCCATGACGAGGCAAGAGTGTCCCTCCGGGGGTACATCAGACGAAGGGAGGTACAGCCAGGCGCGACAGGTCACGCCGGCGCTGGTGAACTCCAGGTCACTGCGTATCATGCCGGAGGACTTGCGCCACAACCGGTGGTCGGACCTCCCCCCGGCATCATTCTTCGGCCATCAGGCGTTCCCACTCCGCATAGCAGGACTGCAGTTCACCGCGCCGCTTCTCGGCTACGTCGCACCGCTGCTGCAGGGCCACGGGGTCGGTGGCCACGCCCGGGGCAGCCATGCTCTGTTCGATGAGGCGAATGGCCGCCTCCAACTGCTCGATCTTCTGTTCCAGCTGGGCAACCCTGCGCCGCCGCAACTCCTCGTCCCGCTGGGAGCGCCGCGAGGCCTCGAACTGCGCGCGCTCGGCAGGCTGTTCCGCGCGAACTTGTGCCGTTGTGCGGTTGGCCAGGGCCGCCGCCTCGGCTTCCGCCTCCGCCGCCTTGCGCGCCGCATAGGCATCATAGTTGCCCTCGTAGGCCTTCAGGCCGGTCGACGACATCTCCAGGATTCGTCTTGCCAGTCGGTTCAGGAGATACCGGCTATGCGACACAAACAGCAGTGTGCCGTCATAGCCTTGCAGTGCGCTCTCCAGCATCTCCTTGCTCGCCAGGTCCAGATGATTGGTGGGCTCGTCCAGCAGCAGCACGTTGGGCTCCTGCAGCATGAGCCGCGCCAAAGCGACGCGCGCACGCTCCCCGCCGCTCAACGCCGGTGTCGGCTTGAGCACCTCCTCGCCACTGAACAGGAACCCCCCCAGGACGTTGCGCAGCCGCTCCTCCGGCACCTTCGGGAACCAGTGCCGGAGTTGCTGCAGCACGGTCAAGTCCGGGTCCAGCTCGCACTGCTCCTGGTCGTAGTAGCCCAGCCGCACACGCTCGCCCCAGCGGACAGTGCCGCTGTCAGCCTCGTGCCGCCCGACCAGCGTCTTCAGGAGTGTGGACTTGCCAATGCCGTTGGGACCGATGATGCCGACACGGTCGCCACGCTGGAGTGTCAGGCCGATGCCTGTGAGCAGCACCTTCCGGCTCTCACCGTGCCCCACAGACACCTGCAGGTCGTCAACCACCAGTACATCCCGGTAGGAGGGCTCACCGGCGCGGAACGCAAAGCGGGCTTGACGCAGTTCAGTATCGGGGTGCTCGATGCGCTCCAGCCTCTCGAGCGCCCTTATCCGGCTTTGAGCTGCTCGGGCCGAGGTCGCGCGAGCGCGGTGTCGTTCGATCCACTCCTGTGTTCGGGCAATCTCCTGCTGTTGCTGGTTGTAGCGCCTGCGCTGGAGCTCTCGGTTCTGAGCCTTCTGCTCCACGAACCGCGTGTAGTTGCCCGTGTAGCGGTTGAGTTTCGTGCGCTCCAGCTCGCAGATGCTGGTGACCAGCGCATCCAAGAAATAACGGTCATGGGAGACGATCATGACCGCGCCCGGATAGGCCCGCAGGTGCCCCTCGAGCCAGGCCAGCGTCGGGAAGTCGAGGTGGTTAGTGGGCTCGTCCAGGACCAGCAGGTCGGGCTGCTCCAGCAGCAGCCTGGCCAGCGCCAGGCGGGTCTTCTGCCCGCCGCTGAGGCTGCTGACCACCAGGTGGCGGGGTAGATGCCCCAGTCCCATACCGCTCACAACGTTGGCAATCCTGGCCTCGATCTCAAAGCCGCCTTGCGCCCGAAACCAATCCGACAATGCGACATAGCGCGCCAACAACGCCTCGTGGTCTGCAGTTTCCGTGGCAGGAGCGCTCACCTGACCGCGACCCGGCGGGCCCGGGGCTGACGCGCCCAGGCCGTCATCACCCTCCAGCCGCGCCTCCAACCTGCGCAGCTCCTCCCGCGCCTCCACCAGCGGGCGGAACACATCCAGCAACTCCTGTTCGATGGTACGGTCACTCTGCAGCCCGCTGTCCTGGCGCAGGTAGCCAATCCGGGCGTCGCGGGCGATGGTGACAGTACCCTCGTCCGCGGCCAGCTCCCCGACCAGGATGTTCAGCAGTGTGGACTTGCCGGCGCCATTGACGCCAACCAGCCCCACGCGCTCGCCGGCCTCGATCTTCAGCGAGACATCGGACAGCACTGCCGTGGCGCCGTAGCTCTTGGTGATATGGTCAGCCTGGAGAATCATGGTGAGAGGGGTCTATGATACCAGAAGCAGGGGGAGCGGTCCAAGTCCGTGGCAGGTTCATTGGGCCCCGGGCATCAGGGCCGCCAGCTCGCGGCGCCAGCGGTGGTGCTCACGCACCTGGAAACCCACCTGACTGCCGTCATCCAGTTTGAGGACCAGGAAGGCCCGCCCGCCGCGGTAGTGCCCGCGAAACCACTTGCCTTCGCCGACCTCGGCGATCCTGGCGACCGGAACCTCGATCGGGGGGCCCAGCGGCCTCAGAAAGACGAGACGACTCCGCGTCAGGGCGATGACGCCGATCGACTTCACCATGCTGTGGGGCGGTGTGCCGCCGGCGTAATGCCCCCGCTGCGGCCCAATGAGCACGGTCTCACCGGTCCTGCTCAGTTCCTGCTCCAGCGCTTCCCGCTGTCGCTTCAGCCGCAGGAACACTGCCACCCACACCGCCGCCTGCAGGCCCAGAAGGAGGACGACCAGGAGGATGATGTGGGTGGTGGACATGGTGACCCGACCTCGAGGTCAGTCAGAGCGGCACAGCCTTTGCAAGGTCAGCCGGCGTGAACCGAGCTTACGAAGGCTGGTGGAGGCGGCGGGAATCGAACCCGCGTCCGAAGAGGAACGAAACGAGACTTCTACGAGCGTAGTGCGCGTTCAGACCTCGCCGCGGCGGACCACGCGCACGAGGTCCTCAGCGGCCAGCTCGATTCCGTTTCGCCTGCCAGCCCCCGAGCGAGGGCCGGACAATGGCTAGCCGATCGTGATGACGCCGTTGGCAGGCCTGATCAGCGAGACCCGCCGGGCGCGCAGCTTACGCTGCGAGTGCCAGTTCGTTGTTGGCAGTTATTGGTTTGCCGGGTTTCAGCAGGTGTCGGCGACCTGCGCTCGCTATCTCGCCCCGTCCAAGCTCCCCGTCAAGACCGATCGCCCCCACATTTTCCGCGCTTACATTATACCACACTCGGGCCCCCGGTAACAGGGCCTCACGGAGGAACGCCGGTCCTGGCGGAGAAAGAAGCGCTCAGTCGTGTCCATTCTGCGCCCTGCATCGGCTATACTGCATCACGCCGCTTCCAATCCCGGAGTTCCCATGTCCGAACCTGTTGGCGCCATCTGCATCGTCTTGCACGGTCACATCCCCTACGTCCTGGGGCATAGCACCTGGCCCCATGGCAGTAACATGATCTTCGAGGCCGCGGCGGATACCTACATCCCGCTGCTGTGGGCGCTCGAGGAGTTGGCCGCGGAAGGCCTGCCGGCCAACATCACGCTGGGACTGACTCCGGTGACCATGGAGCAACTGGCCGACGAGCGGTTCGCCGAGTGGTTCCCGGGGTACCTGGATACGCGGCGCTGGCAGGCGGAGCAGAACATCGCTGAGTTCCAGCATCGTGGCGATGGTCACCTGGCCTGGCTGGCGCAGCGCTGGGAAGAGCATTACCGGGCTCTGCATCACTCCTTCTGCGAGCGCTACAGCCGCAACCTGCTCTACCAGTTCCGCCAGCACCAGGACGCCGGGCGACTGGAAATCATGAGCTCTGCGGCGACCCATGGCTATCTCCCGCTCCTGCACGACGACGCCAACATCCGGGGGCAGATCGAGCAGGGCGTGGCCACCTACGAGCAGTTCATGGGCCGCCGCCCCCGGGGCTTCTGGCTGCCAGAGTGCGCGTATCGCCCCCGGGCCAACTGGGCGCCCCCGCCGCCGCTGCCGCAGGAGCTGCCACGTTGGCGCAAAGGGCTGGAGGAGATCCTGGGCACCAGCGGCTATGACTACTTCATTGTGGACAGCCACATGCTGGAGCCCCATGCCCCCCTGCCTGTCCAAACGGCTCACCATGACAGTCTGGGCAAGCTCTGGAGCCACATCTACCGCTCTGGTGATCCGCTGGGAGCCAAGACGGTCTACCGGCCCTATTTCATTGGCCATCACTTTGAGGACCATCCGCCGGTGGCGGGCCTGTTCCGCGACCCGCAGACGTCACAGAAGGTCTGGAGCGGCGACGTCGGCTACCCCGGTGACGCGAACTACCTCGACTTCCACAAGAAACACATGCCGGGCGACCACCGGTACTGGCGTGTGACCGACGGTTCTGGAGACCTGGGCAGCAAGCAGCCCTATCATCCCGAATGGGCCATGGAGCGCGTCTCGATTCACGCCGGGAACTTCCTGTGGACGGTGAAGGAGACGCTCCGCCATGCACCGCGGCCCGATGGACGGTTGCCGGTGGTCTTGTCGCCTTTCGATGCTGAGCTGTTTGGGCACTGGTGGCATGAGGGGCCCCGCTGGCTGGTGACAGCTCTGCGTTGGATGCACCACGACCCGGACCTGAAGGTGATGCAGTGCCGTGACTATCTGCGCGAAGAGGAGCCCACGGCGGCGATCGCCCTGCCTGAGGGGAGCTGGGGGGCAGGCGGCGGGCATTGGGTCTGGCTCAACGAGAACACTCGCTGGACGTGGGAGCGGGTCTATGACGCGGAGCGGAACCTTCAGGCTCTCTTCCGCGACCATGGCTTCGGGCACGACGACACCGCCCACCGGCTCATCAGCCAAGCCTGCCGCGAACTGCTGCTGCTGGAAGCCTCGGACTGGCAGTTTCTGATGACAACCGGTGCCGCCGTGGACTATGCGACCCACCGACTGCACGGCCACCACAGCGACTTTGCCCGCTGTGCCGACCTGGCCCGGCGATATGGCCGCGGTGAAGAGATCAGCCGCGAGGAGTGGGCCTGGTTTGGCGACCTGTGTTCCCGTGACCGCATCTTTGGCAGCCTGAACCCGAGGTGGTTTGCCGGCTAGGCCGGGCGAACCGTCTGACTGCGAGACAGACCGGAGCTTGCGACCCATGCCATCGTTGCGGCTGATCGGCGTTCCCCTGCTTGGGCTTGCCATGGTCGCCAGCGTCGCGCTGGCCGCGGACGGGGACATCCCCCCCCCGCCACCAATGAAACCCTACGCGCTGACGGTGTCCCTGGTGCGCGAGGGGCGACCGCAGGCCTTCATCGTGGCCCCCCAGACGCAGGCCTTCACAGCCTTGGTCAGCCGCCTCAACGCGCGGCTCAAAGAACTCACCGGCACTGCCCTGCCGCTGCGCAGGCCCGAGAGCGTGACCGAGGGCGACTACCGCAATTCCAACATGATCCTGCTGGGCAACTTCGCGAACAACCCGGCGGTGGTTCCCCTCTACCTGCAGCATTACGTGATGTCCGACGACATCTGGCCCGGTGACGGCGGCTACGAACTGCGGACAGTCCATTCGCCCTGGGGCGGCGACCGGAGCTATCTTTACCTCGGCGGCAGCACTGCCGCCGGCGTTGGGCTAGCGGTGGATGCTTTCCTCGCGGGCTTGGCGGCCGGGCCAACGCTGGAAGTCCCGTTCACCCTGCGCGTGCAGGTGGAGAACAGCGAGCCTGCGGTGGATGAGCCCGAAAGCGTGGCCCCCCGGGTGCAGGCGTTGAAAGGTGCGCCTTTCCGGACGGTCGCCACGGCCCTGTCCGAGGCGGGCTTGCGTTACCATGCGACGGGCGATCCCGCCTCAGCCGAGATGTTCCGGCAGGGCATCCCAATTCTCGCCGGCATCGTCCGTGGCATGGACCGCATCACAGACGCCCGGGGCAGTGTGCTGTTGCCGCTCATCTGGGACCTGATCGAAGAGGCGCCCGCCTTCTCGGCTCAGGACCGGCTGGAGATCACCCAGTTCTTCTGGGAGTATGCCCACAAGTGCCCCAACGCCGGTCAGGCCTTCGAGCCCCAGCCTATCCCCAAGGGCAACAACTGGGATGCACGCGCCAACTGGGCCGCTGCACGTTACTTCAAGCAGTACTACAACGTAGATGTCGGCGGCCTGTACGCCTGGTGTGAGGCCTACTTTCGCAGTCAGGCGCGGTTCTGGAAATGCCGTGAGGACTGTCCGGGGTACGGCTCCATCACTTACCACGATCTGCTCTCCTACGCCCTCAGCCGCCCTGATCTGACGTGGCTGGAGAGCGGCCATCTGCGCCGGGCGGCCGACTATGCGCTGACCATCATCAACAACCTGGGCTTCGCCAGTGGCTTCGGCGACATCAGCTCGTTGCAGGACGTCGGGCATTGGCCGCAACTTCTGCGCGTGGCGACGTGGTACTACCAGGATGGGCGCTACCGCTACCTGTTGGACCGGATGCCCAACCAGGGCCTGCTGGCGGGCGAATATGCCTCCACCTATCTGCGCCAGAACCAGATTGCCCCGGTCGAACCGGTAGACATGCTGGGGATCAAGGTGCAGCCGCTGGACCGCTGGATCTACGATCAGGCGTCGGCGGCTCTGGCTTCCGGCACGGCCGCCGACCGGCTTCTGGACCAGCAAGCCCTGCCTCCTTACGAGCGATGCTTTGACAAGATTTCCTTCCGCGACAGCTTCTCGGCCGATGACCCGTATCTGCTGCTTGATGGCATCTCCCACGGGTACCACGCCCACCCCGATGGGAATGCACTTGTCTGTTACACGGACAACGGTCGGACGCTGCTTTTCGACAATGGCTACTTTGTGCCAGATGTTCTGGAGCACAACACGTTGGCCGTCTTCCGCAACGGGCTTTTCGCGCCGGTGCCCCGCTTCGCTACCCTGGAGCACCGCGTGGACCTGGGACATGCCCATGGGGGCAACGGGACGCCCCAGGGCCTCGCGCTATGCCAGACGCAACTCACCGACTACAACGGTCTGGACTGGCGCCGTAACATCGTCTGGAACCGCCAGCGGTCCTACTTCTTGTGTCTGGACGAAGTGGAGGCCCGCGAGGCGGGCGACTACGGCCTGCAGCTCGTCTTTCGCACTCTCGGAGAGGTGTCCGTACAGCCCGACCGGGTGTTGGCCACCCAGCCGGGAGCGCGTTTCGCCCTGCTGAACGCCAGTGGGGCCACCCTGCGTCGCACCGCCACCAACCCGCCGGCTGCTGACCGACACGCCATCGTCCAGGCGGTGCCCGCGACGCTGGCGGCAGGAGGACGTACCTGCTTCATCAACTTGTTCTACTCGCCTGACGGCCCCGATGATTTCCCGGTCCAGGTGGCCCAGGCCGGGCCCGCCAGTGCTCTGGTGCATGACGGCCGCGACGTGATCTACGCGGGACTGCGCCGCGGCGACGATGGCTTCCCGGCCGTGGAAGCCGCGATGTTCGCGATCACCTCGACGGGCTTTACGCTGGCCGCAGGGACGTCGGTCGCTCCTGATGCCGTCTGGTTTGCCAGTTCTGAGCCGGTCAACATCGTTGCCGACCTGGCGGCTGGACGGGCGACCATCGAGGCGTCGCGGCGCACACGGCTGAGCCTGCTGATGGCCCCCGGCAAGGTGGCCACCTTGGATGGCAAGAGGGTTCGCCTGCGCTGGGAGGACGGTCTGGGCACAGTGGAGACGCCGGCCGGCCTGCACCAACTGGCCTTCTCCTCGGCGCTGCAGGCACCGGCAGTACCGGGCCTGATGGCTCAGTGGCAAAGTTGCCTGGCTGCCCATCAGGGACGCGTGGCTGCCTTGGCGCAGCGGCCAGGCAACACCGACGGACTGCGCATCCTGGGAAGCTATGACCTGGCCGAACGCGTGCGGCAGACCGTGCACATGCCGGTCGGCGCTCCGCCGGAGCGGACAGAGCCGATCGCGGACCTCGCCCGCACGGGCAGGGCGGCCTGCTGGAGCCTGGGGAGCGCCGGGTCCGATCCCGGGCGCGCCATGGACGGTGACCCGGAGACTTACAGCGCCGTCCCCAGCACCGCCCCCCATGCCAATGACCTGCCCAAGGACATTGGCGTGGTCTGGGACACCCCGCAGACCATCAGCCAGGTCCGCATCTCGTACTACAGCCTCCCCTATGCCCCGGCCCTCGATGGCCAGGACCTGCAGCGCTGGGACGGCGAGCGATGGGTCTCGCTGGATGACAGCATCGAGGGGGTTGATACTGCCGAATGGGTGCATACCTTCGCGCCCGTCCAGACGATGCGACTGCGCCTCCTGATTACCAGGTTCAGACAGATGCGCACGGCCATCCGGTCCTTTGAGGTCTTCCCGGTGCCCGTGGAGCCACGCGCAGTGGTCGCGCGTGTTCGGCACCCGGTGACGGAGATGCGCTCCCTCCCTGGCCTTCGCCCCGAACGCCGCTACGCGGCCGTGGCCTCCGGGAGCCGACTGCTGCTCCTGGGTGGCCCGCGGCGTCTGGTCTGGGAGGTCGGGTTGCCCGCTCCAGCCCTGGCGCTCGATGCCTCGGACCTCAATGGAGATGGCCAGCCGGAGGTCGTCGTGAGCGCGGGGACTGGCCTGTTCTGTTACGATGCTGATGGCAACCCGCTGTGGCAAGCGCAGTGCCCCAGGGACGCTTACGCCCCCGAGGTCGAGCCCCAACAGGGCCTGCTCCGCGTGGTCAAGTGTGAGGACCTGGATGGCGACGGCAAAGGCGAGGTCATTGCCGGCTCCGGCAACTGGTTCGTCTACGTGTTCGATAGCAATGGGCAACTCAGGTGGGGCAGGCTGAACTGGGCGCACCAGCCGACCTCGATTGCTACCGTGACGATTCCAGGTGAGGCGCAGAAGGCCGTCCTGGTGGGCACGACGTACAACGATGCCAACCTCTTCTCCGGAGATGGGCGGGCTCTGGGCAGTGTCAGCGTTGGCTATCACGCGGCCGCCATGACGGTGGCCGCCGGCGACATGGACGGCGACGGAAAGCCGGAACTGGTGGCCGGGTCACGCATCGGCGGGGTGCGCTGCCAGACCTTTGGCATTGACAGAGCCTGGGACCTGGACCTGGGGGCGGAAGTGACGGCCACGGTCATGCACGATCTGGACGGTGACGGGACGCTGGAGTTGCTCGTGGCCAGCCGCAACTACCACGTCCTGGCCCTGAACGCCACGGGCCAGACGCTCTGGCGTGCCAACCTCGGCAATGCAGTGCTCGACCTCAAGGTTGCCGACTTGCAGGGCGATGGGACGCCGGAGATCGTCGCCGGCGGGGCTGAGGGGAGCGTCTGGGTGCTGAATGCGGCCGGGCAGGCAATCGCCACAGCCAATGTGGGAGCGGATGTGACCGGCTTGCTGGTGGAAGACTTCACCGGCGATGGCCGCGCCGAAATCGGCGTCGCCACCACCGACAGCCGCCTTGTGGGGCTGGAGCTGGAGCCCTAGCCCTGTGGAGTCAGCGCCGGAGCAGTCGCACCTCGTCCACCATCACCGTGACGCCCGACAGGTCCACAGGGTCCAGGCGTACGCGGTCGGTTGTGCCTGCCCACGTCGGTACTCCGGATAGCTCCAGAACGTACTGGTGCCATTGACCGTCAAGCGCCACCGCGAACTTGACGCCGGTGGCGTCGGTGGTGGCCCGCTCCACTGTGGACCAGAAGAACTGGCCGGTTGCCGTGGTCGCCGCGCTGTCGGCTGGCACCGCGGCCCGCAGACGGATGGACACGCGCGAGTACTCCGCGCATCGCAGATACGTGGGCGGGCTCAGCAGGGCCGGGTCGGCGGTGGTGCTCGTCACCACCAGTGCCCCCGCGGTAACAGCCGGCTCCGTCGTGTTGGCGCGCTCCCAGCCCTCGAGGCTGCGGGAGAAGCGCCAAGTGTCCACGGCCGGAAGCTCGAAGTCGAAGACCGGCGCACGCTGGCCTGTCGTCGCCGGGCTGAGGTCCCGGTGCGGGCCGGCTCCCGGGCAGAAAACCTGACGTACCTGGTCCAGATAGGCAAAGCCGTGCTCCACACTGGGCTCCAGCACCGAGCCCTCTCCCCACTCGTTCCACGCCTCGATCATCACGATGCGATCTCTGTTCACATGCTGGCGAGCCGCACGCAGTGCCTGCGCGAACAGCGCGGGGGTGCTGCCGGTGCGGACGAGATCCTGGTCCTTGGTCCACGGGCGGCGGTCCCAGCCGGGCATGACCGTGGGCCAGAAGTTGCCGCCGGTGACGTTGCGCCAGTGCTGCCACAGCTCCTCGCCGCGCACCACCAGATCGGCGTAGGGAGCCTCCGCGCCCGGCTGCCCCGGACCGGTGAACGAGGTGCCGATATAGGGGAAGTTGTACAGGCTGAAGGCCTGCACTCCGGCCGCCCGCGAGTCGTCCAGGGCCTGGGCGTTCTGGATGCCGCCGTGCCCAAAAACGAGGTGCATGCCGGGCAGGCCGGCCGCCACGCACTTTGCTTCAAGCGCCGCGAACGCCTCCCGCGCTCCCTCCACCCCCAAACCGGCGACGAAGTTGTAGCCGTTGAGCAACATGACCACCGGCTTGCCATTGAGGCGCAGGTAGGACGGGTGCTTCAGGTACCTGGCAATCACCAGGTCGCCAAAGCGGTCCAGCTCCTCTGCGGTCATGCGGTCCGGCGGACCCTCATTGCACCAGGTCAGACAGAAGCGGAACTGGCTGGTGAAGCGCGAGCGAAGCAAGACATCCAGGGCGTCCTCCAGCATCTGCGACCCGCCCTGGGAGTAGTAGTCGAAGGCGAAGAAGGACACGCCATGCTCCAGGGCCCACTTGATGTGCCAGTCGGCGGTCTCGCGGTCGCTCTGGCGGTAGTAGCCCAGCAGGGGGTGCAGCACCGCCGGGTTGGCCTTGACGCAGTACCAGTGCCACGAAGGGATGTAGACTGCAAGGGAAGTATATCACAGGCAGGGCCGGGCGGGAAGCCACGGCGAAGCGGCCCCTCGCCCGCGGGCCCGGACCAACGCATCGCCCTGGTGCTGCCGCCGCTTTGGAGGTGACTACCGTGCCGCTGAGCATCCGTCCTGCCACTCTGTCTGACATGCCGCGCATCCAGGAGATCGTCCAGGAGATATGGGCCATCGGCTCGGACTTTGCCCTGGAGGAGAAATACGGTGCCGTGGGTGGCGAAGCGTGGGACCGCTGGCTGGTTCCCAAAGTCATGAGTCGTCTGTGGGACGAGATGGACAACGTACTCGTCACCGAGGAGGACGGTGTCATCCTGGGGTTCGTCAGCTACCAGATGACCAGCGCGCGCAAGGTGGGCACCATTCACTACAACGGGGTGGCTCTGGCCGCCCGTGGCCGTGGCATCGGTACCCTGCAGGTGGCGCGGGTGCTGGAGCTCTTTCGCGAAGCCGGCATGGAGTATGCTTGCGTGGGTACGGGCCTGAATGAGGGCCATGCGCCAGCCCGACGAGTGTATGAGAAAAACGGCTTTGAGCCCCTCATCAACTACGTGATGTACGCCCGGAAGCTGTAGGCCGACTCACGCGTCGGCCTTGACGCCCGGCCAGCAGTCATGTTTCATGGGGGGGAGGCGACCCAATGCAGGGCCGCCCAACTCTGGGAGGTACCAAGTATGTCCAGGTCTTCTGCTGTCCTCGTTGCGCTGGTCTTCGCTCTCCTGCTTGGGCTGGTGGGTTGCGGCCCCAAGGCGCCGCCGCCCTCGACGGAGGCCTCGAGTCAGGCGTTACCGCCAACAGGTGATGAGAGTCTCAAGCCGGAGCCCTCGGCCGCTGAGCAGCCAGCCGCAGAAGCGGCCACCAAGCCCGGAGAGGAAGACAAGACGATCGTCAAGATCACCACGCCCAAGGGTGTCATCACGTGCGAGATCTATGACAAGATCGTTCCCATCACCGCAGGCAGCTTCCTGGCCCTGGTGCAGGATGGCTTCTACAACGGCCTGACATTCCACCGCATCGAGCCCGGTTTCTGCGCCCAGGGCGGCGACCCGAAGGGCGATGGCTCTGGCGGCCCGGGGTTCACCATCCCCGACGAGGTCACCGAGGAGCTCAAGCATGACAAGGGGATGCTGTCCATGGCCAAGACGGCCGCCCCTGACAGCGGCGGCAGCCAATTCTTTATCTGCCTGGGTGGGCCTGAGGCTACCGGCCACCTGGACATGAAGCACTCGGTCTTCGGCAAGGTCATTGACGGCATGGCCGTCGCCGAGCAGTTGGAGAAGGGCGACAAGATGGAGAAGGTGGAAATTACCAGCAAGTCCTCGGGCTTCGCGGCCGCCATCGAGAAGGGAAAGGCGGCGCGTAAGCCGGAATAGGAGGAGCAGTTGCGGGGCATGGGCTGCGAGCGCCCAGCGCTCATTGTCGTGGCGAGCCTGAGCATGGCCGGCCTGTCTGCGGGCCGGCCATGCCGGGCTGAGGAGACACTGCCCGGAGCTACCCAGCCATTGCGCGAGATCACCGGCGATGTCCACATCCGGGACCGGGTGGAGTGGCGCGACGCCGCCTACCGGGTCGTGGGCAGCGTCATCCTGCATAAAGGTGGCACTCTTGTCATCGAGAACGCCCAGGTGGAGCTGGCGGGCGAGTACTCCCGGCACTACAACTGGCGCTGGGAAGGCGGCAAGCTTGTTACCCACGACGCCACCATCGGCGGGAGCCTCCGCGATGGCCGCGTGCGGCAGGCCAACATCGAGCTGACCAACGGTGACTGGGAGGCGACCGACACCGCTGTCCGGTACTGCTACGGCATCACTTTCGGCAGCGGCCCGGAGGTCGGCAGGCTCCGGGCACGACGGCTGATCGCCGGCCCCTACCCCGACACGATCATCATGACCGGCCGTGGCGACGTGGTCATCGAGGATAGTGAGTACTCGGTCTCGCTAACCGCCAACGCCAACGCGGGGCCCGTCGACGCGGTGTTGGACCTTCCCAACGACACGCCACTCACGCAGGTGTACGACGCCAGCAACGTCCCCGGCGCCGAGTTCCGCCTGGAGCTGGTGAACACTCGCGTCCCGCACTGGTTCCTCTTCGCCAGCGGCATCACCAACACCGGCCCCACCGTGACCCTCACCCTGCGGCGCTGCCCGTGGCTTATCGCGTCCATCCTGGGCTGGAACCTCAAGGGCAGCTATCGCCTGCCCACGCCCTGGCCAGGGGAGGCGCGGAACCAGTCACTCACGGTCGGCAACGTGACTTTCAGGACCCTCGGCGAGCCAGTGAACGTTTTCTGCTGGGGGGTTTACTTGTCCGGGCCGGAGACCGATGTGACTATCTCCGGCCAGACCCTGATCTGCGAACTGATGGTCTTCGACGGGAAGTGCCAGGTCATCGGGGACGAGGGAACGTACAATGCGGCCACCACCGCCACAACCGTGGACGTGGGGCAGCCCGGGTCCGACGCACCCGTTGAGCTGCTGCTGCGCAACGTCTCGATCGGGCGCTTCGCGGAGGGTGACCCGGTGAAGGGACAGATCACCGCCCAGGGACAGGCCCGGGTAAGCATCCAACACGCCCGGACCGCCGACCTGATACTGATTACCCGAGACCAGGGGACGATCGCACTTGAGGACCTTCAGCGCGAAGGCGGGATCGAGATACACCCGGAGGGCGGGCCCATCGCGCTCCCGCCCCAGGCGGGAGGCTAGGTATTGGGACCTGAACGGACAGCACTCCTGGCCTGCCTGATCTCTCTGTTTGCCGGAGGTGTAAGCGTGGCCTCTCGCTTCACCGAGACCTTCGGCAACGACCCCACGGACGTTTACCACAGCCCCTTCATGTGGAGCATGCCGGCCATGACGCCGGGTGCCGCCACGGGTTGGAGTCTGGAAGGTGGGGCGCTGGAGTGCCGTGTGCAAGACGGGACGATTCGCGAGGCCGGCGCCTTCATGTGGGACACCGGCGTCGACATCACCGACCACACCAACTGGAGCCTGGAGACGGGCTTTCGGCACGTCTCCGGCGTCGCCCCCTCCCCGCAGTATGAGGCCGTTATCTACGTTGGCTGGCGCGCCGAGAAGGAGGGCCAATACGGCCTGTTGTCCCTCTGCTATGATGCGGGCAGGCAGCAACTCATCCTGCTGAACGGCGGCGGCCGGGAGCCGCCGATCGCCGTGGACCTGAGCGACCGCTTCCACGCCATCCGTCTTACGGTTCAGGATCGGCAGGCGCGGGTCTACATCGGCTCCCGGCTGCGCCTGGGACCGGTGCCGGTGCGGACCCTGGCCTGCGAGAGCCCGTCGTGGTTCATCCTCGGCCCCATCACCCAGGGGCAGAGCGGTACGTGGCGCTGCCAGTGGGACTACGTCGCCTTCACCGACGCAGGCGGCTTCGCGCCGGGCGAGGGCGGCTGGTCCCCGCGCGCCGACCGCGAACCGGTGAGCGCGCTACGTCCCGGCGCCGACGAGGGAGTAGACCCGTCCCTCGCCTTCGACCATCCTCTCTATCCTGGCATTCGGCTGGTGGCGCGACACAATGGCGCCGATCGCTACTACGCCGCCTATCCGCAGGAAATGCAGCGCTGGCAGGTGTGGTGCGCCGGCAAGCCGGAGAAGATCGAGGTGCCTGAGTATCGGTACGCCGACGGCGGCCCGAGCATCCAGAACGTCTACCGCTTTACCTTCCCCCTCAAGCTCGATGACCGCCGCTGCGTGGCCATGCAGCTCCTGACCCGGGGCATTGACGACACCATCTACGGCTACATGGACTACAAGCTCTGGTACTGCCTGTCCACGGACGGTGGGGTCACCTGGGACACCGAGCGGCCGCTGATCCAGCAGGGCGCGGAATACTCGGCGATCCACCCCACACGTTACACCTGGATCGGCAAGAACAGCTTCTGCTTCGCCACTCTCCCCCCGGCGATGCTCCGCCTGACCAATGGCGACATTCTGCTGCCCTGCTACTACGCGCCGCTGGACGAGAAAGGCGAGTACTACAACCCCAGGGGCACGTCCACTTACAGCAACGTCTTCTGTCTGCTGGGGCGATGGGACGAGGCGAGAGGCGATGTGGCCTGGGAGGCTACCGACCCCATCGCCGTGGCACCGGAGCTGTCCACCGGGGGCCTGAGCGAGTGTGCGGTGGTGGAACTGCGCGACAAGCCCGGCCATATCTTCATGGCGATCCGGGGCGGCAACGAGGGTGACCGGACGGGACGGGTGCCATGCTGGAAGTGGAAGACGCTGTCCACCGATTACGGCCGCACCTGGTCGCAACCCGAGCCCCTGACCTTCAGTGACGGCAGGCCCTTCTGGTCGCCTACCTCGCTTAGCAGCTTCTTCCGCAGCTCGCGGACCGGCAAGGCCTACTGGATCGGCAACATCAGCCGCGTCCGCCCACGGGCCGGATCGCCGCGCTACCCGCTGGTCGTGGCCGAGCTGGATGAGGAGCGGCTGGGCCTGAAGCGCGAGACGGTGACGATCATTGACGACCGTGGCCCCCAGGACGGCTCGGACCTGCAACTCTCGAACTGGGGCTTCGTGGAGGATCCGGCGACGGGGCATCTGCTCATCATGCTGACCCGTATGGGCGGCGCCCCGGGCGCTGACGGCCAGGTGACGTACGAGGTCGAGGTGAGGTAGCGTCCTATCGGCCTGTTCTTCGCAGGCCCACGAAAGACGCCTGCACGGGGGCCACTGCCAGCCCTGTTGGCAGGGCCTTCGTCCTTCACGGCCAGGCAGGCCTGGCGGTGGCCCCCTGCGCTCATTGCCCTACAGATTCGCCAGCACCGCCGCCGCGACGGTCAGCCCCAGGCCGATCCAGCCGACCTTGCCCGGCACCTCGCGCCACACCAGCGCCGCGTAGATGACGACGGCGGCCAGGCTGAGGGCGGAGATCACGGGGAAGACGACGAAGCCGGCGTACTGCTGGAGAGCCATGATCAGGCAGAGCACCGCGCCGGCGTTGCTGAGACCCAGCAGCACGCCCCAAAACAGTCCCGGACCCGTCACCCTGCAGCGCCATAGCCCTGCGACGAGTACCCCTCCGACGGCCGCGGTGCCGAACAGCAGGGCGCTGAACTGGTAGAGCTGCGCCGGCAGGCCCATCGCCTCAAACACCTTGGAGCACAGCAGCGCCAGCCCGTTCATCAGGAACATCCCCACGAACAGCACCACCCGCCGCCAGTTCAGCGGCTCGGACGTGACCCCCTTGTCGAGCACGAGCAGCGGCATCGCCACCAGGCACAGGACCGCGCCGACAGCACGCATCGGCTGCAGGGCCTCGTGCCAGACCAGCAGCGAGGCGACCATGGGGATCAGCACCGAAAGCTGCATCAGCGCCGCCGCGAGGGAAACCCCCCGATCGCGCATGGTGGCGATGAGCACGAAGAAGCCGCTGACATAGATGACCCCGGCGACCAGCCCCAACGGCGTCACCTGCGGGTGGGCGGACACGCCCTGCACCGCCCAGAGCGAGGCGAAAACGAGTGCCGCGCAGACGTAGTTGGTCGCGCCCACCACCAGCATATCCAGGTGCAGGCGCTGGGACTGGCGGACGATGAGACTGAAGGCGGCAAATCACAGCGGCGCAAGGATGAAGAAGATCATGGCGGGGGGATGATACAGGGAAGCCGGCGAGGCGGCAAGGGGAATACGGGGCCGCCAGTGCGGACCAGTCTCTGTCTGTATAGTGCCACCGGAAGGGCGGTTCATTACACGGGTCTGACGAACGTGTGGCCCCTTCACTGCGCGCCACCCGCGCTCCTCCCCGGCAGGTCACAGGAAGGCGCGGCGCGAAGGGGCGTGGTGACTAAGATGCGGAGGAGGCAGTGAACATGCAGTACCGACATCTGGGCAAGTGGGGGGTGCAGATCAGTACGGTGGGGTTGGGGAGCTGGCTGACCTTTGGGCTGCACGTGGATGATGATGTGGCTGCCGAGTGTGTGAAGGTGGCCTTCGACTCGGGCGTCAACTGGTTCGACACGGCCAATGCGTACGCCAATGGCCAGGCCGAGGTGGTCTTCGGCAAGATACTCAAGGACTACCCGCGGGAATCCTTCGTGCTGGCGACGAAGGTCTGGGCGCCCATGGGGCCAGGAGTCAACGACCGGGGGCTGTCGGCGAAGCACATCCGCGAGCAGTGCCATGCCAGCCTGCGGCGCCTGCAGACTGATTACATTGATATCTACCAGTGCCACCGGCCCGATCCGGGGACGCCGGTGGAGGAGACTATCCGCGTCATGGAGGACCTGGCGCGCGAGGGCAAGATCCTGTACTGGGGCTGCAGCGAGTGGCCGGCCTCGCTGATGCAGGAAGCCTATGACACCGCGTACCGCATCGGCGCGCGACCGCTGGCCAGCAATCAGCCACGGTATTCGCTGCTCTGGCGCAACCCAGAGCCAGAGGTCTTCCCGACGACCCAGAAGTTGGGTATGGGCAATGTGGTCTTCTCCCCGCTCGCCCACGGCGTGCTGACCGGCAAGTACCTGCCCGGCCAGGCTCCGCCGCCTGATAGCCGTGGAGCTGACGAAGCCAAGAACAAGATCATGACCGACCTGTATCTGAAGGATGCCAACCTCAGACGGGTGCAGAAGCTGGGCAAGCTGGCGGAGAAGCTGGGAATCACCACGGCACAGTTGGCGCTGGCCTGGTGTCTGAAGCACCCGGCGGTGACCTCCGTCATCGGCGGCGTGACGAAGGTTTCCCAGTGGCGGGATAACATCGCGGCTGCCGACATAGAGCTGCCCGATGACATCTATCGGAAGTGCTGCGACCTGTTCCCCCTGCCCGAGACTCTGGCCCCGTAGCGATGGACCAGGGCCAACCCGTTCATCTGTTGCCCGCACAGACGCCATGATATGTGGTGCGGATCACTGGAACATCCGCGACCGTCGCGTTGTTCAGATGATATGGTAGCGCACAGTCGGACGGCATGAGCAAGCAGGCCCTAATCTGCACGGCAGGTGTCACACCTTGCGCTACCGACCGGGATGAACGGGCTACGGTCTGCCCGGCTGAGCTGCATCGGCGCCGGTGGGTCCCTCCGCCGGCGTCGGCGATTCTTGCGTGCAATGCTCCAATATCGCGCTTTACCTGTGCGGACTGTTCCGCTACCATAGGCGGGAGCCGCACCAACAGGGGCCTTCAGACGGAGGCCCTCTCTCAGTGCCACCCGTTGGAATGAGGTGACTGATTTGAGTGCCACAGGAGTCCTAAGGGCCGCTTGCATCGCTTCCATGCTCTTGGTCGTCGGAGGGGTTGGGGCAGCCGAACTGAAGTTCAGTGGCTGGTTGCAGATGCGGTACAATGAATGGGATAGCGACCTATCCCCCATGCCGGACACCTTTGACCTGCGTCGCATGCGTCTCACGGTGGACGGCAAGCTCGGAGAGCGGACCAAGGCGCGCGTACAGATTGAAATCGCCGGCTTCGACGACACCAACGGGGTGAAGGGCATCGAGTACAAGAACTGGTATCTGGAGCACCAGCTCACGCAGGAGCTGAGTAGTACGCTCGGGTATAACAGCGCCACCTTCGGCATCGAGGTGCCCATGTCGAACGCGAAGATCATCCCTCTGGAGCGGTCTCAGGCCGCACTCAAGCTCTTCCCTGGCGAAAGAGACACGGGCGTCTATCTGCACTGGATGCCGACCAGTGGTAGCTGGCCTCAGGTCTCGGTCGGTTTGTCCGACGGCATCACGCGGTGGCAGGACCTGGACAAGAAGGGAGACAAGGACACGGACAGCGAGGCGTGGTATGCCCGGGTGCAGTGGCCCCTGCCGCGCAAGGGCGTCGTCGGCGCAAGCTACCGCAGCGCCGACCGCACGCACCGAGCCAGTGGCATACTCACTGACTACCAGGACGACCTGCTGGGGCTGCACGCCCGGTACGTCTTCCCGGAGCACTGGGCTCTGCAGGCCGAGTACTATGATGGCGAGGACCTGGGCAAGGACGTGATGGGCTGGTACGGCCAGGCCGAGTATGCTCTGGGCAGCCGCCCCGTCACCGTTTTCTACCGCTATGACATGTATGACTTCGGCGGCAGCGATGACTTCACCCGCGACACTGCCGGCCTGGTGTGGTACCGCACCAAGGCCGATCAGTTCACCCTGCAGGCCGAAAGCTACGACGACGGCAAGGGCGGCAGTTTCACGAACTGGGGCCTGCAGTACCAGGTGGCGTACTGAGGGCCACGGCCCTAGCGCAGCACCCATTCGCCGCTGTGCTCGGGCTCGAGGAACCCGCGGACGACTTGCGACCAGCTAGACAGTTCGCCGCCGCCAGGTCGGCGGTTGCGGCACAGGTTGGCGCGCAGGCTGAGCCCCGGCTGGGGCGTCAGGGCAAGGGCCGACCAGGGGATCGCGGCCTCCACTGCCCAGCCGCTCTTGCTGCGTAGGGCACCGACGCGCCAGTCGGGGTCCCACGACACGTCGTTGGCGCTGGTGAACCGGGCATCCCAACGAACGCCCCGTGGGTTGACGATGAGGTGGAGGTAGGGCGAGCCCCCGGGGTCTGCGCTGAGGATGATGTCGAGACTGTCACCCTCCCAGACGGGATCGTCGTGCGCGGAGCCGACGATTTTCACAGCTACCATTTCCGGTTCGGCGCAATCCGCGGCTATGTAGAGATTAGCGTCATCCCAGGTAGCGCAGGCGGTAGTGGTTGCTTTGAGGCTATCCGGGTCGTTGCCGAAGGTGGGCACGAAGGGCTCGAGCCTCGCCCTCCCCTGCCAGGCCGGATCGCTGATGTCTCCGTCGAGCACGGGCGGAGCGCTCGTGAGGCGAGGGATGTCTGCCCGCCGACGGATCAGCTTCTCGGCGATCTCCTGCTCCTGCTTGGCTCGAACGCGCTGCATGATCTCGTCCATGGAGTAGCCTAGTGGCTGTCCCCCGGCGATGAGTTCCCGTGCCTTTCTGACCGCCTCCTCCATGCCCGGCGGAATATCCCGGTTCTCCCACCAGCTCATCTTCTCACTGTACAGCCACACGTACTCGTCGGTGGTCTTGAGCGCGTAGTAGACATTGTGCTGGAACCACTGGGCCTGCTCCTCGGGTGTCATCCACAGGGCGGGAATGCCCTTCCAGGGCACCCGGGCGAAGACGTAGTCCATATACAGCGCCTGCGAGGCCTGGGTCTGGGTCAGGAACTTGTCAACCATGGAACGCGGAATGAGCTTCAGCGCGCCCTGGCGCATGGCGTGGTAGACGCTGAAATAGGACTCGGAATCCTGGTAGTAGTAGGAGGGTTCATTGCCGTCGGTCAGCGTGATGCCCGGCCCCATGGCGGTCAGGATTCCGTTCAGGAAGGGCAGGTACAGGCCGTAACCCTCTCCCTGCAGAGCCTCCTGGAGCTTGGCCGGATCCTTCTGGTCCATATGACCACGGAAGAGGCTGTAGGTGAACAGGGTGACCAGTGTGCACCGCGGCAACTCGGTTTCGATGGCGCGGATGAACTGCTGGCCGCGCTGGAAGGCCTTGGCTTTGTAATCATCCCAGGACTTCGTCTGCGCCCACTTCTGCTCCCGGTAGGCCCAAGGGTTCTTACCATAGGGCTCAGCATCAAAGGCCAGGCCACAGCGGCCGGCTCTGGCGGCCCGCGCCATAAGACGGACGTTGCTCAGTACGCCTTCCCAGTCGCTGTCGCTGAACCAGTCCATATCCGAGGCGGCGTACATCATCAGGAAGTTGTCGGTGAACCTCTCCCACTCGATGGCCCTGAGGTCGGCGAAGTCCGCCTCGTAGTCGGCTTCGTTCCACTTGCCGCCCTGAAAGATGTTGCCATGGTGGGGCCCCTTCAGGCGAAAGATGACGCCATCGAAGGGCTTCTTCTCCATCTCGCGGATGTGCGCCCGGACGTACTCGGGTGTGGGCACGTCCCAGCCATACTCGATGAGCTTCTTGCGTTCAGGCAGCCGGCTGCGTTGCGCAGCAACCACGGTGAGTGGCGCAATGAGAGCCAGCAGCAGGGCAAGGTACCGGAAGAGAGGGCTCATGGTGCGCACCTCCGAAACGAAGGCATGGGATGCCGGGCGATGCAAGCTCTTTTCGTGGTGACACCACTAAGTCCTTCCCGCGGGAACAGACAGCAGGTATGATGGGCGGTCGGGGCGCATAGCCTAGCGCCAGTCGAAGTGAACCGGTCGGCACCGGCCGCACCGTGCTTGACGAAGGGGTTTTCGCTGTGAACGTGCTTGTTGTCGTACTGGATTCGCTGCGCCACGACAAGGTGGGCTGCTATGGCCCATCCGTGGTACAGACGCCTCACCTGGACGCCCTCTCCGCCCAGGGCGTGCTATTAGAGCGGTGCTATGCTGAGTTTCCTAACACCATCCCCTCCCGTACCGCGCTGGTCGCGGGTACCTACACCTTCACCAACCGCCCCTGGAAGGAGCTGGAGGACAGAGACCTCCACATCGCCGAGCTGTTCCAGGCCGCAGGGTATCGGACCGCCGCCTTCAGCGACACTCCGTTCAACAGTGGCGCCCGCATGGACCGGGGGTTCCAGGAGTTTCGGCACTTCCCCATGGGCAAGTGCCTCCCGCCCATTGACGACCAGCCCTTGCTGCCCTACGACGACGCCTTCTTCCCGCCAGGCTTCCCCGAAAAGGAGATTCTCTATTACCCGAAGACCAAGACCAACCGCGCGTATTGCCTGCGCAAGTATGGCAAGTACCTGCCCGAGATGATGATTGATGAGGTCGAGGCGTGGCTGCGGGCGCACCGCCAGGAGCCTTTCTTTCTGTGGTTGGACAACTTCAACCCCCATGAGCCGTGGGACGCCCCGGAGCCCTGGCGCAGCATGTACGAGCCGCGCTTCGGTTACGACGGCCGGTACCTGCCCATGCCGATGGGCCCGGAGATGGACTGGGTCATGCCTGGTGACCTGGAGCACATCCACGCCCTGGCCAACGCCTGCGCCACCGAGACCGACCACTACATGGGCCGCCTGTTCTCCGTCCTGGATGAGCTGGACCTGGCGGAAGACACGCTGCTGGTCGTGCTTTCCGACCACGGGGTGCCTCTTGGAGAGCATGGCACCATCCGCAAGTTCAACTACCCCCTCTATGAGGAACTGGCCCATACGGTGCAGATCTGGCGCTGGCCGGGACACCTGCCCGCCGGACAGCGGGTGCCTGGACTGACCAGCAATGTGGACTTCCTGCCTACGGTCCTCGCCGCCGCCGGCATCGGGCCGCCGCATGAGCTCGACGGCACCAACCTGCTGCCTCTGATGCGCGGGCAGGTCGATCGCGTGCGGGAGCACCTGTTCCTGGGGGCCTTCAACTACAACGCCGGGGTCATCACCGACGACGGCTGGAAGTTCATAGACCACCGCGGCAGCAAGCCCAATGAGCTATACCACCTGCCGACGGACCCCGGGGAGCAGACCGACCTGGCCAGGCGCGAGCCCGAACGCGCCGAGGCGCTCTTCCGCGTCCTCTACGACTTCCATGAGCCCTGGCGCTGGAAGCGCAGCAGGCATCACCGGAGTTAGGGGGACGCCAGCGGTGAGTGAGGGGAGGCCGGGCGCCGGACTTGGACGCCTGCGATCCGGCCTGCCTCTTGCGGCATGGCGCCATGGCTTATCAGACACACATACGAGGAGCCCTTGATGTCTACGGTTCGCATCGGCATGGTCGGCGCTGGGTTTGCGGCCGACTTTCATACGGAGGCATTCGCGCAGGTTCACGGCTGCGAGGCGCGGGTCGTGGCGGTAACCTCGGCCCGGCCTGAGAGCCGCGAGGCCTTCGCGCGCAGGCATGGCATTCCGGGCGTCTACTCCAGCGTTGAGGAGATGCTGGAGCAGACCGAGTTGGACGTGCTGGATGTCTGCGCGCCCACCAACCTGCACGCGCCGATGGCCCTGCTGGCCGCCCAGGCCGGCAAGCACGTCATCGTCGAGAAGCCCTTCACGGGGTATACGCGGGAGCTGTGGGACGGCGCGGGGTCGGGGTCAGAGACCCCTCCCACAGAAGGCGAGATGCCTCTCATCGGCAACTTCGTGGAACGTGCGGAGATGTTGGCGTCGGTCATGCAGCAGTGTGACGAGGTGGAGGCGGCGCTGCGGGCGGCGGGCGTGAAGTTCATGTATGCCGAGAACTGGGTCTATGCCCCGGCGGTGCAGAAGGCGCGGCGACTGGTGGAGGCTGGCGGCGGAACGGTGCTGCGGATCGTGGCCGAGGAGAGCCATCCGGGGAGCCATGCGTCCTACGCCAGGTACTGGGCCCTGGCCGGGGGCGGGGCGCTGCTGCGCACGGGCAGCCACCCCATCGGCGGCACGCTTTACATCAAGCGGGCCGAGGGCTTGGCCCGCTATGGCAAGCCCATCCGCCCCGCTTCGGTGGTCGCCGAGACCGCTTTCCTGACGCGCATCGAGAGCTTCGTGGCCGAGCCGCGGAAGTACCTGAAGACCGGCCTGGCGGACTGCGAGGACTGGGGCAGCGCGTTCATCACTTTCGACGATGGGTCGGTGGCGACCGTGTGTTCGTCGGATGTGGTGCTGGGTGGCATCTACAACCGGATGCAGGTCTTTCTGTCCAACGGTCGCATTGAGGCCAACCTCAACCCCACCGATGCGGTCCTGGCCTACGGCCCGGCGGATGACAGCTTCGGAGACGAGTACCTGGCCGAGAAGATTAGCACGCGGCAGGGGTGGAACTTCGCCTCGCCCGACGAGGCGTGGGCCAGCGGCTACCAGCAGGAGATCCAGGACTTCGTGAACTGCATCATCCATGACCGCGAGCCGATGTCCGGCTGGGCGTTGGCGCGAGACGTTACGGCCGTCGTCTTTGCGGCGTACCAGTCGGCCTGGGAGGGCCGAAGGGTGGACGTGCCGCGGTGAGAGTACTGCGGTCGGGCGTCTTTCAGATGCTCCTGTCGGCAGTCTTCTTCGCGGTCATGGCCGCGTTTGTGCGCGGCCTGCCGGATGTCAGTGCCTACACTACGGTCATGGGCCGCTTTGTCATCGGCGCGCTGGTATGCGTGGGGCTGTTCGCCTTGCGGCTGGATCGCCCGCGCTGGGTGAACTGGCCGTGGATGGTAGTGCGCGGGGCTATCGGTGGCCTGGCGGTCGTGCTGCTGTACTGGTCCATCCCTGTATCCGGCCTGGCGAAGGCCATGATGCTGAGCTACACCTATGTTGTCTTCGCCTCGCTCATGGCCATCCCGATCCTCGGTGAGCGGTTGCGCCCCGGACACTGGCTGGCCATTGCGGTGGCGCTGGCAGGGACCACGCTCATCTGCGGGGGCAATGGACGTGACTTCCGTGCGGTGGATCTGGTGCCGCTGATCTCCGCTTTCTGCAGCGGCGTCGCCGTCATCGCCGTCACGCGCTGCCGGGAGACCGATACCTCAACGAACATCTTCTGGTCGCAATCCCTCTTCGGCATCGCCTTGGCGGCGTGGCCGATGGCGACGCGCTGGGCGCCGCTGACAAGCCATCAGCTATGGCTCATCCTGGCGGTGGGACTGCTCGCCGCAGCAGGACAGCTCTGCATGACCTATGCCTACAAGCACACCGGCGCCGCCCAGGGCAGCCTCCTGAGCCTCACCACACCGGTTCTGACAGCCGCCATCGGCGTGCTGTACTTCCACGAACCCTTCACAGTCGGCTTCGGGCTTGGCGCCAGCCTGATCCTGGCGGCCTGCGTGTACCTGGTGATGCGGCCCGTACAACACGGACCAGCTCTGCCGACGACAGACTGATTGCTTGATACCCAACCGACAGCGACTACCGGCGTTATCGGCCGCCCGGCGGAGGACTGACGATGTCCTCGGCTGGCATCGGCGACAATGTCTGCAGCGGCGTCTGCCATTGGGTGCTGATAGCAACCCTCGGGCCTGGGCGTGGCGCGATGCGCTGCATCCAGTTGTCAGTGAGGTCAGCGTAGTACACGTCGGTCGCCACATGGCCGGTCACACCGGCCTCGGTGGTAGCCCGGTCCAGGTCGCGTCCACTGTAGAACAGACACTCCAGATGGTCACCAGTGGCCAGTGCCGGCATGAAGCAGCCCCGGCGGTACCGCGTCAGGTCGGCGACCGTGCGTAGCTGCCACGTCCCTCCAGGGGCCCAGACCGCCTCCCGCAGGATGGCAGTGTTCCCGAGCCACTGTCCGGGCTGCTCGGAGAAGAGCATGACGTGCAGGTTCCCGTGGGTGTCGAACGCTGCCTGGTGCAGCCACACTGTGCTGTCGGGCAGGCGGAACCCGTCAGTCTCCCACCAGCCTCGGACACCGCGCGGGACGGCGTGAGACACGCTGCCACTGCCATACTCCGGTCCGTAGAGCAGATGCGGGACCCCCTCGCGGTCTACCGCCAGGCTCACCATGAGATTGGCTTCGCGGCTGACGTAGACTGCCGGCGGAGCAGCGTTGGTCGCCGGGATGGTGACGGGGCTGCCCCCTGGGCTAGCCCGCCAGGTCCGTCCCCCGTTGTCGGAGCAGAGGTAGTGGACCCTCCCGGGGGCGACAAGGATGCTCGCCCAGGCCACATGCAGGCGGCCGTGCGCGTCCAGCAGAAGCCGGTGGTGGTAGTTGGCGCGCGGCTGGTCTGTCTCCGAGGGCATGTCGGCCAGCACCACCCCTCTCCCCCACGGTCCACCGGGCGGCCGGACATGGAAGGTGAGCTGCCATTGCAGCCACTCAGTGGCCTCAGGCTGGTCGTGGCCGCGGTACACGAGGTACAGCGCCCCATCGGGAGCCGCCACCAGGCTGGGGTAGGTGGTGCGGACGCCGACGCGCTCCGGCTCGGACCAACGGTGGATGTCCCCCGGCGCCAGGGAGTGCACGTAGCGCGTGGGCGTGCCGTGAGGGCCGAAGCAGAGATGCAAGACGCCGTCTGGTGTCACGGCGAGTGCGGCTCCGCCGTGGTTATCGTCAGCCTGCCCAACCGCCACCGGGCCATCCCACCGACCGGTGGCATGGTCAAGGGCCATGACCTGCACCCGAAACCCGACATCCAGGTAGGTCACGTACGTGCGGCCCCTGGAGCGCACCAGCTTCGTGGAGGCCACGTAGGCCGTAGCGCGTTCGCAGCCGGCAGCCTCGGCGTCGAAAGCCAAGAGGGGAGTGACCGTCAGCAGGGCCAACGCAAGGCAGGCAAGCTGCGGTAGCGGCATAGGGTGACCTCCGCGGAAACGAAGAAGGGAGCCTCGCAGGGAGACTCCCTTCTGCGTCAGCCAGGTAAGCCCCTTCAGATCCCGATACCGTCGTCCTCGTAGGACAGCGGGAGTTCCACGCTGCAGCCGCCGTTGCGCGACGACAGGTAGATGGCCTTGATGACCTCGACGGCACGGCGCGCCTCGATGCCCGGGATCTCCGGTTCACGGTCTTCCTTGATGGCCGCGCAGAGGTCCTCGATGTGGTGGACATGCCCGGTCACCGATATGGCACGCGGGTCGGCCGCAGCCCCCTGCGAAGCTGCCTCTTCGGTGGCCTCGGCCTCTCCGGGTATGTCCCAGCGCTCGATCTTTTCGCCGTGCAAGACGATGGTCCCGTTGTCACCACTGATCTCGATGCGGCAGTCATAGCCGGGCGTGACCGAGGTCGTGCCCTCAATGACACCCACCGCTCCGTTCTCGAACTCCAGGATCGCAACCGCGGTGTCCTCCACCGGGATGTTGCGGACGAGGCGACGGGCATAGGCGCTCAGGCGCTTCACCGGTCCCATCAGGTGCAGCAGCAGGTCAATGCCGTGCACGCCCTGGTTCATCAGCGCACCGCCACCGTCCAGTTCCCAGGTCGCCCGCCATGCCCCACTGGCGTAGTACTCATGGGAGCGGAAGTACTTCTGGTAGGCGTCACCCAGGACCAGCTTGCCCAGCTTGCCGGTGCGCACGGCCTCACGGACCTTCTTTGTGGACTCGTAGGTGCGTCGCTGGAACACGCCCGCCAGCTTCACGTTGCACTCTCGAGCCGCGGCGATGGCCTCGTCAATGGCCTTGAGACGAATGTCCAGGGGCTTCTCGCACAGGATGTGCTTGCCGGCTTGCGCGGCGGCGATCACGTGCTCCGAGTGCATGCCGCTGGGCGTGCAGACAGAGACGGCTACCACGTCCGGGTCGGCCAACAGCTCGTCCAGCCTGGTATAGGCTTTGACGCCGGGGCCAAAATCGGCGGCCAGCTTCTGGGCGCGCTCCGGGATGACATCACAGCAGGCCACGAGTTTGGCCGTCCGAGTCTCCTTGATGGAGGTAGCGTGATATGGCCCGATCACCCCGCAACCGATGATGCCCCATCCGACGCGATCGCTCTTCTTTGCAGCGGCTTTCCTGGTAGCCATCAGACTTCTCCTTCGTAACGGCCCCGTGTGGGACCGGCATCTTGAGCGAGACCCAGACCTTGGCGGAGTGTCCCCCCGGCCCTGTTGCTTACTCCCCAACGCCGGCGTGCTGCAGGATCTCTGTCAACACCACGATTGCCTCCGCCGTAGCGTCCACGATCGGCGCTGGTGGCTCATAGCTGAGCGACCCCGCGGCCCACGACCCATTGGACATCTGGCTCTCAACCATGTCGCTGGCCACCGCCTCGATGATCTTGCGGTAGCTGGCCACACCGGTGACCGCGTAGACCATGGCAGCGCCCCAGCCAAACCACCAGCCGTTGGGTGTCTCGTAACGGTCAGATCCGCCGGACTCGGCATACTGGATGTAGTTTTGCGCTGCGCGCAGATGCTCTGCGCTCCCTGTCACCTCAGAGAGCTTGGCCAGGAACCCCCCGGCCAGCCCGGGAACAAAGTACCACTGACCGGGACGCTGGGGGTTGAGCGAGAAGGCGGGTTGCTGGTCGTCCGGGAACTCGTTGACCATGCGGTCGCCCTTCTGCTGGACGAAGAGCAACTGGCTGCTCAGCTTGGGCTGTCGGTCGTACGCGTCCACCAGGAAGTTTCCGGCCGCCTCCGCAGCGCCCACATTGCCGATGTTGAGCATCGCCAGTCCGGCCATGGCGGTGCTCATCAGGTCCTGCATGCCGTCCATGGATGCCTCGGGCCCCCGGGTGAGAAAGCCGCCAGTCTGGGGGTGTTGGAGAGTGCTCAGGAAGTCACCCGCCTTCATGGACAGACCGAACTGACCCATGCGGTGAGCGCCGATGACAAGCCACGAGTTGGCGAGGTGGTAGAAGACCGCCAGGGGGCCCTCGCGATGGGTGCGGCCCCCGAAATCGCCCTCCTCATCCAGGCCCTGCTCGTTCAGCCAGGCGCACAAGCGGGCGCCGCGCTCCAATTGCCCCGTCACGGCCAGAGCGTAGGGTATCTTGTGGACCGTGTTCAGTCCCAGTTCCGCGGGCCGGAAGGACCCATCAGCCTCCTGTTGGGTCAGAAGCCATTTCAGCCCGGCCACGATCGCCTGGCGGCAACTACGCATATCCATACTACGCTTCGCTCCTCTTCAACGAACGGGGGTGCGGTGGTCAGGCACAATAATAGGCCCCGCCAAGCCCTGTGTGGGGGCCCGGGTTGCCTCACCTGAGCGGTAAGCTTACACCAATTCGCCCTCCGGCGTCCAGTGACCTCTGTTCCGGCCCAGATCACCAACCCGTCAGCGGCCCCGGGCAGGGCTGTCGGCCTGGGACGCCGAACCTGCAGTCATGAAGCCTAGCACCGCGCTGCAGCCGCGCAACGACCGTGAGCAACTGCTGCGCATGTATGACCAGCGCGAGTGGGACGCCGCCGACCCGCGTAGCCAGTGGGCCCTGAAGTACCAAGCTCGACTCTCCCTGGCTCTCGAACTGCTCCAGGCAGAGACCGGACCGGGGGACGTGGTGCTGGAGGTGGGAGCGGCGCAAGCCAATTGCAGCCTGCTTATGGCCGAGCAGCAGCGCGTAGCCGTGGCCCTCGACATTGATCCGCTCGCCCTGGCCTACGGTCGCAGGAAGTACGAGCGGGGGGAGTTCCACGCCATCGCCGGAGAAGCGAGCGCTCTGCCGCTGTCGCAGGGCACGTGTCGTGCCGTTGTGGCGATGGAGCTGCTTGAGCATCTGCCGGACCCACCGCGGGCCCTGGGTGAGATGGTGCGGGTGCTCGCTCCGGGAGGAGTCCTGGTGCTGACTGCGCCGAACGCTGACTTTGTCCACGAACGCCTGCCGGAATTCGCTCGGAGCGGGCGGGAGCCAGTGCCTGGCGCTCCGGATGCCGCGGGCCACCGTTTCGCCTTCAGCCTCTCCCGCTTGCGGTGTCTGACCACGGACGCCGGCCTGCGCGTGGAGCACGCAGGTTATGTCGGTTGCGTGTTCTTCTCCGACCGCAACCCATGGAAGCGTCTCTTGCCAGCGAGCCGGATCGCAGGCATCAGCCGGTGGCTGAACAGAGTGCCCGGAGCCCGGTTCTGGTCATATACCTGCTGGCTCGTGGCCCGCAGACCCATAGGTCCAACCGCCAACCCACAGGGAGGTTCTCGATGATCATTGACTGCCATGTGCACGTGAAGGGGGGCGACATCTATCGCCGGGAGTTTCGGCCGGCTGAGATCCTGCGCACCATGGATGAGGCGGGAGTTGACCAGTCGGTCATTTTCTCCATTTGCCTGCCGAGCCGGGCCTCCAATGACCTGACGCGGGACTGCTACGAGGCCTGCCCGGAGAGGTTCATTCCTTTTGCGCACGTGGTTCCGGGCGAGGGCAACGGCGCCCTGGAGGAGATGGAGCGGGCCGTGGGAGAATGGGGTTGGCGGGGGCTCAAGGTCCACCGGGGCGAGATGGACGAGGCCGACCTGGGCCTCCTGCTGCCCCTGGGCGAGAAGTGTGTGGAGTACGACATCCCGATGCTGATTGACGTCGGCGGCGCCTACGAGCTGTCCTGCGGACTGGCCTCTGCCCTGCCCGAACTGAAGCTGATCATCGCCCATCTGGGGGCGCCGCAGGACGAGAAGGGTGTGGACAAGCACCTGGTCTGGGCCCAGGAATTCCCGAACTTGCACCTGGACCTCTCCTACTGCCACGTGCCCTGGAAGATCCCCGAAGCCTTCCAGCGCGTGCCCATTGAGAAGTTCGTCTGGGGCTCGGATGGCCCGATCATCCACCCGGCCATCGAGCTAAAGAAGATCGAGGTCTGCGACCTCTCGGCCGGAGATTTCGATCTCGTCACAGGCGGCAACTTGCTGCGGCTGCTGGGACCGGAGCGCTAGCCTGCACGGACAGGCCCTGTCCACGGCAACTACTGCCAGAGAGAGGCACAGACCATGCGGATCTTGCTGACGTTTGTGGCGTTGCTGCTGTCTTGTGTGGGCTGGGCACAGGAGACCAGGCCGGTGGATGCCCTGATCAACCCCGTCCGCAACGCCGGCTTTGAGCAGGCGACCAGTGCTGGTGAGGGATTCGCCAACTGGGCCTTCCATATCAGCCGCTCAGCCAAGGTCAGCGTCGCCGTGGATGCCACCGGGGGGCGCGCGGCCACCCGGGCCCCGGTTTTCCACAATGAATCACCGCTAGAGCCGCACGTCTATGGGCGTTTCGTGCAAGGCGTGCCAGTGCTACCGGGTATCCCTTACCGGTTGTCGTGCTGGGTGAAGGGTGAGAACGTCAGCTCCGGCAACCACTGGACCGACTGGCAGAGCTACCAGCTCATGCTGCCATCGGGCACTTTCGACTGGACCAGAGTCGAGTGCGAGTTCAGTACCGGCCCCGAGCAGACCAAACTGGACCTGGGGCTGAACGTTGTGAACCTCGTTGACAAGCTGTGGGTGGACGACCTGGAGCTGCGCCCGATGGCTGCCTGCGGCGAGGCGATGGCCGGCGGTAAAGCGATAGTCCTGTGCCCGCAGAGCCTCGTCGTGGAGAAGGAGGACCTCTCCGTCTCGGTGTTGTGGCAGGGACTGAGGACTGAGCCGGCACGGCTGAGCCTAGACGTACGCCACGCGGGCGAGACGGTCGGAGCGGCAGAGGTCACGGTGAACGGGCGCGAAGGACAGGCCGCGGTGTCTCTGAAGCTGCAGCCCGCACCCGGGAACACAGGCGACTTGAGCGTGACCTTCCTGGACGCAGACAGCCGGCCGTTGGGAACGCTGCGCCGACAGCTCACGCTCATCAGCGCCACCTATGCCCGCGAGCGGCTAAGAGCAGTCGAGAAGCAGCTTGCAGTCCTGCGCGAGCAGATGGAGAAATGGCAGACGCGCGGGCTTCCTCTGGACTATCCGCGGGTGACCGAGACGGTAGCCAGCAACTTCCTGCCGTGGGTCGCCGAGGACCTGGACCACGGCGAGGTCGGGCGCGCGGTGCAGCAGCTCGACGAGTTGGATGGCATCCTGAGCGACGCCATCGCAGAGTGCGGGGCACCGCCGCCCGTTGGAGTCCTGACCGTGCCACGCTACGCGGGAGGACTCGTCAGCATCGCTGGAGGCCATTTCGCCAGCGAGGTGACCTGGCCCGACGGACGCCGCGAGACCCGGCCGGTCTTCTTCAACGGGCTCGGGCACTTCACCGCCGTCCGGCGGGATGTCGAGAAGCTACCCGCCTACGGCCTGAACATCATCCAGGTGGAGTTCGGGCCCAACAGTGTCGTCAGACCCGATTTCACCACCGACCTGGAACCGGTGAGGCAGTTCCGAGAGTTGCTGGACCGGGCGCAGCGCTCGGGCGTAGCGGTCAACCTGCTGATCTCGCCCCACTACTTTCCCGGTTGGGCACTGGAGCGCTGGCCGGAGCTGGGTGGTGTAAACGGAGGGTTCATCCGCTTTGATGTTGACGCGCCGCAGTCACGGCAGGTCCTTGAGACGTACTTGCGGGCCATCATCCCGCCACTCAGGGGCCATCCGGCACTACACAGCATCTGCCTGAGCAACGAGCCCATATACGTCAGCGCCCCCAACAGCCAGTACAACCGTGACAAGTGGCATGCCTGGCTGGCCGCCCGCCACGGGACCGTCCAGCGCCTCAATGAGCGCTGGGGCACGAGCTACACCCGCTTTGACGACGTGCCGATCCAGGACCCCGATGACCTCAAGCCCCGGCCGGCCCTTTACGACTGGGTGACCTTCAACAACCAGCGCTTCGCAGGGTTCCACCGTTGGATGGCGGACATCATCCACGAGCTGGCCCCCGACTTGCCGGTCCATGCCAAGATCATGAACCTGCCCTTCAACCGCAGCACGATCACCTGGGGCAACGACGTGGAGCAGTTCTGCGACCTGTCGCAGATTGCCGGCAATGACTGCAGCAACGGCTACATCCACGAGGACATCAGCAGCGCGGGCAACGGCGGCGTGGGTGAGAACCTGTACTATGATCTGCTGCGCTCCATGCGCGGCCAGCCGTCGTTCAACTCGGAGAACCACGTAGTGGCCGACCGCAACTGGCGGCCAGTGCCCGGGATGCACATGCGCAACCTGGTGTGGCAGGGCGCCCTACATGGCCAGGGCGCCAGCACGGTATGGGTATGGGAACGCACCTATGATAATGCCAGCGACTTCGCAGGCAGCATTATGCACCGCCCGGCCATGTGCGATGCCCACGGCCGTGCGGCGCTGGACCTGATGCGGCTGGCTCCGGCGGTCGTAGCCCTGCAGGACGCGCCCGCACGTGTCGCGGTCGTCTACTCCATCTGCAGCCACACCTGGAATCCGGAGTACGCGAACTGCGCCATCCGCACCTACCACGCCCTGTCGCTGCTGGGTGAGAAGGTGGACTTCATCACTGCCAACCAACTGGCGGCCGGCAAGGGACGGGAGTACCAGGCCATCATCCTGCCCCAGGTCACGCACATTGAGCACGGCGGCTTCCAGGCCCTGAAGACCTTCAGCCGCCTGCCGGGCAAGCAGCTTGTCGCGCTCGGCGAGGGCTGTCTGGCTTCGGACGAGTATGGCCGCCCCCGCAGCACGACCAGCTTCCGCTTCACCACGCTGCCCGGTGATCAGTCGGTGCATGACCTGCAGGATGCCCTGGCCAGAAGTCTTCGTTTGGAGCAACCAGTGCACGTCGTCGAGGCGGCGACCGGCCGGCCCCCAAGCATGGCGACGTGGCGCTGGGGGCGAGATGGCGATCGCTGGCTGGTGAACGTCTGCAACTATGCCCGGAAGCCGGTCCGGCTGCGCGTGCAATGCCAGGGCGCCAAGCGCCTGACGAACCTCTTTACCGGCAGACGGATGGGGCCCGAGTTCACGCTTGGCATGCTGGAGCCCATCCTGATCGAGGCCCGCTGACATCGAGGTGAAAACGGCATGAAGACCGCGCTGATCCTGGAAGCGCTCGCTATGGCAACCCTCTCGCTCGCCCAGACCTTCCGAGACCTGCCCGAAGCCACCAGAGTGCAGGTGGACCTGCGCCTGAAGCGTTCCAGCGACGAGATCACGGCCTCCCCCTTCGCCACGCTTACCTCCTTCGAGGTGCATGGCGAGAGCGAAGACGCCGGGGTCATCGAGACCATGCGGAGGCTGGGGGTCAAGACCGTGGTCATGCACAACATCCACGGCTCGCTGGGCGACCCGCAGGACCCGCGCCTGAACAACTGGCTCAACGCCTGCGCCAAGGCCGGCATCGAGGTCCGGTGCATCCTGGTGAGCAAGGACCTGGACTTCTGGCGACAGGCGCTGACTAACTACGGCGGACGCATCAAGCACTGGTCACTCCTCAACGAACCCAATGCCCCCACCGACAACGACCACACGCGCCCGGCCGTCATGCCGGAGGACTACGTCAAGCTCGCTTTGGACGTGAAGCGGGTCCGCGACGAGGTGGCTCCCGATGTGCGGCTTTACGGCCCGGAGACGGCCATGCTGCAGCTCATGGAGGACTGGCCCTTCCCCTGGCTCAAGCGCTGTCTGGCGGCGGGGCTGCTGGACGCCGTGGACGGGGTCTCCATCCATCCGTACCGCCAGGGCTACAGCCCCACCAACATTCCGGAGAACCCGAGCACCTTTGAGGGCAAGCCCGGCGCGGGCTACACGACCTATGAGGAGCAGATCGGGGTCCTGCGGCAGATGGTCGGCGACAAGCCTATCGTGGTCAACGAGGTGGGCTGGAGCACGACGCCGGAGGGGTCCATCTGCGAGCACACCCAGGCCAAGTTCGCGCTGCGTCAGCAGTTGCAGGACTTCGCCCTGGGCATCGAGTGCGCGGTCTACTTCCTCCTGCGCGAGCGCCACGTGGACCAGCCAGCGCCGTTGTGGAACCTCGAGAACCACTTCGGCATCGTCCACACTGACAACACCCCCAAGCCGGCCTATATCGCCCTGCAGACGCTCTATTCCCAACTCGACAGCGCCTGCACCCGTTCCGCCGAGCCGGTGGAGTTCAGCCTGCCGGGAGTGAAGTGGTATCTGTACGACGACCCGCGCGGTCCCGTGCCGACACGCAAGCTCTTCTATTGGCTGCCGGTGCCGGCCCAAGACGCCTTTGTGCCGCAGAAGTCAGCGGTCCGCATTGGGGAGGTGACGGTGCCAGAGGTGCTGGTCACTGACACCCCGCGCCTGCTGCGCTTGCACCAGATCGAGGGCCAGTGGGGGTACCCGGTGCTGGTGGACCTAGTGCTGCAGAGGGTACGGGACGACGTCGCGTGGGAGCGCACCGGGTAGGCGGGGCATCCTGCCCCGCTTGTGCGACCACGAGCCATTGGCGGTCCGCGGAGTGGGTCAGTGGCCCTTGGTGGCCTCCCCCAGGGGCACCAGGCACAGAAACTGCAGGCCGTCGGGACCGGCACGGAAGCAGTGTGCCTCATCCGGCTCAACCAGCACCGCACAGTCGGCCTGCAGCGCCGTCTCGCCCTGGGCGGTCACGGCGACCCCGCCGCCGGCCAGAATGTAGACCTCGTGCTCCCAGGGGTGCGCGTGGAACGGTGTCTCCCCGCCGGGCTCCAGGACGAACCGGCGCAGCGCGAAGTTGGGAGCCCCCTGGGCGGTGGCCAGCAGCCACTGGATCCGCACTCCCCGCGCTCCGGCCTCCTGTACCTCGGCGTAAGGGGCCTCAGCGACATCAACCTTGACCATGGGTCACCATTCTCTCTAGCAGGGAGGCCCTGGCGGAAAGGCACGGGTGCCCTCGCCGAGGGGTGCTTGCCTGCTGCTCGCTGAGTTCGCTCTCCAGCCCTGGACGGCCTGCCCCTTGCGCCGCTTGGGAGCAACGGGTAGAATGGCGGCATCGTGCCGGAGTGGCGGAATGGTAGACGCCGGGGACTTAAAATCCTCTGCTCCGCAAGGAGCGTGTGGGTTCGAATCCCTCCTCCGGCACCACGCAAGCCCGGGCCCCCGGCGACGGCGCGCCGGGGGCGTTGCACACCGGCCCGCCGAAAGAGGCCCCCATGCACCGCGCCATCGCTTGTCTCGCCCTGCTGGCCTTGGCTCCTATTGCCCGAAGTGAGCCCATGAACCCGAACACCGACTGGTTCCACCAAGCGGGCTACGGCGTCTTCGTGCACTACCTGGCGGGACTGCAGAACAATCCCGACAACGTGCACAGTCTCGGAAAGCAGACCTCATGGGATGAGTGCGTGCGCGAGTTCGACACCGAGCGCTTCGCGGACACTATGGCCGAGGTCGGGGCGCGCTACGTCATCTTCACGATCATGCAGGTGACGCGCTTCATGATCGCCCCCAACGCCACCTTCGACCGCATCAGTGGCTACGCGCCGGGCGAAGCCTGCGCCACCCGCGACCTGATCGAGGACCTCTACCAGTCCCTGAGCAAGCGCAACATCCACCTGATGCTCTACTACACGGGCGATGGCCCGCGCGTCGACGAGAAGGCCGGCCCGGCCTTCGAGTGCGGCACGCCGGTGACCCGCCCCTTCGTGGAGAAGTGGGCGAGTGTCGCCCGGGAGTACTCAGAGCGCTATGGTGAGAAGATCGCGGGCTGGTGGGTGGACGGGTGCTACCCGTTCATCGGCTACACCGATGAGACACTGGGCATCATCGCCTCGGCCCTCAAGGCGGGCAACCCCAGGGCGATCGTCGCCCTGAACCGCGGTGTGGACCCAGTGGTCATGTCCTACACGCCGGTTGAGGACTTTACGACCGGGGAGCAGAACCGCTTCTTCGACATGCCGGCCAGTCGCTGGCTGGATGGCGAGCAGTGGCACATTCTGTCCTACCTGGGCAGCGGCTGGGCCCAGCCAGGCAGCCAGTACACCAAGCGTGAGCTGGCGGAGTACGTCTTCGATGTGACCCAGCGGGGCGGCGTGGTCTCTATTGACGTGTGTCTCTTCCGCGACGGCAGCCTGGACCGGTCGCAGATCGAGATGCTGAAGGCCGTCAACCAGGAGCTGGCCACTGGGAAGACCCGGGAGCCCATACCACCGGGCAACCTGGCCTTCCGCAAGCAGGCCAGGCTACTCAGCCTGGATGGCTCGCACGAGCTGGTGGTCAACGGCGGCGTGCACCACCCGCGACGAGGAGTGGATGGGCGGCTCGACACGGTAGCCCAGGCGGGAGGTGAATGGCCATGGACCTACGAGGTGGACCTGGTGGACACGGTGCCGGTGAGCCGCATCAAGGTGACCTTCGGCAGTGGCTACGCAACGGAGCTCGAGCTCTGCCTGTCCGCTGACCGCCAGACCTGGCAGACGGTGGCCCGCAAGGCCGACCATGACGGAACGCCGTATGAAGTCACCTTCGAGCCAGTCACGGCACGGTATGTCCGCGTGCGCGCCATCAAGCCCGATGGCCCGGACCAGCCCGGAACACAGATGTCCGTCGCGGAGCTGGAGGTGTACCAGTAGCCATCTCAGCCGTCTACGCCATACAGCCACCCGTCGCTGCCCAGGATGACCGCCTCCAGGTCACCGTTGCCGTCGGTGTCGGCCAGGATGAACTCACTGAACGCTGCCGGGACCTCCAGCGACCAGACGATGGCAGGCTGGCCGTCCCTCACGTGGGCCGCGACAAGCTGCTTGCCACAGGCCAGGACGGCCTCCTCGAGGCCGTCGCCGTTGATATCGGCGATGGCCAGGCTGCTGGCCTGGGCGGGCAACTGCAGGCTATGGACGATCTCCCCCTTCGCCGGCTCGATCCAGCGCAACACACCCTCCCGCGATGAGACAAGCTGGTAAGTGCCATCTCCCGCCGCAATGGGAAAGCCCTCGGCCGGAGGGAGGCACCAGCGGCCCTTGCCTTGCAGATCGCTGACCCCCAGGCCATACTGGCTGTTCCAGACCAGCTCCTGCTGCCCGTCCCCGTCCAGGTCCCAGACCGTCGGCAAACCGTAGGCTTCCCAGACGCCGGGAAAGACCTCTCCGGTGGCGCCGCTACGCCCCACCAGTTGTTCGCCGTCCTTGCCGCTGACGACGGTGAGGTTGACCGGGTAGAGGCTGATGACGTCATCGCAGCCATCGCCGTTGGTGTCGGTCAGGGCTACCGGCGTGCCGCCAAACTCCCAGGTCACATGGCCGTCGAAGACAGTATCGCGGTGCCACAGCAGCTTGCCGTCAGGGCCGTTGAGCGCAAAGCCCTCGTCGCTGTGCATGGTGCTGCGGCGGGCGAAGACGATGAGGTCGTCATGCTCCGCGCCGGACAGCCTCCCGGTCGCCAGGACCGTCAGTGTCCCGTAGTTCCAGGGTTCCATCGGCCCCGGGAAGCCGGCCATCGGTCGGCTCCAGCGGATCCCACCATCTGCTCCCATGACCACCACCGCGCCTTCACCACTGCGCTGCCAGCCGAGCAGCGTCACCTGTTTCCGGCCATCGCCCGCCAGGTCGGCCGCGGCCAGCGTTGGGGCACCCATGTGACGCCACCGCAGCCGGGGGGCCTCGTCCGGGGTGCGTGGTGGCGTCACAGCCACCACCTGACGGGCAGCAGCGACGCTGACCACCGTGGCCTGGCCGCTGCCGTCCAGGTCCGCGGCAATCAGGTTGCCCCAGTTGCCGGGCACAGGACTGCTGCGCCGCCAAGTCACGGACCTCACCCGACACCGGGACGTGGTCACGGCCAGACCCTCGGGCGAGAAGGCCTCCAGCGCCACCAATGCCGCGGCACTGCCGGGACGTTGCTCATGGGAGACAACGCGGATCGTGTGGCAGTCGGAGGGTGCGGTCAGCGCCCACTCCTCGCGCACCTGGTACGGGGCGATGTCTGTCCCACCACCGGCGCGCAGTGCGAGTCGGCTCAGAGTGGGGCCGGCGCCGGGCTCCGCGGCAGGCTCCGTGACGTAGACCGCCGTCGCGCCCCCACCCGCCGGCGCGGTGACGACGTTGTCCTCGCCGTGAGCCACGAGGCTGTTCATGTAGAGCGGATAGCGCCGGGGCGCCACCACCCAGGCACCCGTGGAGCGCGCGTAACGCGTGACGGGTTTCAGGGCACGCACACCTACAGCCAGCTCTTCGCCCCGTGCGAGCGCGATGATGCTGAGCGGGGCCGAGGTCGGCTCGAACAGCCCCGTGGTCGCGCAGCAGAACAGCTCGACGCGGCCGTCGCCATCCACGTCCTCCAGGCCTGACATGAACATCCCCGGCAGGTCACAGACGGTCTGCCCGGTCAGGGCGTCGTAGACCATGACATGCCACTGCTTATCGCCAGTGTCGTTGTAGAGATTCGTCACGACTTCGAAGCGCCCGTCGCCGTCCAGGTCCTGCAGGCTGTCCCAGCGCGGCCGCAGGATCTTCTGCTTGTTCTCGATGTGCAGCTCGATCTCTTTGCGCCACAGGAGCTTCAGATCGGTGCCATCGTTGTCAACCATGTCCATGTGGGTGTAGAAATCCGCCAGGACCAGGAACTCGGTTGCCCCGTCGCCATCAATGTCCTTGGCGATGAAGTGGCCGTAGTTGCGGCCGTCGTGCCAGCGCAGTCGCTGAATGACCTTGCCTGTCTCACCGTCCATGGCGGCGATCTGGTAATGCGGGCAGGCCACCACGTCCAGCTTGCCGTCTCCGTTGGCGTCCACCACGACAGGGTGAGGGGCCTGATAGACCCGGAACTCCTCGCTGCGCCAGACCTCGCGCTGCTGGCCGCCATCGTAGGCGTACAGTACGCAGTGCCCGCGCTCAGCGTCGGTCATGACTGTACCCGGCACCTGGTAGCCGGGAACGTCCGGTCGGATCTTGGCGGCGTAGGCGGGGGCGGGCACCAGCTCACCGTCGCCGGCCAGGTCTACCAGGGGAGGAGCCAAGCCCCACGCAGCCATCTGGGCCGACGAAAGCGGCGGCGAGGCCTCACCCGTAAGCCGCAGCTCCCGCCGCTGCGGCTCGGTCAGTGCCGGGTCCCCGGCCACGCCCAACCGCACTGTCCAGCCCCGCAGGTCGAAGCTCCAGGCGACTCGCGGGGTCACGATGGCCCCCGCGCCCTGGGCACGGCAGCTTTGGACCTGGTCGGCCCGGAACATGGGCCATTCCGCCGTCTGGCACCAGGCGGTGGCGGCCACGGGGGCACACGCAATGATGAGGCAGACCCTGATCACGCTGGCTACCCCTGTGGACCTGTCTCGCGCCCGGCCCAGCCGGCAATGGCGTCACAGATCCGAGCGGTGGCCTGGCCGTCAGCGGGTCCGGTGTGCAGGCGCAGGAACTCTGGCCGTGACTTCGCCAGGGCTTCGCGGGTCGCCGAGTCAAGGAGGGCCCGGGTGAGGGCTGGCTGGATGTCCTCGAAACGGTAGACGCCCAGGGCACCGCCGGTCGCTGCGTAGGGGAGCTCCTCCTCCCAGGGGCTCAGGTTGATGGTCACCACAGGCTTGTCCAGGAGGTTGGCTTCAAAGACCGCAGTGGAGTCACGGGTCACCATCACATCGCACGCGGCCAGCAGCTCCTCGAGAGGGTACTGACCATGGGGCACGACGACAACCGCCCCGTCGGCCGACCGCTCCAGGGTCCGATACCGTCCCACAGCCTCTGCCGAGTCTGACGGGTGGACCTTGATGACCAATCGCGCGTCCAGCTCACGACAGCTTCTGGCCACCTCGGCCATCCACCATCGCTCGCGGTCATAGTAGGTGGCCTCATTGAACTGCGCACAAAGAACAACAAGGCCATTCACCCCCTCCGCCAGGCGAGCCACCTCCGGCCGGGGCACCGGTGCAGCCCCGGCCTGCGCGGAATCATACAGACAGTGCCCGGTGACCCTCACGGCTGTACCTGCGGGGCTGGTCTGCTGCATGATGCCCCGGGCGTACTCGCCAAATACCAGAGTCTCTGCATAGGGGGGAGACGGGATGGTGAGATACCGGGGGCCGATAGCGCCGTGTTGGAGACACAGGCACGGGATACTGCGGCGCCGTGCCTCAACCAGCAGAGGCATCACGACGGGGCCGTAGACGTGGAACGTCAGCACCACCGCAGGAGCGTAGGCATCCAACGCCCGCTGCGAGGCCTCAGACCACAACCGCCACAAGGCCGCATCCCGGTACAGAATCAGCCGGATACGATCGCGCAGGGCAGCGAAAAGACAAGGCGGAAGCTCGTCGCGACAGGGGAGACGGTCGGCCCGGCGACGGAAATCCTGCCACCAGCGGCGCCAATGCCGGTTGCGCCGGGCCTCTTCCAGGGCTTCGTCGGTGGCGAAGCCCATAATGTCACGGGCCGCCAGACCATGGGCGTGGCACGCTTCGGCGGACTGATAGTAATGGAAGTCCACAATCTCAGAGCGCAGACCGTGCCGCTCCTGCAGGCCAGGGATCAGCCGCGCCATGAGCTGAGCGGAGGAGGCGCCGACGCTGAGCCACAGCGCCGCCCCCTGAACAGGGGGCTCCCCCGGCTGACGCGTGGCCCGGAAAGCGGCGGCCACCTCATGGCGCAGGGCTTCACGGCGCTGCCCACTGGCTCCCCACAGCATCACGAGGGGCTGCAGGCGCCGCAAGGCCTGGCCAGGCTCAAGAGTGCAACGCAGGCCGCGGGCCCGCGCCTCGTCGAGGATGGCAGGAGCGACCTGATAGCGTCCTGACCACCACGGGCGCCGGCGCCAGTTCTCGATGATCCGCACGGCCACCGGCGTCGTTTCGCTCAGCGCGCGACGCGCGATCTGCCAGTTGGCCACCAGTGGCCCGACCGCATACATTGCGAACCAGCCGCTGTACGCCTGCCAGAAGTCCTGCAGCTCCTCGTCCAGTGCAGCGCCAAAGGCCTCCGCGATGGCCGCTGACCAGCGGTTGAGCTCCGCCACCCGCGCCTTGACTTCGGCGTGTTCGGGACGGGTGGAGTAGGCCGCCTCCAGAAGACCCTCTACCCCGCGCACCACGGTGTCCTGGTCGCTGACATGGCGCGGAAGACGGCTGTTGGGGCCGACGAAGATGATCATCCCTGCGGTCCAGCCATACGGCGTTCTCTCCGTGCTCCCAAAGCGTCTGTGTTCAGCGCATCTTCCGAACGGTCAGCCCGGGACCAGGGAACAGGCGGATGAGTCGCTCCGCCCCCTCCTCGAGCAGCTTCGCGCCCAGCCAGTCGGGGTCCTCATGCAAGGCGATGATGGTCCCGCCCCGCCCAGCTCCGGACAACTTGGCTCCGAGGGCCCCATGCCGCCGGGCGGCCTCGATCAGCCGCGCGTTCTCCTCGCCACAGCCGATAAGCTCCTCTGTCAAAGCGTGATTCTCGTTCATTAGCTCGCCCAGCCACTCCCAGTCACGCTGCAACAGTGCTTTCTTGCCCAGGCGCCCCAACTCCCCGATGCGCTCGAAACCCGCCACACGGCGCGGGTCACCGTTCTCCCAGTCGCGCCGGGGGCGGGCGTGGAACTGACCCGAGTGTCGCTGGATACCGGTGTTGGCCAGGATGAAGGGGAGGTCCTCGAGATCGGCCGCCAGTGGCTCTACCGAGGCATAGGGGGCTTCGCGGCCCTCTCCGTGGTCAGCTTTGCCGCGGGTGTCCACAGCATTGCAGCCGCCGAAGATGACCATGTACTGGTCCTGGTAACCACACATGACGCCCAGTTCGTGACGCTCAATCCGGCGGGCGAGCTCCGCCAGTTCGTGCCGCTCGCAGTGGACTTCCAGGTGACGCAGAATTGCGGCCAAAATGACGATCAGCATGGCCGTGGAGCCCGCACAGCCCGCGCGCAGCGGTATAGTGCTCTGGGCGCGGACGGCGAAGGTGGCAGCCGGGTCCAGCAGACCGCGCGTCGCGTACTCCGACCGTCGCAGGAAGCGCCAGATGGCCTTCGCTATGTCCAGATACTCCAGCCCCGGCTGTGGCTGCAGGTCAGCCTCTGACGTGATCGGCTGGAAATGGCCATAGACCTCCAGAATCAGCAGCGGGCTGGGCGACACCACTGCTTCGGCCCGCTCCGTAATGGCGCAGGAAACCACGGTTCCGCCATACATGTCGGAGGGATTTCCGATGATGCCTCCGCGGCCCGGCGCACTGGCATGGATCATCCGGCCCGTCCTCGCCATCCCGAAGTGTCTTACCGTCTCAGCAGTATAGGAAGGCCACAGACGGCGAGTCAAGCTGAGGCCCCACGGCGCCTTCAGAGAGGAGCCAGAGCCTGGCGCGGCGAACCCTGTGCTGGCGAAGGGCAGGCCAGGACGCGCAGCCGACGAGAGGCAGGCCAGGCCCCCCAATCCCCGGCGAGACCAACGACGCCGGCAGGCTTGCAGGGCACTCAGCCGTGCCCATAAGGGACGGAAGCGGAGTTCCTGCCCCCGGTCGCAGGATGGCGCCTCTGTGGCAGTTGGCACCGCATTTCATTCACGAGAGGGCTGCCGATGATCAACCTGGGTATGGTCACCTACAATGTAGCGAAGGATTGGGACATCCCGACCATCATCGAGATGTGCCGCAAGACCGGTTTCGAGGGGGTTGAGCTGCGTACCACTCATGCCCACGGGGTGGAGTTGTCTCTGACCGCGGACGAGCGCACGGCGGTCAAGCAGCGGTTCGCTGCCAGCGGCATCGTCCTGTGGTGCCTGGGAAGCACATGCGAGTACCACAGCGCCGATCCGTCGGTGGTACGGGCTAACGTCGAGGAGACCAAGGAGTGGGTGCGGCTCGCCCATGATGTCGGCGCGGTCGGGGTGAAGGTGCGCCCCAATGGCTTCGTGGACGGGGTGGCCCAGCAGGACACGCTGCGCCAGATCGGAGAGGCCCTGCGGGAGTGTGGGGAGTTCGCTGAGACATCGGGCGTGAGGATCATGCTCGAGGTACACGGCCATGGGACCTGCGAGCCGCGCCACATTGAGACCATCCTGCGCACCTGCAACCATCCGCTGGTGGGGGCTACCTGGAACTGCAACCAGCAGGACATCGAGGAGGGCTCGATCGCGGCCAATTTCGCCCGTCTGGAGCCCTGGATCTGGTCTGTGCACATACACGACTTGTACGAGGACTATCCGTATCGTGAGCTCATCAGCCTGCTGAAAGCCGCCAACTTCGATGGTTTCTGTCTGATCGAGATGCCCGAGAGCTGTGAGCCGGAGCGACTGCTGCGATACTACTCGCTCTTGTGGGCCGAGTGGACAGCATGAGGCAGTGATAGCCTGGGAGGCGAGGATATGTCCGTTCTCGACGTAATCCAGAAACGTTACAGTGTCCGCAAGTACCTGGACAAGGCGGTGGAGGAGGACAAGCTGGAGCGGGTACTGGAGGCGGCGCGGCTGGCGCCATCGGCCAGCAACCGTCAGATCTGGCGCTTCGTGGTGGTACGCGACCCGGAAGTCCGGAAGGCCCTGGCAGCAGCGGCGGGACAGCCCTTTGTGGGCGAGGCCCCGATTGTGATCGCGGGCTGCGCTGCCGACACCACCCGGGTCATGCGCTGTGGCGTGCCCTGTCACATCGTGGACCTGGCCATCGCCCTGGAGCACATCGCCCTACAGGCGGTGGCCGAAGGACTGGGCACGTGCTGGATCGGTGCCTTCGACCAGGAGGCAGCCAAGGCAGCCATTGGGGCCCCGGAGCATGTGCAGATCGTGGAGCTGATGCCGTTGGGCTATCCGGCCACGGAGATGCCGCCCAAGTCGCGCCACCCGCTGGGTGACATCGTGATGTACGATCGCTGGCACGAGTAGCCTGGCCGACCGGCCTGAGTGGCGGGCCTGCTGTCACCCCCTGTTCGCGAGCCCGTGAATCGTGTATGCTGGTGCCCGCTGGCCCGCGCCGGACCTCCGGCTGGGGCCGATCTGCACCGACCCAGAGGCGATTACAGGCAGGTTATGAGAATCTCGGCTGCCGCACTCCTGGGGCTTGCCGTCGGCCTTGAGGTGATCTCCTCCCTCGCCGTAGCCCAGACTGCACCGACGCCGTCGTCCACTGGCGAGTACGCCGGACCGGGTGGCCTGCGGCTCGCGGTGCCGCCCGGCTGGGAGGCACTTGCTGCAGGCGACAAGGGGGTTGTCTTGCGGCCGCTGGCTGGTGCTGCCTGGCCCATTGAGGTCGTGGCCTGGCCCGTGCCGCCGGGTGGCGAGGCCTCTCCGGCGGCAGCGGCGGCAGCCCAGGAGACGGCCTTGTGTCGTCTGGCCCCCTATGCCCGCAGCGGTCAGGAGGCCTTTACCGCGCTGGATGGGCGGCAGGGCCTGCTCATCACCGGCCAGGTGCGTGATCCTGACGGCCAGCTTCTGGACTCCGTGTTCGTGGCCTACGCGTCCACACAGCGCTTCGCCGTCGTGGGCACCTTCGGCCCTGCTGGCACCGCGAGAGAGCTGGTGGGGGGTGATTTCGGGGTCGTGGCCAGAAGCCTCAGCTTCGACTCCAGCCCGGCCCCGCCGGCCAGGACCACCCCGTTACCGGTGTTGCCAACGCCGGCGCCACTGGGTCATCCCCCTGCTACCACGCCCCCCTTGCCCGCGGCGCAGAGCGACGGCCTGCCGATCCTGCCGCCAGCGTCGAGCAACGATCCGCTCCCAACTCCTGAGCCTGGTGCGCTTGCCGGGGTACGATCGCCGTCGCCGAATCCGCCGCCTCCTCCGGCCGCGTCAGACCAGGCGCCTGTGGCGACGACCTCACCAGCGTCCTTGCCGGCGGGCCAAGATGTTAGCGCCACACCGTCGGCCCTGCCCGGTAGACTGCGGACCTACGTCTCTCCCACCGGATACCGACTGGACATCCCCGGCGACTGGCAGGTCCGGCTGGTAGTCGGGCGTCTGGAAGCGGTGGCGGGGGATACGGGTGGGGCTGCCGTTCCGCGCACGGCCGCCTTCTTCTGGCCCTGGATGCGGCTCGGAGCTGACCAGGACCCGCTGCTGGTTGCCCGCCACATCCTTCGCGGCTGGGACCTCGTGGGAGGCGCCGCTGACGGGCTGGCCGCACGCCGCACTGGCGAGATAGCCGTCCTGGCCGGAACGGTGGGACGTGGCGATGAGGTGCGCCGTCTGGTGGCGTGCTGCAGTGTCGCCAGCGATTGTGCGCTGCTCTCCGGGTTCATCTGCGAGCCCCAGGGGTTCGTGGAACAGGCCCCACTGCTGGTTCAGATTCTGGCGAGTTTCTCCGGTGGCCCGTGGTGGGCGGGCGCCTCCGCAGTGGCACCGAGAGGACGCGAGACCTGGGTAGACCCTGACCAGCAAGCCCTGCAGGTTCCGGCGCCTCCCGGATGGAAGCTTCGCGGGAAGCTACAAGCGGCGCATGGTCTGGCCGTCCTGAACCTGGAGGGACTGAGTGCCGATCAGTCTCTGCGGGTGGGCTGGTACCAGCCGGTCCTGCCTCTTTACCGGGAACTGACGCAGGTGCTGGCTAACCTGGGGTGGCGCGAAGGCGACCGGTATCAGGAGGCCGGGGAGACTGCACCATTGCGGGTGATGCCCAGGCTGACGCCGAAGGAGTACCTGACGCGGGTCTGGTTGGCCGCCGGTCCACGGGCCATGCAGCAGCCCCAGTTGGACATGGTGCAGGCTAGCCAGGAGGTGGCGGCGATGGTCGCGGAGGGCGAGGGTCTCGTCGTGTGGGCGCGCGACGCAGCGCCAGCCGGCCGACAGCGCCTGTGCCTCGTGGCGACGGGACTGCCACCCGGCCAGAACAGCGCCGGGATCTGGCAGGCCAGCGTCATGGAGTGCGAGGCGCCTGAGGGGCAGTTGGCCCAGGCCGTCGAGGTACTGCGTTCCATGGTGGAGGGAGCCGAGCAACTGCCGGGCGGCGACGCTCAGGTGCCGCTGGACAGCCTTGCGGAACTGCTGCGGACAGCCCGCGCGGCTCTGATGGGACTGGGGGCCGTCGTGCCGCCGGCCGAAGGGGCCGTGCCCGTGCTGGCTCGCTTGCGGAAGGCTGGGCAAGGCAGCCCGTGGGTGATGCCTGCGCTGGCCCTAGAGCCATGGCAGCGAGCAAGGATGCAGCTGCAGAGCCTGCATCCGGTCGGCGCGGCTCTGCCTGAGCTGACACCGGGCTTCTGGAAGTAGTGGAACAATGGGCCGAAGTCCGGTGCCGTTGCGGCGTCGGGTGGCCCGTACGGGGTGAGACGCATGGCAAGAAAGCTGGAGACCTGTCAGCACTGCCAGGGCAAGAAGCAGTGCACTCGCAGTGGGGGCCGGAGTTGCGCGGTGTGCCTCCGGGCCTCGGGGCGTGGCCCGCGGGAATGGGGAACGGTCCGCTGCTCCTTCTGTGGCGGCCTGGGCCGGGTGTGGGTGGACACGGCCGAGGAAGAGGAGAAGGCCGCGGAGCCCCCGGAGCAGGCCTAGTGGTGTCGGCCTGGGCCAGGTCGCTCCCACATCTTAAGCTCAAGCGACTCGCCCCGATCGCTGGCGAGTTGGGGGAGGGATGAGGAGAATGGCCGAGGAGAGTGGAACGGCTCCGCTCGATGCATCGCCGAGCGGACACAACCTGCCGACAGCCCTGGAGGCCAGCGAGGCCAGTTACCGCGACCTCGTCGAGCACCTTGGCAGCATCATTCTTCGCCTGGACCCCCAGGGCCGGATCACCTTCATCAACCGCTTCGGTGCCGATTTCCTCGGCTACCCGCCGGCTCAGCTCCTGGGACGCCGCCTCCTCGGAACTCTTGTTCCAGCGGCCGAGAGCGGCGGACGCGACCTGCAGGCCAGGGTTGCGCAGGTCCTGGATTCGCCCGAGACGTGCGTGGCGTGCGAGAGCGAGGGGGTCACTCGCGACGGGCGCCGGGTCTGGGTGACTTGGACCATTCGTGCCGTCCGAGACCGGCACGGACGCGTGGAGGAACTGCTCTGCGCGGGCACCGACATGACGTCTCGCCGCCCCGAAGAGCAGCAGCGGCTGATGTACGAGGCGGCCCTCAACTCCTCGATCAGCGCCATCGGCCTGGCGGACCTGGACGGCACGATCACCTATGTCAACCCGGCTTACCTCCAGCTCTATGGTCTGACGTCGACCGAACAGGTGGTCGGCACGAACATGCGCGACTACTTTGAGAGCACCGAGCGCGCACAGATGGTCCGCGAGGCCCTCCTGACCCACGGTCGTTGGACCGGTGAGGGAGTCGCTCTGCGACCCGATGGCGGGCGGGTGCCCATGGAGGTTCGAGCGCAGGTAGTGCGCGATGCGGAGGGCCGGCCCCTGTGCATGATGGCGTCTTTCAGCGACATCACCGAGCGTCGCCGGGCAGAAGACGAACTGGCTGCCGAGAAGGAGCGCCTGGCGGTCACGCTGCGCAGCATCGGTGACGGGGTTATCGCCACCGACATCCATGGCAATGTGACGCTGGTCAACCGTGCCGCCGAGCTGCTGACCGGCTGGACCCAGGAAGAGGCGCTGGGAAAGCCGGCGAGCAAGGTCTTCCACCTGTTGGACCGGGAGGGGCGGACACCGCGAACGCACCCGGTCTACGAGGTGCTGGTTACTGGCCGCACGACGCGCACGCGGGACGACGGCACCCTGGTCTCCCGCCAAGGCGCCGGGCTGCTGGTCCAGGACACGGCTTCGCCTATCTTCGACGCCAATGACGAGATCATCGGCGTGGTGCTCGTCTTCCGTGACATCACTGAGCAGGAGCAACTCCGCGACGAGGCCTACCGGACCCATAAGCTGGAATCGCTGGGGATCCTGGCCGGCGGTATCGCTCATGACTTCAACAACCTGCTGACCGGCCTCCTGGGCCAACTGGCGGTTACCCGGCGCCGTCTTGACCCTCTGAGCCGCGCGCACCAGGAGCTGGAGGAAGCGGAGCGTGTCGCCTTCCAGGCCCGCCACCTCACCCACCAGCTTCTGACCTTCGCCAGCGGTGGTACGCCGATCAAGAAGGTGCTGTCCGTACCGGCTCTGGTCCGCGACATGGTCGAGCTGGCCGCCAGTGGCCAACGGGTCGTCTGCGAGCTGGACCTGCCTGAGGACCTCGCCGCGATCGAGGCCGATGAGGGCCAGATCGCGCAGGTCATCAATAACCTGGTCCTCAACTCGGTGCAGGCGATGCCGGAAGGGGGAAAACTGACCGTTACCGGGCGCAATGTCCAGATCGGCTCTGGTAGCGCTTTGCCACTGGAGCCCGGCGCGTACGTGCAACTGACCTTTAGCGACGAGGGCCCCGGCATCCCGCCTCAGGTGCTCCCGCGCGTGTTCGACCCCTATTTCACCACCCGGCCCGAGGGCAATGGCCTCGGGCTGACGATCGCCTACTCCATTGTCAAGAAGCACGGCGGCCACATCGTGGCCCAGTCTCCAGCGGGTCAGGGAGCCGTCATGGACGTATTCCTGCCGGCCACCGATCGCCAACCCACGCCGAAGGACGAGCAAGCCATGGTCCAGGGTCAACAGAGAACAGGGCGGATTCTCGTCATGGACGACGACGCCATGATCCGCAAAGTTGCGAGCACTATTCTGCGGCACCTCGGCTACGAGGTGGACCTGGCCAGCGACGGCGAGGAGGCCGTCGCCATGTACCGGGAGGCGATGGCGGCAGGCCGCTGCTACGCGCTGGTCATCCTTGACCTGACGGTGCGCGGTGGTCTGGGGGGCTGCGAGGCCATGGCCCAGCTACGGGCTTTGGACCCTGAGGTGCGGGCATTGGCCTGCAGCGGGTATTCCAATGACCCAGTGATGGCGAACTGCGCCGAGCACGGCTTCTGCGGCGTTGTCGTGAAGCCCTACCAGACTCAGGAGCTGGGCGAAGCGGTCAGTCGGGCCCTGGGAGCTTGAGCCACCGGACACGTGATGCCAGAGGCGATGGCGTTTGACGTTTCGCCCGCCCGTTGTATATCATGCAAAGACACAGCGCCTCAGAGCGACACTGTGAGAGCTTGAACCTGGGCCGGGAGGGCTTGCGGGTGCTCAAGCGACTGCTGATGGCCGGGGCCGTATGGGCGAGCC
>JABLXH010000069.1 GCA_013178155.1 Armatimonadota bacterium | reverse complement strand
GAGACGATGACACGAACGGCCGCCGCGCCAGAGTCTTCATCTTTGGGGTGGGTGACGATGTGAACACCCACCTGCTTGACCGCGTAGCCGAGGGTAACGGCGGCGCGACAACATACGTCCGCCCTTCCGAGGACATTGAGGCGGCCGTCTCCAACCTCTACGCGAAGCTCAGCCACCCTGTCCTGACCGAGGCCAAGCTGCGTATTGACGGCATCAGCCCTCACGAGATGTACCCGTCACGTCTACCCGACCTGTTCGTCGGCAGTCAGATGATCGTGACCGGTCGCTACGATGGCGACGGCGCGGCCAAGGTGGAGTTGACCGGGAAGGCGGCAGGCGAGAGACGCACCTACGCCTACGAGGTCGAGTTTCCGCGCGAGTCCGAGGAGAACGCCTTCGTGGCGCGGGTGTGGGCCGTCCGTCGTATTGGTTACCTGCTCGATGAGGTGCGCCTCCATGGCGAGGACAAGGAGCTGAAAGACGAGATCGTGCGGCTCGCGGTCCAGTTTGGCATCGTGACCCCTTATACCAGCTACCTGGTGCAGGAGGACGACGAGCTCCGCCGGCGCGAGGGTAGTGCGGTGGCGCAGTCGCGGGCCTTCCAGGCCAGCGATGCTGCCCAGGGGCGTGGGGGGATGCCGGGCATGTCCGGCATGGGCGGTGCCATGGGCCCGGGCGGCCCCCCACCGGCGGCGCCCAAGGTCGCCATGGAGAGCCAGACCGGCGCGGGAGCGGTACACGCTGCCCAGAGCGTCCAGGGTCTCAAGTACGGCGAGCAGGTAGGGGAAGGCGATCAGGTGACTTTCCGCGCCGCCGCCCAGCGCACTTTCTACAACGATGGAGAATGGTGGATAGACAGCACCTGGGAAGCCGACCTCCCACTCGTGCAGGTGAAAGCCTTCAGTGCGGCGTATTTCGAGCTATTGCGTCTGCGGCCCGATCTCGCGCCCTGTCTGGCGCTGGGGCCACAGGTCAAGGTGCGTCTGGGATCGGTAGGCCTGATGGTGGGGCCAGACGGTGAGGAGACTCTGAACGACACTCAGCGGGCGCAACTGCGGCCGTAGCCCGTGAGATTCCGAGGGGAGTAGCCGGTCGATGATTCGCCAAAGACCACCAATCCATGCGGGCATCTGCCTCCTGCTAGCCGGGCTTCTGACCAGAGCTGGCATGGCTGCTGATGAGAATCTGTTCCGGCCTGCTCTGGCGGTGCTGCCACTGCAGAATCTTAGCGGCTATGGTGGCTCCCTTCTGGGGCGGCGGGCAGCAGACCAACTGGCACTGGAGTTCGGCGGCTCGGGCGCGTGGCGGGTACTGGACCGGGCACAAAGCGACCGGGCATGCCAGCAGCGGGAGTTGGTTCCACCGTATGCCGTGGGGTATATGCAGGAGGTCGCCCACGCTCTCGGTGCCGACCTGGTCTGCAGCGGTGCTGTGCAGAGCGTGGATGTGGATGCGCGCGCCGGGGTGGTGCGGCTGACGATGCATGTTGAGGTGGTTGACCAGATCTCGGGCCAGATGGTCGTGGCCTCGCGGCCAGCGGTCGTTGTCCCGCGCAGCGCGGCGGACCCCGAGCCCACCGACCTCCTCGTGAGCCGGGCTCTCGCTCAGGCCGCGGTTGAGGCTGCAAAGCTGGCTGCTGCCGGCCCACGGGCGCAGGGCGAGGTGACTAGTCCGGGGGCCAGTGGCGAACTGGAGCTGGTCTTTCCTGCTGACTCCGGCATCACAACAGGTCAACGCTGCCTGCTGTACCGGCCCACTACCGACGGCGACGGCAAAGTGCCCGGCAGACTGCTCGCGGCACTGATGGTAACGCGTGCCGAGGGCACCAGGGTGCGGGCCAAGGTGCTGGCGAGGAGCGGCGACATTCATACGGGCGACCTGGCCGTGCCAGTGGGACCGCCATCAGCCGGCGACACCAGGCCACCGGGGAGCGGTCGGCGGTGAAAGCGGTTCGAGTTCTTGGCCCCAGTCAGCTCGTCCTCGACGAGGTACCAGCCCCAATACCGGGGTCGGGAGACGTGCTCGTTCGGATAGCGGCCGTCGGCATCTGCCAGACAGATATTGAGATCGTGTCCGGAGTGCACGGCTGGATCACCGACGGCCAGTCACGGTATCCCCTGGTGCCTGGACACGAATGGTCAGGCTACGTCGAGGCCTTGGGTGCCGAGGTCTCCCACCTTGCTCTCGGCGACCTCGTTGTGGGCGAGACAGGCATTGGCTGCGGTCAGTGTCGCTGGTGCCGGACGGGCCACTACAACGTGTGCCCTGACGTGACCGAGGCGGGAATCCTGGGGCGAGACGGCGCCCTGCGCGAGTATCACGTCCAGCCAGCACGGTTTGTGCACCGCTTCCCGCTGGGGGACCCGGACACCGCCGCACTGGTGGAGCCCGCGACGGTCGCGGTCTATGCCTGCCAGCGTGGCGCCGTCAGCCCGCTGGACCGGGTGGCAGTGGTCGGATGCGGCAGCATTGGGCTCCTGTGTGTGCAGGCGGCGCGAGCCTTTGGCGCCAGGTTCGTGCTGGCGGTCTCTCGCAGCGAGTACAAGCTGCGCCTCGCCGAAACGCTGGGCGCCGACCGGGCGGTGAGCTCCGCTGCGGTCAACATTGGTGAGGTGGCCCAGGAGATGACTGGCGGCGACGCCTTTGATGTCGTCATCGAGGCTGGGGGCAACGCGGAGGCCTTCAACGACGCCGTGCAGCTCTGTGGACGTCTGGGACGCCTGGTCGTCGTCGGCTATGCCTCGCCTGAGGCCTACGGCTATAGCCTTCAGACCATCATTGACCGCGAGCAGACCCTGGTCGGCGTCCGCGGGAGCCCCAATGTCTACCCTCAGACCATTGACCTGATGGCAGCGGGGCGGATACGGGTGGAGCCCCTCATCAGCGCACGGTTCACGCTTGGTGAGTACGCCCGAGCCTTTGAACTGGCCGTGTCCCGGAAGCCAGACGTCCTGAAGGTGCTGGTCAAGCCCTGAACATCATGCGAAGCGTGGGGGCGCCTCTCAGGGCCGGAGCTCAACGGGAACGAACGCGTGCGGGGTGACCGCCTTCGCCGTGACCCGGCAGACCAGCGCCAGGGGCAGGACCCCCGCCGCGCTAGCCTCCCGCAGGGCAGTTGAGAAACGTGGATCGGTGGCTTCGTTGGGCGCGACTGACCGGGCATCGCTGCGCTGCACAACGAAAACCACGGCCGCTTGTCCGCCTGCTCGCGCAATCTGCGCCAGTTCACACAGATGCCTTGCGCCGCGCTCGGTGGGCGCGTCTGGGAAAAGACCTCGGTCATTGCGGCAGAGCGTAACGGACTTGGTCTCGACGACCCAGATCCCCCGGCTGGTGTGTAGTTCCAGGTCAAAACGACTGGCTCCGTAGGCAACTTCGCGGCGCGCGTGGCTCACTGCCCCTAACACTTCGGGATGCAGGCGGAGATACTCTAACAGCAAAGCCGGTGCGAGCCGCGAGTCGACCGAGACCCAGGTTCTCCCCTGCCGCGCAAGGACCAACCGGTGAGTCGTTCTCCGTCCGTCACCGGGCGTTTCGCGCAGGCAGACAGGTGCGCCCGGATAGAGGAGTTCGCGCATCCGTCCGGAATTTGGCACGTGTACGTAGCATTGTTGCCCGTTGACATCAGCCCACAACGCGAAGCGGCTAGGACGTGCGATCATCTGGGCGGGGATCAGCGGTCGAGGCAGGCGCATGTGGCGACTCCGGAGCGGATGCGATAGGGTTCGCACTCCTGGCAGGTAAGCCCTGCCTTGGGGTGCAATAAGGCGGAACCCGGACCACTGGGTGAGTGTCTGAGGCAATAGCACAGCGCGACCCTTCGCGGGGCGCGCTCTCGGAGGTGAACCAACTTGCGGCGATACGCTTGGTTCGGCTTGCCGGCGGTCGCGGCCGCCGTCATGCTGGGGGGATGCGGGGGAGGAGGCGACGGGGATCTCCAACCGACCGCCGTCTACATGCCCCTCGCGGTTGGCAACGAATGGCACTATGATGCCATCGAGCTGGCCAGCACCACCCAGACGGCTGCCCTGCGGCGATCACTGCCGCCGCGGCGCCCGGGTCGAATCACGACGGCGCAGGGGCAGTGGGAAGAGGTCATCACGATCACCCGCACGATTCAGTCAGCCGGAACCTGGTATGTGGCTACGCTAGAGTGGGTTGGTGACACCTCCGTCGAGGAAAGGTACCTTCGGCACGATTCCAGGGGTCTACTGTGGCGCGACACCCTCTCTGAGCCGGGGTACTATCGCCTGCGCACACCCCTGCGGGTTGGCACCTTCTGGCTTGATCCCTTTGATGATCAGCGGTCGTTCGAGATCGTGAGCACCACGGACACCGTCAGCACGCCTGCAGGAGTGTTTCGACGATGCCTGGTGGTGGAGGACGTGCTCGACGTACCCGGAGATCCTCTGGACGTCATCACCACGTGGTTTGCAGAGGGCGTTGGCCTGGTGAAGGAGACCCAGCATGTGGGGGCGAACCTGGTCTACACGTCGGAGCTCATCGGGTATGCGGTAGACCCGGGGACGTAGGGGGGCGGATGGGGGCATAGCGGCTTGCTATGCGAAGCGGCTTCTGCTATACTGACCGCGTGTTGCTGGCGCAGGGAGATCGCCCGGCATGACCGTCCCTGCTGTCGTAGCCTGTGTGGTAGCACCGGACGCAACATCACGGCCGGAAAGGGGAGCGTGACTATGCGTTTCCTGTCGCGCCTGGTTCCGTTGACAGTCCTGGTGGTGGCCTGGAGCCTTGGTCCCGTTCACGCCCGCGAGGTTCAGTTGGCGGGCATCCGACTGGGAGACCATGCCATCAACCTGCTGGATGTCTACGGCACTCCCAGCGGCATCGCGGTCGGCGAGGGGACGGCACTCACTTCCGCCCAGACCCCGCCGGGTGGCGCACCGATCGTCGGACAGCCCGCCGGGGGAGACATGAGCGGGCTTCTTGGGATGCCCGGCGGTGGTATGCCCGGTATGCCTGGCGCCCCGGGTGGAATGCCCGGCGGGATGCCGGGAATGGGTGGCGGCATGGGTCCTGGGATGGGGCCCGGAATGGGTGGCGGCATGCCCGGAATGGGTGGCCCGGGAATGGCCCCTGAAGTGCCCGGCGTAGGCGGGCCTGGCGCAATGCCCGGAATGGGCCCCGGCATGGGTGGTGGCATGGGTCCGGGCATGGGTGGCGGTATGGGCCCGGGCATGGGCGGCGGCATGGGCCCGGGCATGGGTGGTGGTATGCCCGGCATGGGTGGCGGAATGCCCGGTGCCGGCGGTGGCGGCGCTGCCGCTGGTGGACTGGCAACCGAGCCTTTCCCCCTCTGGGCCCTGGCCGTCTGGGTTGACCTGGGGCCCAACCAGGTCGAGTGGGTCTACAACAAGGGTCCCGTCGTTCTGGGATTCGTGCTCGACCGTGACGGCTTCGTGGTAACCATCGCGGTGGCGGCCGAGAAATGCGACTTCGCACGCACAGCGCTCTGGCGCCCTCACAAGTACATCAAGCTGGGAGATGACTTCAAACGCGTCATCTACCGCTACGGCTATCCTGACGAGACCGTGACCTTCACCTCGACCGGGCCGGGAGAGGCTTCCACAGGCGGAGGCACGGTGACGGTGCAGTTCGGCCAGACCACACGCACCTTCTCACGGGACTGCATCCTGCGCTATACGCAGAACAACAACGTCGAGTTCACCCTGCACAATATGGTTGTGACCAGGATTCACATCTGGCAGTAGCGTGGTACCTGCTACGGTGGCGGCTACACGGCCCCGCACTCGCGGGGCCGTTTCGCCTGTGGCCAGCCCGGACGGTGGTGCGCGACGCGACCACGTAGGTGCGGACCAGGGCGGTGGCGAACGGACTACGAATGCCGCTATGGCTGTGATGGTTCATGGACCAAGACGACATCAAGGAAGAGATCCGGCGGCGCGTAGACATCGCCGAGTTGGTCGGGCACTATGTAACCCTCCAACGAGCGGGTAGCCGGCTACGCGCCCGCTGCCCGTTCCACCAGGAACGCACCCCCTCGTTCTACGTGGACCCTGACCGGGGCTTCTGGAAATGCTTTGGCTGCGGGGAGGGAGGCGATCTCTTCTCGTTCGTGATGAAGATCGAGGGGCTGACTTTCCCGGAAGCCGCTGAGAGGCTTGCCGAACGCGCGGGCCTGACATGGCGCCCGGGGCCAGCCGCCTCTCGTGGTGGGCGCGAGCGGCAGGAGATCCTGCGGGCGAACGAGGCTGCCATGGCCTTCTATCAGGCCAATCTGACCGCGGCGGTCGGGCGCGCGGCGTTGGGCTATCTCCAGAAACGTGGGGTGACAGACAAGTCCATCCACGATTTCCGGCTGGGCTACGCGCCCGACGGCTGGGACAACCTGTTGCGGCATCTGGCAGGCAAGGGTTTCGGTGAGCAACTTCTGGAGCAGGCCGGCCTCATCAAGCGCGGAGAGCGCGGTGGGCACTACGACGTGTTCCGCGACCGCATCATCTTCCCGATCATTGACGTCTCAGGGCGGGTGATAGCGTTCGGCGGCCGGGCGATGAACCCCGAGGACCCGGCCAAGTACCTCAACAGCCCGGACACGCTCGTCTTTCGCAAGGGCGCGACGGTGTATGGGCTTAACCTGGCCCGCACTGCCATCACCGAACGAAAGCACGTCCTGGTGGTTGAGGGTTACATGGACGTTATCGCCCTTGTTGAGGGGGGGTTCCCTCACGTCGTGGCCTGTCTGGGAACTGCAACCACTGAACACCACCTTCGCCTGCTCGCTCGTTACGCCGACGAGGTCACCTTCGTCTACGACTCCGACGCCGCCGGCATGCGGGCCGCGCTACGCAACGCGCAGCTTTTCGAGAGCAGCAGTGCAGACGCGAAGATTGCTACGCTGCCAGCAGGACAGGACCCTGACGACTGCGTACGCCAGGCGGGGCCGGCTGCCTTCCAGGCCTGCCTTGATCGGGCTGTGACTTTCGTGGAATACCGGATCCGGGCAGCCTTTGCCCAGCACGACCCCAGTAACCCTGACGGCCGGCTGCGAGCAGCTCGGGAAGCTGTGGACATCCTGAGCCAGGTGCGCGATCGGGCGCGGCGGGAGGAGATGCTGGAACGCACGGCGGACTGGTGGGCCCATGACGACCCGGCGCGCGCCGAGGCTCTTGCCAAGGTGCTACGCTTGGAGCTCAGGCGGCGATGGAGCCAGGTACAACCGGGGGCTCAGGCCGCCACGACCTTCGCCCGAGACCGCGGCTTCATTCTTGAGGACGTGGCCCGTTCGGCGAGCCTTGAGACGCCGAACCTCGTGACAGCGGAACGGGCCGTTCTGGCGGGGATGCTGAGCGACCCCGCACTGTTGCGGCTCGCGGCGAAACAGCTCACAGCCACTGATTTCACCCTTCCGGAGTGCCGCGAGATCGCCCAACGGCTTCTGGTTCGAGCTGAAGATGACGGCTTTTCAGCAGCCGACATCATACCCGACCTGCCGGAGGGCAGTACCGTACAGCAGCTCGCCATAGACCTCCGACTATCGGCGCCCAGCTACACGGAGGAGGAGTTCCTGCCGGTTATCGCGAACCTCGCACAGTATCGCGGGGCCAGGGGGGTGCGGCCATCTCACGTCGTGGAGCCCGAGGAGGAGACGCTTCAGGCCGACTTGGCCGACTGGGAGGATTTCCGGGCCCTGGAGCGGAAGGTACAAGCCGACATCAACGCGGGGCGGCTAGACCCTGACGACCCTGATCTGGCCCGCTACCAGCTGCTCCAGCGCAGATTCCGCGGGAAAGGGCGCAAGGGTTTCGTCGAGCACGCAGGTTGTACGCCGCTGGGGGCCGTGCCAGAGACCGAGGAGCCATCGGCGGAGCGAAACACGGCCCGAAATGACGATGCCAAGCAGGCGTAGGTCGGTTACCAAGAGGAGTTGACGGTTGTTGCCGGAGAGCAGGGACGCCGAGATCCACGAGCTGGAGGAAGTCCGGGCGCTGATGCGCAAGGGGCAGCGCCAGGGCGTGCTTACCTACACGGAGATACAGGAGGGTCTTAGCGACAGCGAGGAACTGGATCCTGCCGACATTGATGACGTCTACCACCTGCTGACCGACGCCGGCATCCGCATCGTGGACGAGGACGAGGTGGAGGAGGAAGAGGAAGAGCCGGATGAACTCCTCAGCGAGGAGGAGTTTGAGGAGCTCGACGAAGTCCCGATCGACGACTCGGTGCGGATGTACCTGCGCGACATCGGTCGGGTGCCACTGCTGACTGCTCAGGAAGAGATTGAGCTGGCTCGGCGCATTCAGAAGGGCGAGGGCACGGTCAGCTATGACCCCATCCGCAATGTTCTCATATTCACCCCCGATGAGCGTCTGGAGCCAAACACCACCTACAAGGTGTCGGTGCGTGGTGGCGAGGGGGGGCTGCACGATATCAGTGGCCAGTACCTGGACAGTGATGTGGTATGGAGCATCCGTACCGACAAAGCTGACGCACCTCTGGCGGTGACCGGCTTCATCCCGGCCACCAAGTCCAAGAACGTCTCGGTTACCCCACGACTCGTGGTCCTGTTCAGCGATGCAGTGGCAAGCGAGAGCGTCAATCCGGATACCGTTGTCCTCACCGACAAGAAGGGTCAAGTAGTCCCAGGGAAGGCCGAGTTGGGCCCCGAGCCGTGGCGCCTCACCTTCAGACCGGAGCAGCGCCTGCGCTACCGCAACACCTATAGGTTGACGGTCAAGGGGGGGGCATCTGGGCTGCGCAGCGAGGGCCAGGGCCGCCTGCAGCGCGACGTGCACATGACGTTTGAGACGGTTCACCAGAAGGCCGCGCCGCGGGTAGTAGCCGTGTCTCCCCAACCGGGAGAAGCAGAGAGCCCACGGACGGAGGCCATCAGCGTCACCTTTGACCAGCCGCTAGTGCCCGAAACCGTGAACAGCCGCACCGTCATGCTGCAGGATGTGATGGACGTCCCGGTCGCCGGGGCGGTCTTGTACAACCCCGACACGCTCCAGGTGAAGTTTGTGCCAGAGCGCGTGCTGTTGGCCGACATGGCCTTTACCCTGACACTCAAGGGGGGGCGTAACGGCATCAAGGGCCAGGCAGGGTATAACTTGGCTGAGACGCATCAGTATGTCTTCAACACCGCCGAGGATGTGCCCCCCCTGGCAGTGGTGAGCCAGACACCCCCGCCCAACACCAAGGGAGCCCCCCTGTGCGGCCACATTGAGGTGGCTTTCAACAACCAGATCGATCCAGCAACGGTGGATGCCGGGTCGCTGGTCGTGAAGGATGAAGAGGCCGTGCAGGCCCTGGCCGAGGCCAACCTGCGACTCGTGGTCAGCATCGCACGGAAGTACACCGGCCGCTCCTCGATGAGCTTCCTGGACCTGATCCAGGAAGGCAACATGGGCCTTATGCGAGCGGTCGAGAAGTTCGACTATCGGAAGGGCTACAAGTTCAGCACCTATGCTACTTGGTGGATCCGCCAAGCCATCACCCGCGCCATCGCCGACCAGGGCCGGATCATCCGCATCCCTGTGCACATGGTTGAGACCATCAACCGCCTGGTGAAGACCTCCCGACAGCTCCTGCAGCAACTGGGGCGTGAGCCTACTCTGGAGGAAGTCGCGGCGGAGATGGATATGCCGCTGGAACGGGTCAGTGAGATCAAGCGCATTGCCCCGGAGCCACTGTCACTGGAGGCTCCCGTCGGTGAGGAGGAGAACAGCCACCTCGGTGACTTCGTCCCTGACGAGGAGATCTACACGCCGGTGGACGCAGCCTCCAACATGGTGTTGCGGGAGCAGCTTGAGCGGGTGTTGGCTACCCTTAGCGAGCGTGAACGCGAGGTGCTGAAGCTTCGCTTCGGGCTCGAGGACGGCTATTCCCGGACTCTGGAAGAAGTCGGGCACATCTTTGAGGTCACGCGAGAGCGTATCCGGCAAATCGAGGCCAAGGCTCTTAAGAAGCTCCGCCACCCGAGCCGCAACAAGCGGCTTCGGGACTACCTGGACTGAAAAGGCGTCCTTTCCCGCGCCTGATCTTGTGTCTCGTACGGTTGCAGCGGCCCTGGCGCCGGGGTATAATGGCGCCAGCGCATGGAATGACATCTGGAAGTCGGGCCCGTAGCTCAGCGGTTAGAGCAGTCGGCTCATAACCGATTGGTCGCTGGTTCGAATCCGGCCGGGCCCACCATTCATGGCGGACGATGCGCCACTCCTCTCTGGGCAGGCAGTCTGCGCCCGGCTGTGGAGTGGCGGTTTCGTATGGACTGGGTCCACCATGTCACTCACCATGGTAAATCGGCAGTTGAGTGCCCCGAGGCACAGGTAGACGACCGTGCTCAGCACTATCGCTGACCACATCAAGCGTCATCGTCACGAGTTGGGCCACCACGCGCTGTGGGTAGGTAGCCGAGTCGTGATCCCGCCACGTGAGCGCCGGATGGACGAGATTCTGGCGGAGATGGCAGTGGAGTGGGCAGGGCATCGCTTGGACGCTTTGCCACCCGAGCAGCGCGCCAAAGAGGCACAGGAGCTGCTGGCGCGCGAGGTCCCTGACCATGCGGTGCGCTGCCAGATGCTCCGGGAGAAGCTGAAGGATGCCCGACCGGCAGAGGGGCATATCCGTCTGGCGCGGCTCATCAAGGACGGCTATTTCCCGACTATCTTCCTGGCCGAGCCGGACCGTCTGCTGGAGCAAGCGCTGGCTGTCCACCACATGGACCCCGAACAGGACTACCACCATTTCGTTGCCGGTCCCGATGACCCTGAGACCATCGCTGTCGGCCTGCGAGACTCCACGCGTGTCGTTGTCGTCAAGTGTTGCGGCGATGTGGAATCCAAGTTCCTGCCCCTGTCGCTGCAGGAGATCAGCGACGTCTACGAGCAGCTCAGCGATACCATCAACGAGACCTTCCGCGTCTTCTCCATCTTCGTGGCCTATGCCGATCGCGATGCGCCGTTCCTGCAGCACGTCAGCCGCGATGGCGGAAAGGTCTTCTGGGTCAACCGCATGATCCCGATGCGGGACGAGCGGCTCTTTGACGAGTTACGCATCGAGAACCCGGCCAGTGTCGAGTACCATCAGTATCAGCCCGAAGTCATGGCCCTACTGGAGAGTCGGCATTCGTCCCGACACCTGCTGTGTCGCGAGCCCGGCACCTTCAACGAGTTCTTCGGAAAACTGCATTCCCGCCTGACTCGCCGTTCCCACCGCTCCCACGAACGGCGGCGCAAAGAGCTTACGGTACTCCGGGGTGGCCCCTATCGGTTCCTTGACTATTTTGATGTCCGGGACGAGGAGTTTTTCTTCGGCCGCGAGGACGACACCGAGGCTCTGCTGGAGCTCATCCGCGCCCATCCGGTTACCGTGCTGTGCGGCAAGTCCGGCATTGGAAAGACGTCACTTCTGAGGGCCGGCGTCGTTGCAGACCTGCAGCGTGCTTCGGAGCAGGCTGAGGAGGCCTCTGAAGGGTGGTTGGCAGTCGCCGCCGTCTGTGGCGATGATCCGGCGGCCAACATCCGCGCCTCGATTCTCACGGCGGTCGAGGAAATGGGGTTTGACCCGTACGGTCTCCCGGACGGGGGCAGTCTGGCCGACTTCCTGCAGGCCACCAGCCAACTGGTCAAGCGCCGCATCATGGTGGGCCTGGACCAGTTTGAGGAGTACTTTGTCCATCTCGGGCCAATGGTTCAGGAAGCGTTCCTGGAGCAGCTCACCGAGTGCCTCGAGAGACTGCCTGAGGTGCGCTGGCTGATCTGCATCCGCGAGGACTACGTGGGCAACCTGCTAGACTTGCAGCCCAGGCTTCCGACCATCATGCACCACATGTACCGGCTGCGGCGACTGACCCGCGAGCAGGCTGAAGACGCGATTGTCAGGCCGGCCCAGAACTTTGACATCAGCGTGGAGCGCGCGCTTGTGGAGCGTGTGCTCAACGACTTGTATCGCGATGGAGTGGAACCGGCACAGCTCCAGATCGTCTGCGACCGGCTCTACGAGGGCAAGCCACGCGGCATGCACACAATCACGGGCAGTGTCTACGACCGGCTGGGGGGCGCGCAGAAGATACTCGCTGGCTTCCTCGACCAGATCCTGGGACAGCTCAACGCGGCCGACCGCCGATTGGCTCGCACCATCCTGAAGACGCTGGTCGCCTCTTCCGAGGTGCCAGTGACACGCCCCCTGGAACGCATTGCGGCGGATGCCAACGAGGACCGGGAGGAGGTCGAGCGCGTACTCGCGCGGCTTGTTGACCTGCGCCTTGTCCGGGCGGTGGGCAAGGAGCGGCATCGTCAGTATGAGCTCATCCATGAGTACCTGGCAGACAAGATAACCGGCTGGCTATCGGAGAAGGAGGTTCAGGTGCAGGACGTTCAGGACCTCCTGACTCGTCACCTGAACAACTACAGCAAGTTCGGTATCTTGATGCACGCGGATGAGCTGCGCATCATCAACGAAGCGCGTGAGACGCTGAGCATTTCCGAGGACGAGCTGGAGCTCATTCTGCGCAGTGCAGCGACCGAACAGATGGATGTGGAGTACTGGTTTGGGCGCCTGGGCGAACTCGGCGAGCGACAGGTGCCCCTCATGCGCTCATTGCTGCAGCATGATCTGGCGCATGTCCGCCGGGCGGCGGCGCGGGCTGCGGCCAGCCATCCGCACCGTCGCTATATCCCCCAGCTTGTGAAGCTTCTCGACGATGCGGACGACGGCGTGCAAGAGGAGGCCCGCACTGCGCTTCTGGCGATGGAACGCGAGCTCATCTCTGAGCTATCCCGGGGGCCGGACAGTGCCCGTGCGGCCGCGGCTCGAGCGCTCGGGCGGTTGCGTCTGAAACGCGGTCTGCGGCCCCTGCTCGACGTGATCGAGGATGGGGACGACGACCTGCGTCGCGAGGTCACGGAAGCTCTTATCGCCCTGGCCGAGCCGCGCACCCATGAGATTCTGCTGCGGCGGCTGACCGGCGCCGATGGACTGCCCTGGGCCGGCGCCTACGCTCTGGGCCACCTGGGCCTCAGCGATGATGTGCTGCGCGCCCTGAGGACGGCGGCCGAGTCTTACCCCGAACTGGCCAAGCTCCATTACGCCATTGGCATCGCCCATGCCCAACGGCGCGAGTTTCGCGAGGCCGCCGAGTACCTGCAGCGGGCCCAGAGTCTCACCCGAACTGAACAGGGCCTGGCACTGGTACAGGCCAGCCTCCAGGAGATCGAGCAGGGGCGCCAGCGTTCGGCCATGGCGGTTGGCAGTTGGCCAATGTTCCACCGCTCACCCGACCACTGCGGTGCCATGGACACCGAGCTGAAGCCTCCTTTGCGCATTCTTTGGAGCTTCAAGACACGTGGCCCCATCATGGCATCTCCAGTGGTCGCCGATGGCATCGCAATGGTGGGCTCGCGCGACAGTCACCTGTATGCGATCGATGCCAAGCGCGGCACCGAGCTTTGGCGGCTGCGCACAGGAGACCGCATCGAGAGTACGCCTGCTGTTGGGGAAGGCCGCGTCTACGTCGGCTCTTACGACGGTCGCGTGTACGCGGCGGCCACCGACTCTGGTCGTCGGCTGTGGCAGCGTGACCTCGGCGCGCCCATCCGCTCGTCGGCTACCCTGGTCGGGACGCGGCTTTACGTGGGTAACCGTTCGGGTCAGGTCTTCTGTCTGGACGCTGGTGGAGGCGAAATCCTGTGGTCTACGGCCACTCGGGCCGAGGTCTCGTCCAGTCCCGCCGTCAGTAATGGTGTGGTAATCGCCGCCTCCTGGGATGGCAGCATATATGCTCTGAACGCAGAGACCGGCGAAGTCGTCTGGAAGCACGCGACCGAGGGGCCCGTGGCTTCCTCTCCCGCCGTGGCGACAGACGTGGTGTATTGCGGGTCAGACGACGGACATCTGTACGCCCTGGCTTGCGCCGACGGGCGGCTCTACTGGCGTGTGCCGGTCGGCAGTCAGGTGCGGTCTTCGCCCGCGGTCAGCAATGATCGGGTGATCGTCGGGCTGGTAGACGGGCGTATCGTGGCGTTGGCGGCCGCCGACGGCGACCCGGTGTGGACGGTCCGTACGGCGGAGGAGGTGCTCGCCTCGCCGGCCATCGCCGGGCATGTGGTGTACGTCGGCAGCAAGGATGGCGCTCTGTACGGCTTGAGCCTTGACAGTGGCGATCAGCTGTGGCGGCACCAGACCTCCTATGGGGTCTACTCGTCTCCCGCGATCGCGGACGACACACTATTTGTTGGGCTGGACTACTACGATCTCGCGGCCCTGGTGTCGCAGGACTAGGGCAAGGTCCCACACTGGTGCGTACACGCTTCAGCTTCCGTTTCAGACCTGATCCCCCTCCCGCGGGGCGTGTCAAGCTGGCCGACCCGCTGGTGACGCGCCGCCGTTGGCTGGTCACCCTGGCCGCGTTGGTGGCAGCCGGGGTGGTCGCGTGGCCCTACGGCCTGGGCCAGATGGTTGATGAGATGCGGCGAGACGTGGCCGCCACAGGTTACCTGAGGGCCGCGGAGCGTCACGCCGCAGCTCGCCCGCCCCGGCGCGCCGAGGCTCTCTACGAGCTGTCCCGGGCCCTAGCGCTGGCCCCTGACCGTGATGCTTACGCCGAGGCGGTGGCCACGGTCTACCTCAGCCTGCGGGCATACGCCGAGGCACGGGACTGGCTGCAGCGCGAGCCAGACCTGTCGCCGCTGCTGCGGGTGAACTTGGGCCAGTGCCTGATGATGACGGGTGAGCAGGAGAAGGGCGCCCGTCTCATTCGCTCCAGCCTGGCGGAGATCGCCGCGGCGTACCACGCGGGTCAGTTGCCCGAGGTGGTCTATGCCCTGGCTCTGAATAACGCGGGCTACGCCCTACTCTCTGCGCGCGAAAACGTGCCCGAGGCGCGACTGCTCATTGCTCGCGCCTTGGCCGTGTCGCCGCTGCAGCCCGCTTACATTGACAGCATGGGCTGGGCGGAGTACCAGGCAGGGCGCTACCTGGACGCCGCCTTCTATCTCGAGCGGGCTGTGCGGCTCTATTGGCCTCAGGAGGATGCCGAGATGCAGTTTCACCTCGGAATGGCGTATGCCCGGCTTGGGAAGCTGTACAGTGCACGCCAGGCCCTGGAGCGCTGTCTGCAGCTTGATCCTGGCTGGACCGAGGCACAGCACCAGCTTGAGAGCCTCCGTCGGATTCTGCCCCCGCCCAACATCGCGTGGCAGCCGAAGCCTGGCTACAGTGGTATCAGTCGAGGGTAACGAAGTAGCCCCCATCACTTGAAGGAGAACTCGTGACCATGCAGGTTTCCGAACTGGTTTCTGGCATCGCTCCGTCGCCCACCATCGCCGGCTCTACCAAGGCCAAGCAGATGCAGGCCCAGGGTCTCGACGTCAGATCCTTCGCTATCGGTGAGCCGGACTTTGGGACTCCGGAGAACATCATCGAAGCCGCCCGCCGGGCCATGGCGGAACAGAAGACGAAGTATACTCCTGCCGCAGGCATCCCGCAGCTTCGTCAGGCCGTCTGCGACGCTGCGCTGCGCGACATTGGCGTGGAGTACAGCCCAAGCCAGGTTGTCGTCAGCAACGGTGGCAAGCACGCTTTGATGAACATCTGGCGCACACTCCTGAACCCCGGTGACGAAGTCATCATGTTTGCGCCCTACTGGGTGAGCTATCCCGAGCAGGTGCGTCTGTGCGGGGCCAGGCACGTCGGTATCGTCACCAGCGGTGATGATGACTTCCAACCCGACCTCGATGAGGTCCGCGCGGCTATCACCCCTCGTACGCGCGCGATACTCATCAACAGCCCCAGTAACCCAAGTGGCGCAGTGTTCACGCAGGCCACCATGGAGGGTCTGGCGGAGATCGCGTGTGCCCATGACCTGGCTATCGTGTCGGACGAGATCTACAAGCACCTACTCTACGACGGGCGCCAGCACCTGACGACGGCCAGCATGGGCGAAGAGCTGAAGAACCGCACCATCATCGCCGACGGTGTTGCCAAGACGTACTCGATGACGGGTTGGCGGATCGGCTGGCTCATCGCCCCGCCGGAGTTCGCCAAGGCGGCGGAGAACCTGCAGAGCCAGGAGACCTCCAATCCCAACAGCATCGCCCAGTGGGCTTCTGTGGAGGCGCTGCTTGGGCCCCAGGACTCGGTGGCTGAGATGCGCGCGGCCTTCGCGGCCCGTCGCGACTACCTGGTCCCGGCCCTCAACGAGATCCCCGGGGTGAAATGCCCACTGCCGGGCGGTGCTTTCTATGTCTTCCCTGACATCTCGGCTCATCTCGGTCGGGAGTTGCAGGGCCAGGTCGTCGCCACCTCGGTGGATATGGAGTTGTACCTGATAGAGAAGGCGCTCATCGCCACCGTGGCCGGTGGCCCCTTTGGCACAGAGGGCTACCTGCGCCTGTCCTTCGCGTGCAGTATGGAAGACCTGCAGGAGGGCGTGAAGCGATTACGCGAAGCCCTGGCGTAAGCCTATGCAGACGGGACTGGTACTCAGGGCTGCCGGTTTGCAGGCCGCAGTACTCTCCCATCTTGTTACCCTGGTGATACCGGAGGACAGCATGCACAGAGTGACCTTCATCCCTGGCGATGGAACCGGGCCGGAAGTGGCATGGGCCATGCGTCGCTGCGTGGACGCCACCGGCGTCGCCATCGAATGGGAGGAGCAGCACGCCGGCGTAGAGGTCATGGAGGAGAAGGGCACGCCGCTGCCGCCGGAGGTGCTGGAGTCAATCCGCCGCAACAAGGTCGCCATCAAGGGCCCGATTACCACCCCGGTGGGTAAGGGCTTCCGCAGCGTCAACGTGGCCTTGCGCAAGGAGCTGGACCTGTTCGCCTGTCTGCGGCCCTGCAAGTACTACCCCGGTGTCCGCTCCCGCTACCCCGAAGCAGACCTCGTCATCGTACGGGAGAATACCGAGGACCTCTATGCGGGCATCGAGTTCCAGCAGGGCACTCCCGAATGCGAGGAGGCCATGGCGCACATCGCCCGGCTGAGCGGGAGCAGCATCCGCCCCGACAGCGGCCTGAGCATCAAGCCGATCTCTATCAGCGGTACCCAGCGCATCGTCCGGTGGGCCTTTGAGTACGCCAAGGCTAACGGCCGTCGCAAGGTCACTGCCGTGCATAAGGCCAACATCATGAAGTTCACCGACGGGCTTTACCTCGAGGTGGCTAGACAGGTCGCGGAGGAGTATGCCGACAGCGGCATCGAGTTTGAGGACCGCATCGTGGACAACATGTGTATGCAACTCGTGCAGAAGCCCGAGCTCTACGATGTGCTGGTGCTGCCCAACCTGTACGGCGATATTGTTAGCGACTTGGCCTGCGGCCTGGTGGGCGGTCTAGGCGTGGCACCAGGAGCCAACATGGGCGACGAAGTGGCCGTGTTCGAACCAACCCACGGCAGCGCCCCCAAGTACGCCGGCCAGAACAAGGTCAACCCGGTCGCGACGATCCTCTCGGGCGTCCTCATGCTTCGCCATCTGGGGGAGAGCGATGCCGCGGACAGGCTCGAGGCAGCGGTGAGCAAGGTTATCGCCGAGGGCAAGGACGTTACCTACGACATGAAGCCGCAACGCGACGACCCGACGGCCGTGGGTACCAGTCAGATGGCCGACGCTATCATTGCGGCCATGGGCTGAAGACGCAGACGACACTCCGCAAGTTACGGCCCGGGCGGCAGGAGTATGCCCGGCCGTGGCGAAGGGTATAAGGCAGCAGGGCCCTCCACGTGGTCCTGTAGATGCGGACACGCCCAAAGGAGGTCGGTGCGATGAGACGAGGTTTCACGCTCATTGAGTTGCTGGTCGTCATCGCGATCATCGCGATCCTGGCCGCCATCCTCTTCCCGGTTTTCGCCAAAGCGCGGGAGAAGGCTCGCCAGACCAGTTGTCAGTCGAACCTCAAGCAGCTCGTGTCGGCCTGTCTGCAGTATGCGCAAGACTACGATGAACGGCTCCCCGCCGTATACCGCTGGAATGGCGAGCGTACCATCTGCGTCTGGTGGGCCGATCAGATTCAGCCCTACGTAGGCAACTATCAGATTCTCGTCTGTCCCTCCGGCTTCTGGTGGGTAAGCGGTTGGCGGCCGCCCCGGACCAAGGACCCGCTGGAGTGCTCCTACGCCATGCCGGAGATCCGGGTGGACGACATGGGCAACCCCATCATACCTGTGCCAGACAGCCCACTCGCCAGCATCAGGGACCCGTCAGGCACCATCATGATCGTGGATTCCCTGGTTGCCGAGATACCGGCCGGTGGCATGTCGGGCTACACCCTGCGCGAGGTCACTGACCTGGCAACAGTGCCCGGAACCAGCCGCGTCGCCAAGCGGCATAACGACACCTTCACCGCAGCCTTCGTGGATGGGCACGTCAAGTCACTGTCCTCCTCGACGCCCGGTATGTGGACGACCCTGAACCTGGACTAGGATCCGACGGCTCGCAACGCGGCGCGGGAACCCGCCTCGGTGTTCGGGACGGGTTCCCCCTTTTCCGCCAACAAGCGAGGTCCACGCTCAGCCACGCAGGGCGCGTATCATCAGCCCTGGCAGCAACAGCACTACGGCCACCGCAGTCGTCATGGCCAACGTGGCTGTCCATATCTGACTGATCCGACCAGCCAGGGCGTCCAGAGCTTTGCTGGCAACAACCGCCGCTCCCGTCAGGGGCGGGGCATGTTCGGCAGCGAAGAAGAAGAGGCCTATACCTGCCAGGGCGGCCAGCAGGGCAGGCAGGGCGTGGCGCAGGTCGGTGGGACTGGGGGCCAGTTCGGCCCCGATGCTCAGTGCCAGATAGAGAAACGCGTAGGTCTGCCACTGGCGCCAGTCCAGGTTCCCCAGCAGCGCAAAGGCGTTCGCCACTACGGCCGACAGATTCCGGTCACGGCCGAGCTCGGGGGGGGCATCCAGGACCCCCAGACCTAACCCGGCAAGGACGAGAAGAACACTTCCTGTCACCAGCGGCATCAGCGCCGCTAGTCCCACGGCTAGCCAGGGCAGAGTGACCGGCGACCATGGCCGCCCGGGGTGGCAGGAACCACGGCCTCGGGGGTCGAAGATGCAAAGGACCACGCGCTGCACCCGATAACCGCACAACCAAAAACCGAGACAGTGGCTGAGCTCGTGGACCAGGTTGCCGGGCAGGCGCAGGATGGCCAGCCACAGGCCCTTGCCCCGGCGGTCAGCAAGGGCCCCGAGAACACCTGCGAACAGCAAGCGCGACACCAGCAGCAGTAAGAGAGCTTGTGAGGCAATCGGCAGTAGAGTCAGCCATGGTTTCGGCATGGCCGCCATTATAGCAGATAGCCAGGAGAGGAGCAGGCACGGATGAAGGTGACGGTTGTCGGCGCCGGCAACGTCGGCGCCACCACCGCGCAGCGCTTGGTGGAGGGAGGGCTCGCCGACGTCTACCTCGTGGACGTGGTCGAGGGGTTGGCCCGAGGGAAAGCGCTGGACTTGGCGCAGGCAGCCCCGATCTTGGGCCATAGTTGCAGAATCGAGGGGGGGGAGAGCTACGAGGCCGCCGAGGGGTCAGATGTAGTCGTCATCACCGCAGGCATCGCGCGCAAGCCCGGGATGTCTCGCGACGACCTTCTGCAGACCAACGGTAACATTGTGACGCAGGTCGTGGAGAACGTGCGGGCCGTCTGCCCGGATGCCATCCTGCTGATGGTGTCCAATCCGCTGGATGTTACCACCTACATCGCTCAGCAGTTGTCTGGACTTCCGCGTTCCCGGGTCATGGGCATGGCCGGAGTGCTCGACAGCGCCCGTTTCTGCGCCTTCATCGCTATGGAGCTAGACTGCTCTCCCGCCGACGTTTCGGCCATGGTTCTGGGCGGCCATGGCGACTCCATGGTACCGTTGCCGCGACATGCGACCGTCTCCGGAGTGCCCGTGACCGAACTCGTGCCTCCTGAGCGCCTGCAGGCTATCGTGGAGCGAACCCGCAACGGGGGTGCGGAGATCGTCAGCTACCTCAAGACGGGCAGCGCCTTTTACGCCCCGGCAGCGTCGGTGGTCCGGATGGTGGCTGCCATCTTGCGGGACGAGAAACGTTTGCTGCCAGCGTGTGTCGAGCTGCAGGGCGAGTATGGGCTGGACGGCCTGCCGATAGGGGTCCCCGTTATCCTGGGGCGAGAGGGTGTTGAGCGGGTGGTGGAGCTGGACCTGAATGCCGAGGAGACCGCAGCCCTGCGAGCTTCGGCCGAACACGTGCGCGCCACCATCGCCGACTGGCAGCGCCTGTCGGGGCTCTCATGAGGCCGCGGCCATGAGGACTATCGCCTGTCGGGACATTGCGGCGACGGTCGCCGAGCTCTTCCAGCAGGCTAACTGGGACCTGCCGCAGGAGGTGTGCACAGCGCTGCAGACGGCGCTGGCCCAGGAGACCGAGGAGCTGCCCCGCACGGTGCTGCAGACGCTACTGGAGAACGCGACGATCGCCCGGGAGCAGCGCCTGGCGATGTGCCAGGACTGCGGGCTGGCGGTCGTCTTCGTTGAACTCGGCTACGAGTGCCACCTGGATGGCGACCTCTACGAAGCTGTGGATGCCGGCGTGCGCGAGGCCTATGCCAAAGGCTATCTGCGCAAGTCACTGCTGGCAGATCCGCTGGACCGCTCCAGCAACACCGGAGACAACACGCCCGCGATTGTGCACGTCAAGCTGGTGGGCGGCGATCGTGTTCGCCTCCACTGCGCGCCGAAGGGAGGGGGCAGCGAGAACATGAGTGCCCTTTGGATGCTGTCGCCGTCCGCCGGGCGAGAGGGGGTCATCGCCCGTATCGTTGAGCACGTGGCGGCGGCGGGGGGCAAGCCCTGTCCGCCGTTGGTGCTCGGAGTGGGGTTGGGCGGCAACTTTGAGAAGGCGGCGCTGCTGGCGAAGGAGGCGCTCCTGCGGCCTTTGGGCCAGCCCAGTCCGCTAAAGGAGATAGCCGACCTCGAGCAGGAGATACTGCAGCGCGTCAATGCCACGGGTGTCGGGCCGATGGGCCTGGGAGGCCGAACGACGGCCCTGGCGGTGCATGTGGAGCGTCACCCCTGTCACCTTGCCAGCTTGCCCCTCGCGCTGAACGTGCAGTGTCATGCGGCTCGCCACAAGTCCGCGGTCATATGAGCGCAGGTAAGGTAAGGGATAGGCTCCAAGTCTAGACAGGCTTTCACCAAGTGAGCGCAGGATGTCCACACCAAGCAGGTTAGCCACGCCCCTGCAGATCGAACGCATCGAGGCACTGCGTGCCGGCGATACGGTACTGCTATCCGGGGAGGTCTACACAGCCCGTGATGCCGCCCACCAGCGCCTCCTGCAAGCGATAGAGGCGGGCACTGGCCTCCCCTTCAGCTTGGAGGGCGGGGTGATCTACTACTGCGGCCCCGCACCGGCTCCTCCAGGGCACACGATTGGCTCAGCGGGTCCCACCTCCAGCTACCGGATGGACCCATACACGCCGTTGTTGCACGAGCTGGGCCTGAAAGCAACGATTGGCAAGGGTGACCGTGGACTCACTGTGAGGGAGACTTGTCGCCGCTATGGGTGTCTCTACCTCATCGCGGTCGGAGGCGCCGGGGCGCTACTGGCGGCGAAGGTGGTGAGCGCCGAAGTGGTGGCCTACGAAGATCTTGGCCCCGAGGCCGTCCGTCGTCTGGTAGTGGCGGACTTGCCCCTCATCGTGGCCTATGATGCCCATGGTGGAAGCGTCTTTCCCGGCGACCCGCCGCTGCCCTCCAGCGAAGGCAGGTCCTGACCGATGCTGCGCAAAGTACTGGCCAACTGCAGCTACCAGGCCGGCCACGCGTGCCTGGGGCTCGGACGCCTGGGGCGCAACCAAGCCCACCGGCTCTTTCGGCTTACGCGGGCTCTGTGGCCGGCTCACCCCGCAGTCGGGCCTTGGCTGGACTACATGGACGGCTCTCGCCTCCTGGCGCAGGGGAGGCCTGAGGAAGCTCTGGAGCTTCTGCGCTCCGCCGCACGTGGACTGCCGCAACTCCCCGGCATTCGGGTGTGGACCGGCGTTGCCTATGCCATGCTGGGACGCGATGAGGAGGCCATTGGCACCCTGGAGAAAGTGCTCCAGGAGGAGGGGGCGGCGGAGCTCCCTGATGTCTGGACATCGCTGGCGTGGTCATACCTCCGCAGCGGTCGCACCCGTCAGGCGCTTGAGACCTGCAGTCGGGCAGAGCTCTGTGGAGTTCGATCGCCACGCCTGCAGTTCGTCGCCAGGCTGGCTCTTGGGGTCCAGATCCGCGCTCTGCCCGTGGGTGAACTCCGTGACCTGCTTGGCGAAGTCCCCCAGGGCGTGCCCCTGCTGTTGGAGTACGCTCGGCTGCAGGCACACGCCGGCAGGCATACCCTGGCCAGAGCGGCTCTCTCTGCTCTCCCCGACGAACTCCAGGGCCGAGCGCTGTCGGTCGTCGGCCAGGCCAGCCTCAACGCTTACGACTGTGCCACGGCTCTATGGGCTGGGCACGAACTCGCCAGCATCGCCGCCGATGAAGCGCAGGTGCACGCGGCGCTGCTCACGTCCGAAGCGCACCTGCGTGAAGGGCGCGGCCAACAGGCACTGGAGGCCATCAAGGCTGCACGGCAGACCTTCCCCGCTCACAGCGCTGTCCGTGAGCAGTTGGGTAGGGTGCTTCTCATTCAGGGGCAGTGGGAGGCCGCGGTGGAGGAGATGATTGAGGCCCTCCATCTCGGCGGCGGAGGGGCGCTGGCCGCCGGCCTTGCTGCTCTGGCAGCCCTGGAACTGGGCGACGCGCAGAGTGCGCGGGGGGTCTTCGTCGTTCAGCGGTCAGGCGACGGCCTCTCGTGTGCCTTCGCCCATGCCGCCCAGGTGCGGCTGATGGTCCTCGATGATTCCTGGGACCAGGCCCTAGACCTGGCACAGCTCGCGTTGGAGGAGATCGTGTCGCTGCCCCAGTGGGCTGCGGTCCCCGACGTCACAGCTCGTCTCACCAGTGCCCTACGCTCGGCGCTGCAAGCTGTGCGTGATGGCGGATCTGAAGCCCAGCGCCGACGCGCAAGCGAACTGCTAGGCCGGCTTAGCCCCACGCCTCAGATCAGATCCACCTGCTACTCCTGACCGTGCTCCACCCGCTCCAGCACCGAAAGCTGTAGGTCGGGGGACAGACGGTGGAAGTACTCTGAGTACCCACCCACCCGGATGATCAGATCCCGGTGTCGTTCGGGATGCTTCAGAGCTTCGCGCAAAAGGCTCTGGTCTACCACGTTGATCTGCAGTTGCATACCACCCAGGTCGAAGTAGGTGCGGATCAGTGACTTGAGCTGTTGGCGAGCTGCCGGGTCATCGAAAAGCCGTCTTGTGAAGCGGATATTGTGCACCAGCGTTCCCGGCGCGAGGTGATGGGGTACACGAGTGACAGAGCGCAGCAAGGCCGTTGGTCCTGAGCGGTCACGGCCCTGAAACGCACCGGCAGAATCGCCAACCGGAGTCCGCGCCAAGCGTCCGTCGGGTGTGGCCCCGACCTCTTGGCCGAACGTGCCATAGGTAACGAACATGAGACATGATGCCAGGAACTTGCCACCACGCCACGGCGCGTAGCGGAGAAACTCGCGAAAGAGGTGCTCGGACACCTCAGACGCGATCTCGTCTACATACGGTTCGTCATTGCCGTAGCGCGGACAGCGCTCGAGCTTGCGTCGCAATGTCTCGCAGCCTGCGTAGTTGGCCCGCAGCGCGTGCAGCAGTTCCTCGGCAGTCACCTCAGCGCGGTCGAAAACGAGGAGCCTGATCGCCGCCAGCGAGTCATAGGTGTTTGGCAGACCCGCCAGGCTGATAACGCTCCAGTTGTACCGGGCCCCTCCGGCATTGAACTCGCGGCCGTTGTCTATGCAGTCGTCAACTAACAGTGTGCGGATGGGCTGGGGCTGCCATCGCGCCTTGCGTTCCTGGTCCTGGCTCACACGCTCGCACAAGGCGCGAACCTCGTGGTCCAGGTCGCGCTTGAAGGCGGCCAGGAACTCATCAAACGTCTGGCATTGTGGAAGATGCCGGTGGAGACTGCCCTCCAGGATGAGCAGGACGTTCAGGGTGTCATCCAGAGAGCCCACATTGGAGCAGCCGTGGATCATCAGCTCCGTACAACCGCCAAAGGCATACCGCGGCAGGTCGCTCTCGCTAACCCCCAGATGCGCCTCACGCAGGGCGCGGAGATACTCCTCCTCGTTGTAGAGCGCCGGAATGCCTGTGCCGCCGGAGATCGTGTCAAGTGCCTGGTCCCAGTAAGCCTCTGGATTGTCTCGGCGCAGACGAAGGGCCAGGTTCGGCCGGCGACGGCCCTTAGCCGCCTGCAGGCACACCATTGTCAGTTCGTTGCAGCCCTGCGAGCCATCCTCCGCCGTGCCACCGATGGCGCAGTTCCAGCCACAGCAGGCGTCAACGTTGGCGAACAGTTGGCTCACCCAGGTCAATGCCTCCTGGCGGGTGATGACGCCAGCCGCCAGGTCATCGCGGTAGTATGGCCAGAGGTCCTGGTCGAAGCGCCCGAGGTCGTCGCAGCCGTCGACATAATAGAGGAAGTTCGTGGCGACAATGGCCTCATAGAAGCCCCTCGCCGGTCCGAAGGGGACTTGCCGCAGGGCCGCCAGTACCCGCTGCGCCTCGGGCCCGGGAGCCCTGGCCAGCATCTCGCAGGCGCGGCCGTGGAAGGCTCGCAGGCCGTCCAGCAGTAACAAGAGCGCCTCGCAGAACTCCTGGTGCGACGCGTTGCCCCGCTGCAGCGCCAGGGCCCGATGCTCCTGAAGACGCCTCTCGTAGCTGTCCAGGCCCTCCCGAAGTACGCGGCCGAAGTTGACAATGCTGTGCGTATAGCCCCGGACCATCGGATAATCGATCAGGTGCTCCTTTAGAGCGAGCAGAGCTGCGCGCACTTCATCGCTCTCCGCCCTGGCGACCTTGTGGTCGAGCAAGCCCCAGTCCACGACCATCGAGGCCGAGTAGTGAAACTGGACGGCGTGGGGCTGTGGGTATAAGGGGCCGGCACAGGGGTAAAGGGGCTCAGCCGCGTAGGGAGGCAAGCTTACGGTCTCAAACATCCGCTGCAGTCCACGGCACACGCGCCACAGGGGTGTCGCCTGGGGCCGTTCCATGAAACCGGCCGCAAACGGCTCCCCAGCTTGTTCCAGTAGCCTGTAGTCTACACCCGCGGCAACGGCCCCCATTGCTGTACCCTCCGCAGCAGCGCTCCTGTCGTGGGCATTATACCGCGGCCCATCCCCTAGGGCAATCGCGCCGGCCGCGTCGGACAGTCGGGGCAATAATGCAACGCCAGACGGACCGCGGCACCGAGGACGTGAGCCCCCAGCATGAGCTGCACAGGGGCCTGGCCGATCTGACCGTCGCGAATGTGGCCGCGAGCGCGCAGGTGTTGCTCCAGTGGCTCCCACTCCAGGCGACACGGTCCATCGCGCCAGAGCATTCCCCACGCTCGCACGATGTGCCCCTGGGGGTCCACTACACGCGCCGGCCACTGATTCTGCCCAATGCACGGCACGTTGACCAGCGTCTCCCCGACATGAGCCATGGTGTTGCGGTTCATGCCAACCCCTAGCAGCAGGACATACCCGCCCATGGCAGCCAGCTTGCCCAGAGGGGAGCGCAGGTCAAAGGTCAGCAGGTGCAGGTGCTCGCAGGTGAGCAGTTCGGCCAGGGGCCCGATGGCGGCGCAGGGATGAGTAGGATGCACGCTGCGATACGCTTCGGGTCGTCGTCGGACTGCTTCGGTGATGGCTCCATTGATGGAAGGCGTCGTGCGTACGTCGAACACCTCGGCCGTCCCATGGTTGAAGGTAGGCACCATGAGCGTGCCTTCCGGTCCCAGTACCTCCAGGAGGGCGTCCACGACGGCGTCGGCGCCGCCCTCCACATGCCCCAAGGCACTAAGAGAGCTATGGACCTGCACCAGGTCGCCTGCCCGCAGGCCCATCTCGCGTAGACCGGCGGCAATCTGTTCGCGGCCAATGCGGGGCCGGCCAGTAGGATCATAAGGCGGCTTTGCTTCCATCGCTGTGCCCCCTGTGCTCATTGCTGGCGTTGCTGTCTTCGAAGGTGTCGAAGCCGGCGGCAAACGGCCAACTGGAGTGTCTCCAACTCACGGACAGCCTCAGGTCCGGGTGTCTCGGGGCCGAAACGCAGGACGAGGTAACGGGTAGTCAGCATCTCTGCCGCGCCCCGAACAGGGGTCAGGTTCCCCGGCAACCGCGCCAGGACTTCACGCGGACCCAGGTGAGGGTGGATTTCCGCGCCGTGTCGCCCCAGGGCTTGTCGCATCCGCAGGTAGGCTCGCACCACTCGGCCCAGTTCGGGCTTATCCCGAAAGCCGTGTGGCAGCCGGTGGGCGCGATGCAGCCGCCAGGCCGCCAACAGCAGGCTCAGAGCGACTACCAGTGTCACGGTGACGGGCCAAGCCGCCCGGAGCGCCTGCCAGGTCGTCGTGGCACCTGTAACGACCGCTCCGCTCATGCTCTCCCAGGCTTCGGCTAACGGGCGGCGAACCTCAGGCTCCGGCGGGGTGGGCTCAAAGACCACCCAGCCAGCTCCCCGGAAGTAGACCTCCGGCCAGACGTGTGCGTCCCGCTCGCGCACGATGTAGACGTCCTCGTCGTCAGGAGACTGCTCGCCCTCCAGATACCCTCCGACCAGACGTGCCGGTAACCCCAGCGAGCGACACATGACCACCATGGCCCCGGCGAAGTGATGGCAGAAACCCCGTCGCGACACGAACAGGAAGTGGTCCACGAAGTCCTCGCTCCAGTTGCTGTCCGCTTCCCGGGTATACTCGTAGTTCCACTGCAGGTATTGCTCAATATCGCGCGCCCTGTCAAAAGCGTTCGTGCTCTGGGCACTGACCTCTCGCGCCAGATCGCGAACCCGTTGGGGCAGCTCGGGTGGCAACTGCAGGTCCACCGCCAGCTCATCCTCCGGAACCTGCACGCCCGCTCGGGGTAGCGCAACAACGGGCGGAACCAGGGAGACCACTCTGTAGCTGTCGCCGGGACGTACCCACTTGGT
>JABLXH010000068.1 GCA_013178155.1 Armatimonadota bacterium | reverse complement strand
CGCCCGCCACGTCCCGCTCCCAGAGCACCTCGTCGTCCAATCGCACTTGCAGAAAGTGATAGCCTGCCGTCGGGCCGAGGAAGTCGTCGGCGACGCAGAAACGCAACCTCGCCTCGCCCGCCGGCAGCGCCACCTGGGCCGACCACTGAGCATACTCGCCAGGCGCGTAGGTGCTGCGGCCAGGATAGCGTAACTCCAGGGCGGGAGCCGGTCGCCCGGTGTCGGGCAGGAAGACGACGCAGCGGCCGGTGGCGAAGGCCCCGGTGGTCTCGGCAGACCATTCCACCGCCGGGGCGGCCGCCGGCAGGGCGGGCCATAGTAGACACCAGGCCAATCGCCTGAGCAAGGGATTCGCCTCCTATACGTGACGCACAGCCACTTGCACTGGCTCGTCGCAGCCGGTCAGGACCAGCCGCTCCAGCGCCAGTTCCCCCTCAATCACTTCCACCGTTGCTTTCCAGCCTTGCTTCGCGCGCTTCAGGCGGCAGGTGCCCCAGGCGTAGCCGGTGGACCAGAAGTGCCTGCCCTCGACCGGGGCGAAGCTCATGGTGCCGGTCACGGCCGAGTAATGGAAACCCGTCAGCGCCAGGATCGCCGCCCACGAGGCCATGGCGCGGCCATAGTGGTGGCCGCACTCCGCCTCGTCGAAGGGGCTGCGCCGCAGGCCGTCGTAGCGGTCACGGATGGCCTGAATGCACTTCAGCCCGGCCTTCGTCTGGCCCTCGTACAGCATCCCGATGGCGGCGGTGTACTCAAACCCGGTCATCACCTCGGTGGCGTACGGAAAGGGCTTCCGCGGGCGGCGACCGCGCGGGTAGGTGCTCATCAGCAGCGCGCTCTCGCGGCCCAGGGCATAGCTGCGCATGTGGTTGAAGTGCCCGCTCAGGTCGGAGATGAAGTTGTGGCGCATGATGCTGCGCAACGTCCGTCGGACGTGCTTGCGGTCGGTCAGATAGCCCAGGCCGCAGACATGGGCCAGAAACTGCCCCACAAGCTGGTCCACCAGGCATCCGGCGCCCAGTTGGAAGTCCGGGTCGCTGAGGTTGGCCGCGCCCATGCTGGGATGCCGCAGACCCGGCGCGATCTGGTCCGCGCGTAGCGGGCGCACCTCATGCTCATAGTACTCGCCATTGAACAGGTTCGCGTCCACCCACGCCGAGCCGCTGGCGAAGAGCGCCTGACAGCGGTCCGCGAACGCCTCCTCGCCGAGATACCGCGCCATCTCCTCGGCGGCGCGCAGGGCTCCCAGATACCAGATGCCCATCTGCGGGTTGGGGCCGTAGTACTCCACATCCATCGTGTTGTGCTGGCAGCCCTCCATGACGCCGTCCTGGTCGGCATCCCAGCCTCCCGGGATCCAGCAGAACTCCAGTGCCCGGCGGGCGTGGGGCCACAGCGCCCGCAGGCCGTCGTCATCGCCCCGCAGTTGCCAGTCGCGATACAGCTTCAGCAGGCATCCCATCTGCCCGTCGGCGGCGGCCAGGCCAAACTCCTGGGCGCGCTTGCCCAGCGGCAGGCCCACGCGGAATGCCATCAGACCCTGGTCGTTGGTGGCGTGCAGGAACTCCACCTCGCGCATCCCCCAGGCCAGATCGCCGAACAGGAAGGCCGTGGCCTGCTCGTAGTTCCAGACATGGGTGCAACTGCCGGGGCAACAGCCCATCCGGTCATGGCAGCCCTCCCAGGCGAACAGGTAGCCGTCCGCCGTGCGGAAGCAGGTCTGGGTCCGGAGGGTGCTTAGGTTGCTCAGCGCGGCGTCCTTGACCGCCTCCGGCAGGTCGCTGCCAACCACCGCCTGGACGAAGGCGACAGTCCGGCGTTCCAGCTCGGGCAGGGCGGCGGCAGTCCTGGCGGCCACGTCCCAGGCGTCGCGGTACCGCGTGGCGTAATAGTTGCCGACGATCTCGTCGCGGGGCGGGGCCGAGCCGTCCGGGCCCATGCGCATGTCCCAGCCGCCGCGGTTGGGGAAGTGCCAGGTGATCAGGAAGGTGAGGGCGCGGGTCTCGCCGGGCTGCAGGTCGCAGCGCAGGGCCAGCGACCCGCGCAAGAAGGCGTCGGCCGGAGGCGTCAGGCCGGGGGTGAAAGCGCCCTTACCGCGCTCCAGCCTGCCGTCGGCGCTGAAGTCATCCCAGAAGGCCAGTAGGTCGGTGTTCCAGCCCTCGGCATGCCAGGCCTCACGGTACGTCACCTCACCCTCGCCGAGAACCGCCAGCGCCATGGTGCCCCACTGCAGGGCCTCCGGGCAGACCCCCTGGGAGGACATGGCGATGCCCCGCAACTGGGCTTCCCTTCCCTCGGCAGACCGCGCCCTGCTGCGCTCTATGCTGGTAGGCGCGGCTTCGAGCCGCGTCCCCATCTCCGCGCAACTGGAGGCCGCGCCTGGCAGGACCGAGGCCTGGCGGATACGGTTCACGTTGCGGTTGGGCGCCCCCGCCGAGCCGTCGGCGCCGATCAGGTTCGGCACCGTGCCACAGATTGACACCGCCACAGGCCGGCGCGTCGGGTTGGTGACCACATAGCGCAGCACGGCTGCCGGGATGCCGCTGGCGTCGGCATCGGCGGGGACCAGCGGGTTCATGGCCTCCAGGCGGACCCGAACCGGCACCTCGGGGTCAGCAAAGGCAATCTGGGCCAGAGGGTAAGCCGCGTGAAAGGCGCACTCCCGGAACCGCGGCAAGCCGTGGTTGGGCACCGCGCAGCCGGAGGCGCCCTCGTAGTCCACCGGGTCCACGGGCCCCTCCAGACAACGGGTTACCGGCTCCTGCCCCTCCGCCTGCGCCCACAGCGCGAAGAACGCCCGGTCCGGCGTGTAGCCCTTGGCGGGGCGGTTCATGATCTCCCAGTCGCGCAGGTCCCCGCGGCCCCCAAGTGACACTGTTCCCGTGCCGATGCCCCCCAGAGGCAGGGCAATCCGGCGCAAGTGCGCGCCGGTGTAGGTCTTCAGCACCGGCCAGTTGGGGTTCAAGGGCTGGCGCTTCGCGCGCTTTGCCATCGCCATCACCTCATCGCTGGTACTTCAGCACCCACGCGTGCTCACTCGGCAGGTTCGCCGGCAGGGTCACCACCGCCTTGCCGTCCTCGACGGTCCAGGCCAGCGGCTGGCGATACCCGAGCAGCCGGACCTCCGAGTCAGGCGCGGGCAGCAATGTTAGGCGCGCCTCACTCGGCGGCTGGTTCCCCTCGGCGAGCACGTGGGCGTACACTGTGCCGCCCTTGCTCGTGTAGCGCACGTCGCCCTCGGCGTAGGGCGCGATGGCCCGGGTGCCGTGGATGGCCTCGGCGTTGGTGGCCATCCACGCGCCGATCTCCTGCAGGCGGCTCACGGCGGTCGCCGGCAGCGTCCCCTCCGGCGAGGGGCCGATGTTCAGCAGCAGGTTGCCGCCCTTGGCCACCACGTCAATCAGCAGATGCAGCAGCTCGCGCGTGGGCTTGTAGGCATCGTCGGGCTTGTACGACCAGCTCGTGCCCATGGTCAGGCACGACTCCCAGGTCTGGCCCAGAGGCTCGTCGGGGACCATCTGCTCGGGGGTCAGGATGTTCTCATAGGGCCCGCCGACGGTCCGATCGGCAATGATGAGGCCGGGCTGCAGGTCGCGGGCCATGGCCGCCATCGCCGCCATGTCAATGTCCTGGTCCGGCGGCCGCACCTGCCCGCCATCGAGCCACAGCACATCAATGCGGCCGTAGTCGCTCATCAGCTCGCGCACCTGCGCATGGACGAAGTTCACGAACTCGGCCCAGCGCTGCGGATGGGCGTGGGTGTCGTAGTTGGGGTTACGGTCCGGCGCGGGCGCTCCCGGCCACCAGTAGAAGGGCGTGTGCCAGTCGGACTTCGAGAAGTAGCAGGAGATGCCGAAGCCCGCCGCGCGGAAGGCATCAAAGACCTGCCGCGCGATGTTGGCCCGGGCGTGGCTGCTGAAGGGGCAGTGCGGGTGGGTGACACGGTAGGCGGTGGTGCGGGTGTCGAACATGCAGAAGCCGTCGTGGTGCTTGGTGGTGAAGCAGACGTACTTCATGCCCGCCTGCGCCGCCATCTCCGCCCACACTGCGGGGTCGAACTGCACCGGGTTGAAGGTACGGTTCAGCGCGAAGTAGTCCTCGCGGAAGCGCTCGAGGTCACGATCCCGCTCCACCCAGGCGGGCAGGTCGTCGGGGCGCGCCCAAGTGTCCGCTTCCACGAGCGGCCAGGACTCGATGCAGCCCCACTGGCAGTACGGTCCCCAGTGCAGAAACAAGCCGAACTTCAGGTCCTCAAACCACTGCAGGCGCTCGGCCAACCACGCCGGCTGCTCGGTCTCGGTTACCTGCAGGCTCCCGTTGATGATGTCAGGACGCTGCTCAGACACGGCGTCGCCTCCCTTTGCCAACATCCGACGTGTACACCGACACGGCGCTACTCCGCAGCCCCCGGCAACCGGGCCTCTGCCGAGCCTGAGACCGCCGTGGACCGCCGCCATGCCCCGTGTTTGCGCCTCCACTCGCTGACCAGCCACACCACCCACAGCAGCGCCATCAGGCCCGAGACCAGCGCCGGCCGCAGCATCTCCGGCGCCCAGACGAAGGCGACTGTGTGCTCACCGGCAGGGATGACAGCCGACAGCAGGACCATGTTGGTGGCCAGAGTGTTGGTGGGCTGACCATCCACGGTGGCCGACCAGAACGGCGCCCACAGCCGGGGCACAACCACTAGCCCCGGCGCGGTGGTAGAGGTCCTGAGGATAGTCCGGCCCGGTGCGTCCCCCATCACCTCTACCTTGCCGCCGGGACAATAAGCCGGCTCCGGACCGATGATGGCCGCCGGCGCTGCCACCGTCTGTCGCGGGTCGGTGCTCTCATCGCGCAGCAGAGCTGCTGCCACGGCCAGGTCACCGGGGATCATCTTCTCCGGGACGTAGGCCCGTTCCGCCGGCAGCGGGCTGCGGCACAGTACCCAGTCACCGGCGGAACCAACCACCCGCAGCCCTGCTGCCTCCGCCCGCTGGCGGTCAGTGGCGACCCAGTCCACCCCGAAGGCAGCCAGTGTCGCCGGTGTGTTCGGCCCGGCAAGCCAGGTGTTCATTGCATCCATCGCCGGGAAGGCCATCGGCGTGAACCCCCGGGCCTGGGGCAGATGGAAGTAGATGGCCACATTGTTCGGCAGTCCATCGCGCCAGCGCACGAAGGCGCCATCGCTTGGGGCACGCTGCTGAGCCGCCAGGGCGTAGATGCGCTGGTTCGGTTGCTGCAGCCATTCCTCGCGGGTGAACGCCGGGTTGATGTCGCGGGCGATGAGCAGGAACTCGCCCGCAGACAGGACGAGCATGGCACCAGCCATCAAGAGGGGCCCCCGTGAGGCTAAGCCTTGCAGCCTGCTTCTGCTCAGAGTGGCCGCACCGGCGGCAGCGGCCACCAGCACCACTAGCTGCCAGCCCAGGGGGTCGCCCTCCACCCACGGCCCGAGGCCGGGCCGACCGGTGGTCGCCAGCGCCACCGCCTCCATCAGGCCCAGTCCCGCCAGCAGCCCCCAGAGAAGCTTCCGCGGCGACACCTCGCCCGCCCTGACACTGTCTACCAGGCGTCCCAGCAACAGAGCCGCTCCCAGGGCCAGCAGCACCCCGGCCCGGCCCGGCGCGCGGAAGCGGTTCAGCACCGGAACATACCCGACGATGTCATACAGCGGGTTGCCATCGCTCCAGGACAAGACCAAGGCGATCAGGATGAGCGCCAGCACCGTCCGCGTGGGCCGGTCGCGATAGGCGACCAGCCCGTACAGCACCGCCACCCAGGCCAGCGTGCCCGGGAAGGCCACCTTCTCCCACTTCCACGTCGCCTCGGCCCCCGCCAGCACGTTGACCGCCAGGTCCTTCAGGCTGCAGCCCCACTGCCGCACCAGCTCGATGTCACCCATGCCCGTGCGCCAGCTATACAGGTACAGTTCATAGGTCGGCGCGTTCTGCACCATGCCGATCAGCAGCCCCAGGGCATAGGCCCCGGCGATGATGCCCAGAGGACGCACCAGGCGCGCAGCAGGGCGAGGCTGCTGGGCCGTCGAGTGTGTCCCCGGCACACCGCCAGGAAGTCTGGCAGTGGCGCCCGGGGGCAGGCCCGAAGCCATGACTAGACAGGCCAGCACGGTGTAGACGGCGAGCTGGGGGTGACCCGTCAGCACCTGCATCGCGGCACACCCGACGAGACCCACGAAGGCCAGCCGGGACCCCGTGCGCAGCACCTGCAGGTACAGCACCACAACCCAGGGCAGCCAGGCCAGCGAGAAGAGGATGGGCGCGTGGACCACCCGGTAGACCATGAAGCTGCTGCCGCACATCACCAGCGCCGCTGCCGCGGCCCCCAGGGCGCTGCGCCCGAGCCACCGCGCCAGCACGAACACACCGACCGTCGCCGCCAGCATGTGCAGAATGAGCTTCAGACTGAAGCTGACAAACGGGTCAGCGATGGGCCACAGCGCCGTGTTCAGCGGGTAGAAGCACTGCGCCTGAGGCTCGGCAAAGAGGGGGAACCCCAGGGCCATCTCGCGACAGGGAGCCGTGAGGCCCCCATGCCGCACGCGGTCCCAGACATAGTAGTGCCAGGGGAAGTTCTGGAAGGCGTTGTCGCCGAACAGCCAGTGCCTGCCCTGCAACACCACTGCCCGGTACTGCACGGCGAAGAAGCCCAGCACAGCGAGCAGCCAGGGGAGGTCACCCGATTGCCACAGGCGGCGAAGCCAGCGCATGGGGGCATTATGGGGACAACGGCGGCAATGGGCAAGGGGGAGGGCGGCAACGGGCAAGGGGACAGACGGTGGGCGCGACCTGTTAGCCGAGTTCCGCCCTCGCCTGCGCCAGGATGTCATCCATGGCTTGCTGCTGGTCGTCAGGCAGGTGGAACTCGTGCCGCGCGACCAGCTCCCGAACCCGTGCCTTCGCCCGCTCGCGGATGGGTACGCTCCCGCCCTGTCGCCACGCCATGAGCAGGTCACGCTCGTACAGGCGCGGATGCCAGTAGACCTCGCGGTAGTGGTCGAGAGTGCTATCCAGGGACGCAAACCCGTGGCCGGCCAGTGCCTCGCGGGCCTCGGCCACGCAGCGGTCTGGCTCACAGTCATCCACCCGCAGCCCCGCCACCAGCCGTTGCACGTTGTCGCGCATCTCCAGGTCGTACATGAGCTGTTCCGGACTGAACACCTCGTCCAGGCTCAGGCCCCCCGCCAGGCCGAAGTGCCGCGCCCCGAGCAACGCACCGAGGGTGATCTGCGAGGCTTTCTCACCGCACGACTGGGCGCCAGGCAGCTTAGCCATGGTGTGCACGCCACTGACAGCCGGAGAACAGCGCGTGCCGTGGAAGAACGCATTCACCTCGGCGTTGGCGAACTGCAGCAGCACGTCCTCCGGTGTGCCCAGGGTCAGGAACAGCGTTCGCAAGTCGGCGGGGCAGAGGCGCAGGCCGAAGTGCGTGGGGATGCCGGTCACGTCCTGCAGCAAGACGGCCGCCCCGATGACCTCCGCCGCCAGCAGGGCAAAGGCGTCGCCCACCCTCAGCGGGGCTGTCACGCCCATCGCGGCCATGTTGCCCACCGCGATCCACTGCCAGCGGTCCTCGAAGGCGAAGACGTTCTCCAGACCTTCACTGCCCAGGGTCAGCGGCGTCACGGCGTACACGACCTGGCCGGTGATCTCTTTGCCAAAGATTCGGGCCACGTCCATGAGGTAAGGCAGGTTGCGGCGAGTGTGCACATCCCCCACGAAGCCGCTGCCGCAGTACGTGGCGTCTACCCAGCACTGCACCACCGTCGCCAGGTCCGGCGGGACGTCCTGGGGACAGCCGGGCACCTGCGCCGCCAGGCCCTCGGCCGCAGCCACCTGCACCAGCTTTGTCGCCTCGATGAGACGCTCCGTCGTGAAGGGGAGGAGGCGGTCGGTCTCCGGGTCGTGGAGGTATTGGGAGTAGCAGAGGGTGCTGAGGGTCAGTACCGGCTCGGCGCTCACGGTCAGGGGCTCGGTTGAGAAACTGTCGCCGTTGCCCCTGCGGACGCCCTCCAGGTACTCCCGCACCACCTGCGGCTCCAGGAGCACCCGGTCGCCCTGCCAGCGATATGCTCGCCCGCGCAGGCGTCGAGCCAGTTCCTCACTGCGGACGAGGAGACCCACCTCCGCGAGCAGGCGCAACGCCCCGGCCTCGATGCCGTGAAGCTGGTCCAGAGTGAAGAGTCCCGGACGGGTAAATAACAGCGCAGGCCCGGGCATCAAGGCTCCTCGGGCTTGATCTGCGCCTTCTGGTTGCGCAGGGGCTGGGCGTGCACGGTGGCCTGCTGAGAGACTTCGGCTCTATCCGCCTCGTCGCCGCGAGCCGCCTCTGCTGGATGGGCCTTCTCGGGCGTGGGCTCCCGGCGCTGGACCTGGTTCGCCGGCGGCAAGCGCCGCGTGACCTGGTTGTTGGCAGACGCCCTGCCAGTGGCGGCTACCGCGGCGACTCCCTCCGGCATGGCTGCGGCTCCCACGCCATCCACTCCGTGTGGGCCAGGGAGCTCAGATCTGCCCACACCGGTGACTGGGCCGCCACCCATGCCGCCGAGGCCCGGTGCTGCCATCATTTCCATACCCCCCGGCGCCCGGGGCCCCTTGGGCAGTTCCGGCACACCCGGTCGTCCCCCACGGCCCGTCAGCGGCACGACAGCCGTCGGCCGCCCGCCCGGTTGGGCCACGCCACCGACGCTGACACGCGCAGCGCCCGCCCCAGGCTCCGTCAGAGCCTTGGCCAGGGCGCGGCCCCGGAGCCCGCTGCCCGCGCGGTCGGAGCCTACCGCACGGCCCGTCGGACGCCTACCGGCCTCCGCCGCCCTGACCTCCTCAGCGCCGGTGGTCACTCTCGTCGGTCGCGCCTTCGATGGTGCCTGCAGTGGCTTGTCGCCTCCCGGTGAAGGGGCCATCGCTGCGCCCTCGCTCCGGGGTCCCCCTCCTGTGGCATCTGTCGCCGGCGTGGAGGTGTCCAGTGCCTGCTCACTGCGCGCCACCGGGACGGGCGCCATGGCGCCCCGGTCCGCAAGTTGCGTCAGCATGATACTTCCGACCACCACGAAGGCGGCTGCGGCCGCGGCCAGCGCACTCCACGAGGCAAGCCGGCGCCTGGGCTTCTCCACCGGGCCAGGCTCTGCCGCCGCCACCTCGCCCATGTCGGCCTCCGCGATCAGGCCGCGCCTGAGCGTCCCCAGAACGGTCGCGCACTCGCCACAGGTGCCCACATGCGCCAGTGCCTGGGCCCGCGAGGCGCTGTCGAGGGTCCCCTCGGCCAGGGCCGCCAGGATCTCGGGCTTGACGTGTTGGTTAGCGCCTTCGGCCTCGCCCAGCAGGTCCAGCCATCTTCCGGCCACGCGCAACTCGTCGGCCTGCTGCTGGCAGTCCGGGCAGGCTTCCAGGTGCCGCCTCAGCTCCCAGCGCTCCTGGGTGCTTAGCCGGCCGCTGACGTAGTCATTCAGTTGGCCTTCCGTCAGGCAGGTCATAGTCGTGGTCCGACGCCCTTCACTCCACCGGTTAGGTGCCCGGGGGGCGGGGATTCTTCCCTGCCGGGTCCGCGCCCCTGAATCACTTGCCTGGGTCTAGGTGCTCAGCGCCTCCCGCAGTCGCTTCTTGGCCCGGCAGATGCGAGTGGCGACGGTGTTCATGGGCAGTTGCAGCAGGTCCGCAATCTCGCGGTACTCCATTCCGCCGAAATGATACAACATCAGTGGAGCTCGGAACTCCTCCGGCAACTCCTGGACGGCGCGGCGCACGTCCGCGGCTGTCACGTTGCGGCTGGTCTCGTCTACGGCCGGTTCCGGGAAGCCCTCCTCTGGCGGATCTGCTATCTGCGGCTGCCGGCGATGGAGGCGGTAGACGCGCCGGATGGCGATGGCGCACAGGTAGGTGTAGAAGGCGGACTTGCCGGCAAACTGCCGCAGGGCGCGGTAGTCGTTGGCGGCCAGGGCCTCAAAGACATCCTGTACCACGTCCTCGGCGGCGTCGGCCGACAGCTCCATGCGCCCACGCAGATAGCTTTGCAGGCGGGCGCGATAGCGCTCGTGCAGGGCTGTAAAGGCGGCGGTGTCACCACCGACCACCGCCGCGACCAGTTGCGTATCGGAGCGTTCTTCCATGTCAGCACAGGACGAGCGGGCCACAACGAGGTCTACAACCCATCGCTTCGCCGCTACCGAGGCCAGGACCTTTCACCAGTCCTACGGCCCCGCCGCTGTGCACTGGTACACGCGCACGCCGAGCGCTCCAAAGTGCTCGTGCAGCTCCCCACGGGTCACGGCCGCTTCCCGTCCCTCGAACAGTACCTCCAGCCGGGCGTCAGCCGGCATCAGTCGTGGCCTGATGACCGCTTCGCATGGCTCCCGGTCGCGGTTGACGGCAATGAGGACAGTCCGGTCAGACAGTCGCTTCTCCCAACAGTGCACTTCCCTGCCCGGGGCCGGTGTCTCCACCCAGATGCGTATCCGGCCGTCGGCGGTCAGTACCGGCTCCAACGCCCTGAGGTCGGCAATGGTCCGTCGAAGTGCCGCCCAGGCTTCGGGCACATGGCCCACACTATAGAACTGTGGGCTTTGCTTCTCGTACTCCCACCACGTCAGGCAGCTTGTGTTGTGCGCCACAGCCATGAAGGCGTTGGCCCTCAGGGTCAGCGCGTCAGGCTGGAACCGCGCCGGGTCTACGGCCTGCCCCTGGCGCTTCAGTTCGGTCTGGAGAGCATCGTAGCAGTGCAGGATCGCCGCCACGGGCTTGCCGGGCCGCAAGTAGCCACGGGTGCGGTCTATGCGGTCAGCCACGAAGGCGGTTGTTGAGTACATCTGCGGCCAGTAGACATCGCAAGCGTCCCCGTACAGCGGCACGGCGGCGTCTCCAGCGCAGGTCACGATGACCGGGTGGAAGGGGTCCAGGGCCTTGATGAGACGGTAGTATCGCTCCAGCAGCTCCGGAGCCACATACTGCGCCTCCAGGTCAGGCTCGTCATACAGATACCAGGCCAGCAGCCCCGGATGGCCCATCAGCGCACCCACGCGCTCGGCCACGAAGTCAAAGTCGCCCTTCATCAGACGCTGGCGGTTGATGCCGATGAAGGCCTGCAGGCCGTGACGGTGGGCTGTATCCAGATAGGCGATAGCTTCCGCGTTGGTCCCCGCGCCGTCCCAGCGGTAGGAATGCACGTAGTCGAAACCGGCCGCGGCCACTTCGGCCATGTCCGGCTCGTGCACGCCATACAGGCCGAACAGGAAGTGCCGCTGACCGTCTCTCTCCACGCCGCCCGTGGGTAGCCAGGTGGTGGTGGAGGTGGATCGCGCGTGGGTGAAATACAGCGTGCGCGTGGTGCTGTTACCCGCCGCATCCCACACCTGAACCGCCACGCGGTGCAGCCCTGGCCGCCAGCCGCGAAGTGGCGCGTAGCGGACACCCCGCCCTGTCATCTGAGCGGCTTCTGTGACGTCCTGGCCGTCAACCACGAGGCGCGCTCGCGTCACGGCCACATTGTCCGCGAAGCGCACGCGCACCGGATCAAGCGGCGCGCGCAGGAACCCGTGGCGCTCCGCTATGGTCGGCTCGGTGGTGTCCTGATCCAGGGACGCGGTCTGCCTGAGACGCCACACCGGCGAGACGGTGCGAATGGCCGGCAAGCGAACTCGCCAGAACCATTCACCGGGAGCGAGGGGTGTGACCAGGGTGATGGGTGGCTGGCCTTCTACGGGGTGGGTCACGGTGCGGTCCGGTGGGAAGGTGGCGTCAGGTGACAGGTCCAGGAAGCTGGGGCCCTTCCAGCCGACATGCCAGTCGAAGGTCGGTGTGTTGTCGGCAAGGGTGGCGCCGGGCAGGGGCTGCAGCGGCATGACGTGCTTTCGCACCTCGCGCAGCGCCACGTCGTCAAACCAGGCGGTGCCGGTAGCCCGCAGCGCCAGGAAGATGATGGCGTACCCCGCCCCCTCGGGCGCCCGCGACGGCGCGGTGACGACGTGAGTCCAGTCCCGTGTGCCGTAGATCCCGGTGGCGTAGCTCCCGCTGGCCAGCCACGCCCCCTGCTTGTCCGCGTACTCCAGGATGACCGTCGCTCCGGTGCTGTGCCGGTCGCCGATGGAGGCGGCCTCTACCCCCTCCGTCCGGATCCAGGCCTCTGCCTGGTACAGATGTCCCTCCTGCACTGGAATCTGCTGGGTCAGGTATGGGTTAGCGGTCGGTGTCTGGGCTTTGGTGATACTCAGCCGGGCAGCCGGAACGCGGTCGTGACCCGCGTCGGGGTCCAGTGCCGCCAGCGGGTTCTCCGTCCAGTGGTCCAGCCCCGGCGTTGCGGTGAAGTCCGCGTTGGACACCGCAACCGACGCGAAGCTCTCGGGCTGTTGCGACAGCACCTCCCGCCGCGCCGGGACGGTGGCCTCTGCCGCTGGCGTGACCTCCACCTCGATGAAGCTGCTCACGTGTGCCGGCAGTGGTGTTGGTGAGATGACTTGCACCACGAAGAAGCCGCCGCCACTCGCGCGTCGGTCCTGCAGGTCAAACCACGGACAACGCACGGTGACAGTCCGCTCTGCCTGCTCGAAGCGCAGTTCCCGGAACCCCCGCACCGGGTCGAAGGGCCACCCGAGCGGCAGGGACTCGAGGTTGCCGTCTACCCAGACCAGGGCATGGTCCTCGGCGGTCCGCACGGTTTCAGGCGCGAGTTGGAGCGAGAACTCGCTGGGCCCCTCAGCCCATATTGTCGTCTGCAGGCCCAGCCGGAAGCTCTCGGGCCGCAGCTCCAGGGTCAGTGTGGCCTCCTGGTTGCCCCCCTCAGCATGCCGCCAGATGAGCCGCTGGCCGGTGCGGTTGAACCGGGCCTGGTTCATGGTGAAGCGACTGCCCTGCCAGGCCGGCAGGTAGCCACCCAGGGCTCCGCGCGTGGCCAGCACCTCGCCCTGGTACGCGATGGTCTCCGGCCCGGCCGGGCCCACCGTAACGGTCCATGGACCGGAAATCACCTCCTGGGCAGCCTCACCGATAGCGGCCAGTGCAAGGCCCAGCAACAGACACACCCACGGTCGTGGCATCAGGTCACCTCGTCGCAGCAAGCGCTTCTCACTGCCGGATTCCTTCGCCCTGTCTGCCAACCGACCCTCCGCACGGTGGGCCGTGAAGGACCCCTGTGCCGAGGTCACGAACCCTGCCGGAGACTGCCCTTCATGGAGAGGTAACATGCGCCCACTTGCCTTGCTTCTCGTCGTCTGCGCCCTGACCATTGTCCTGCAGCCGGCACTGACTGCTCCGCTGGTCCTGGAGACCCGCGGCTTCCGGGCCACCTGGGACCTGGAAGCTACCGGGCAGCTCACGGCCCTCGAGGCCCGCGACTGGCGCGGCTGGTACGCGTTTGCGGGCGACGCCATCGGGGACCTGCAGCTTGACGACGGTCAGCAGGTCTTCTCGCTGGCCAATGGTCGCGCTGCGGGGGCGCCCGAGGTGACACAGCAGGGGGACCTGACCGTCATTCGCCTGACAGCAGTCCCCCAAACCCCTGAGGGCGCTGAAAGCCCCTGGCGCGTGGATCAGGTCTTCACCTGTTACCCGGAGGGAGCGGTCTTCTGCGACTTCACCCTGCGCCTGCCCGACGATGCGCCTCCGGCAGTGGTGCGCGAGGTCTCCCTGGTCACTTCCGTGGATAGTGGCCCTCTGCCTCGGTTCCGCTGGTTCTGGAAGCGCGACTGGCGCGGCGACCTGTACCTGCCCCGGGAGGCGGCGATGGATGAAGCCGGCTACCTGCGCGTGATGGGCGCCAGCTTTGCGCGGGGAAGCATCGGCTACACCAACCACTGGGAGGTCTTTCTGGAGAAGCGGCTGGCCTTCGGGGGCGCAGCTCCTGAGGCAATGCACGCTTACTCACCGTCAGAGAGCGACGGCCGCAAGCTCTTCGCCTGGACTCTCTACCGTGGCGAGCCGTTGACACTGCCCCCCGGCTACACCTACAACAACCGCTGGGGAGTGTGTGTAGCAGGGGTCCGCCAAAGCGACCTGGGCATCGGCCAACGCATCGCCCACTGGCAGGAAGGCAACGCCAACCTCATGACCTACCCCTCGGACTCCGCCATCGAGGCCATGGCGGCGGCCGGCGTCTCGGTCTGCGTGCTGCACCTCTACTGGAAGACCGGTGACTGGGGCCGCGACTTCCGCCCCTACGACCCCGCCGACATGGCACGCTGGGTCCGCTCCTGCCATCGCCGCGGCATCAAGTGTGTGCTGTATACCATCCCCATAGACAAGCCCGGCATGGACGGCATCAATGCTGAGAGCTACGGTCCGCTGGGCGTGGACGGGTTATACTTCGACTTCGGCTCGGTTCACTTCCGGGGCGACCGGCCGGGCGACGCCATGGCCTACTACGAGGGCCGTGACTTCCCAGCCATGGACTTCCTGAACCTGACGCGGCACTATCGCCGGGTCACCGGCGCCGACGGTCTGATGATCGCCCATGCCGGTGGGGCCGCCCCTGATGCGCTCTATTGCCTGAAGCTCAACGCTTACCTGCCCGGTGAGGCCGGCGAGCAGGGCGGCCTGCTGGCCACCGACCTGGATGAGGCCTGGTACCACTCGGGCCTGGCGTATGCGGTCTGCCATCCGTGGTGTGAATACGAACCCTTCCAGACCCGCAAGGCGGTGGCCAACTTCGCCGCCATTGGCAGCTTCCCCCACGTCCTTTTTGGGCGCGGGACGCACCAGGACAACAACTACCATCGCTCGGTGCTGGTCAGCGCCCGGTTCGCACTGCCGTACTGGCAGATGCTGCGCTGCCTGCCCATGGACGGTCGCACAACGATGTACAACGACCTGACCGGTGTGGCCGCCCGTGCCGACCTTCCAGGAGTGCACTGCGTGGTGTACCGCCAGGATGCCGACCTGGCTTTGCTGGTGGTCGCCAACACGGGCTTACCGGGGCAGGCGCAGGTGACGCTGGACCCGGCGGTCCTCAAGCTCGGTGAGGGCCTCAACCTCTGGCGTCTCGCCGGCGACGACATCGCCAGCCTGCGCATCGAGGATCTGGGGCCCTGGCATGGTGGCCCCATCCCCACCACTGTCATGGACTCCGGCAGCTACGAGGGCTACCTCCTGGCGGGTCCACGGCAACTCCGCGCCGTCACGGGCAAGCTCACCGCCGTCCGTGAACTGGTTGCCATGTACGGCGATCAGACGCCCCCGACTCCTGTGACGGGCTTGACGGCACGGACCGAACTGGGTGCGGTCAACCTGTCCTGGCAAGCCGCTGACGCGCCACGCAGCCATGTGACGGAGTACCGCGTCTATCGCCAGATAGGTACTGAGCGAGAGCTGCTAGCCAGTGCCGAGGAGACTACAGCCTACGCCGACTACACGGCCCCGCCCGGCCGACGGGTGACTTACGAGGTCACCGCGGTCACTGTCGCGGGGGTCGAGGGGCCGTCGCAGCGCGTATCCGTCCGCACCGCGCAGACCGAGGCACTCGCCGAGTCGCTGTCCGTCACGGCGCCCTTGCAGCCCCACAGCGGCACCTGGGCCGTCACCGATGGCTGGTACCGGCAGGCTTCCAGCCGCCAACCGGCCACCGCCGACGGGCTGACCCACCACTTCCCTCCGCGGTCGGCGCGCTTCTTGCGGGTCCTGTTCACGGGCGGCTATGAGAACTTCGGCGCGGCGCATGTGGTCGAACTGCAGGTCCGCGATGCCGACGGCAACCCGATCCAGCCGGTCAAAGCCATCACCAGCGGCTCTGACCCCGGTCACCCCGAAAGCGACATCATGGACGGCGTCACCGATCGGGACCGCAATGGCTGGTGGTCCGACCGCAACATGCGTTTCCCGGTCTGGGTGGGGCTGGACTTCGGGGTGCCCGTACGTCTGGCTGAGACCTGGGTGCTCACCTTCTGGGACGGCACGCGCTACTACAACTACTCCGTTGAGGTCTCCGAAGATGGGCAGGAATGGCAGCCGGTCGCTTCCATCCGCGACGCCGAGCCGCTGGCCCGGGCTTTCACCAACGTGCAGTTCAGTGATGGGGTGGTGGCCGTCACGACCCTCGAATCTGCTACCTCGCGTTCGGGTGGTGGGCTGCTCTTCCGGTGCCCCGACGCTAACAACGGCTACGCCCTGTACCTGGACAATGGCTGGGATGGCAACCTGGTCCTGGCGAAGCTCGTGGACGGCAAGTTGACGACGCTCAAAGCCGCCTTCTTCCCCTACTCCATCTTCCGACCCATTCCGCATCTCCTGAAGGTCGAGGCGCGCGGCCCGCGGCTGACCTGCTACTGCGACCAGGTCAAGGTCTTCGAGGTGGAGGACGCCACCTTCGCCGGCGGCACCGTCGGTCTCTTCAGCCAGACCAGCGGACCGCTGGCGTTCCGCAACCTCCTCATTGCCGGCGACTGACGCCGGGGCCGTCGCGCAGAAAGAGGCGCCTTCCCCCGGATAGGGGAAGGCGCCATGGTGTCAGTGCGGGTGCCGTCAGTGGTGCACTACCCCCCTGGTTGCCACCAGCGGGTCGAAGCATTGTTGCCGTAGATGCCGCCGCTGCGGGTCATCCACTTGGCATGGCCGTCCATGAAGCAGTTGTTGAGACCATCATTGTGCCGGTTGGAGCAGTGACCCCAAGGCGCGTTCGTCTGGCAACAGGAGTTGCGCGGCACCGGCGCGATATAGCAGACGCCGGGGCAGCAGTCGTTGCGGTCATCGGGCGACTGGCTATCTGCCAGGATGATCAGTTCCGATGGGTACGCCGCACGCGCTACCTTGCCCATGCTCATCGCAAAGTTGAAGCCGTAGCTCCGGGGTAGACTCAGCCCCGTCTGCGTCTCCGCTGTGTCACGCGGCGAGCTGGGGCAGGAGAAGATCTGGCTGTTCTTGATATAGGGGCATCACGCAGCCCATCCAGAACGGTCCGCTGCCCGGACAGTGGTTCGGAAGAGCCTCATCGTAGTCCTGACTGTACATCAACAGAGCCAGACCAAGCTGCTTGACATTTGACAGACAACTGGTCTGCCGTGCCTTCTCACGCGCCTTGGCAAAGACCGGGAACAGAATGGCGGCCAGGATCGCGATGATCGCGATGACGACCAGCAACTCGATCAAAGTGAACCCACGTCGTCTCATGCACAACACCTCCATTGGTTTGATGGGAACCGACTGCACTCGCACTGACTTCGCCCCTAACCTTTCACTACTATGACAGATAGCGTATGAAACTCGGAAACCTCCTTAGACAAGTATGCCCCTCGTCACACTGCACGAAACTGGGAAACCTGTCTAGCCAAGTATGACCCTTCTTACGTCATCCCGTCAAGAACCGAAACCGCGGCTGCGCCGCGTGGCGAAAGTCTCGAGGGGTCAGCCCTGCTGAACAGCGGCCAGGGGGCCCACCGCCGGCTGGGGGAAAAGCACAGCGCCTTCCCCCGCGGGGGAAGGCGCCGGTGAGTCTCAGTCGCTGAGACCGCAGGCTGCCCTGCGGCGTGGTTGTTGGTGGCCTACTGGCCGCCGCCTGCTGGCGCAGGAGCAGCGCCGCCCGGGGCACCGCCCGGCATCCCGCCACCGGGGCCGCCCTTCATGCCGCCCATGCCAGCGCCCTTACCCGGCTGCATTCCACCACCTGGCATGCCACCGCCCGGAGCTCCGCCGCCCGGCATCCCGCCGCCAGGGCCCATCTTGCCAGCGCCCCCGCCCGGCATCATCTGGCCACCGGCACCGGGGCCCATGCCCGGCTTCATGCCGCCTTCCATGCCCTTCCCGGCTTCCTTCTTGGGGCAGCCCCCAACCGCGGCGACAAGCGCCAGCACGACGATCGCGACAACGACGATGGTGATGACTCTCACTGCTCGACCCTCCTGGAGCGATTTGCGGTCCTGGTGGGCCGTCCCTCGGCGAAACATCAGGACCTTGATTAACCTGGTGCGCCACGCGCACGAGCCGCAAAGCCAGCCTGCTCCTAGTATGGGCACAGTCGGCGCTGCTGTCAAGTCACAATGCTGACGAGCCCTCCACACGACAGCGCCTTCCCCAAGAAGGGAAGGCGCTCGTTCTGCTTGCAGAGACCGTAGCGGAACCGACTAGCCGCCGGCCGGCGGGGCCGGAGCTGGAGCCGCGCCGCCAGGCGCCGGGGCTGCACCACCGGGGGCTGGAGCCTCGCCACCAGGCGCCGGAGCCGCGCCACCAGGGGCCGGAGCCGGAGCGCCGGGGGCCGGAGCGCCGGGGGCCGGAGCGCCGGGGGCCGGAGCCGCGCCACCAGGGGCCATGCCCTTCATCGCTTCGCCTGCGCCCTTCGCGGGGTCCGCTGCTACCGGCCGCGGGCTGTCCTCAGGCTTGTGAGACACCTTCTTGCCACAACCCGCGACCACGGCAACTAGGGCCATGATCACAAGCGCTGCCACGACAACACGAAGTACCTTCATCGCTCGACCCTCCTGCGAGTTGCGGTACCGTGGCGTCTCATGTTCATCTGGCGCCGCGGGACCATACCAATGCCGAAATGAGGGCGGTATCCGCCCACCGTAGCTGGGTCCTAATATGTGATACAACTGTGTCCGTTGTCAAGGAGCAATGCAACGGGCGACTAGCCCTGGTAAGCACCGCGCCTCTCCGGGGCTCCGGAGAGGCGCAGCAGAGACATACAACCAATCGCTGGACCGCGGCGAACCGCTACTGCCCGCCGCCCACCTTCGCCCCGGCGGGCGGCGCGCCCCCTGGCATGCCCTTACCGGCGCCACTGCCGGCACCCGTCTGTGGGGGCGGGGAGCTGGTCTGCGCGTTGGCCTTGGCAGCGGCTTCCTTCTCCTTGATGTCGCCACTACCCGCCTGGCCAGCTTTCTTGCCGCAATCGGCAGCCACAACGACCAAGGACAGGATTACGACGGCGACAACCATGATAGTGATGATCTTCACTGGCAAACCCTCCTATACTTCACACAACGCGTTGCCCGAACCCCTACCGACTGCTACCGGAAGTTGTTCACGTCCAGGAAGTAGTTCCGTGGCTGCCACTTCGCGTGTCCATCGAAGTACGCCACATTCTGACCGTCGTTGTGTGGCAGCGGAACGCGGGCGATGGCGCCACCCGGGCAGGGGCAGACCTCCACCGGGCCAGGCATGTAGCCGATGTTGCAGATCGATTCGGTCCAGTAGATGATCTCCGCCGGCCGGCTGATCTGCGCCATTTTGGTCGAACTACGACCGATCATCAGGATGTTGTGGGCCCAGATGTAGGGCATCCATCGGGCCAGCGTCGGGACAGACGTGCAGCGGCTGGTGTTCTCGTAGCTGGGGCAAACCAGCATCTGCTTGTTCTTCATGTACGGCATCAGGTCGTCCCACTGACAGGCGTAGATGCCGCGCTCGCTGTAGCAGTAGTGCAGCGCGAACTTCTCGTCATAGTCCTGAGCGTACATCATCGAGGCGAGGCCCAACTGCTTGGCGTTGGACAGACAGCTTGTCTGACGAGCCTTCTCCCGTGCTTTGGCAAAGACCGGGAACAGGATTGCGGCGAGGATCGCGATGATCGCGATGACAACCAACAGCTCGATGAGTGTGAACCCACGTCGCGTCATGCCATACACCTCCTCTTTCTCTTTCTGTGCCAACATTGGGTTGGGTGCCGGCCGGGTGATGGTGCTCCAACGGACGTCTTGGCGCAATTGCGCCGGAATGTGGTAGCTGTTGCTGCTTTCTTGCGCATTATGGCCGAGATTGCCAGTGACTGTCAAGAGCACAAAGCCACGCCGTTCCGCCGATTCGTCGCCAGGGGGGTCGCCTTGCCGCGCAATACGGTTACACTCTTTCGCCCCTCCATCGCCGGACATCGGCCGTGATTGACACAGAAATGGCATGCTTCCGACAAGGCCTCACACGGCCAACAGCGTCCTCGCGTTGCCGCTGAAGTAGGCCTCGACCTGGCTGTCGGTGAGCCGCGCCGCCCGGAAGGCCGCCTTGACTGCCCTCAAGTTCTCTAGCCCGATGAGCGGTAACGACCACTCTCCGGCGTAGGGCGCCGGCGGCAGCGAGCTGTCCTCATCCAGCCAGAGGAAGCTGTCGCCGAGGGCAAAGTTGTGACCCCGGATGTGGGACACGTAGAAGTCCGAGCCATACAACAGGCGCTCGGGGCCGACCACCTCCAGCGCCGCCAGCACGGCCAGGGGATCGCAGACCGCCGAGGTGTCCACCCAGAGGTTGCCCAGTCCCGCCAGCGTGGGCAGGCCCTCCAGCACGTGGTAGGGGTTGAACCCTCGGGCGCAGTGGTCGAGGATGATCTGAGCATTGGGGTAGCGCTCGCAGTATCGCCGCACCCAGTGCTGATTCGAGCGGTCGGCGATGCCCCGCGAGCGCATGAGGTGCAGGGTGATGGTCCAGCCCTCCTGGTCGGCCACGGCCATGACCGGCTCCGGCAGGTAGTCCGGCACCTCGGCCTGCCACGCGTCCGCCACCCGCGCATAGAAGCAGAAGGGCTTCAGCCCTCGCAGGCCCAGGGCCCGGACCTGCTCGCGGACGGCCTCCGGGTCATCGCCGGGCCAGAGCAGAATCTGGCCGCCCCGGTAGGCGGGGCGTCCTGTTTCCCGGCAGGCGGGGCATCCTGCCCCGCTACTCCATACTCCCTCGGCCAAGGCGGGGCAGGATGCCCCGCCTACCGGAGGAGGGGATTGCCTCTCCCCTGCCGGAGGCGCGTCAGTTGGCGGCAGTTCCGCCGCCAACTGCGTGCTCACCCATTCGTTGGCGGCCCGCAGGCGCTCCGGGTCATCGGCCGGAAAGGGGTAGGCGAAGTGTAGCGCCTGCACCTGCCGCCCCGGCAGGATCCACTGCATCTGCTCCCGGTAGACGGCCGGTGTGACCTCCGGCGGACCGACCCGTACATGGCCCGGCGGGTCGTCCCACCAGTCTGCCCGGTACAGGTGGGCATGGACGTCGAAGACCTCCGGCGGGACGAAGCTGTCCAGCTCGCGGGCGAACAGCTCCTGATCCCGGTCGCGCAACTCCCAGGTGATGGGCACAGGGGCGACCTCCGATGGCGGTGTCCGAGCAGGCAGAGGGAACCGGCTCTTGCAGGCCGAACACACAGATGCTGGCAAGGAGGTGTCTTCGGGATGCGATGGTTGATAACCTGTCTGGCGGTGCTGCTGGTGCTGGCGGTGGTACTGGTGGGGGCTCGCGAGGACGACGTCCCCATGCCGGAGACGGGCCAGACGTGGGTGGAGATAGACGGCGAGACTTACGGCGCCCGGCCCGATGACCAGGGCCCCATCGGCGGCGGGGTGGGTTACGCCCACATCGTAACCGACGGCAACTACCGGGCCAAGACGATAGACGAGCTGCTGGACGCCTTGAGCAAGGCCAAGGCGGGAGAGATCATCTTCATTGACCCGGCGGCGGAGATGGACTTCACCGGCCTGGTCTATGCCGAGAAGCTGGTTCTGGGCATTCCCGGCGGTGTCACGCTGGCGAGCAACCGCGGCCAGGACGGCTCCCCCGGCGCCCTGCTGTATAGCGATGCCTTCCAGACCGCGCCACTGATAAGGACGCTGGGGCCGGGCGTGCGCGTGACCGGCCTGCGCCTGCGCGGCCCGGACCCCAAGACGCGCCTGGACCACCACCGCCGGGCCTTCAGCACCGGTCGCGAGGACGCCAGCGCGTACTACTACGCGCTGCCCAACTCCAACGGCATTCAGGCGGACCATCCGGGGCTGCAGGTGGACAACTGCGAGCTGTCCGGCTGGAGCCACGCGGCCATCTACCTCACTACGGGCGACTATCACCACATCCACCACAACTACATCCACCACAACCAGCGCAACGGGCTGGGCTACGGCGTCTCCCACGGCTATGGGGACAACTGCCAGTCGCTGATCGAGTTCAACTTCTTTGACTACAACCGCCACTCCATCGCTGGCACGGGCAAGCCTGGCAATGCCTACGAAGCCCGCCACAACGTGGAGGGCGGCCATGCTATCAGCCACTATTTCGACATGCACGGGGGACGTGACCGCGGAGATGGCACCAACATCGCCGGCGACTGGATGCGTATCCACCACAACACCTTCCGGCGGGCCGACCAGCCCGCGGTGGTCATCCGCGGCGTGCCACAGCAGCAGGCGGAGATCCATCACAACTGGTTTGCCGCGAGTGACCCCTCGGGGCGCGTCTTTCGCCCCTGGCCGGTGGGCGGCGAGACCCATGTGCTGGTCCAGGGCAATGCCTACGGCGTCCAGGCGCCCGAGGTCAAGGACAGGGGGGAGCAGTAGGGTGAGGATCTGGTCCGTGGCGCTGGCGGGTCTGTTGGCGAGCGCATCGTTTGCGGCCGGGTCGGTGAACCTGGCCTTGACCGCCACGGCGCGCAGTTGGGAGCCCAACGCCGTGGCCTCCGTGCCCTGCGCGCTGGTGAATGACGGCGACGCCCTGACCTTCTGGGGGAGCAATGAGCCCACCAGCGACCCGCCCAAGGACATCGGCCTGGAGTGGCCTGCGCCGCAGCGCCTCAGCGCTGTCGTCGCACGCTTCCACAGCCTTGGCTATGTGCCCGCCGCCGACGGCTGGAAGCTGCAGGCCCGCCGCGATGGCCAATGGGCCGACCTGCCCGCGACCATCGAGAACCCGGACTGTGAGTGGTGGACGCTGCGCTTTCCGCCAGTCGAGACCACGGCGGTGCGCCTGCTCGTGACCCGCTACGCGCTGCAGCGGGTCGCTGTCGCCGAGTTCGAGGCCTATGACGGCGAGCCGGCACGCCCTGCACTGCGCCGAGCGCCGCTGCTGGACGGCGCCTTCTGGGCCTTCCATTACGAGAACTGGGCCCAGCACTACGCCACCGACGCGGCGCTGGCGGCGGAGGTGGACCGTGCCCATGCGGCGGGCCTGGACCTGATCATCCTCTACACCATCACCGGCGCCGACGGCGTTTTCAGCACCGCCGTCCCGGGCACCAACCTTCCCCAGTCACCCTGGTGGCAGGGACGCGACCCGGTGGAGGCCATTCTGGCCCGCGCCGACACTCTCGGCATGCAGGTCTACCTGAGTGACACCAGCCCTGACGGCTTCGACCGCCCGGTGGCAATCGAACAGGCCGCGGCAGTGACGCAGACGTTGACTGCGTACCGCCGCCAGTCCCTCGCACGGTACCAGGCCCATCCGTCACTGACGGGCTACTACATCAACTATGAATGCTGCCCGGACAACTTCGGCAACGACCCGGCCGAGCCTGCGCGGCTGTCGCAGGAGCTGGCGGCGCTCGTGAAGGCCGAGTGCCCGCGTCTGAGAGTGGTGCAACCGGTCGGGCTGTACGGCTGGCGCGAGAGCCCCGACGCGCCCTGGGCGACGCTGACACCGGACCCGTTGGAGCGCTTCTGGCGACCCTTCATGCAGGCCACGCCGGACGTGGATGCCTTCATGGCGATTGACGGTGTCGGCACCGGCCTGGCGCCGCTGAACTACACCGACGCCAACCAGGCGCGACTGCGGGCCCTCTGCGAAGAGACAGGGAAAGCGATGTGGACCGACGTGGAGCTGGCGGTCATGGGGGACAGGTACGAGAGCATGCCGCTGGGCCGTGTCGCGGCGTCACTCGAGGTCGCCGCCCGCCACGCGGACACCATCGTGGGCTTCTGCTACATCAACTACATGAGCCCTGCCAACGGGCGCGACCTGTCGGCCCAGCTCTACCGCGACTACCGGGCGTACCGTCTCGGCGTCCGGGCCACGGCGAGAGACTGAGGTGCCCGCTCAGTCCGCCACCTCGATCCCCTCGGCCAGGCGCAGAAGGTCACCCTCCGGTTCGATCTCACACATCCGTCCGCACCTGCCGGTCAGGATCTGGTGCCACTTGATGGTACAGGCCACGCAGATGATGACCGCCAGGGCCATCATGGCCACGGTCAGGATGCCCTTCACGTAGTCCGGCTGTGGCGCCAGGAACAGCACCTTGTGGCTGAACTGCACGCCCGAGGTCAGCACCGTGACCGCCATGAACAGGCAGGGCAGGAAAGTGGTCAGGGCGTACCGCCGCCGGGCGGCGTGGTTGAGGATGTAAGTCGTCCCGACAGCCAGCGCTACGACCCCGAGAAGCTGGTTGGCAATGCCGAACATGGGCCAGATGGTGCCTACGGTGCCCCCGTGCAGCAGGAACCACCAGCCATACGAGACGGCCGCGCTGGTCAGGATGACACCCGGCAGCCAGGTGCTCTGGCCCAGGGGCTTGTAGACCCGGCTCACCATCTCCTGCAGGATGAAGCGGGCCACGCGGGTGCCGGTGTCAATAGTGGTCAGGATGAACAGCGCCTCAAACATGATGGCGAAGTGATACCAGTAGGACATCAGCCCGGCCATGCCTGGCAGCTTGCCGAAGATGGCGGCCATCCCCACTGCTAGCGTCACGGAGCCGCCGGTGCGCCCCACCAGCGTATTCTCCCCCACCTCCCCGGCCATGGCGGCCAGCCCCTGCAAGGTCTCCGCGCTCGCCTGCCACTTCTTCGGGTCAGCGTTGATGGCGTAGTAGTGATCGGGGAGCAGCGTGCAGGCGGCCACCAGCGCCAGGAGTGCCACAAAGCCCTCCACGAGCATGGCCCCGTAACCGATGGGCCGGATGTCGGCCTCACTGCTGATCATCTTCGGTGTGGTACCGGAACCGATGAGCGCATGAAAGCCGGAGATGGCGCCACAGGCGATGGTCAGGCACACATAGGGCCAGACCGGGCCGGGGATGATGGGTCCGCCGCCGGCGGTGTACTCGGTGGTCGCGGGCATGGACAGCGACGGGTTTACTGCTAGGATGCCCAGGGCCAGCAGGGCCACTGTCCCCAGCTTCATATAGGTGGACAGGTAGTCCCTGGGACAGAGCAACATCCACACGGGCAAGACCGCCGCGACAAAGCCGTAGGTTGCCAGGGCGGTCTCCAGTTGCGTCTTGCTGAGCGTGAACCACTGGGCGAGGCTGCTTTGGGCCACCGGGTTGCCCGCCAGCACGCCGATGAGCAGCAGCACCACACCAATGACCGAGGCCTCCGCCACCTTGCCGGGGCGGATGTTGTACATCCACTGCCCCATCAGGAAGGCGATGGGGATGCTGCAGGCGATGGTGAACACGCCCCAGGGGCTGTCCATGAGCGCATTGACCACCACCATCGCCAGTCCGGCCAGGGCCACGACGATGATGAAAAGTGTGGCGAAGGCGGCGCACCAGCCGGCGGTCTTGCCCAGATAGCGCTCGGCGATGCGGGAGATGGACTCGCCCTTGTTGCGGACCGAGGCATAGAGAATGATGTAGTCCTGCACCGCGCCGACGAAGATAGCCCCGAGCAGGATCCAGATGGCCCCCGGCAGGTAGCCGTACTGCGCCGCCAGCACCGGCCCAACCAGGGGACCAGCCCCGGCGATAGCCGCGAAGTGGTGCCCAAAGAGCACCCACTTGTTGGTGGGGTGGTAGTCCTTGCCGTCGCGACGCTCATAGGCAGGCGTCGCGCGCGCGGCGTCCACCACGGCCACCCGGGCCGCCAGGAAAGCGCTGTAGTAACGGTAGGCCAGCGCGAGGCCACAGAGGGCCAGCAGAAGCAGGTAGACCGACGGCATCAAAGACCTCCGGCGAAGGGTGACAGTCTTCCCGCAAGTCGCGCCCAGTTTACCCCCGCCACGCCTCGTCCGCAAGCCTCTGACCCGCTGCACGGGCGTCGAGTACATGTTCTACTCGTCGGTGGGGGCAACGACCGTGACACGGACGGGCGCATTTCGACAGCAAGTGGGAGATCGAGGAATATCGCCGGGGCGGCGGGCTCCGGGCTTACTGCATGCAGACCTCCCGCAGCAGGCCCAGCGCTCCATCCACTACCATGTCCAGCGCCTCCGGCCGCAGCTTGGCCCAGTACCTCGTATTGACCTCATGTCCTCCACGCTGCAAGGCCGCGGCGGTGGGGATGTAGCCCACGTACTGCGTGGCGGCATGGGCCACGTAGGTAGGGTAGGCAGGTGACCCGAGCTTGATGGCTAGCTGGCCCTCGACGAAGGGCTCCCCCGGCAGCCCGACGATAGCCGCCGAGCCCAGCCGCAATGCCTGGACCTCGTAGCTGAGCTTTCGCTCGCGCTGTTGTTGCAGGTGAACGCTGTGGATACTGGCTGCCACAGTCCAGTCGTAGTCCACCTGCGTCCGCGCCTCGTCCGCCCACGGTGGGACCGGGTGCCGTGACAGGATGTCGCCAGCCCATGACAGCTCTTCCGCGGTCAGGTCACGAAACGCCAAGGGAAGGTGACAGGACTTCGCGCCGATCGTTACATCGCCCGCGTACTCCACCGTGTCCATGACCTTCATCGCCATGTCGGCCAGAGCCTGGCCCATCAGCCGGTGGTCATCGGGGTAGTCCGGGTCAAAGGGGGGCCACGGGTTGATGTTGCCGCAGGCGCCGTTGAGCACCAGGGGCGTGCAGTCTTGTCCGTACCGGGCCTGCAGCGCGTCACATACAGCCCCCGGCCAATCCGGTGAGATGATGGTTCGCGGAAAGACGTGCACGGGATGGCACGTGTGGTGCACGAGTATCGCCAGCGGCTCGCCCGAAAGCCGCCGGAAAGCCACGACGCCGACCTCCGGGTCCATCGGCCCCTCCAGGTAGCGGATCCAGGTCGGCCCCAGAGGGTTGTCCCAGGCCCGTCCGGGCATCGCCACCTGGCCGTCGCGGCGCACCGCACGGCGGTTGAAGGCAAAGCGCCCCTCAATGCCGCTGCCGACCGCCAGTTCCACCGGCTCGACGCGCTCCGCCGCCAGCCGCACCGCCTCGACGGCTCGTGGAAGGGCCCAGTCATAGTAGGCCGCCTCGCCGCCGCGCACGAACTCAAACTCTGGCGGCAGCGCCGGGAAGTCCGGGTCCACCATGATATGGCCCAGGGCCGGCGCGGAGTGGGTCTGCGTGGCGCAGACCAGGACAGCTTCCGGCCCGCAGCCCAGCAGCTCCGCTGCAGCCTGGCGGATGGGCGCCGAGTACTCGGCGGTGACGATGCAGACATCCAGCACCACGAGACACAGGCGCTGGTTGCCCGCCTCCGCCACCAGCGCGCGGGCGAAGGTAGGCTCGAGGACCGACTGTGCCGGCCGGTAGGCCGCCACTGCCCCGGCCAGGTGCGTGCCCAGAGGCGGCGTGATGTCCACAGCGGCTGCGCCAGCGCGAAGGGTAGGTTTGGGCATGGTCAGATCCTTGGCCAGTCAGGGGTTGAGCCGCCGCCTTCGAGGTGCGTCCCTGCGGGCCGCACGTCTTTGCCGTCCCGGAGGGACGGCTCCCTATAGCCGGGGCTTCAGCGTCCGGCGGCCTCCAGCACCGGCTTGACCGGCCGCCCGGGGACCAGCCGCTCCCCGTCGCTGAAGCCCTCTTCGCGTCCCGTAAGCTCCCTGACCAGGGCCTCCCGCCAGCGCCGCACCCGCGCCTCACCCTCGGGCGTCCGCATCAGGTCATGCAGCTCCTGGGGGTCAGTGGTCAGGTCGAAGAGCTGCTCCTGGCCGGTGCCACTGAACCACACGTACTTCTCGCGCCCGTCGGTGATCCAGTGGGGAGAGCC
>JABLXH010000067.1 GCA_013178155.1 Armatimonadota bacterium | reverse complement strand
AAGGACGTGGGGAGCCTGGACTTGCTTGTCGCAGCCAGCCTGCAGCTTGCGCCTTGCGAGCCGGGAGGCAGCTTCCGGGTGGTCTGTCACCGTCGGGGTGAGCACGACTTCGGCTCCCGCGACGTCGAACACCATGTGGGGACGCGGCTGTCGGACCACTGGGGCCTCACTCCGGACCTGGAACTGCCGGACCAGGTGCTCTGCATCGAGATCTTCCAGAACCTGGCGTTCGTGGGGCTGTGCTGGCCCGAGGAACTGCTTCGCAAGGAGATCGCGCAGATGCGCCGCAGCAGTCAGCGCCCGCTCAACCGAGCGGAGCTGAAGCTGCGTGAGGCTTACGCGGAGTTTGGGCTGGCTCCGGGGCCGCAAGATCGGGCTCTGGACCTGGGTGCGGCCCCTGGTGGCTGGAGCCGCGTGCTGGCCGAGACCTGTCGCGAAGTCGTGGCGGTGGATCCGGCTTGCCTGGACGAGCGGGTTCGCAGTCTGCCCAATGTCACTCACGTCCAGTCGCGGGCGGAGGACTACCTTGTCCAGGCCGCCCCCACCTACGACCTGATCACCTGTGACATGAACCTCGACCCGGCCGAGGCAGCGGCCCTGATGGTTCGGGCTGCTGTCCATCTGCGCCCAGGAGCGCCCGCGATTATGACGGTGAAGTTTCAGACCCGGCGGCGCCGCAAGCATGTCGAGGAGGTCCTCGCGTTGCTGGCGAACGACTACGAGGACTTCCGGGTCCGCCACCTGTCCCACAATGGCAAGGAGACCACTCTCTTCATGCGGAGGCGAGCGCAATGACGCCCACAGAGCGCCTGCGACGGCTACTCGCGGGAGAGACAGTGGACCGCCTGCTGTGCATGCCGATCTTCATGGTGTGGGCGGCACAAGACGCCGGCGTGAGCTACGCAGACTACGTGCGGGACTACCACGTACTCGGTGATTGCCAGCTCCGGCTGCTGGAGCTGTTGCCGCTCGACGTGGCGCAACTCATCTCGGACCCTTACCGCGAGACCGCTGACATCGGCGGCGAACTGCAGTACTATGATGACGGCCCGCCGCGCTGCCTGCGGCCCCCTCTGGCGGAGAAGACAGACCTCCTGGGCCTCCGTCAGCCCGACCCGCTGGGGGGAGGCCGTATGACAGACCGCGTCCACGGCGCCCAATACCTCAGAGAGCGGCTGGGGGAATCGACTCCCATCATGGGCTGGGTGGAAGGGCCCATCGCCCAGGCCGTAGACCTGCGCGGTATGACGCAGTTCATGCTGGACCTTGTGGACGACCCCGCGTTCGTCCGGGACCTGCTGGACTGGACAGTGGAGCTGGAGATCGCCTTTGCGCAGGCACAGGTGGCTGCGGGATGCCAGCTCATCGGCATTGGCGACGCTGCGGCCTCACTGGTCTCAGCCCGGATCTACGAGGAACTCATACTCCCCGGCGAGCAACGTCTTGTACAGGCGATCCATGCCGCTGGCGCGGTGGCTCGATTGCATATCTGCGGCAACACCACGCACCTGTTGGCCTTGCTTCCGCAGACAGGTTGTGAGATCATTGACCTGGATCATCTGGTTCCCCTGGAGGCGGTACGACCGGCCATGGGGCCGGCTCCGGTTGTGCTGGGGAACTTCGACCCGGTAGCCGGGCTGCTGCAGGCAACGGCGGCTGAGGTGTGGGCGCGGTGTCGGCAGTGCCACGAAACCCTGGGGGCCCGTCATATCGTCGGTCCGGGGTGCGAGGTGCCGCCCGGAACCCCGCGAGCTAATATTCAGGCCATGTGCGAATATGCCGCCAGCACCCACTGACGGGCTGCTGCGCCGATCCGGAGTGGCCTAGCCATGGACGAACTGGAAGCTGAAGACTGGTACCCGCCACCGGAGTTTCTCGATCTCCTGCACGAGGCGCGTCGCCGCGTCACCGCGGTGGGGACCGTGGCCACCGTCTTTGGCCTCCTGGGCCTGGGCTACATGCTGGCCCTGGCTGCCCTCGGGCTGTCTGGCACGATCACTCTGGTCAAGGTCGGGTTTCTCGGCGCCCATGCGGTTGGCATGGGTATTGGCCTGGGACTGCTGAACCAGTCCGGTGGTGCCCGGGCGGCCGGTAGTGTCTGGTTCCTGGCCTGGGGGATCGCGAATCTGATCGTCGGGTTTGCGGCGCTCTACGCCGAGGATCCGCTGCTGGGGCTGTTCACATTCATAACCGGTGCCGTACATTGCCTTTTCAGTGCGATGCTGGCCTCCCCTGAAATCGTCTTCCTGTGCGAATACGTCGGCAGCGAAATCACCGAACAACGGGCCCACCGGGGCCTGCAGGCGGCGCTACTGGGTGGGACGCCGGAGATGCAGCTCTTCGCCACGTCGGTCATAAGGCCCTTACCCCCCGCCGCCGCACCACCTGAGGACGACTGACTGTCATTCCACCCGCCCCGCGGCCAGCGCCCGGCTCAAAGCCTCCACTGATACGCGATGGGCCGCGTTGCCTTTGTCCGACGCCACCAGGGCGCCACAGGCATTGCCCCAGGCCAGGCACTCCGCCGGCGGCAGCCGGCGGAGCATGCCGGCCACAAAGCCCGCGTTGAAGGCGTCGCCGCAGCAAGTGGTGTCAACCACGCGCACACTCAGTGGTGCTGCTCGCAGCCGCTCGGCGCCGGACGCATAGGCAGCGCCTTCAGCCCCCAGTTTCATGGCCACCATCGGGCACAGACCCGCGAGTGCAGGTAGCGCCGCTTCGGGGTCCGCTGTCCGCGCAATCGCCGTCGCCTCAATCTCGTTGGGCAGGAAAACAGACACCTGCGCCAGCGCGGCCGGCAAGTTGCCGTTCCACTCCCCCGAAGGATCGTACCCCGTGTCCAGAGAGGTCCGGGCGCCCAGGGCCCGGGCGCGCCGGAGCAGGTCGGGTACTTCCGGTCGCAGCTTGCTTTGCAGAAAGAAGCTACCCACATGGACCCAGTCGGCCTGAGCCAGGAGGGCATCCGCGGCGTCGGCGCCGGTGAGGCTGTCAATGGTCCCCAGATGCGTCACGAAGGCGCGGTCCGTTCGCCCAGAGAGGGAGACCGTGATGCCCGTGGGCAGTCTGGCATCGCGGATGAGGTGCTCGGTAGACACGCCGAGGCGCTGCAGTTCCGCGACCAGGAAGTCACCATAGGTGTCACGACCCACTCTCGCCAGCAGAGCAGTCCGTAGTCCGAGCCGAGCGCAGTAACAGGCGAAGTTGGCTGTGCAGCCACCGAGGTGTTGGCTCAGGCTGTGAGCCAGAACCTCCTGGCCGAACTCAGGTAGTGCCTCGATTCCCAGCACGAGGTCAATGTTTACATCCCCGATCGCGAGCACGTCGTAGGAACGTCCTGACATGGTGGCCTCAGAAGTCGTTGCAGACCGCGACCGGCTGGCCGGTGCGGAGGGATTCGATGCCGGCAAGACACGTAGCCACCGTCTTGGCGCCTTCGACCGCGTCGGCCACCGGTTGCCTCCCGGTATCAAGGCACTCCACGAGGTGTGCTGCTTGCTCGTCAAAGATGTTATTGCCTTCATGCACGTGCGGAGCCAGCGGCACGGCCATGAAGTCTTGCAGCCCGGTGTATCGGGGGAGGAAGAGCTTTTCGTCAACCAGCGTCCCTGCCGTGCCATAGAGGCTGAGTCCCAGGGAGTAGGGGCGCTTGCACGCGATCGTGATGAGGGTCTTGCCGATGGCGCCGCTGGCAAACCTGAGGCTGAGCAGGATGCAGTCCTCGCGGATGGGGTTCTCGGGGGCCACGCACATGCGGTTGGCGTTGGCATGGACCTCGACGATGTCGCCCAGTAGCGAGCGCAGCAGGTCCAGAGGGTGACAGCCACCGCCCAGGACCATGTTCTGCGGTCGCTCGGGGTCCACGCGCCAATCGCGGAAGAACGCTTCAGCGTCATGGATGTAGTCGCCCTCGGCGAAGAAGATATCCCCCAGTTCACCGCGCTCCACCAGCCCCTTGGCGAAAAGCGAGCGGGGGAAGAACCGCGCACACTGTCCCGTCATGAAGACCTTGCCACTGGCCTTCGCCGCCGCGACGACCCTCTTTGCGTCATCGAGCGCGGTGACCAGGGGCTTCTCACACAGCACGTTGATTCCGGCCCCCAGCGCCTGCAGGCAGTACTCGGTGTGCAGGTGGTCGGGAGTGCAGATGACAGCTACGTCAATCCCGCTATCGAGCAGTTGCTCGTAGCTCTCGCAGGGCTTCTCGATGGCCCACTGGCTGCATACCCGGGCGGTCTTGTCGGCGTCACGGCTCCACGCCGCGGTCACGCGCGTGCGCGGGTTCTTCTGGAAGGCCTCAATCTGGGCCATGCCTGCAAAGCCCAGAGCGGCCACCCCGATCTTGTAGGTCTTCATGGTCCCTCCTGTGTGTATGGCTGTATGCCGTACTGGTCCATCAAACGCCGCAAGTTACCCCCCAGGATCAGCCGCTTCTCCTCCTCAGAGATGCGGGCGTACATGATCTGCCCCATGCCCCAGGCGATGGGCAAGTCCGTCAGGTCCGAGCCGAACAGGATGCGTTCAGCGCCATACAACTGAACGTACTGCTCAGTCTGTCCCCAGGCCAGGAAGGGGCAGGTGCAGATGTAGAGGTTGGGCACCTCCCGGCAGATCTCGGCATAGGCGGGCGTCGAGTGCCCCGCTATGAACAAGGCCCGGGGGTACTTCAGACAGAGCTCGCGGATGCGCTCCGCTGAGCCCCACGAGTGGCTCAGGATGAACAGCCCATGCTCGTCGGCGAAGCGACAGGGCACTTCCACGGGATCGGCATGGCTGGACATGCTACCGTAGGAGTCCAGCATCAGCTTGATGCCCCGAAAGCCCATGTCCAGCCCGCGCTGCAGTTCGGCCAGCATGGCCGCCTCACCAGCGTTGGGGTTGACGAAGGCGAACCCCACAAAGCGCCCCGGAAACTGATCCAGCATGGCCTTGACCTCATCGTTGCCATAGACGGGGTCGCCGATGACCTGCAGGCTGAAGACACAACAGACCGCCTCACCGAACTTGTCCATCTCCGCCACCAGCCCCTCGGGCGTCTCGTGGACAATGTGATACGGGCTGCACCAGCCGACATGGCCGTGGCAGTCGTGGAAGCGCTCTTCCCGCAGTGAGGCGCGAGTGCGGACCTTGCGGTGCAGCTCGTCAGTGGGCTCGGGAAATCGCACCTCATCCACAAAGGCGATGTTCGGATTCCAGGACAGCAGCCGCCGCAGATTGCCACCAGCGATGAGGGCCAGTTCCCGCTCACTGATGTCGGAGTAGTTGAGCTGCATCAGGGGCGATCCCGGCGTCCGCTGGGGCATCTGCGAGCCCCACACCAGCCGCTCGGCGCCCAGTTCGCGGGAGACAAACTCGATCTTCTTGTGCAGCCACACGGTTGAGATGTCCAGATGCAGGTTCGGGCAGGCGGCCATGGCTTCGGCCAGAGGGCGCTGCCCGCGATAGAGCCGCTCCTCGGTCAGAATCACCGGCAGGTTGGGGAAGGTCTGGCAGATACGGACGACGTTGTGCCAGTCGGAGCGATCTATGCCCCCGGCCATCAGGTCGTTGGGACACAGGAATAGCGGTACTCGCGCCACCTCCAGAGCCGCGCACAGGTCGTCCACCACGAAGCTCTCCAGCGGGATGTCAAAGTGGCGATAGAAGAGGTACAAGGCACCGACGCCACACTCCCGCATCTCGGCAACGAACTCTTCCGGCGGTGGCAGCTCACGCCCGTGGGTCGGCAGGCCTGCCCAGGCTGGGTGCAGGCGCGGATGATCGCGTACCGTCTCCAGGATGCGCCGGTTGCCGGCCATGGGGTTGGTGGCCATGCTCATGGTGTCCACCACCAGCGCCTCATGGATACCGAAGTGGTCCATGGCTGCCAGCAGTGTCTCCGGGGTGTTCGGCTGGCCGGGCATGGTCCGCAGCCAGTTGCCCAGGTAGCAGGTGGCATCGAAGTAGATAGGTTCGGGCATGGGTGGCTCCTTTGCGGTGCTGTTCGGTTTGGAGAGGCCGGCCCTGGCCAGCCTGTGCGTCATTGAGTTCATCCCGCCTCGAAACGTCCGTCCTCCCCTTCACTCACTCAGCCGGTCCGTCCACCAAACAACCCCTGCCAGGTCATACGCCATCTCCATGTAGACGCTACCGCCTTCCAACCCCGCCTGCCACGACTTGCGGGCGATGTCGGCCAGCCCCTCGTCCTGCGTCACATAGGCTCCGTAGGCCTGAGCCGAGGCGATGTTGACGTTCAGCGTGGTGATGGGCGTGAAGCCGTCCCCGCCGCGCAGGTAGGGGTTGGGCGAGTAGTAGTAGTCAATGTTGGGCAGCGTCTTGGAGTGCCACGGATCATGGGATTCCTCGTAGACCGCGTTAGCCAACCGCGCGATGAGCACAGCGGCCCGGTCGTCGCCGGTTGCCAGGTGGTACTGGCGCAGCGCTGTGCACAGGATGCCGTACATGAATGGGGTCGGTCCCAGGTAGGAGACGCTGCCGTGGTTCTCGATGTAGGTTCCGCGGCGGCGCTCCTCGAAGCCCAGTGCGGTCTCGACCAGCAGCTTCGCATGGTCCAGGTACTTTGCTTCGCCTGTCTGCCTCCAGGCCGCCAGCATGCAGATGATCGGCCACCCCTGCTCGCGCGTGGAACCCCCGCGGCCGATGTTCTCGCTGGTCCGCACGTACTCAGCGATGCCAGTACCATAGCCGAAGGCTTCAGGGTCGCCAGTCAGATTCCAGTGGTCGAAGGCCCCGTCGCAGTTCTGGATCAGGCTGTAGCACGGCGTGTCAGAATGGTCCCCCCAGTAGCCGTGCATGGCCCCGACGGTCCCTACGGCTCCCTCCGCCGGCTGCCAGTGGCAAATGTCCACATCGAAGTGGTGGCGGATAGCCCGCTCCGCCCAGTCCACCCAACGCCGCTCGCCGGTCATGGCGTAGAGGCAGTGCAGGGTGTGCAGCGTGTTCCAGTAGTAGTTGTCCCAGTTACCGTACTCGCCGAAGAGCCGGATGCCTTCCTTGCACTTCTCGGCGTAGGGCGCCAGCACTTCCTGCACCTTGGCGTAGACCTCGGGGTGCCGCTCGGGCGTGATCACCGGCAGTTCGCCCCACACCCTGCTCTCACGGACCAGGCGGCTGATGTCCAGGCGAGGCGGCGTTTCCACCAGGGCGGCCAACCGGGCGCAGTCGGCGGGTGTCGGTGCCTCCGGGGTCAACGCCAGCCAGATCTCGTGGGTCTTGGCCTCGCCCGGATGGGTGTCATAGGTGGGCAGGCGCTCATCACCGGGCCGGAAGCACTGGATGTCCAGGCTGTCCTCACCCACCGCAAACCCGTTCGGCCACTGCTGTGGAAACCAGCGGCCCACCGCCACCAATGCCCCGTCGGCGGTCTTGATGGCCGCCCAGCCGTCAACGGTCTCGTAGGCAGTGATGGCGGAGGTATGCAGTTGCAGACCATACGCCTGCGTCGAGAAGGTCTTCTCCGCACGCTGGTTCTCGATCCGGTAGAGAACCCGCACGTAGGGACAGCCCGCAAAGACCCTCAGTCGCAGCCGGACCGTCCCATACCGGTCTCCGTCGGCGGCGACAAGGTCGCCCGTCAGGACGCCTTCGGCGACCTGCGCCGACCGGACGAGCCAGCGACTCTCGTGCCATGCGGCGCGGTACTCTCGTCCCCCTGCCCGCAGGTACGGCTGCAGCCCTACGCTCCCCGCGTCTCCGTCCCCGTGGCCGACCGAGGCGCCCTGGTCCGCCGCCGCGCTAACGTGGACCAGTCCGTTGCCGGCGGTCACCCGCCCCTCGACCAGCCTGAGGGGATGGGCCGGGGTCGCCACTTCCTGGCGGACCGTTCTGCCATAGGCCATCTGGTAGCTGCCCCTTGCCCCGGCGGGGAGTGTGAAGGCCACCGCGCACCACTTCACGGTACCGTCTGCCCATGAGTTCATCAGCCCGCGCTGCGCGGCCAAGGGCTCGCCGCTCGGGTGCTGCAGGGCCACGTGCGCCGCATCGCGAACCGCGCCCTGGGCGAAGGGAATGCCTTGCACCACGGGCCACGGCCAGGGGCCGCCCAATAGCTCGGCGTGCTCCAGGTTCAGCGGCACCGTCTCAACAACGGCTTCAGGGACGACATGCGGCTCGGGTCTCGGGGCCTTGATGGTCACGTCGCCGCCCCAGGGGATGTCCTCGGGGCGGGGGGCCTCGTCCGTGTAGACCGCCACGTCCCCCCAGTAGCTCCTGGTCTCATGGCGATCCTTCTCCGGCTTCTTGGTGGCCGTAGCAACGTTCTCGGCATAGTACTGGGTTACATACACGTCGCCCGGCAGCGTCACATCGCTGTCCACCGCATCCCACAGCCGGAAGGTCAGGCGGAAAGTCTCGCCTGGCCGCACCCGGTCGCCCAGGTCGACCAGGTAGTGGCGGGACTCATCATCCAGGCCGGTGTCCTGCTCCCAGACCACCTCGCCATTCACCAGCGCCTGGCGGAAGCGGTGACCCAGACGCACATCGCGGTTGATCCACTCAGCCCCGGTCTCCTCGGGTCCCATGTAGTTGTTGTCCATGACGTAGAAGACCAAGGTATAGGGTGGCCGCGAGTCGCCGGGAAGCGTGACCTGGGCCTCCATCTGCCCGAAGTCGCCTGCTCTGGCCGGTGTCCAGAAGTGAATGATCTGGAAAAGGTCGCGCCGATCCTGTTTGAAAACGTACCCGCCTTGCTCGGAGAACTCAAAGGCGGTCACCGGCACCTCAACGCGCGCTGCCATCAGGGGGGTCGCTCCTATCACGATGGTTACCACAGCCAGAGCTTTGGTCATGGCTGTCCTCCTCGGGCAGGCCGGCCAGGGCCGGCCTTTGCATGCGACCCATCACCGCTCACCCCCACACCCCCGAAGCAGCCGGCAGGCGGGGGAAGAGGATCGACAAGACGATCCGCTGCGGTCCGGCCAGGTGTTCCATCAGGTGAGGAAACTCCGCCGCACCACAGAGACCTAGCACCCACTTCAGAACCGTGGCATGGGTGATCTCGATGACGGGAGAGCCCGGCAGGACTGCCGGGCCTGCGGTGACAGTGTCAGCACAGATGTTGAGAGTGGCCTCGTGGCGTGGGATGCGCAGCCCAAGAGTCCCTTCCCACGGGCAGCAGCCCGCCGCTTGAAGACGTGCGCTCAGCTCCGGGGCGATGGCCTGCAGCATGCCGGCCAGGTCCAGCACCTGCATCATGTTGCCGTCGAAACCCCCGCGCATCTCCAGTACGTCGAACTGAAGGGTGGCCGCATTCAGCAGGTCGAAGAGCCGCTCCTCATAGGGCAGGCGGCAAGTGACCGTCGTCGGCGCAACGGTTGCCGCCTGGCGCAGGAAGGTCTTCAGCAACGCTTCGCCAGCTTCCGGATAACCATAGTCCAGCGCAAAGTCGATGACCTGGTAGGTCGGAGGTTGCCCTGCGTGCACCGGCCCCAGGTTGCCCTGCAGGTACCCGCGAATGACGCCTTCGACTTCGTAGACCAGTGTCAGCGGATCGGGTGCGGTTCCCTCCGGCGCGGGAGTTCCGCGGCTTTCCACCAGTCGCCCAGGCCGCCCGGCGTTGTACTGCGACAGGAGTTCTCCCACAGCAGCATGGTCGCCGTGAGGATCGTAAGGCCGCACGCGGGCTTGCAGTTCCGGTGACAAGCCCAGCTTCTCAGCCCATCTCACCCCCCGAAGCTCAGCATCCAGAGGCTGTACCTCGAACTGCACATATCGCCGCGGGAATGGCTCATAGCCGAAGCGGCGATAGAACTTCATCAGCCCCCCCAGCCGAGTACAGTGGAAACCCTCGCCAGGCAGAAGGCGCATCAACTCCTCCATCAGATGCGAGCCCAGACCTTCGCCCTGACGCTCCGGCCGCACCGCCACATGGCCTACGTCGGCCTTCAGAATGGTGCATTTCCCGACCTGAATCGTGTGCGGCAGCACCATTGCCTGAGCAACCGGTCCTACCTCGTCTTCCATCATGTAGAAGAACGACCATGAGCTTTCGGCAATATGCTGTGAGTGCTCGCGGATGTCTGGCCGGCCATAGACCTTGAAGGCCTCGTACCCGATCTCCGCAATGGTTGGGATGTCATCAGAAATGGCGCGACGAATGCGATGGGACATGGTGGCACCCTCGGTCAGATGTGTCATGGCTGGACGGTGTGGATGTGGGTCAGTGTTATGCGCAGGAGCGCTTCAGCTAGCACATGGTCAGTCACCTCAAGCACGGCGGCCACATATTGCCCTTCCTGCAACAGCATTGCCATGCCTCGCCCGTCATCTGTGATGACCGCGTTCTGGCCCCCCAGACCCGGCAGCGGCCAGTACAGGCCACTGGGGTCCAGTTCGCGCAAGAGCTGCCGGTAGCAGGCTCGCGCCGCCGTCTCATTGCCCAGGTCGGCCAGCACCAGACGAGCCGCCCCCACCTCACCCAAATACCTGGCGCTCAACGCCTGGGACAGGGTGGGCACATCGGGCACCTGGCGAGGCCAGTAGACCAGCGTCAGGCGCTGCATGCGCACCGCTGGCATCAGGCGCACCAGCAAGGGTCTGCGTTCCGGCAGGGGGAGCTGCGCGCTCACCGCCTGGGCCAAAGCGAGCACTTGCGCCTCAACGCGCACCCGAGGTGAGTCAGGCTCGATGATCACCACATAGGGTCCCTGCCAGAGGAGCAGGCGGTCGCCTGCCCACTGTGCGCCCTCACCAAGTGCGGCGGGTATCCCGTCGCCGACTTGTAGCCCAGTGAAGACGCCAAAGGCCTGCAGCGCGTCAGACAGGCACAACACGTCCATCTCAGCAGAGGCCAGTCCATCGGGTAGTTCCACTGACGCGCTGACACCCCAGTTGAGACCGTAGCGCTCCAGTGACGGGGCGAAAGCAACCAACCGGGCAGCCGTGCCCTCTCGGTCCCAGACATCAGGGGTTGCGCGTAGGCGCAGGCCCTCCACGGCTGTCGGCAGCGTCGTCAGCCGGGCCACCATCTCGGTCGCGTCTGCAGGCGCCGGGGCATGGGGCTGAAATGCCGTGCTACCCGGGAGCTCCTGGGCCCAGGCAACCCAACAGTCCAGCATGATCGCGGCCAGAGCGAGCAGCATTATCGGCCCGGCAAGAGGTGGGTGCCGAAGATGGCGCATGGCGCGACCTTTCCCTCGCGTGACGCTTGGGACCTGCCGGCCAGGCAACGATTGGGCCTTGGAGGTGAAAGGCAGCGCGTGGTATCCTTTGGCGCTGGCGCAATCCGCGCGGGGAAGCGCAAGAGGCCGAGCCCATGCCTGACATCCCATTGCTCCCCAACCTGCTGGTGGTCATCGCGGTCTCGTTGGTTGTGGTATACGGCCTGCGGCGCTTGCGAGTGCCGCCGGTGGTCGGATTCCTGTTGGCCGGGATCATCATCGGCCCCGGAGGCCTGGGCCTCGAGCGCGATCGTGCCGTTATTGAGTCGCTGGCGGAGATCGGCGTCATTCTGCTACTGTTTACTATCGGCCTGAAGTTCTCGCTGCAGGAGATGATTCGGCTGAGGCTCTGGGTGTTTGGTGCGGGGACAGCCCAACTGGCTCTGACCATGGCCCTGGTGATCGCCCTGGCGCGGGGGTTGGGATACGACGGCCGCATGGGAGCGCTGCTGGGGGCCATGGTGGCCCTCAGTTCGACGGCCGTTGTGCTGAAGCTTCAGGAAGAGCGTGGCGAGACCAGCACACCCTACGGCCGGTTCTGTCTCAGCGTACTGATCCTCCAGGACATCGCCGTCGTTCCCCTCCTGCTGCTGGTGCCCATGCTGGCAGCGAGCGACGTTGGCCCCCTGCGTCTGGTCGCCGGCCTCGGTTGGTCGCTGGTCATGGTCGCGGCCGTCCTGCTGGCGGCGCGCCTACTGTTTCCGCGCCTCATTAGCGCGGTCGCTCGTACCCGCAGCCCCGAAGTGTTCACGCTGACGGTCATCCTCGTGGCCCTGGGCACGGCCCTGATTTCCGGCAAAGCGGGCCTGTCATTGGCTCTTGGGGCCTTCCTCGCCGGAGTCGTCATCAGCGAGACGCCTTACGCCCATCACGTCACCGCCCAGATCATGCCACTGCGCGACGCGTTTAGCAGTCTGTTCTTTGTATCGGTGGGCATGCTGGTGGAGCCCCGTCTTTGGCTGCAGGCGCCGCTGGAGGCTGTGGGGCTGCCACTAGCTGTGGTCCTCCTGAAGGCGGTTGTTGTGACCGTCCTGGCCCTCGCCTTTGGGGTCGGTGGACGCGCGGCTGTGGCGGCTGGCCTGGCGCTCGCCCAGGTGGGTGAGTTCTCCTTCATCCTGGCGCAGGCTGGCAGTGAGGCCGGGCTTCTCGATCCCGACGCTCGCCAGACCTTCCTCAGTGTCTCCGTCGTCACGATGGCGGCCACCCCCGTGCTCATGGCTCTGGGCCGCCGCCTGAGTAGCCGCGCTGCGGGGCTGGGGCGGTTACGCCCCACCTGGGGCGGGCCGGCATCTCTGGGGGAGGAGAAGCTACAGGACCACGTTGTGCTGGTGGGCTATGGCTTCAACGGCCAGCATGTGGCGGCAGCTTTGGACGGTCTGGGGGTCGAGTACTTGGTGCTCGAACTGAACCCCAATACGGTTGCCAGCCTCCAGCAGCAGGGCCTGCGGGTGGTCTACGGTGATGCGTGTCAGGAGGAGCTGCTCAAACGGGCCTCGGTGCAGACGGCCCGGGCCATGGTGGTGTCCATCGCCGACGCGGTCGCTGCCCGTGTCATTACCGCTGTCGCCCGGCATCTCAACCCGCAGCTACGCATCATCGTCCGCACGCGGTTCGTGGGTGAAGCAGAGACGCTCCGCCAACAGGGCGCCGATGAGGTGGTGCCGGAAGAGTTTGAGACTGCCCTGCAGCTCGTGGCCCTGGTCATGGGGGCTTACGGGGCATCACGCCGTGCCATCGAGCGGGAGAGAGAGCGCATCCGGGCCGCCAACTACGCGGTATTGCGGGGCGAGCAGCCAGTGGCAGAAAGACGCCTCGCCTCGCTGCTGTCGGCGGCGGATCTGCACGAGGTGGATATCTCTCCCACCTCCGGCGCCGTGGGCCAGTCGTTACGCGATCTGGACCTCCGCGCCCGCACCGGAGCCCTCGTGGTGGCTCTGATCCGCAACGACGAGGTCACCCCCAACCCTGATCCCGATAAGCCTCTTCAGCCCGGCGACATCCTCGTACTCTACTGCGAAGAAGCAGCGCTGCGAGAAGCTGAGTCCCTGTTGTCTCTCTAGTGGCGCAGCCGCACGCTGGCGTAGGCGATGGTGTTGCCCTCCCCGGCCCGCTGCCCCAGCATGTGCAGCGTGTAAGAGGGCGGCGAACCACCTCGCTCGGTGGCGGTCATAAAGCTGGTGAAGGGCTTCTGCAGCGCGATCGGCACACCCGCGCTGTGAGTGCCGTCCGGGCGCACCTCCATGATCCGGTTCTCGGAGACCGGTTTGCCCTGCCCATCAGTCCCGCTGACATAGTAGACCACGAAGAGCCGCCCGTCAGGCGTAACCTGGAAGCGCCCGTGGCTGGCGATCTCCGACCCGGCCTGCTCTCCGCCCAGCACCAGCTGCTGGCGCTGAACCACTTGCCCCCGGTCCACAATCGCGTATTCCAGGGATGTCTGCAGCGGCACGTCCGGGAAGAACCGGTCGCGCACTGGCTTGTGCCAGACCGTGGTCTCGGCCCACAGCAGATGTGCGCGGTGCTGATCATCCAGCCACAAGTCCAGGTTGGAGATGTGTCCACAGGTCTTCTCCCGGCTGGCGACCTCGATCCATGGCTGGAACTCGGTGGTGGTGATGTCCGGCGTCCAGGTGTAAAACAGCCGTCGGAAGTCATAGTCCCAGGTGCGCCCCTGGTTCATCTCCAGCTTGAACTCCCGCCAGGCCTTGACCGGCTCGACAATGTCGCTGATCCCCAGGAAGTGGCATTCGCGGTTGCGCAGGTAGATCTCCGGATAGCACAGCCGCACCGGGTGCGGTTCCTCATACTCGGTGCCCGGCGGGAAGATAAGTTTGCCCTGCTTGCTCCAGTTGCCGTCGCGGTCGCGGAAGGTCCAGTAGTACAGATCGTACATCCAGATGTTGAACAGCACCAGCTCGCGCCGCGGTCCGTCGCCGGCGAAGCCACGGTAGGAGTGCTCAGTGAAGACCGGTGGGTCCTGAAAAGGCGGCACCTCCACCACGGGCGGAACCTCAGCGCCTTGAGCCGAGAACTGCAGCACCCGCGGCTCTGCCGGGCCGCTATAGACTCCGGGTTCGGTCAGGGTCGGGTTTGAGGACAGGAAGATCCGGCCATCCGGGAAGCCCACCAACGGACACGGCTCGCGCTGGCGGTCCACGGGATCGGCCTGCACCTGCTTCCAACCCTCCGGCGTCCGCTTGAACAGCAGCCACCGCACGTTGTTGAGCGGCACCTGGTCCGGGAGCGTCTCCAACCCACTGGCGAACAGGTCGTTGCCCGCCTTGACCAGACAGGTGGAGCCGTAGCACCATAGCGGTCCAGCTCCGTTGTCGGCATTCCTGTAGGTGTACACCACCTCCTCGGCGGTGACTTGCGGCGAAAGCTCCCAGGCGCTGGCATGGGACATGAGGCAGATCACTCCCAGAAGACCCAGTGTTCGGGCAACTGCATGGCACATGGCGCTGGCACCTCCCGGCAACTGGTTAGCCTGCTTCGGCGGTGTTGCCATCTGCACCTTCCCGGGAGGGGAAGTAGCTGGCTGTGGCGAAGGTGGTTAGCCTCGCCGCATTCGCATCACGGGGGCTGGCGGATGGAAAAGAAACGCGCCCACCAACTGCACATCTACTGCTTCCTCACGGTGCCGCTCTCCCTGTGCATGGCCACTGCCGCTTTGGCAGTCTCTGAGGACGCCCTGGTGCCCAACAGCCCTGAGGTCCGGGCGCAACTGCCAGCCGGTGAAGCAGGCTACGCGATCCTACCCCTGTCCCCCATGCTTAAACTTCGCCCTGATCAGCTTCCGCCTGACCGCCCGGCGGAAGAGGTGCAACTCGACGTGGCTCGCGGCGAGGCCGAAAGCCTGCAGGTGTTGCTTACTCCCGTGAACGGGGACTTGCTTCAGGTCGTGGTCACTGCCGAACTGCGCAACCCTGCGGGTCAACTCCTGCCGATTGAGCTGGAGCGCCTCGGTTACGTGCCCGTGTCCCACCCTACGGCAGTAGGCTTCAGGACGCCGGGGCGTTACCCCGACCCGCTGTTTCCTTTACGCCCCTTCGATGTTCGCCTGGGCGAGTCGGGCGGGGTCTGGCTGACTGTTCGCGTGCCGCGGGAGGCCACGGCGGGCGAGTACCGGGGTGAGGTGCGCTTCACCCCGGCCAACGCCCCCAGCCGCGTCCTGCCATTCACCCTCAGGGTCCATGACGTCACCCTGCCCACCCCCGGCTATCTGCGCAGCCTCGTCCTGGTCTATGACGGTATTCCTTGGTACAAGGACCGCTGGCCGGAGGCACTGGACAGCATGTTCGCCCGGCTCTTGAACGAGCGGTTCACCCCGACGTGGCTCGGCGTGCCATGGGACGGCGTTTTCACCCGGGACGCAGACGGCCGTTGGCAGGCTGACTGGACGGCCTTCGATGTGGCCATTGAGGGATGGCTAGCTAAGGGCGCGACCACCTTCTGGGTCCCCTGGGAGCCCTTCGGGGTAGACCTGGCTCTGAGCCAGGACCAGAACGTTCTGGCTGACGCTGCCGCGAAGCTGCGACTTCTCGATGAGCATATTGTTGCCCGTGGATGGCAAGGCCGCTTCTATCGCTATGCCTTTGATGAGCCGTCACCGGACCGCATCCTCGCCATCTCGCGTTACTGTGCCTTCATCCGGCAGCATGCCCCTCATCTGGTCGTCCCCGTGACCAGTTCGATGCCAGGCCTGCAGGGCACAGGCACGGCCTGGGTACCGCATATCCATGAGCTGGACAGTCCGGCTCACGCTGCCTTCCTCGCCCGGCAGCGTGCCCGAGGCGACGAGATCTGGATGTACACCTGTATGGGCACGCGCTGGGCCAAGCATCCTGACACCTGGCGCATAGACAACTACGGTGCCAGCCACCGTGCCGTGGGCTGGGTGCTATGGCGCTTCGGGTGCGACGCCTATCTGTACTGGAATGCCAGTTACTGGAAGACCGGTTCCGGCGAGTCCGAGAAGCTGTACGATTTGCTGGCGGAGCCGGTCATTATCAATGACACCAACTACCCTGATGGCCACTGCAATGGTGATGGCTTCTTGTTCTACCCTGACCCCGCGGGCCAGAACCTGCCCTATCCGTCAGTGCGCCTGGCGATCACCCGTGACGGCTTTGAGGACTACGACCTGTTGCGGCTTCTCGAGGAGCGGGTGCGCGCTATTCGCGCTAACCCGGCGCTCCATGAGCGTCTTGGGCCGGAGCGCCTGAACCGGGCGTTGGGCTTACTGACAACTGAGCCCCTGGTGATGAGTGCGGGCGAGTATGAGCACGATCCGCTGCCCTATGAGCAGCGACACCGAGAGATGCTTGAGGCCCTTGCTAACCTGGCCTACTAGACCATCTCAGGGAAGGGAAAGTGCCATGGAACGCAGTGTAGTTTGTCGGCTCTTAGCCATCCCGCTGCTCCTGGGAGGGGTTGTCTTGGGTGCTTCTGCCGACCTCACTCTCGTGCGCGACGGCCAGCCCCAGGCCACCATTGTCATCGCCGCTGACGCCGGGGACAAGGTGAAGGTGGCCGCCACCGACCTGCAGACTTACCTGGAGAAGATGTCCGGGGCCAAGCTGCCACTGGTCACAGACGATATGGTTCCGGAGGGAACGCTGATCCTGGTGGGCGCAAGCAAGCTTACTGAGAACCTGGGCGTTGCCATCCCGGCTGGCGTCACGGCGGCGCGGCGGGAGGAAGGCTTCGTCCTTCTATGCCGCGGCAACCGCCTCTTGCTAGCCGGTAACAATGACGGCCCGTACCATGGTACGGAGTACGCTGTCTATGAGTTCCTCAACCGACTGGGTGTGCGGTGGTTCATGCCGGGAGAGTTCGGCGAGGTGGTACCCCAGCAGGCCACCATCACCTGCCCCGAGATGGCGCTGAGGGAGGAACCTGATTTCCTCATGCGCGACTGGTGGCTGCACATCAAGCCGGAGCTTGCCGACCAGGAGCGCCGCTGGAAGATCCGCAACAAGATGAACCCGGACCGCAATGACTTCTTCTTCGTGCCGGGGGACTCCAGCGTCCGTAATGTGCTGGACTCTGAACTGGTCAAGGAGAAGCCTGAGCTTTTCGCGCTCCGCCCGGACGGGACGCGCGACGAGTACTACCCCAATCTCACCAACCCCGACACCGTGCGCATGGTGGCCGACAAGGTCAAGGCCTGGTTCAGGGAGCATCCCGGCGCCACATCCTATGGCTTTGCGCCCGACGACGGCATTCCCCGGGACTTCAACCCCGAGACGGTCAAACAAAGCCTGGGACTGACGATGCTGGGTGGGCGGCCTGGCGTGCCCACCGAGATGAGTGTCACTGAGGAGTGGTTCCGCTTCTTCAACCAGGTCATCGAGGAGGTCCACCAGGAGTTCCCGGAGGTCTACCTGTCCACCAACGGCTACGCTAACCGCAACAACCCACCCCTGAACGTGGTGCCGGATCCGAAGACTGTCGTGATGTTTGCCGCGATCTGGAGCTGCACCCTGCATGCCTATGATGCCGACAACTGTTGGCAGAAGCAGCTGCAGGGGCGCATGCTCGAACGCTGGGGCAAGCTTTGCCCCAACGTCTGGATATACGGCTACAACTACAACATGCTGGTTTCGGGCCTGTCGCTGGTGCCCGAGTTCACCAAGCTCCGCCGCGACTTCCCGCTGCTGAAGAAGTGGGGCATTATCGGCTTCATGGACGAGACGCGCAATGTCTGGGCCGAATCCGGCATCGGCAGCCGTTATCTGCGTGCCCGCCTGGAATGGGACGCAGACACGGACGTAGACGCTTGTCTGAATGACTTCTTCACCAGGTGGTATGGCCCGGCGGCAGAGGCCATGCAGAACTACTACTACACCCTCGATGAGGCCATCGCCACCCGGCCTGTGCACGGCCATGAGGATCGCTGCCTGCCCGAGCTGTATACTCCAGACCTGCTGAGTGCCATGCGACGGGAGCTGTCCAGGGCCGAGCGCGTCGCGACGGCCGAGCCCTATCTCACCCGTGTGCGCGCCGAGCGGCTGATCTTCGACCATCTTTTGGCTTATGTCGCCATGAACCAGGCCGAGTTGACCGGCGACTTTGCGCGGGCTGCCGCCAAGGCCGCTGAGATGCTGGCCATCCGTCCGGAGCTGCACAAGATCAGCCCCTTCTTCATCTGGCCCGACGAGGATGGGTACCACACGGGGGTCTGGTACTGGAAAGTCATTGACCGGCGAAACTTCTATGAGAAGCTTGCCAACAACATCAACGGCACGATCGGTGACCTGGTGGCATTCTGCCCCCTTACTGCCCGGTTCTCCCTTGATCCGCATGATGTCGGCGTCTACGCCGGTTGGGCGGATCCCGACCACCCCAGCAATGACTGGCAGACCGTTGTCACGAACCGCCCGTTCTATACACAGACCCCGCGCACGCCGGACGGCCATCCTTATGTGGGCAACATGTGGTACCGCTTCACCGTGGATATACCGGAGCGCTTCCGTGGCCGCAAGGTGATGATCTGTGTGCCGACATTGGCGACCGAGGGCTGGTGCTGGGTGAACGGGGAGTTCGTCGGCTACCGCCCTTACCAGGAAGCCTACATCCGGCCCAGCACCATGGAAGCGGATGTGACCCCCGTGCTGAAACCCGGGCAGCGCAATGAGATCGTCTTTCGCGTCAACACCAGTCTCAGCGAGGCCCAGGATGCCGAGGGTATCTACGGGCGCGTTTTCCTCTACAGCCCCAGGTAGGGCAGGGCTGACAAGCCTGGCCACCCCTATAAGCGAACGGCCCGGGACAGCTATGCCCCGGGCCGTCTGGTTTTACGTTCGCGCCAACCTAATGGATCTCCCACACCTTCGGCTGTGAGCGGACAATCCGGCGAGCAGTATCGTTGATCTGTGCTTCGGCCATTGCCACTCGCTCCGAGCGGCTATCCGGAAGGGCCACCTCGTGCTCCTCCACGGCCGGGCGACTGACCCAGCTTCGGCGCGTGGTCTCAGCAGCGCTGGGCGGCAGGGGCTCCACGCTCGGTGTCGTCCTCTTGACGGGCAGGGCCGCTACCATCACCGGGGCCGGCTGGCTCAGGACGCGTGGCGCCAGCCCTGCAGAGGCAGGTTCAGACTCCGGCGCTGGCACGGCAGGCGGCGGTACAGCTTCAGCCGGCTTGTCGCCCTCGCCCGTCGCCACAGCCACCGGGCGCACGGCTCCCGTGCGCGGCAAGCTGGCCACGGTCAGAGGCGACGGCTCGGGGACCGGTGCAGGCGGGGAGGTGGCGGTCGGCGACCCCGGCAACGGAGCCTGCCCGGGCCTTGGTGTCGCCACAGAGCCTTGACTGACCAATGGGGCCCGGGCGAAGAGCCGACGCTCCGGGAACCGCGCCAGGGAACGCGCCGCCGGGGGTTCGGCATGGCGTCCCCTCTCGGCTGTTGTTGGTGCCACGGCAGCGATCCTGGTCGGGGTCTTGGCGGCGGGGGGTGAGACGGCAGCAGGCACGTTCGGCGCCACCGCCACGGTGCGAGCAACGGGCGTCTCGGTCGCCGGGTGCCACTGAGACAGGACCACCAACATGAGCGCGGCTGCCGCTGCAAGGCCGGCCGCACTGAAGGCCCACCGTCGCCACTGGACCGGCTGTCGGCGCTCTCGTTTCAGCCTCTCGCTGGCGGTAAGAACCCGTTCCAGCAGGCCCTCGGGTGCGGGCTCCGGCTCCACCGTGCGCAGTGCGGCCACCAACCGGTCGGTGCGCCGGGCGGCGCGATAGCACGCCGGGCACGCCATCAGATGGGCCTCCAGGCGTTGCGCCGTAACGTGGTCCAGCACCTGGTCGAGAGATGCAGACAGCAGCTCCTGCGCCTGGAGGCAACTGAGCGCCGGTAGCGGCTGCACATCGCTGACAGCAGCCAGGAGACGTTGAGCCAGGTCCGCGGGGGTTTCGGCTGGTGCGGTGTCGCGCAGAGGATCACTGACGGCGCGCAGTTCAGCCAGCAATCGTCTGCATCGGGGGCACTCTGCCACATGTGCCTCCACGGTGGCCCGTTGCGCTTCCTCAAGCTGGCCGTCGGCGAAAGACTGCAGGATGTAAACGTCAAGACAAGACGGCATTCGTGACCGTCCCCAAAGGGAAGGACTCGTCGTCCGTCCGGGATATCACACCGTGGGTCGTTGCTGGCTGCAGGTGGTGTTTGGCGGCTCTCGTCACTGGTATAGACAGCCGCCGTGGCTGGTGGTTTCGGTTCTTTCAGGAGGAAGTGTGGGGGAAGGTCCGTCGCCAGACGCTCTGTAGCCATTCCTTCACGCGCGACCAGACATCGTTGGCCTTCGGTGAGTGCGTCGAGGCTCCGTCCAGCGCAGCCTGAATGGCCAGACCGACACCGGTGGCGTGGATCGGCGAGCTAACGTTTCTCACCAGACCGCTGAGGCCACGGGGTTTCCCCACCCGCACCGACATGTCACCCATCACCGCCGACGCGAGCTTGGCCGTGTCCGGCAGTTGCGATCCACCGCCGGAGAGCACAACGCCACCAGCGCACAAGTCCCCGGCGCCAGAGCGTTTCACGTCGGCGTAGACCAGCTCGAAGATCTCTTCCAACCGCGCCTGGATCACCTCGGCGATGAGCCGCTGCTTGACATTCCTCCGGCTTTCACCGTCGGCGCTGGTGACGAGCACCTCGTCATCGCCAGGAACGGCCGAGGCCAGGGCCCGCCCCCAGCGACACTTCACGGCCTCGGCCTCCTCCATGCTGATCTGCAGCAGCTTCGCCAGGTCACGGGTGACCCGGTTGCCAGCCACGGCGATGGCGGCCGTGTGGTAGATGGAGTTGTCCAGGAAGACCGCAATGTCGGTCGTTCCTCCCCCGATATCCACCAGGATGACCCCCAGGTCACGCTCTGCCTCGGTTAGCACGGCGAGGGAGGTGGCCAGGGGCTCCAACACCTGTTGCTGAACGGTGACACCGGCCTCCTCGACGCACCGCGAGATATTGGCGATGACGCTGGCCATCCCGGTGACGATGTGCACCTCGGCATCCAGTCGCCGGCCACTCATCCCGATGGGTCGGGCGACGCCCTGCTGGCCGTCCACCGCGAAGTCACGCACGATGCTATGGATGATCTCGCGGTCAGCAGTCAGGGAGACACTGTCGCGGGCGCTCTGCACTGCCTTGTCCACATCGTCAGCAGTGACTTCGCCCGCGGGGCCCGTGTGGACGCGACCGGTGGCGTTGGTGGACGTGATATGGTCACCCGAAATGCCGACGTAGGCCCCACCGATCTCGATCCCCGCCATCCGCTCGGCCTGCCCCACGGACTCCTTGATCGAGACGATGGTCTTCTGACGGTCCACAACCACCCCTTGTCGCAAGCCATGGGACGGATGCAGGCCGACGCCACAGACCTCCAGCACACCGGCCTCGGTAGCGCGGCCGACCACCGTGCAGATCTTGGTCGTTCCGATATCAATTCCCACTACATGATCGTCGTGTGCCAAGAGGATTGCTCCGTTGCCGTACGCCTGGGCACCCCTCGCCGCCGTCCCGGGAACCTTTCCCAGGGCAGAACAGCCACTTCGTCACCGACGCGCCGATGACCTGCAGAGTTGGGGCCCGGGCAGGTCTACTGGGTACGCCAGAGCGGAGACTCGGGCGTGCTGACATCTACGCTGACCGGCTGTTCACCGTCGGCGCGAAGCTCGGCCAGAACCCGGCCCAGGATGACCGTCTTGCGGGTCAGGCTGTTCACGTTGCCGAGATTGGCGGTCACACCGTCGGCAGTGGTCAGCCTTACCTGGTAGAGGTTCGACAGGTCCAGCGACAGCCCGTCACGGATGCCGGCCTTCGTGGCTCCCGCCAGTATCTCCAGCGTCCACCGCCAACGGTCTCGGTCCAACTGCGTCCCCAGTGGGGCCCGGGGCGTCGTCAGCCCCCTGAGCCGCGGCAGCGCCACAGGAGCTTCCGTTGCTCGGCACAGCAGGATCCCCTCACGGCTTACCAGCGTGTACCCCTCCCCGTCATCCAGGGCCGCGAGCGGCTCGCGCGCCTTTACCTCAACCTCCAGCACACTCGGCGACGCTCGGCGGACGTTGACCTCACCGACGCGGTGGCAGCGCCGTGCGTCCCGTGTGACGCGGTGCAGCGGGTAGAGAAGGACACTGGCGCCCGCCGGCACTCGGATCTGACCGGCGACCTCACTTGCCAGGCTCGGATCTGGTCCGCAGACCATCACCCGTCGAACCTGCAGCAGTGGTGACGCACAGACACCGAGGGCCAGTCCAAGCAATGTCCCCATGGTCAGGATTACGGCCGCTACCCGCCGCTGAGCTCGCGTGTTCATGGCGCAGATAGCCTGCCCTTGCAGAGGTGCTGGGCCAGTGCCTCACCCACCTGGCGCACGTCTCCGGCCCCGATGGACAGGATGAGGTCCCCGGCCTGTGCCAGCTCTTGCACCCGCTCCAGCGCCTCTTGCTTCGTCTCTGCGTGGTACACGGGCTTGCCGGGCTCGTGCTCTCCCACGCGCCGGGCCAACTCGAGAGCGGAAACGCCAGGGATGGGGTCCTCTCGGGCCGCGTAGATGCCAGTGATGACTACCACGTCCGCGTCACCAAAGGCCGTCGCAAAGTCAGTCATCAGATCCCGTGTCCGGCTGTAGAGATGGGGTTGGAAGATGGCAACAACTCGCTTGTGCCCTTGCTGCCGCGCGGCCGCGAGGGTCGCCCGCACCTCTGTGGGATGGTGGGCATAGTCGTCGTAGACGGCCAACTCGTCCGTCTTGCCGAGCAGCTCAAACCTCCGGCCGGTACCGGTGAACCCCGCGAGAGCGGCCCGGCACTGATCCAGCGGCACCCCGCAGGCGTCGGCCGCAGCCAGGGCAGCCAGGGCGTTGAGCACGTTGTGTTGGCCGGGAACCTGCAAGTCTATTGTCCCTGCAGCCTTCCCCGCCTTCAGGAGCCCAAACCGCACGCGAACACCCTCGTACTCGAGGTTCACCGCCCTGAACTCTGCCTCGGGATGGAAACCAAATCCGATGGTAGGGCCCGGGGCACGCGCGGGGACGAGCCGCTGCAACCGTTGGCAATCCTGCCCCCAGACCAGGAAGCCGTTCGGGTCAGCGCCGGCAATGAACGCCCCGAAGTGCTCCTCGATGGCCTCCAGCGTGCCGTACTGGTCGCCGTGGTCGAACTCAATGCAACTGATGACCTGACTGCACGGGTTGTACTCCCGAAAGCTCTTGTCGCTCTCGTCGGCTTCAAAGACGACATACGGCCCACCGCCGAGACGGTAGTTGCTACGCCAGGCCAGCACGTCGCCGCCGACGAAAACCGTTGGGTCAAGGCCCGCAGACACCAGAACCGCGCCCAGCATGGCCGTTGTGGTGGTCTTGCCGTGGGTCCCGGTGACCGCGATGGCCCGCTTCCCCCGCAGCATCCAGGCCAGCAACTCGGAACGGTGGTGCAGGTGGCATCCGGCCGCCAACGCCGCCTTCCGTTCAGGGTTGTCTTCGCGGATGGCAGTCGTCCAGATGACCACGTCAGCCCCGGCGATATGCGCCGGGTCGTGGCCGACGGAGACCTCCACTCCGGCCTGGCGTAACACTGCCAGTCGCTCGCTGTCGCCGCGGTCACACCCACTGACGCAGAACCCTTGGACAGCCAAGGCGTGGGCCAGGCCGCTCATGCTGATGCCGCCCACGCCGATGAAATGCACACGATCGCGCTTGGTCAGTTCCATTGTCTCGTGAGTCCGTACGCTGCAGCTTCCCGGTCAGATGCCATTGTAGGGCGCCGGGCAGGGGTCGGCAAGCGCGCTCAGCCGGCCTGCGGCGGGACGTAGAGGTCGTCGCCCTCCACAGACATTCGGAAATCGATGTCCCATGGTGGTGGGAATTCGGCCCGCACCCGTTCTTTGAGCGTCTCATCCACAACAACCCCCTCCGCGGCAGCCAACTCCTGTTCGTGCAGTGCGAACCACAGATCGGTAAGGCTGCGCTCCCCCTCCTGGATGGTGGCGAACTCCTGCCCCAGGATCGTCCGCACATCGCCAAACCGTTTCTCGTGGAGAGCCACCCAGCCGGCGGCTAAACGCAGCCGCTCGTGGTCTCGGATCGTGGCGGGCAGCTCGTTCAGGAGACTGGCCAGGCGGTCCATCGCCCCGTTCCGCAGCAGATGGCCCGCGTACTCCACCGCCAGCGCGACGGGAGGCACGCCCACCGCCAGGGCGCGCTCGTAGCATTCAAGGGCCGCCTTCTCGTTCCCCTCGCGACGGTTCAGCACCGCCAGATTTCGCCAGGCCCAGGCGGTGGGCGTACGATCCAGCGATTCCTCCCAGGCTTGCCGAGCGCCGGCTGCATCGCCGTCCTCCAGGCGCATCACACCCAGGTGCAGCCAGGCCAGCCAGTGGTCACTGCGGCCCGCTGCCACACTGGCCTCCAGCAGCGCCCGCCATTCGGGCTGGACCATGAACTGGCCCGGCTCTTCATGCGCTGCGCGAGGTGGCAGCGCTCCAGTCTGCAGCAACTCAAGCCAGGGCTGCTGGTCGGCCGATAGGTCATCCTGATCAAAGGGCAGCTCCGGCGGTATGCCACTTGGTTCGTTGCACTGCGCACAGCGCGCGTTCTCGAGTGCTCCCCAACCCAGGCCGCGGAACAGGAGGCGGGTGGGCAGTCGGGTGCTTACTGTCCCCATGACGGCATCCAGGCGGTTCAGCTCCTCTTCCGGCAAGGCAGCCTCAACCACCGCGTCGGCGGCGGTGTGGGCCCGCTGCCAGTCGGGACTGTGGGCATCGTCGGGGTCCATGGCGAAATAGCCGATGGCCTCCGTCCAGGACCAGACCTCACCGGCCGGCATGCGCACGGAGTGGGACTGAGTGTAGGCAAGACCGGCCTGGATTTCCTTGTTGTTGTAGCCGGCGGTGTGCAGGTACTCCTGCCAACGCCGGCCGCCCTGGCTCATGCCCCAGGCGAAGAGCTTTCGCCCTCGCAGGCGCCGGGTGGAAGTGTGGACGATGCCCCTGCCTTGCTGGTCCACACTCACCTCCCAGGGCCGACGACCGGGCGGAATCCGGAAGAAGAGGTCATAGGACCGCTTGATGTGGGTGCAGTAGCTGTAGTCAATACCATTGATGACCGGACACTCATACACGGTCAGACCGTGGTAAGTGGTGTCTGCCGGAGCGATGACCCGGCCTTCTGGATACTCCGGCACCCCCATGTTGGTCCACCAGTACATGGGAATGTCGTGGTCGTGGGGGTTGATGATACGCACCCGCGTCAAGAGGAACCGCGACTCCGTGGGCAGGTAAAGGTCCAGATGGTAAGGCACGCGCTTCACCCGCTCCCAGGCATACAACCTGAGGACGGGCTCGCCGCCCGGCCCTTCCACCTCGGCCGCGTGTAGTGGCGAGCACGTCAGGTAGTGGTGCCCGACTTGGCCGATGTTCCACTCGATCCCGCCGCTGGTCCAGGCATTGCGCAGAGCCAGGTTGCCGGGCTGAAAGACAGGATTGCAGAGCAGCAGGTCGCGTTGCTCAGGCTTGGCGAAGATCGAGATGACCTTTCCCCCCACCTCGGGCAGCACGCGCACCCGCAGGTAGTCGTTCTCCAGGACGATGCAGGTGAACTCCCGTGGCTCGCGGCGGCGGTTGTACCCGTCCTGAATGCGATAGGGCAGGACGCGGAAACCCGTCTGCCAGCCCAGACCCTCCCGGTCCTCCTCCGGGATGTGGTGGGCCTCGAAGTCCACAGCCCGGTCGGGCTGCGGGTCGCGAAAGGTGGGCAGGGGGTTCTCGGGGCCCAGGTCCGCCGCCGGCATCACATAAGGCTCGACTCGTAGCTCGGTCATCGGCTAACCACCATTCGATGCGTCCTGAGCGTAGTCGTCTCCCAAGCCACCGCCCGCCCGGACCACTTGTTCCGCGACACGGTCGGCGGCCTCGCGTGAACCCCAGGCCCGGGCCGCGGCCGCCATGGCGTCGCGTCTTGCAGCGTCGCGCACCAGCTCGCACACAGTATCGGCAAGCCAGTCCCCGGTCAGCTCTCTGTCGTCCACCATCAGCGCCGCCCCGCTGTCAACCAGAGGCAGGGCGTTCTCTCGCTGATGCCCCCCGGCATGCGGGTAGGGTATCAACACCATCGGCAAACCCCAGGCCGCGGCCTCGGCGAGGCTGCTGGACCCGGCGCGCATCACCACCAGGTCCGCGGCCGCCAGAGCCCATCCCATCTGCGCCTCGTACGCCCTTACTAGATAAGAATCGCCAAGCTCCAGGCCACGGGTCGCCGCGACCACGTTGTCGTAGTCCTGGTGGCCGGTCAGGTGGTAGACCCTGATGGCGGCCCTCGCGAGACGGGGCAGGGCAGCCACGAGCGCCTGGTTGATGCTGCGGGCGCCCTGGCTACCCCCGGTGACCAGCAGGACGAAGTCGCTGTCTTCGTAACCCAGCTCACGCCGGGCGGTAGCGCGGTCGGTGGCCAGAATCTCCTCGCGGACGGGCTGTCCGGTGATCACCGTCTTATGGGCCGGGAAGTGTCGTGCCGCCGCTTCGAAGGCCACCGTGATCGTCCGGGCGTAGCGAGCCAGAGCCAGGTTCGTGCGGTCGGGCTGGGCATCTGAGACATGGATGACGATCGGCAGGCGTCGCCAGGCTGCTGGCGGCACAGCGGCCGCGCTCACATAGCCTCCGGCCCCGAACACGACTGCCGGCCGCCAGGCGGCATAGGCCCGCCAGGCCTGGCAGGCACCCCGCAGCAGGCGGGTGCACGCTGCCACGGTCTGCAAAGAGAACCCATAGGGTATCCCCGTCACCGCGAGCAGCCGGTGGTCGAGGCCATGTTGCGCCATCAGTTCGGCGTCCAGCGGCCGACGAGCCGCCAGGAAGTGCGCTTCCGCGCCGGGAACCTGACGGCGGAACCGCTGGGCGACGGCCAAGGCGGGATAGAGATGGCCCGCAGTCCCCCCTCCCGCAAAGACGGCACGCATCGGCCCTACTCCCTCCGCAGGGCTGGGTTGTGCCGGAAGATGGCCAGCACCATTCCCGCCCCGATCAGGCACGATATGAGACTACTACCCCCGTAGCTGATGAAGGGCAGGGTCAGTCCGGTGACAGGCATCAGGTTCGTGGCCACGAACATGTTGATCAGCGCCTGTATGCCGTAGAGAATGCCGATGCCGCAGGCCAGGAAGTATCCAAACCCGTCCCGCGACCAGCGCGCAACCTCGAAACACCGCCAGATCAGCCAGCCCATCGCGCCGAGGAAAAGGGTACACACGATCAACCCCAGCTCGCCCCCCATAACACAGAAGATCGAGTCCGTATAGGGCTCCGGCATCTGCCGCCACTTCTCTGGCGACAGCCCGAGACCGACGCCATCGAGCCCGCCGCGTGCCGTGGCCACCAGCATCGAAAGGATGTGGTACCCTGCCCCGTCGCGATAGCTCACGGGGTCCAGCCAGGCCAGTATACGCTCCCGCCGTTCGGCGTCCATCAGGGCCGGGATGGCCGCCACGCAGGCCCCGCCCAGAAGCACTGCTACCAGGTCGCTCCACCGCATGCCGC
>JABLXH010000066.1 GCA_013178155.1 Armatimonadota bacterium | reverse complement strand
CCGACCTGGAGGGGCAGGGGCTCTACGTCTGGCTGGAGGACGGATCCGACCCGGCAGCCCACACCATGGAGGCCTCCACGCGCCAGTGGGTCTTTGGCTACAACCCCTGGTCGGGCCAGGGCCGCGCGGACTACATCCACCTCGCCAACGTTACCATCCGCTACGCCGCAAACCATGCCCAGCGAGGGGCCCTGTGGGTCGGGGGCGACGGCTGGCAGCTCGACAACATCGTGGTGGAGTGGACCAACGGGTGTGGCGTAGGCATCGGCTTCCGGGGCTGCCAGGTCAACAACCTGGTCTCCCGGAACAACGGTCAGATGGGTATGGGCGGCAACCCCGAAAGCGCCTATCTGCAGCATGTGAAGCTCCTCGACAACAACCGCAAAGGCTTCGACGCCGGCTGGGAGGCCGGCGGGATGAAGTTTGCCTTCGCTCGCGACACCATCCTCTCAGACTTCGAAGCCGCCCGCAACAACGGGCCCGGTATCTGGTTCGACATAGACAACCGCGGCTGCGTCATTCGGGATAGCGTCTGTCACGATAACGCCGGCCACGGCATCTTCATTGAGATCTCCGGGGGGTTTCTGATCACAAACAACCTGTGCTACCGCAACGGCACCGGCGGTAGCTGGGGCTCGGCCGGCATCTGTGTGGGGGAGAGCGAGGACTGCCTCATCGAGCACAACACGTGCGTGGAAAACCCCAACGGCCTCGCCATCCGCGAACAGGGGCCGCGAGACTTTGGGGGACGCTTCGGGCGCCCGTGCAGCTACCGCGTACGCAATTTCGTCGCGCAGTTCAATATCTGTGCCTACAACGCTGAGTACCAGTTTGGGCTGTGGTCTGACAACAGCTTCTTTGGGCCCCATCCGAGCCCCGAGGTTGGCTTGCAGGGCACCCCTCTGGACCCGGCGGCGGCCAATCTGCGCCTCGACTATAACTGCTACTTCGCGGCCGATGGCCAAGGCATGATCCTGTGGGGTGTGCCCTGGCGGGAGAAGCACCGCAAGTACACCGACCTCGCCACCTTCACCGCCGAGCACGCCCAGGACTCGAACAGTATGGTCGCTGAACCACCCTTTGTTGACCGGGCCGGCGGGGACTACCGGCTGCGGGCCGAGGGAGACATCTGGGCCAAGGGCTTCGGGGCGCTGTTCCTGCGGCCCGAGAGGTAACCGAGATCTTGCCGTCTGCCGTGGACTGTGGAGGCGGGGCTGCTGGTCTCGGAAAGCACTTACGCACGGAGGGAAAGCAGTATGGCGCTACCTTCGCTGACGCGAGTCCAGACCGATGTGCTGGTGGTTGGCACCGGCGGAGCGGGCCTGCGCGCTGCGCTCGCGGCCCGGCAGTCTGGCGCCGAGGTGCTCGTGGTCTCGAAGATGGCCGCCGAGGCCCGGAACTGCACGGCGGTCGCCTGGGGCGGTGTGACCTACGCCTTGCCTGAGCACAGCGAGGAGCTGTTCCGACAGGTCGTGGTTACGGGAGGGTTTCTCAACAACCAGCGTCTGGTCGAGGTGCTGGCGCGGGAGACACCCGGTCGGGTAGCCGAACTGGGCGACCTCGGGGTGGGGATCGAGGTACTGGGTGATGCCGGGGCGGAGAACCGCCTGGGGACCGCCAGGATCGTCGGCGGCTCGGGGCCGCGAGGGTTCTCCCTGTTGCGGCCGCTGCGCCGCCGCGCGCTTGAGATGGGAGTGCGCTTCTGTGACGAGACCATGGTCGCCAGGATACTGCGCGACGACAGCTGCGTGACCGGCGTCCTGGCCGTCCGCACCGCGGATGGAGCTCCCCTCGCCATCACTGCGAAGGCCATTATCATCGCCACGGGCGGCGGGGCCTGTCTCTATCGCCGCCATGACAATCCCCCGGGTACCACCGGCGATGGCATCGCTCTGGCGTATGAGGCGGGGGCTGAGCTCGTGGACATGGAGTTCGTGAGCTTCCAGCTCCCGGAGGACCGGACTGCCGACCTGTTTTCCGCTCCCGATGGGCCTCCTGATACCCCGCCATCCTATGGCGCCGCTCATTACTTCCTCGGGGGCATCGTCATTGATGAGCATTGCCGAACCACCGTGCCGGGGCTGTTTGCGGCCGGTGAAGCCGCCGGCGGCCTGTTTGGCGCAGGGCGCCTGGGTGGCGCGGCCCTGGCCGATGTGCTCGTCTTCGGCGCGCTGGCCGGGAGCCAGGCTGCCCGGTACGCCGCCGACAGCACGAGCCCCGGCCTTGACGAGAAACAGATCCGCGAGGGTTGCTGTTGGCTCGAGGGCCTGCTCGCGGGTGATGGCGAGTCGGTGCAGAGCGTGACAGCGCGCCTGCAGGACCTCATGTGGCGATCCTGCGGGGTCATCAAGTCCGGGGAGAGCCTGAGGGCAGCCCTGCCGGAACTGGGTGACCTTCAGCGGCAACGGACGGCGTTGAGGGTCAGTTCGGCTGCTGATCTGCGCGGGGGCCTGGAATGGCTGAACATGCTGAACCTGGCGCGTCTCATCGTGAACGCCTCCTTGCAGCGTCAGGAGACGCGAGGCGTGTTCTGGCGCCATGACTGCCCCGAGCCGGACAACGACCACTGGCTGCAAAGCATCTACTGGCGTCGGACGGGAGACGAAGACTGCTGCGAGGTCAGGCCGCCGGTCATGACGCGGCTCACCGAGCCCGTCGCTCCGCGCATCGGCGCCGGCTGCTTTGACTACCTGCCCGGCTTGTAGGAAGGAAAGTGTAGCGAGCACTGCATTGGCGAAGTGGGGGCAAAGCTCTTCGAGGAGGCCAGCGATGCGTACTGCTCTGACGGTCAGTCTGGTCACTTGCCTGGCAGTCCCCTCCATGGCCCAGCCGACGCCGCAGACGGTGCGCCTGGCCCTGAGCAACGACCTGCCATTCGCGCGCATCGCCGAACCGGTCACCTGCGGGGTGCCCCTCGTCCGCGGTTTCGCACCGAGCGCCGGGGAGTTGGCCCTGGTGGACGAGGGCGGCAAGCCGGCACCGGTACAAGTCACCGCCACCAGCAACTACCATGATGGCACCCCGCGCTGGGTCCTGCTCCGTTTCGCCGCCGATGTTCCGGCGAGCGGACAGACCTCTTATCTACTCACCCGCGGCCAGCCCGGTCTTGCCAGTCCGTCTGTCGAGTGTCGCCTTGCTGACGGTGTAGCCACCGTGAACACCGGCGTGGCCGAGTTCGTGGTGGACACGACCCGCGGCGAACTGCTGACCTCCGCCAGCGTAGGGGGCCGGCGGCTCGGCGGGCCGGTGAGCGCCAGTTGTCTGCGCTTGGCGGGGACGGAGGAGCTCGTGGCGGCGACCATCACCAGCGCCGAGTTCGAAGAGGCCGGTCCGCTGCAGGCCGTGTTGTGCCTGCGTGGCGACCTCGGCCCCCGTGAGCCTCTGCCGCTGGCCCGCTTCGTATGTCGGCTGCACTTCCGCGCCGGCAGTAGCGAGGTGCGAGTCACCTACACGCTGCACAATCCTGGTGCCCATGTCCATCCGGGCAACACCTGGGACCTGGGCACGGGTGGTTCGGTGTTCATGGAGGACTTCTCGCTGGCGCTGCAGCTTGCCGAGGGCACCTGGACAAGCCGCTTGGGCGTCGCCGCGGGTCAGGCCCCGTTACCTGGCACGCGGCTGTACCAGGATTCCTCAGGCGGCCCCAACTGGCGCTCGGCCAACCACGTGAACAAGGACATGCAGGTGCCCGTGAGCTTCCGGGGATACCGCGTCTTCAATGGAGCGGAACAGGTAGCGGAGGGCGAACGCGCCGAGGGATGGCTGCATGTCCGCACGGACCAGGGCGGCGTCGCGGTCAGTATCCGCGATTTCTGGCAGAACTTCCCCAAGGCCCTTTCGCTGGATGCTGGTACATTGCGCATCGGGTTGTGGCCAGGGGAGTTCGCGGACGTGCACGAGCTTCTCGGCGGTGAGCAGAAAACGCACGAAGTGCTCTATGTGTTCCACGGCCCGGAGACCGACGACGAGACCGTGGCCCGTCGGATGCAGGCTTTCCAGCATCCCCTGTATGCCATGCCTGAGGCCGAATCGGTGCTCGCCACGCGGGTCTTCTCCCCGGCCGCGCCCCTCGACCGCGACAGCTTCGGCGCGATGGAGCGCACCTGTGACAGCTTCGTGGACCCGGTGGGAGAGCGCCGGCAAAGCGTCATCGGCCGCTGGGAGGACATTGACGAGTTCGGCTGGCGTCACTTCGGCGACACCTTCGCCGACAACGAGAGCGCACCGCCGGAGATGAGGCGCGACTACCCGGATCACTTCGTGGGTAGCCAGCCGATCAGTCATTTTGGCAACGAGTACGACGTCGCCTACTGCGTCATGCTTCAGGGGTTGCGCCGGCAGGACCCGCGGTGGATGTGGCTGGCCGACGTCCTCTGCCGCCACTATGCCGACATCTGCATCTATCACACCGGCGCCGATGGCGCTGCGGCCTATGCGCATGGCCCCTTTACGCACACGACACACGAGACCGCGGCTTTCCGGAGCACCCATCGGATCTATCCCAGCGAGACCGAGCGCTACGGTCTGCAGTACGCCTCCGGCGGACCCAACGCCGGTCACTGCTACGTTGCCAGCCTGGCCCAGCACTACTACCTGACCGGAGACCGTGTCAGCCGCGACGCTTTCCTGGAGGTGGCTGACTGGGCGGTGGAAAGCCCCTGGTTCACCGAGATGATGATGGGCGATCAGCGGGGGATTGGCAACTTCCTGACCACCCACGTCTACGCCTACGCGATGACCGGAGACCGCAAGTACTACGACGCCGCCCTGGCGATGCTGGACCATGTGCAGGAGCCGTTCTCAGGCCTGGGTGGGACACTGTTCGCCAAGGCGGCAGGACGCTTCCTGGACCTCAAGCTTGAGAACGGCGAACTCGATGCCGACTACGAGCGGGCCCGCGCCAAGCTGCTGCAGTTCGGCGACCTCTACCTGACCTTGCCCGATGACGAACCCCAGCGGTGGCTCGAACAGGCCTGCTTCTACGCCGAGGTGCTGTTCACTTGCTACCTCCACGCGCCGACAGAAGACCCGCGCCGGGAGCAGTACTTCGCGCGTGGCAAAGCCATCATGGATGCCATGAGCTCCCGCTGGCCTGGGACCTACATGCCGACCAAGAGCCTGGTCATGTGCTTCGCCAACACCGGCGGCTACCTGAAGGCTCTGCAGGTTCACGCCGCCACTGGCGACTAACCGCCGGCGCCATCGCTGGGGACCGAGATCTCGATGGATTCGTCCACCGGCTCGTTCTGCACATCAATCTGGTAGGGCCCCGGCCCGCGCAGGGTGACCTCATGGCTCCTGGGCTGTCCATTCTCCGTCCACCGGTGCGTGATCCTTACCGGAGCCTCCTGGCGGGGCCGATCGTCCAGGCAGTGGGCATAGATACGGATGTTGTTCACTGCCGGGTCACCGAAGTAGCGAACGAACAGGGTTCGTGTGGGTTCCTCAAGCCGCACCTCCCGGTCGGCATTGGTGAACCAGTGATTGCAGTAAGTGGGCACGTTCGCCCGGAAGACCTCGGTGAACTCCCCGCCGTCGGTCGTCGCGTAGGTGATGGCGTTGCGCGTCTGGGCAGCCGCCTCGCCCTGATGGGTAGTGAAGCTGGCGCCGGCTGAGAACCAGGCTATCCGCGTGCCTGGGGGAGCCTCTACCCGGGCGGTAATCTCGCCGCGGATGCGGGCTGTCTGGCGCGCCGGGTCATAGTCATCGGGTGGCCGGACCAGGAACTTCAGCAGGTTCTCGGGGCGGTTGGCGCGGGACCGTACCTCCAGCACCCGGGTCGGCAAACCGTAGTGGTCCCCTGTTCGGTACTCCAGTCGGTTCATCCCCCGGTGCAGCGTCGGCAAGGCCGCCGGCGCCACCTGCACCCACGTCGTGATCCGCAGCGACCTGACCACAGCCTCCTGCGGCTGCCCTCTCAGCACGATGCGCAGGAGATAGCCATACGTTCCCGCGACGTAAGGCGTCAGGTCATAGCGCCCGGGCGCTGAAGGCGATAGGGTTTCCCAGGTCAGGCCATTGTCCCGTGAGAGTGACAGCTCGACCCCTTCCGCCTCGAGTTCCACCACCGAGGCCTCGGAGTCATCGGCGGTGGTGGCCGAGTTGCCGACCAGCGGGACGATGATGTAGGGCGACCGGACCTCGAAAACGGCGTATCCCTCGCCAGCCTGCAGCAGTGTCAGGCCTTCGCGCCCCGACACCACGTTGGTCGCGTCGTACACACCGTCGGCGAAGTCGGTGGAGGCCTCGGTGAGGTCGGGATGGTAGACGAAGCAGCCGTTGCCGTAGTTGTGGACCGTGAAGTCCCGGTGGTTGGGCTTGGGGCCCCGGGGCTCGCTCTCCAGGAGCGTCATCAGCCAGTCCTGGCCGTTGTAGACCGGGTCATGGTGCCAGCGCCCCCCTTGTGGCGTCCACCAGCGGGTGAAGGTCTCCCCCTGGCGCAGCACATAGTCCATGGTGTGGCCGGTAGAGTGGAAGTCGTGGTAGTACTCCACCGGGGTTGTCCGGTACACCTCGCGTGTGTGAGCCAGGTCATCCTTGGGGAAGAACAGAGGCCCGCGGTTCACCCACAGCGTGTCATCCGCCCGCGCCTCGTCCATCGAGGCCAGGGTCCCGTCGGGTCGGCGGAACACGGCACGGACGTCTATATCCAGGTAGTGCCAGCGGCCGCCGTAGAAGGCCTCGGAGGCAACATGCTGCCAGCCGGGCAGTACCAATGTTCGCGCCTCACCGAGGCCCACCCCTTCGGCGATGCCCGCCATGACCGGCCCGAGGATGGCGCAGTAGGCATACCCGTAGACGTTGATGATCTTGATGGGATCGCGGATGGTGCGGTACTCGTTGAGGTCGTCGTCACCCTCCAGGACCTCGTTCATGTGGAACAGGCCGCTGCGCGGGTCAGCGAGGTACTGGTACAGCTCCCAGGCAAGCGCATCACCGCTCAGATCGCGCCAGCGCGGGTACTGGGCGAAAGTGGTGAGGCTGTAGGCATCAGCCCGGTCTTCAGATACAACGCGAGGCGCGTACTCCATGGCTCCGACACCTCCAGCCATCAGCATGAGGACGACAAGACCGATAACCCGTCCCATACTCGACACCTCACTCTCCGCAGAAAGGCACGCTTGCGGCCTTAACGCAGGCCTTCTCCTCGTCATCCCGGAGGTCAGAGCAAGGCAGAACAGGCTAGCCCGAAGCAACGGCCTTGCACGGGCTGCCATGACGTCTTGCCAACGCCATCTGGGGTCCCTGGCGCTCGCATCGGACAGGACGTGGGGTCCGCGGTGGCAGTTGCACTGGTCGCCAGCATAGTCCCCGGGGCGCCCGTATCCGGGGGCCGCATCGGCCTGGACGGCTTGGCCCGACCGCCGCAGCCCACCTAGTAGGGCCAGGCCATGACGCCACCGTCGAGGATCTTGGTGTTGTTGTAGCCCAGGCCGGCCAGGATGCGGCAGGCCTCCCACGCCCGGAGGCTGGTCTTGCAGTAGACGATCACCTCCTTGTCGCGGGCCACCTCCGCCACCCGACCGCGCAGAGCGGCAAGCGGAATGTGGATGCTTTGCGGGAGACTGAAGGTCTCTCGCTCCGCTGGCGAGCGCACATCCAGGAGCACGAAGTCCTCACCGGCGTCGAACTTGGCTTTGAGCTGGTCGGGGGTTATGCCCTCCAGCAGACCATCGAGCTTGTTGCGCAGGATGTTGGCTCCGTGGATCAGCACATCCATGGCCTCGGAGTAGGGTGGGGCATAGGCCAGGTCGAGGTTGGCCACCTCGTCCACCGTCATCTCGGCGGTCATGGCCGTGGTGGCGACATCGATCCGCTTGATCACGTCTCCCGTTCCCACGCCCTGGATGCCGATGAGCTGACGCGTCGCACGGTCGGCAACAAGCTTCAGGATGATGGGCTCGGCCCCCGGGTAGTAGTGCGGCTTGTCGGGGGCCGCTACGGTCGCCGAGACGACTCGGATACCCAGGTCGCGCGCCTGCTGCGCCGTAAGCCCAGCCCGCCCCGTATTCAGCTCGAAGACCTTGAGGGCCGTGGCTCCCGCAACACCGTGGAATCGCTCGATGTGGCCAACTGCGTTGGAGCCGGCGACGCGTCCCTCCTTGTTAGCCACTGAGCCCAGTGGGAGGAAGCACGCGGTGCCGCGCACGAAGCAGCGCTTTTCGGCGCAGTCCCCGGCGGCATAGATGTCCGGGTCCGAGGTCTGCATGTACTCATTGACGTTGATCCCGCCCGACGGCCCAATGATCAGACCGGCGTCTCGCGCCAGCTGAACGTTCGGCCGGATGCCCACGCTGATCAGCACCAACTGCGCCGGGAACTCACCGGCACTGGTCACCACGCTCTTCACTCGTCCTTGCTCATCCCCCACGATTCGCTCAATCTTCGTGGAGGTGAGAACCCGCACCCCCACCTTGCGCATGTGCTGTTCAACCAGAGCGGCCATCTCGACATCGAACATGGTCAGAATCTGTGGCAGCAGCTCCACCACGGTGACCGCACTCCCACAGGCGGTCACCGCCTCGGTCATCTCCATGCCAATGAGGCCGCCACCGACGATGGTGACCATGGGACAGGAGTTGCTAGTCATCAGCTCCCGGAAGCGGTCCGCATCCTCTACGCGCTTGAGGCGAAGAACGTTCTGCAGGTCGTTCCCCGGTATGGGCGGATCGATAGGCTCGGCGCCGGTGGCGATGATGAGCTTGTCGTAGGGGAGGCGCTTGGTGGCACCTGTGGGCAGGTGGCGCACCTCGAGTTCCTTGGCGGCGCGGTCAATCCGGGTCGCCTCGGTCTCGTTCAGAACCGTGATGCCCTTCACCTTGGCGAAGAAATCGGGGTCACGGAGCACCCCGATGGGCGTCGCCATCAGGTCATTACGGTTCTCAACCAAGCCGGAGATGTAATAGGGCAGCCCGCAGCCCGCGTATGACAGAAGCCGGTCCTTCTCCACGATCGTGATCTCAGCCTCGGGGTCCAGGCGACGCGCCCGCGCTGCCGCCTTGGGCCCGGCCGCTACTCCTCCTACTACCACTATTCTCAGCGAGTTCGCCATGTGCGGTCTCCTTCGCGACCGTGAGGCGGCTGGAGGGTTACCGGTTCATCTGGACCCTTGCCCCTCATTTTCCTAATGCAGGAGTCGCTTTCCCGTGTGCTCTTGGCCCCGCATCTGACCTTGTGGCCTTTCGCCCCCGGAGCTCTCCATTCCTCTGTCTGGTTAGGTCGCGAGACCGCGATTCAGCTTCCACTGGGCCAGTCTGCCCAATGGAGCAGCTCGAATGAAGCGAGTGGCCCAAGTCCATGAAGGCCGCACACCTCCTCGCGGCGAAGCGTGGTGGCCACGGACTACTCGTGAGGAAGGGAAGCAGGAAGCCATGTCGTGGCCACCCGTCGCAGAGACTGAGCACTTCTGGTACCGGCTGCAGCCCGAGGGGGTCTATATCGACTCCCAGCGGGACAATCTGGCCTTCGGATACGCCGAGGGCAAGGTCATGCTGTCCGAGGACTGCGGTCGCACCTGGCCGCACGTCCTGGAGTTCCCCAATGCCCGCAACGTGACGTTCTCCTGCATTCTTGATAACGGGAATGTGGTCTTCGCCACTCGCACGAAGCTCTACCTCAGCACCGACCACCTGCGGACCTGCCACCAGATCAAGGTGCAGTCCGCCGACGGCAGCGCCTACCTCCCTCACACGCCGAAGTGCCCGGACCTTCCGGGCTGGTATTTTCACACCATCCCTGGCGTGAACACCTTCGACGTCAAGGGCAGGGAAATGCTGATCTGGGGCAACTATTGCAACGTTGTGGGGGGCGCTGCCCCGGTGAACATCTACTACTCTACCGACGCTGGCCAGACCGTCAAGGTCGCCTACAGCTTTGGGCAAAGCCCCCACAGCCGTGACAACGGCACGCCGGGAGGGGGCACCGAGGGCACACCGCTGGGAGACCCCGGCAACCCAGTCTGCTGCCGTCACGTCCACACGGTGACGTATAACCCCTGGGAAGACGCCTTCTACTGCTGTACCGGCGACCACGACCAGCCCGAGGGGTACGAGTGCCACTGGCTTCGCGGGACCTACGATGAGCAGGCGGACCAATGGGACTGGCGCGTTATCGTCTCCGCACCCATGAACTCGCGCTACAAAGCCGGGGGCATCAACTTCGTGGACGGGCAGGTGTACTGGATCAGCGACGCCAATGTCCGCGAGCCTTTCGACCGGGGTGTCTTCAGGTGCGCCCCTGAGGACATCACGCACCCCGAGAAGCACACCATGCTGTTCAACCCCGGTGTGGAGTCCGGCAACATGATTATCGAGGACAACGTGATCATCGCTTCGCATTGTGCGCCGGCCTCACCCATGGACACCGGCATCATCGTCTCACTGGACGGCGGCAAGACATGGGCGCAGCATGACCTCAAGGAGCTGGGCAAGCGCTCCCCGACGCGGTTCCACCATCGAAACAGCGAGGGCTGGTTCCGCATGGACCTGAGGTCAGGTTGGGTAGATCGGGCCGAAGTACTCTTCCTGAAGCCCAAGAGCGCGTAGCTGCTGCGCGTTCATCCATCGGCCCGCCGGCACCGCCTGCGAAGGCTTCCCTGACCAGCTTACTCGGCGTAGGAATAGCAGAACCGCCCGTTGGGCGCCGCATCACCGTTGAGTGTGAACTCGTCAGGGTCATCCTCACGCTGCGCGTTGTCCATCCACTTGAAGTACAGACGCACGGGCCGCGCGGGGTCATCGAAGCCGATCGCGGCCCGCGGGACCGCCACCATCAGCTCCTGGCCCCGTACCCGTAGCGGCACCTGTCCCCGGGCCACCCAGCGGTCACCCTCGCGGGCCGCCAGGACTGTCGTGTTCGCGTCCACGACGGTGCGGTTGACCACGTAGTCAAAGCCCAGCCAACCCGTGTTGGCGTCACAGTCGGTATCCAGGTACAGCACCATCCAGTGGGGGTCGGTGTGCGGGGTGACAACCTCACGGGTCCTGGCGTAGAACCAGAGTGTCTCCGGATCGCGAGAGACCTTGAGCGCCAGGAAGTCATTGCGACCGGTGGTATTGACATACCGGGCGCAGTTGTTGTAGCCGGGATGATCGCGCCGCGCCTCATCCCCCAGGTCATCGCGAAACTCGGGGGTAACATCCACCCACTGATCGAAGTTGCCATTGATGTCAATGGTCTTGCTCGCGCCCGCCGCTGGCGGGGGACGCACCCCCTTGTAGCGGCGGATGTAGGACACAAGCTGGTAGTAATAGTTGTCTCCGTGACCGCCCCTCATCGGCTCTATGTCCCGGCTATGCTCCTGGTCGAACTGGTCCACAAACATCACCGGCATCTTGACCCCGGCGAACTCCGCAAAGCGTCCAGCGATCCATTCGTTCCAGCCGGTCACGAAGACGAACCGTGGATCCTCGCGGAGGGCTCTCTCCCACTGCTCAGCCAGGTTCAGGCCGAGATTGACGGCCCCCGGTCGCGGGTCAGAAGCGCCATCGTGCCAACTGCGTCCTCTGGCCCCGGGTTCACTCATGGAGCCCAGTCGGTCGCCGACGGCATTCTGCGCCACCCCGACGGACATCTGTTCCTTCTCGCCGCGTGAGTTCATGAAGACATGCTGCGGGTATACCTCAAGCCAACTCCACATGTCCAGGCGTGTGGGGCCCTCGAAGTAGCTGGGCTGGGGGGTGCGGAAAGTGAAGAAGTCCAGGATGGTTGCCGCCTCACCGCCCGCCAACTGTACGCGCAAGGTGCGGTCGCCGGCGACCGGCGTGCCGTCAGCGAAGGACTGGCCAACGGCAAAGACGTCCTGGCTGTTGGACCACCAGCCGACCGTACCGGAGGCTTGCGACATCTCCAGGTAGTAGGCCCCCGGGGCCAGGGCGGGCTCTGCGTGCAGCAGCAGCCAGGAGTTGTCACCGACGTTTTCGAACCGCTTGGTCAACACACGCTCACCGTCGGGTCCGTCCCGATAGAGGGACAAGGTCATGGCGGAACCTGTCGCGGTCCAGGTGGGGAAACACCCTCCAGCGGCGGCAACCGGCCTCTCCGCCGTGAAGCTCTGACCGAGGGTATGCCCCGGCTCAAGACGATCCGGGCGGTCGTGACTGGAGACGCCGATTCCGTCGGCAATCATGTCAGGGTTCGCCAGGATGAGCGGTTTGCCGTCCCACTGGTACCAGAGCTCAGGGTATAGGCGCGGTTCGTACAGGTCGCGATAGAGTTCCCGCACCACCTTGGCCGGGTCCCAGAAAGGGCAGAGGAAGGCCACCTGAGGCGTCTTGGCGCCATTGGCCCGCACTTCACTGAACGTCTGGAGCAAGGCCATGTACCAGCGCCGGTATGTCACCTGGTTGGTCACGTCGAAGATCACCACGTCCACACCAGCGTCCGAGAGCATCTGGGCATGCTTGCGCAGAACATACGGATCGTCGGTCTGGTAGTAGCCGAACAGCGACTCGCCCCAGTGGTGCGGGGCATACAGCGGGCCCCATAGTGGGCTGTCGGGTTTCTGCATGGCCTCCGGGTCCTGAGCGAGGATCTTGCTGTTGTCAAACGGCCCCGCGCCGTTGGCATGCTCGCCCAGCCACAGAAAGTAGAAAATGCCCACCTGCCGGTCGGGGCGTGGCGGGCCACACTCCGCATAGCCAGGGAGCTTGCGGCCCAGGGCATCGGTGGCCCCCCAGGTATCGCTGAGTGTGTCGCGCAGTTCCGCGGCACCGGCGACGGAGCCGCAGGCACCGACAGCCGCAGCAATGAGCAGGAGAGCAAGTCCTGTCGCGGAGGGCATAACTGGGATCTCCATTCCGGGCGACCGGCCCGGGCGCCGCTACTTAGCTGGCCTCCGAACTGCGGGAAAGGAGGCTCTTCCTCGCTACCGTCGCTTGGGCCCTACTATTCGCGTCCACAGTCAGCCAACACCTTCCTTTCTCAAGGGCACACGAGCGATGGCGGCATAGACCGGCCCCCACATTCACCTTGGCCGTCCCGTACCGTCCACTGCGGTCACCTGCGGCGGCCGTCTGCCCGGTGCAGGTGCGTTTTTCAGTTGCGGCGCGTCGCCGTTAGTGGTATCCTATGTCCCGGCTATTGCCTCGGTTCTACAGACCCGGCTGCCCTCAGCTTACGCCCCAGGGGCAGCCTCAATCGTGTTCCACAGGAGGAAGGACGAACATGGCCAAGCTGACCGAAGTACGCTGGCACGGAAGGGGTGGACAGGGCGCCAAGACGGCTGGATACATCCTCGCCATCGCTTCGGCCGAGCAGGGCTGGAACATCCAGGCCTTCCCGGAATACGGTGCGGAGCGCCGCGGTGCCCCCATGAAGTCCTATGTCCGTATCAGCGACGGCCCCATCCGGCTGCGCTCCGGCGTTAGGAACCCCCAGATCGTGGTCGTGCTCGATGACACGCTGCTCGGCACGGAGAACGTGGCTTTGGGTGTTCCGGACGACGGCATCATCCTGGTCAACACGCCGCTCAGTCCTGAGGAAGTCCGCAAGTCGCTGGACAACAAGACCGTCAAGATCGCCACGGTGGACGCCACGGCTATATCCACCGAGTGTCTGGGTCGCAACATCCCCAACACGCCCATGGTGGGTGCGCTGGCCAAAGTCAGCGACGTGGTCACCACCGAGGGCGCCAAGGCAGCCGTCGTCAAACAGTTGGGGGGCAAGCTCTCCCAGACGGTATTGGACGGCAATTTCCGGGCCATCGAACGGGCCTACGAGGAGGTGCAGGTAGGGTGAGTCACTACGCCCCCGACGCCAAGTGGCATGAGATGGCCGCCGGCGGAATCATCCCCCAGGCTGGAAACGCGGTGGAATATGTGGTGGGCGGCTGGCGCAACGAGCGGCCTGTCAAGGACAATGAGTGCTGTATTGACTGCCTCTTCTGCTGGGTCTACTGCCCGGACAACGCCATCGAGATCGAGGGTCGCTCGGTCAAGAACAGCGGCATAGACCTTGAGCACTGCAAGGGCTGTGGCATCTGCGCCAAGGTGTGCCCCAAGGACTGTATCAAGATGGTCAATGAGATCGAGGCCCGGGCCGAGTAACCGTCGCCACGCGGTCAGATAAGGAGGACTAGCCATGGGACAGGTTATGCCGCTGGAAGGCAATATGGCTGTCGCTGAAGCCATGCGGCAGATCAACCCTGACGTTGTGGCGGCTTACCCCATTACGCCGTCCACGGAGATTGTGCAGACCTTTGCGAAGTTCGTAGCGGATGGCAAGGTGAAGACCAACTTCGTCGCGGTCGAAAGTGAGCATTCCGCTATGAGTGCCTGTGTCGCCGCTGCCGCCGCCGGAGGGCGTGTCATGAACGCCACTTCGGCCAACGGCCTGGCGCTCATGTGGGAGATTCTCTACATCGCCGCCTCTCTCCGCCAGCCGGTCATTCTCACCCTGGTCAATCGCGCCCTGTCAGGCAATATCAACATCCATTGCGACCACTCTGATGGCATGGGCGCCCGGGATGCTGGCTGGATACAGCTCTACGGAGAGAACTGCCAGGAGGCCTACGACAACCTCATCCAGGCCGTCGCCATTGGGGAGCGGCTGGACGTCAGGTTGCCGGTAATGAACTGCCTGGACGGCTTCTTTGTGAGCCATAGCTACGAGCTGGTGACAGTCGAGGATGACGACGCGGTGCAGCAGTGGGTCGGTCCTTACAAGCCGGTCAAGCCCTTGCTCGATGTCAACAACCCTTACACCATGGGCCCGCTGGACCTCTATGACTACTACATGGAGCACAAGCGCAACCAGTGGGAAGCCTATCCGGCGGCCAAGCAGGCGGTCATCGAAGAGGGCAAACGCTTCGGTGACGCCTTCGGGCGCTACTACGGCCTGATGGAGGAGGTAGACCTCTCGGATGCGGAGGTCGCCGTCGTCGCGCTGGGCTCAGCCGCCGGCACCGCCAAGGATGTCGTGGCCGGCCTGCGAGACCAGGGTGTGAGAGCGGGCCTGCTGAAGCTGCGTTGCTTCCGGCCCTTCCCCGCCGAGGAGATCGCCAGCGCCCTCAAGGGCGCCAAGGCCGTCTGCGTCATGGACCGCTGTGCCAGCTACGGTGGCGCGACCGGACCGCTGTTCGCCGAGACGGCCGCCGCCATGTACACGGCGGGCACGACGGTACCCATGACCAACACGATCTACGGTCTCGGCGGCCGTGAGGTTACCCCCGAGCAGATCAGGTCCGTCTATGATGGCCTGAGCAAGGTCGCCGACGGCGCCAAGCCCGAGCAGCTGGTGAGCTGGGTCGGGGTGCGAGAGTAGACGACTTCTCCCCGCTTGCGCGGGGTCGCGATAGGAGGCTTGGAGATGCCCAAGAATCTCAAGCAGTTGTCTGAGAGCCCTGTACGCCTGACTGGCGGGCATCGCCTCTGCCCCGGCTGCGGTGAACCCATCGCCGTGCGGCAGATCCTGATGGCTACTGACAAACCGGTCCTGGTGGCCAATGCCACCGGTTGTTTGGAGGTCTCGACCACCATCTTCCCCTACACGGCCTGGACCGTGCCATGGTTGCACGTGGCCTTCGAGAATGCGGCTGCTGTGGCCGCCGGCATGGAGGCCATGTATCAGGCCCAGAAGGCTCAGGGCAACATCCCGGCCGATGCCGACTACAAGTTCGTGGCCTTCGCCGGCGACGGTGGGACCTACGACATCGGTTTCCAGGCTCTCTCCGGGGCCGTCGAACGGGGCCACGACTTCGTGTACGTGTGTCTCAATAATGAGGCGTACATGAACACCGGTGTGCAGCGCTCCAGCGCCAGCCCGCTGGGTTCGCATACCACCACCAGCCCCTCGGGTACGCGCTCCACGGGCAAGCGCGCCGTGCAGAAAGACCTCACGGAGGTCATGGTCGCCCATGAGATACCCTATGTGGCCCAGACTATCCCTGGGCGCTGGCGGGACATCACCGCCAAGGCCGAGAAGGCCTTTGAGATCGAGGGTCCTGCGTTCATCAACGTGCTGACGCCCTGCCCGCTGGGCTGGATCTGCGACGCCGACATCACCGTCGAGATCTCTCAGCTCGCTGCCGATTGCTGCCTCTGGCCCCTCTACGAAGTCGAGTACGGCGAGTACAAGCTCACCTATAAGCCCAAAGAGAAGGTGCCTGTGGACGAGTACCTCAAGCTTCAGGGGCGCTTCCGGCATCTTTTCCGTGACGAAGAGGGGGCCAAGGTCCGATTGCAGCTTCAGGAGTACGTGGACCGGAAGTGGGAGAAGCTTCTGCGCAAGTGCGGCGAGGCATAGCGGCTACGCGGTCCGCCGTCAGACTAAGGGACCAGCCGAGGGCTGTGATATGGCCCGGGGCTGGCGCAGGGACCCGATGGCCGGGCCGACGCCTCGCGGGGCAGTGGGGAACCAACATAGCTGTCGGTAACGGGGCAGTGGCACCGGTGCGGGGCCACTGCCCCTTCGCATCGTCACGGGGGCTGAGCGGCCCTGCGGAGGCCAATGGAGTATGAAGCTTCCCATTCTCCTGGCGGTTGGTCTCCTCTTCCTGGTGGCGCTAACCATGGGGGCCGTGCTGGGCCACGACTATCTGTCCTGGGACGACGACGTCTTCCTCTACCGGAATCCCAATCTCAGCCCGCCAACCTGGGAGAGCCTCGCCGCCGTCTGGACCGGCCCTTACGCGCGCTTATACGTCCCGATCCCTTACACCGTCTGGTGGGCTGTGGCGCGTGTGGCGGGCGTTCCTGGACCTGACGGCACCTGGCTGGTGCAACCTCAAGTCTACCATGGGGTCAGCCTTGGTGTGCATCTGCTGAACGTGCTATTGGCCTTCGGTCTGTTGCGCCGGCTGGTGCACAATGACTGGGCCTCGGCCGCCGGAGCGCTGCTTTTCGGGATCCACCCGCTGCAGGTGGAGAGCGTCGCCTGGGCCTCCGAGCTCAAGGACCTTCTGAGCGGCACCTTCAGTCTCATCGCGCTCTGGCTCTACCTCGCATCGCTTCCCACAGACGGCACGACAGCTCCCCGCCGGTGGTGGCTATACTATGGGTTGAGCACCATCGCCTTTGCCGGGGCGCTGCTGTGCAAGCCCAACACGGTAGCCTTGCCGGTGGGCGCGGCCGTGCTGGCGCTGTGGCTGGCTAGGGCGCCGTGGCGACGAGCCGCCGGCGGACTGCTGCTGTGGCTGGCGCTGGCCGCCGTCCATGTGGTCCTGACCCGCAGCGTCCAGTCGCTGGACCCAAGCCTGGACATTCCGCTCTGGCAACGACCCTTCGTTGCTGGGGACGCTCTGGCTTTCTACATGGGCAAGGCCTTCTGGCCGGTGGCACTCTCGCCGGACTACGGTCGTGCACCCGGCGTTGTTCTCGCCAACGCCTGGGTGTGGGTGATCTGGCTGGTGCCGGTTGTGGTCCTGGCGGCTGTCTGGTGCCTGCGGCGACGTTGGCCGTGGGCGATGGCGGGTGCAGGGCTGTTTGTGGCCGCTCTGCTGCCTTCACTGGGGCTGATGCCCTTTGATTTCCAGCAGTACTCCACCGTTGCTGACCACTATGCGTATGTGGCTGTGTTCGGCGTAGCCGTCATCCTCGCGGGGCTCCTCACCACCACGCGCTGGCGTCTGGCCTACGCTCTCTGCGGCATTGTACTGGCGCTGCTGGCAGCGCAGAGCAACCTGCAGGTGCTGGTCTGGCAGAACAACGTTTCGTTCTGGACCCACACCCTGCAGGTCAACCCGCGCAGTTGGTTGGCACACAACAACCTCGGTGCAGTCTATCAGATGCTGGGGAAGCCTGAGCAGGCCATTCCCCACTACGAAGCTGGTCTCGGCCTGAAACCCCAGGATGCCGATACGCTGGTGAACCTTGGCATCGCACTGGTATCCGTGGGGCGAAGTGCCGAGGCGCTACTCTGTTTTGAGAAGGCTCTCTCGCTGCGCCCCGGCGACCTGAAGGCGCACTTTGCCGTGGGCGCGCTCCTGGTAGAAAGGGAGCGGTACGCCGACGCCCTGTCACACCTGGAGCCCCTCGTGCGGCAGGAGCCGGACAATGCTCCTGCCCGCTTTGCCCTGGCGCAGGCCCTCCTGGGGCTGGGGCACCGCGGGGAGGCCCTGTCACACCTGCGCCTCTTGGCCGAGGGCACCCCGCCATACCCTCCCGCCGTGGACGCCCTGCGCGAGCTTGCTGAAGGTCCCGGCGACTAGGCCGCGAACTCTCCCGACAGAGCTATCCAACACCCCCTCTGGCAGGTGAGTCCCATGTACCCGGTCTACGCAGCCATAGCGGCACTGTTGCTCTGGCTTGGCCTCCCGGCACTAGCTGATGAGGGGCTGCTGGCGGAGTGGCGCTTCGACGAGGGTTCAGGCACCACGGTTGGAGACAGTGTGGGCACGGCAGACGGCAGCCTGTCTGGAGCCGTGTTCACACCCGTGGGGCAGGGGTACGCGGTCAAGCTGGACGGGGTGGACGACTTCGTCCACTTCGGTAACCCGGACGCTCTCTCGCCGGCAGAGCAGATAAGCCTCGAGGCCTGGGTGTTCCCCGAACGGGTGCCAGCGGCTGGCGAGCCCGGCATTGTGGGCAAGGGCTATGAGAACTACGTGCTGACCTACTACGTGGATGGACACGTCTGGTGGTATACCGGCAACAGTGGCGTCAGCTGCCGAGCTCCGCTGCCCCCCGGCGGCTGGCATCACGTGGTTGGCACCTATGACGGCCAGACCATGAAACTGTACGTGGATGGTGTGCTGGCCTCCAGCAACCAGGGACGCGCCGGTGGAATTCCTTCCGGCCAGGACTTCTGGATCGGCAAGAGCCAAGGCAACCCGCAGTTCACCAAGGGAGCCCACTTCCAGGGCATGGTGGATGACGTACGGCTCTACGGCCGGCCCCTCACCGCTGAAGAGGTCCTGCAGCACTACCGCACCACCCACCTGACGCAGACGGTGGGTATCAGTGCGTACCCCTACTACGCCGGCGGCCAGGTCGTTGCGACCCTCGACCTGCGGGGTCTCGGCGAGATTACGCCCGGCACCAGCATCGTTGTCAGTCTCCGCGCTCAGAACCGTGCTCGCCCCGCGGCCCGCACCGTGCTCCGGTCGCCCCGCAGTTGGGACAAGCCGGAGGTGACTCTGCAGTCAAATGACCTCTCGCCCGGGCAGTACGTCGTCGAGGCTCAGGCCGTGGGTCCGGACGGCAAGCCGCTGGGGCCTCCGGGCAGCGTCAGCCTCACCTGGCCCGAGCGCCCCACCTGGCGCGTGGCCGATCCCAACGTCCGCGTGCTGAACAGCCTCGTCACCGAGTTGCGGCATGAGCGCAACGTCTCCGAGGTGCGCCGTGTCTTCCGCTTCACCAACCCTCGCGATGGGTGGGTGTTTCTGCGCACAACGGCCGACGCCGCCTTGGGTGGCGCAGTCCGCGTGGTCGTCCCTTCTGCTGGGGACGCGTCCGAGGTCATCCGCCAGGATGCCACGCTGGACCCCGTCGCCGAGGCCATGCGGCGTCTGCCAGCGGGGGTGCACGAGGCCATCGTTTACTGCCAGCAGGGGGCAGTAGTGAAGGACCTTGTCATCCGGGCCATCCCCGAGATCGGCTACTGTCGCGTGGACGCCGGCCCGCAGCTTGCCGCCTATGGCCCCTGCGACTGGCCCTTCCTGGAGAAACACATCCTGCCTCACATCAACCTCGCCGTCAGCCGTGGCGACCCGAGCGAACGGGCTCGTTGGGAAGCGTGGCGCCGGCAGGGCAAACGCTGGATCGTGGAGACCCCCCTGCCCGGGATCGGGAAAGCCGAAGGCGTCAGTGCCGACGAGGTCGAGAGGGCGTGGGTTGAGAACGGGAAGGCTGACGAGCCGCTGCTGGACGGGATGATAGTGGACGAGTTCAGCGCCGGCGACGACCCCATCTGGGGAGCCTGGCATGAGGGCCTCAAACGCGTCGCCGCCCGGCCAGGCTTCGCCGGGAAGGTCTTCTACCCGTACTGCGGCCCGCTCTTCGGCGCCAAGGGCAGCCAGGATTTCGCCCAGACCGTGATGGACGCGGGCTGGGCCGTAGCGCTGGAGCGCTATCTGCCCGAGCAGCGGACGGAGAGCGCCGCCCGCGCCGCCATCCACGCCGCGGTGGTGAACACGCTGCAGGAGTGGGAGAAGGCGCAGCCGGGCGCAGTGGCTCACACCCTCCTGGTCTGGGGGTTCTTCATCGCCGCCCCGCCGGAAAGCTGCAACGTAGACCCCGGCGTAGACTACAAGGCCTTCATCGACCTGCAGATGCACGCCATTGCCAACGACCCGACGACCTTCGGCCTGTATGGAGTGACCAGCTATCTGTCGGCCTATTCCGACGAGGAGACACTGCGGTGGGCTGCCAAGCTGTACCGCCACTACTGCATCGAAGGTCGCACCGAACGGCTGACCACGCACTACCGCCTGCCGCACATCACCAATCCCGACTTCGAGGAGGGACTGACCGGCTGGCAAGCGGAGGCCGCCGAGGAGGGCTCCATCACCTCCGGGGCGATGCCGGGCCTAAGTTGGCTGGAAGGCCGTTACCCTCCGACGTCCCAGGGCGACACCTACGTGCTGCTCAGGCGCAGTGCGAAGCGCCCCAACACCCTGACGCAGACCATCCGGGAGTTGGAGCCCGGCCGGACGTACTCGGCAAAGCTCATCTCCGCCGACTATGACGACCTGCAAGCTGGCCTCTCCCGGCGCAGCGAGCACGCCCTGCGGGTAGAGATCACCGGGGCCGACATCATCGCCGACAAATCCTTCCGGACCACCTTCGGTAGCTGCTACAGCCATATCCACGGGGCCTTCAACCGCGACAACCCGGCCTACATGAACCTGTTCAACATCACCTTCCGGGCTCGAAGCTCTGAGGCCCAACTGGTCATCTCCGATTGGCTCCGTCCCGATCATCCTGGCGGCCCCACCGGCCAAAAGCTGCTGGCCAACTTCGTCGAGGTCCAGCCCTACTATGAGCCAGAATAGCGCCTTGACACCCAAGCAGCGCATGCTCAACGCCTACCGCGGCGTGAAGAGCGATACCGTGGCCGTGGCCCCCGAGTTCTGGTACTACTACCCGGCCAAGCTGCTGGGCGTGGACATGATTGAGTTCTCACGAGAGGTCCCTTTTCACCAGGCCCTCAAGCACGCCTTTGAGGCCTTCGCCTGTGAGGGCTGGGGAGCAGCCTTCCCGGCCATGCCCAACCCCGACATCGAGGGCAGCGGCGAGGAGCGCTGGGTCAGCGAGACGCGCCTGGAGTGTCGCAGTGTCATCCACACGCCCCATGGCGACCTGCAGAGCGCCTCCGTGCTCGACCGGGAAGAGCCGGGGTGGGTGACAGAGCGCCCCATCAAGGACCTTACCCGGGACCTGGATGCCTATGAGGTCTACTCCCTGCCAGACCCGGAAATCATGGACGTGACCCCCCTCGTCCGCGCCTGGGAGGAGGTGGGGGAGAGCTACTTGCTGGAGGCCTGGCTCGGCGTCCCCTTCTTCGACCACTTCGGCAGTGGCCGCGAGGGCGCGCTGCAGCAGGCGATCTACGACCTCTATGAACACGAGGATCGCCTGGAAGCCTTCCGGCGCAAGCACCTGGAGCACATGGTCCACAAGACGCGGTTGATCTGCGAGCGCACGCCGGTGGAGAGCCTGGTGATCGGCTGCTCCTGGAGCTGCAACTCGCTGATCAGCCCAACGCTTTGGCGACGCTGGGACAAGCCGGTCATCGCCGCCTGCGCCGAAGAGGCCCATCGCCACGGCCGCCTCTTGCACATCCACTTTCATGGCAAGTGCATGGACACGGTCGCTGACTTCGCAGAGATGGAGCTGGATTGCGTCTGTCCCTTCGAGCGTCCGCCCGGAGGCGATGTAGAGGGGCTGCAGGGTCTGCGCGAGGTGGCTCGTCTGCTGGACGGCAAAGTCACCATGAACGGCAACATCCATACCGTCGAGACCCTGATCCGCGGTACGGAGGCCGACGTCCGGCGCGAGGTCCAGGAGGTCTGGGAAGCCTTCCAGCACACGCCCCGGGTCATCATCGGCACTGGCGACCAGGTCGGGCGAGAGACGCCGGAGGAGAACCTCTGGGCCATGGTAGACGAGGCCCGTGGCCTGGGGCCGACAGGCTAGGGCCCCGGGTAGACCACCTTGTACTCTCGCCCATTGGTCCGCGGGTCCGTGTTGTCGGAGGTAGAGAAGTAGACGGTATGCGCGCCCCAGTGGCTGTACAGACCGCCACCGGTCTTGCGAATGTCCGCATGGGCCGCATGCGCCGGGCCCAACGGCCTGCCGTCCTCCAGCAACACCAGGTCCGAGTGCCCGCCGCTGATGTCACTCGGAGCGCCCTGCTTCAGGCCCGCAATGAAGCAGAAGCCGATCTCCTGGCTGATGCTCTCAGGGGCGATGACCTCCTCGAAAGCCGGCGGCTTGTTGGCTACGCGGAAGCTCGGGTCAAAGATCGCCGTCTCATCCATTCCCTCGCGGCGCATCATCTCCAGCACGTACGGCAGCGGGGCGAAGTGCTGGATCGCGATCATGTAGACGTTGTTGGTGTTCCATTGGCGGATGGCCACATCCACCAGCTCCTCGAACGCCAGTCCCCGCAGCATCTCCAGGAACCCCTCCGAGACGGTGGCGACGGTCGGGAGCCTCAGCCGCTGCAGCAGCCCTGCCGCTTCCAGGGCGTACTTGCGATTACCGGTCACCTCGTAGGCCATCACACACAGTAGCATGGGCAGGTAGCCGGCGTCCTCCCAGGTGCTCAACGCCTTGTCGTAGTAGCTATCGGCCGAGCGCACAACCGCTTCGCGCAGGGGGGCCGCCTCCTCCGGCGATGCCGCGCACAGATAGTACATGAGGCTGACACTGGTGTCGGAGACGAACCGGAAGTGCGGTGCCGTGACAAAGCGCCAGTCCTGATCGGCCGGGACGTTCAGCTCCTCAGCCAGCAGCTCCGCCGCCCGCTGTCGCCAGTGGTCTTCACCGGTGATCTCCCAGAAGCGGTAGAGCCCACCGATGCGCTGTTCGTCCTCCGCCGGGATGCCGACGTCGTGGTATTGTGCCCGTTCGCGGGCCACGTCCAGCGCCCGCTCGTCGCCGGTCAGCAGGTACAGGTCCATGATGCCCTGGGTCGCCGCGCCATAGCCACGCACGCCATTGCCCCAGTGCTGCTGGTCGTGACGGTGCCCGCCACCAACTTGTCGGGGCTCCGCGGCGCAATAGTGGCACACGTCCACATCCATCGAGTGTCGCGCCATGTTGGCAGCGGTAAGGAAGGTGGGGTAGTCGCCAGTCCGCAGGTACTGGAGGAACAGCCCGTGGGTGAGCGTACCGTCGTCGTTGAGCCAGCCCACGTAGCCGCGGCTGCACCATCCCTTCTCGGCCACGTAGCCGTAGTGACTCGGCGTGTTGTACCCATGAAAGAGCGTGTCACCGTAATCAATCATGCCGTCCCAGTGGAAGATGGCCTGGTTTCGGCGGATCCACTCCACATCCACGTTCTGCAGACCCTCCAGCCGCGGGTAGGCCGTCGGATCCGCGACCGCAAAAGGTCCGAAGGCGCCGGAGGCGGCATAGTAGGCAGGCTCACACTCCAGCAGCAGCGGAGCATTCAGTGCGGCGGTCAGTCGCGGTGCGGCCTCATCGACTTGGGGGGCGAAGCGCAGCACCATCTCGTGGGTCACGCCAACACCCTCGCCACCATACTCCCACAGGCTCAGGTCATAGTGGTACGTGTTCTCCACATAGTCGTAACGTCGCCGCAGGTCCAGCACCTTGCCGCCACGCTCGGGCCACAGGTAGGCCGTGATGCCGTCCGGCGCCACGCGCAGTTCCTTGGGGTGCATCTGCCAGAAGTCCCGTACCGCCAGTTGCTGGCAGCCCCGGCCGTCGCTGACCTGCGCCCAGCCCGCGGCTTCCTTTCCGTAGGCAAGAACCTGGTTGCCCTGTGTGACCTGATAGGTGACTGACTTGTCCTGTGTGTATGGCGCAAGGTGGTAGATTTTCTCTGGACCAATCTCGGTCAGGCTAGCGCTCTCCGCGCCTTGTACCTGCCCCGCATGGACCGTCTGCCCGCCCAGCGCCCAGTCGACCTTGCCTCCACCAAGGCGCGGGAAGGTCAGGTACAGCGCGCGCGTGAAGTCCTGTTTGGGGTTGCCGGCGTAGACGAAGCTCACCTGCAGCTTCAGCTCGGGCCTTCCGGCATAGGCGTGGGCCCGGATGAAGTACTGGATCAGCCGCCGTCCGGCGCCATTCACCAGCCAGCCACTGAGCTTCACCACCGCGTGCAGGTCATTGGCGCTCTCCACTTCACAGCGGTGCTCACCGGCCGGACCAGCCGTGAAGCGTTCCCGGGGCCCGCCGGCGGCGTCGCGCAGCCAGTTCTCCTCCTGCGGCTCGCCGGGAGGCTGGTGTTCAACCTCGCAGACGAACTGACCGGGCTGAGTCACTATGTCCTGGTCATAGGTCCCGTCACCGTTTGCATCCAGCGCCACAGCACCAGGCAGGGCGAAGGTTCGTTTGGAGAAGACGTACCTTGCCGCACCCGTCTCGACCACTACATCGTCGTCACGATCCAACGTCCTGACCCGCGGGCCGGCGACTGCCGGGGCCTCGCCCGCTTCCAGCCGTAACGCCGCTTCCGCGGCGACCGGCAGGTCCACCTGGGTATCCACCAGCAGCCACTTCACGCTGCCATCATACCAGTGGGCGATGGGTCGCGTCTGGCATGGCAGGGCACGTCCGTCTGCCCCTGTCAGCCGCGCCACCGTACTGTCGAGCCAGACTCCGCGCGGGAAGGGCACGCCGCCCCGCACCGGCGCCGCCTGCAGCGCCACACCGGTGTGGTTCCGAACCGTGAGCGCTATCGGCTCGGGGGCCGCGGCCGCCACCGCCATCGCTGAGGCCGCCACCAGCAACATGAACGGGGCCATCTCACTCACTCCTCGATGAACAGGACCCGGCATGGCGCGGCACACGTCTCAGTGATCTTCAGAGGCAGCGCCACCATTCTCCCCCGGCTGACTGTGATCTGCTCCAGTCCATAGAGCGGAGCCAGCAGCAGTGTTCCCTGACCGAAGAACCGATCCCAGAAGCCCTGCGGATTGGTCCAGCTATCGAATCGCGGCTGGTCGCCGGCCATCAGCCAGGGCTCGTGGTCCAGGATCCAGTGCATCGCCTCCGCCTCGAAGTACGGGCAGTTGGTGACGAAGTCCGCATCATGCCACTTGCGTCCCCAGCCGGTGCCGACAACGATTGCCTCACCGTGGTTGATCTCCGGCGCGGCGGCGATGAGCTGCTCGCGACTGATGGGCGCCAGCGGCTCAGCCTCCACCTTGATGACCGCCGCCGGGAACATCAGCAGCTTCGCCACCGGTACCTCGATGAGCTGCGGGCCGTTGCGATCCACATGCAGCGAGGTCTCCAGGTACGTCCCCGTCTGCGCCCCCAGCTCAAAGCGCCACGAGTAGGTCGCATGGGCGATGAAGTCTGGCTGCGGTATCTCCTCGACCACCACATCCGGGTAAGGCGGGCCATAGGTCCACATGCCGTCGTAGATGGGCCCCGTGATGTCAAGTACGCGCATCCCAAAGCCTCCCGTCCGCGAGTCAGCAGCGTCGCGCCTTCTTCCCCATGGGCACCACCGGCCCCTGCAAGCAAAGAAGCGCCGACACATGTCAGCGCTTCGCGTATCCTCCGGTAGGAGCGGTCACCAGACCGCGATGCTGTATGCTACGTCTCGTCGATCATCTGCAGGAAATACCGCTGTACCCGCCGATCGTCGGTCAGCTCCGGGTGGAACGCCGTGCCCAGCAGCCGCCCCTCCCGCACCGCCACGATCCGGTCGTTGAACACCGACAGCACTCGCACGCCGTTCTGCACAGCCTCGACATACGGCGCACGGATGAACACCGCGCGTGTCTCGCCGCCCTCCAGACCCTCAACCTGCAGGTCGGTCTCAAAGCTGTCCACCTGCCGTCCGAAGGCATTGCGCTTCACGCGGCAGTGCAGCAGCCCGAGCCGCTGCTGCTCCGGCCGATCGGCGATGTCGGTAGCCATGTAGATGAGTCCGGCGCACGTGCCCCAGATGGCCATGCCCCGGGCGTGGGCGGCGATGATGGCCTGGTCGAGCCCGAAACGCTCGCACAGCTTGCCAATAGTCGTGCTCTCACCGCCGGGGATGATCAGCCCGTCGAGGTCCTCGATCGCGGCGGCAGTCTTGACCGGGAAGGCCTCGGCCCCTGCGACTTCGTTCATCGCGGCGATGTGCTCCGCGAAGTCACCTTGCACAGCCAGTACGCCAATCCGTTTTGCCATCGGTCGGTCATCTCGTTTCAAACAAGTCGAAACCGGCCCCGCAGGGCCGGCTGTACGTCTCCACCCGTACTTGCGTGTTCGCCCTTGGCTGTCCTACCACCCGCGGGTTGCCAGCCGCTCCTCCTCAGGCATGGTGCGCACATCAAGGCCGGGCATGGCGCCCTTCAGGCCGCGACAGGCCTTGGCCACCTCCACCGGATCACTGAAGTAGGTGGTTGCATGAACGATCGCCTTGGCCCGCGCCTCGGGGTCCTCACTCTTGAAGATGCCACTGCCCACGAAGATGGCCTCGGCGCCAAGCTGCATCATCAGCGCGGCGTCTGCCGGGGTGGCAATGCCGCCGGCCGAGAAGTTCGGCACCGGCAGCTTGCCTGTCTCGGCGATCTGCTTCACCAGCTCAAAAGGCGCTCCCAGCTTCTTGCTCTCGGTCATCAACTCGTCATCGCGTAGCTGCGTCAGGTGCTTCATCTCGGTCATGACCGTACGCATGTGGCGCGTGGCCTCGACGATGTTGCCGCTGCCGGCCTCGCCCTTGGTGCGGATCATGGCCGCGCCCTCACCGATACGCCGCAAGGCCTCCGCCAGGCAGGTGCAGCCGCACACGAACGGCACCTTGAAGTCATGCTTCCAGATGTGGAAGTTCTCGTCGGCCGGAGTCAGGACCTCACTCTCGTCAATGAAGTCTACACCGATGGCCTCCAACACCTGGGCCTCGGCGAAGTGACCAATGCGCGCCTTCGCCATGACCGGGATGGTCACGGCCTCCATGATCCTCTCGATAACCGACAGGTCGGCCATCCGCGCCACGCCGCCCTCGCGGCGAATGTCGGCCGGAACTCGCTCGAGGGCCATGACCGCGACCGCGCCGGCGTCCTCGGCGATCTTGGCCTGCTCCGGGGTCGTCACGTCCATGATCACGCCGCCACGGAGCATCTCGGCCAGAC
>JABLXH010000065.1 GCA_013178155.1 Armatimonadota bacterium | reverse complement strand
ACCAGCAGTTAGTGGGGCCTCTGAGCACAACCCTTCGCTGCATGCCGCCGTCCCAATTCCGCGCGGGGTCTACCCCCAGAACTTCCGGTCCAGGCTCCGGTACTGCACCGCCTCCGCGGCGTGGTGAACGGCGATGCGCTCCGCACCCTCGAGGTCCGCAATGGTGCGGCTGAGCTTGACGATGCGGTCGAAGGCCCGGGCCGACAGGCCGAACTGGTCTATGGCCGCGCGCAGCAAGTTCTCCACCTCAGGGGAGAGGGGGCAGAACTGGCGCAGGGCCTTGGCGTTCATGTCCGCGTTGCAGTGAAACGGGGTGTTCGCAAACCTCTGGCGCTGGCGCTCTCGTGCAGCAACAACGCGGTCCTGGATGGTCTGTGACGCCTCGCCCGCCTGACGGGACATCACCTCCTCCGGCATCAGCCTCGGCACCTCAATGTGTATGTCAATGCGGTCCTGCAGTGGGCCGCTGATGCGCTTGAGGTAGCGCCCGACTTGGCTGCTGGTGCACGTACACTGGCGCACCGGGTCGGTGCGGAAGCCGCACGGGCAAGGGTTCATGGCCGCCACGAGCTGGAAGTTGGCGGGAAAGGTCAGGCTCATCTGGGCGCGAGCGATGGTGACAGTGGCGTCTTCCATCGGTTGCCGCATGACCTCAAGCGCTGCCGCCCCGAACTCTGGCAACTCGTCAAGAAACAGCACCCCGTTGTGAGCCAGGCTGACCTCACCCGGTCGGGGTACGCTGCCACCGCCCACCAGACCGGCGACACTGACCGTGTGGTGCGGGGCGCGAAAGGGGCGCGTGCGGATGAGGGATGTCTTCTCACCGATGAGGCCGGAGACGCTGTAGAGCTTGGTGACCTCAAGGGCCTCAGAGAGGTCCATGGGTGGCAGGATGCCCGGCATGCGGCGCGCCAGCATGGTCTTTCCTGACCCCGGGGGACCGATCATGAGGACGTTGTGGCCGCCCGCTGCCGCCACTTCCAGGGCCCGCTTCACGTGCTCCTGGCCCTTGACGTCCGCGAAGTCAACCCCATAGGCGGTGTGCGTGAGATCCAGTTCCTCCGGTGGGACCTGTATGGGTGGTTCCATAAACCCCTGTTCCAGGAGGCACGCACAACCGTACAGGCTGTCGACGCCGTAGACGTCGAAGTCGGCGACCACGGCCGCCTCGGGTCCGTTTGCTGAAGGCACGACAACGTTTTGCTTGCCCCAGCTCTTCGCCCCAAGCGCGACCGGCAGAGCGCCACTGATGGGCCGTACCAGACCATCGAGAGACAACTCGCCAACGACAATGGTTCGGTCCAGGTCATCAACGCTGATCTGCCCACTCGCCAGCAGTATCCCCAGCGCGATGGGCAGATCAAAGGCCGGTCCTTCCTTGCGGATGTCGGCGGGCGCAAGATTGATCGTGATGCGATCCATGGGATACTGGAAGCCGCTGTTGCGTATGGCGGCAGCTGTTCGGTCCCGACTCTCGCGGATCGCCGCATCGGGGAGGCCCACGACGGTGAAGTTGTGCATCCCCCGGGTGATATCTACTTCGACCTGTACCTCATAGGCTTCCACCCCAAGTATCGCTGCGGAATGAACTCGAGCAAGCATCAACGACCCCCTGCGATGTGAGCTGCGTCGCGCTCAGTAGGTTCGCCCGGTGTGCCTGAATCCCTTCGGGAACCCTGGGACTACCGGAGTCGTTACTAGTGCACAGATGGGCAACTTCCCGACCGTGCTTGACAAGCGATTTGCCATACTGATCGTGGCCGCTTTTGTGTCGGCGGTCGCGGCCGCCAGCGGCTGGCACCACCATGAGGGGGGCGCAGACAACTGCCTTGCCTGCGCGTTGGCGGCTTGCGCGGCGGTGCTTGTCGCGGTGGCGTACGCCCGCTTGCTGCTGGCTCCGGCGGCGAAGCTGAGCCCGTGCCCCCAACCTCAGGCCGCCTCGTGGCCGGCCACGCGTGTCTATACCCGAGGCCCTCCCAGGTAGTCCATCGATGTGCGGTGCCAACTGACCAGGCCCTCCCGTTGCCGGGACCTGGTAAGCGCTTTCATGTCTGGGAGGAAGCCCTGATGCCCACTGCGTATCGGCGTGGTTTCACACTCATTGAGTTGCTTGTTGTCATCGCGATCATCGCGATCCTGGCGGCCATTCTCTTCCCGGTGTTCGCCAAGGCCCGGGCCAAGGCTCGTCAGACTTCCTGCCTAAGCAATGTGAAGCAGATCAGCTTGGCTTTGATCATGTATGCCCAGGACTACGACGAATGCTACCCGGTGACGGACCACTACACAGGCTATGACTGGTGGCAGCCGCTACAGGCCTACGTGAAGAACACGCAGCTTTTCCGCTGCCCCGCCTATAAGGCAGATCCCGTCAATGAACCGGCGACCGACTACCTCCTGAATGGCCTCTTTGCTCACGGCAGCTCCATGGCTGTGTTCAGCGCTCCCGCCGAACAGATCAGTATCGCTGTCCGCCGGCAAGGCACGCGCTACAGCGGCTATCATCCCTGGCCTGACGATGGCACGAGCTGGTCAAATCTCGCCGCTTATTCGTACTTTGAGAGCCTGATCGCCACCACCATCCACAACGACGGCAGCAACTATGGCTTCGCCGACGGGCATGCCAAGTGGTACAAGTGGGAGAGCACTATCGGCTCGAACCCGCCTGGCATGCACAACACCGGGCGGTGGGTGCTGTAACTCGGTTCGCTTGACCACGGTAGCGACGAAGAGGCCTCGTCTGGAATCGGTGACGAGGCCTCTTGGTTGTCCTGTGCCAGCGGCGCCCTACTTGCCCATCGCGCGGAGCCGCTGAAGACACTTCTCAACGGCCTCCAATGGCGGGAACAGGTCGCTTTCGTACTCCACAATGTACCACCGTACGCCGCCGATGGTCTCCAGCAAGTTCAGCAGACTGTCCCATGGCACGCTGTCATCGCCGATGAGCGGGCGATAGCCCTCGTCGGGGTTGTCTTTGCCCGCCTCCAGGCTGTAGGGCTTGATATGGACGGTCAGAGCCCGCCCGGGGTAGGCCTCGACGAACTGCGCCACGTGTGAGCCGCCGCGCAGAGCGTTGCCGATGTCCAACTGCATCACAACGTCAAGGTCCGTGTTGCCAAAGAAGGTGTCCCAGGGCTTCTCGCCGTCCAGGGGCGTGAACTCGGTGTGGTGATTGTGGTACCCGGTCCATGCATTCACGAAGCGGAGTTTCATGGCGATCTCGTTGAACAGGTCGGCGGTGCGCTTCCAGGCGTCACGGCTCTCGGTGTATGAACCGGGCAGTCCTGGGCAGATGAGGTACGGGTTCCCCAGTGTGGCATTGAACTCGTAGGTCCTCATTAGCTCGTCCCCCAGGAGCGTGTCAATCCCGAGGTGGCTGCCACAGCACACCAGACCATTGTCGTCCAGCATCTTGCGCAACTCGGTCGCGGAGTAGTTGTAGTAGCCAGCGAACTCCACACCGTCGTAGCCCATCTTGGCCACCTTGGCCAAGGTGCCCGCCATGTCCTCGGCGCACGCTTCGCGCACCGAGTAAAGCTGTAGTGCTATAGGGATTTTGCCCATCTGGGAAACCTCCTGTCGGAACTATCTGACCCTGGGCAGTTCACCACTGCCCGCGGGATACCTTCCCGTGGAACCTATGAAGGAGAAGTCGCGTCTCATCGCGAAGCTCACCGCCATGTGCAGAGCCTGTCTATGAGGTGCTGACCTGTATGAGAACGTGGCGCATCGGCTTGGTCGGTGTGGGGCGTGGTTCGGGCTATGGCAGTGTTTTCGCCCGTGATCCGCGTTGCACGGTCACTGCCTGCTGCGACGCCGACGAGCAAGCCCTCGCGCGTTTCCAGAGCGAGCTGGGCCTCGCTGATGGGGATTGCTTCACCAGCTACGATGATTTCATCGGTGCCGACGTTGATATTGTCTTCATCGGTACGCCGATCCCATATCATGCGGAACAGACTATCAAGGCAGTTGAGAGCGGGAAGCATGTGCTGTGTGAGGTGACCGCCGCCTCGACCATCGAAGACTGCGCGCGTATCGTGGCGGCCGTCAGACGCAGCGGGATGGCCTACATGCTGGCCGAAAACTGCTGCTACTGGCCCTTCGTAAGGCAATGGCGCGAGATGGTCCAGGCGGGAAGACTGGGCGAGATCATCTATGCCGAGTGTGAGTACGTCCATGACATCCGCCCGCTGATTGTGGACCCTGTGACCGGGACCAAGCGATGGCGTGCCCACCGTGCGCCCCTGCACTACTGCTCACACTCTCTCGGCCCCATACTGGATATTACTGCTGACCGTATCGTCCGCGCTTGCGGCGTGGGGACCAGCAGCAAGCTTCTGGGCATACCTGAGGCGGGCGGCATTGACTTTCAGGTGGCACTGTTCGAAACCGAGAAGGGCGCAGTGATCAAGCTATTGCGGAGTTCCTGCGTGCCGCGCCATCCGGCCCTTCACTTCTACTCCCTGCAGGGCACAGGAGGCTTTGTGGAATCCAGCAAGCGTGGAGTGCCAGGCGAAGGCTTGCTGTACGTGGAGAAGGAGATGGAAACCGCGCAGTCGCTGCCGGTGGACATCGTAGACCAGTCACTGCCTGCCCACGCCGGCGAAGGTGGCCACGGTACAGCGGAGTATGCCCTGGTCCGGGCCTTTCTGAGTGCTCTGGAGAGCGGACAGAAGCCGCCGCTGGACGAGGTCCGGGCGATGGACCTGACCGTACCGGGTCTCGTCGCGCACCAATCCGCCATGGAACATGGACGTTGGCTGGATGTGCCTTACCTGGGATGAGAAGAAGCTAGCCTGGGGGTCGCCTTGGTCCACTGTCCGCGCCATAGATGGTATGTCGTAGCGCTTGCCGGCTTGTTGATCCTGGCAACCGTCTGCCTCTGCGGCTGTCCGCGCCCGGACGGCAATGAAGAGATCCTGGTAACGATCAGCGACGAAGGTGGGGGAGGAGCCGGCCAGGCGCAGGACCGCGACCAACTGCTCAGGCTTGCTCGCGCCGACGGTGAGGTCAACTTCTTCACCTCCATGCCGGAAGAGGATGCTGCCCAGTTTGCCCGGGCCTTTGAAGGGAAGTATCCCCCGTTGCGGGTCCGCCTCGTCCGCGGCGGCACTTTCGACGTTGCCGGTCGTGTCGAACGCCACATCAGCGCAGGGACACCCGAGGCGGACGTGTTGCATGTGCTCGACCCAGCCATCTTTGTGGCTCTCCGCCAGCGTGGGGAACTGCTTTACTACAGCCCATCGGACGCAGCCGACATCGCTCCCGAGTACCGGGACCCGGGCTACTGGACCGCAGCACGACTGGTGGCTTTGGGTGTTGCCTATGACAAGCGCAAAGTGCCCTCCCAACAGGCTCCGCAGAGCTGGCCGGCACTACTGCAGGAACGCTGGACCGGCCGACTGGGCCTGAAGGACGCACAGACCGCCGGTTCGGCCTACGCTCAGTACTATTTCCTACGAGAGAAATATGGTGTTGATTTCTGGGAGCAACTGGCCGCTCGGCGACCACGGATATTCAAGACAGAGGATGATCTGCTGGACGCCCTCGTCGCAGGGGAGATCCAGGTTGCGGCTGGAGCAATGGGCTACCGGGTCGCTGAGTACGCACGGAGATACCCTGACATCATCGGCACGGTCTGGCCCACGGACGGAGTTCCCCTGGTGATCGGTCCTGTGGCCATCCTGAGCCGTGCGCCACACCCAAACGCTGCGAGGCTTTTCGTAGATTACTGCTTGTCAAGGGAGGGGCAGGTCGTGTTGCGCGACCTGTTGGGAGCATACTCGCCACGGGCCGACGTGGCCCCTCCGCCTGGCGCGCCCGCGCTTGCCACGCTTCGTCTACTGCGCCCTGCCGCCGGTTGGACCGAGTACCTGGGCAAGCAGGGCGACCTGCGGGCAGAGTATGCCCGCATATTCCATGGAGAGAGCGAGTGACCAGTTGGTCGCTGCCGCGATCTGGAAATAGCACTATAATGCAGATTATGATAAGTATACCCGTGGCGTCCCTCGCACGCTCAGGCACATGAAGTCAAAGAGCGGCCCCGGCTTGTGACCGGGGCCGCTGTCATCATTGTCGCGATTGTTGGGCGCTGCTCTCAGACCTCCGGCACAGCGGCCAGGGACTTGTCGATCTCTTCCTGAGGCAGCTCGTAGTCCTCCAACTGGCCACTCAGGTACTTCTCGTAGCCTGCCAGGTCCAGGATGCCGTGCCCGCTCAGGTTGAACAGGATCACCTTCGGCTCTCCGGTCTCCCTTGCTTTGCGCGCCTCCTCAACGGCGGCGTGCACGGCGTGCGAGGTTTCGGGCGCCACCACCCAGCTCTCGGTACGGGCGAACAGCACGGCGCTGTCGTAGCAAGCCGTCTGGTGGTAAGACACGGCTTCGATCAATCCCTGGTCCAGGCAGGCGGAAGCCAGCGGAGCCGATCCGTGGTAGCGTAGGCCGCCGGCGTGGATTGGCGCCGGGACAAAGCCATGTCCCAGGGTGAACATCCGCAGCAACGGTGTCATCTGGCCGGTGTCGCCGAAGTCGTACCGGTAGGGGCCGCGCGTCAACGTCGGTGCCGCCTTTGGCTCGACCGCAATAATCCTTGTTTTCTTGCCTGATTTGAGGTTTTCCCGGATGAAGGGGAAGCTGATGCCGGCAAAGTTGGAGCCCCCACCAAAGCATCCGATCACGACGTCAGGGTACTCCCCTGCCAGCTCCATCTGCTTCATGGCTTCCAAGCCGATGACTGTCTGATGGAGCATAACGTGGTTGAGCACGCTGCCCAGCGAATACTTGGTGCTCTCATCCGCAACGGCAACCTCCAGAGCCTCCGTGATCGCGATGCCCAGCGATCCGGGATGGTTGGGGTCTTCAGCCAAGAAACGCCGGCCGATGTTGGTGAGGTTGCTGGGGCTGCGATGGCAGGTGGCCCCCCATGTCTCCATGAGCACCCGCCGGTAGGGCTTCTGGTCGTAGCTGACGCCGACCATGAACACCTCGCACTCAAGCCCAAACATCCGACAGGCCATGGAGAGAGCACTCCCCCATTGCCCGGCCCCCGTCTCAGTTGAGATCTTCTTCACGCCCTCCAGCTTATTGAAATAGGCCTGCGGGATCGCTGTGTTCGGCTTATGGCTACCGGCTGGACTGACATACTCGTGCTTGTAGTAGATGTGTGCCGGGGTGTCCAGTGCCTTCTCGAGCTCAAAGGCCCGGTAGACTGGTGTGGGCCGGTACAACTGGTAGGCGTACCGCACTTCGTCCGGGATCTCGATCCAGCTCTCGCTGCTCATCTCCTGGGCAAGCAGCCCCATCGGAAAGATGGGGGCCATGTCCTCGGGCCCGATCGGCTGTCGGGTGCCTGGGTGCAGCGGTGGATCGAGGGGCCTTGGCAGGTCGGGGGCGATGTTGTACCACTTATCCGGCATCTCGCTAAGCGGCAGGTCTATCCTTCGAGAACTCACTGGCTTCCTCCAGTTCACGGTCGCGCAGGCGACCGGTAGTTTTCGCCACGCCCGTGGCACTGGCGGTCGGCCGCTCCAGCCGACGCCCTCCTCTATTCGCCGCACTACTGGTCTTCACCTCGCCGACCGAGGCTTTGTGATCACGCTATCGAGACCAACCGATGTTCCGGGTTCGTCAGCTTGCCCATCGCACTCGCTGCGGCTATTATGTTAGGGACGACGGCTGGGCCGCCACGCTACGCGGAGATCTCGCCAGGATGCAATCAGCAAACCAGGACCCCGTGGCCTGCAACCTCTGTGGCGGCCAGGAGACCATGCCATGGTGTGCGGCGCTCGGTGAAAGGGTCGTCCGGTGCGTGCATTGCGGTCTCGTGTATACCTGCCCACGTCCGAGCCCAGAGCAGTTGCGGGCGCGGTATCAGACCAGCTATGTTGACAGACACCAGGACGCTGCTCTGGCCGCACAGCGTCGCCAGATGTACCAACTGGAGCGCCAGACGATTCTGCGACTTGTACCCGGCGGGCGTTTCCTGGATATTGGGTGCGGCACGGGGGAGTTTCTGGCGCTCATGTCTGATCGCTTCGAGGTATACGGAGTTGATGTCTGCGAAGGCTATGTTGAGTACGGGAGGCAGCATCTCGGTCTGACCCACCTCGCCCTGGGGGAGCTACATGACGCCGGCTTCCCGGACAGCTACTTCGATGTTGTACAGATGCGAGGGGTTCTGCAGCACCTCGCTGACCCCCTGGGCGCGGCCCGCGAGGCGCTGCGCGTGACCAGGCCCGGGGGGCTGCTGGTGGTGAGTGCGACCCCAAACATCGCAAGTCTGTGTGCGAGGCTCTACCGTCATCACTTCCGGCTGCTTGCCCCTGACTACATGCTCTACAACTTCTCACCCACCACTCTCCGCCGGCTACTGACGCGGGCTGGGTGGGAAGTCAGGAGGATTGCCTTTCCGTACATGATGACTCCTTATTTCCGCTGGTGGCAGGGCCTTGAGGTCCTGATAGATGCGGTGTGGATGGTTGTGCAGGGCCTGCCGGGAGTGCCACCCTTTGATCGCAGGTCGCCGCCCTTCTATGGCAACATGATGACCTGCTATGCCTGGAGACCGCCGGTTCCGAGGTGACCATCTTGGAGACTATCGTCGCTGCCATCGTCGGCGCACTGCTGGGCCTGATTGCGGGCTTCGTCGCGGCTTGGCTGATCGCGGGTGCCCAACGCCGTGCGGTTGAGAAAGCACTCGCAGACGCACAGTTGGCTTTGTCCGAGCGCGAGAGCCACCTGCTGGACCTAGAGAAGGACAAGGCCGCGATGGAGGCTCAACTCCTGGGTCGTGCGGAGCAGGTCAGGTCGCTTGAGGCTCGTCTCGCCGAAAGCGAGATGCGAGCGCAAGATCTGGATCGGACTGCCAGCAGCCTGAAGGCCACGCTGGTCGAACGCGACCGGGCGCTTGAGGAACGCGGACAGCTCGTCGAGCAGATGCGAGAGGCGTTTGCCTCGCTCTCGCAGGAGGTCCTTTCACGCAGTAGTGAGGATTTCCTCAAGCTGGCCCAGCAACGGTTCGAGACGCTGAGCCAGGCGGCTCAAGGCGAGTTGGCCACGCGGCAGGAGGCCATCAAGGGGCTGGTGGAGCCCCTATCGGAGAGCTTAAGACGGTACGAGGAGGCGCTCAAGTCCCTGGAGGAGAGGCGCCAGACGGCCTACGCCTCCCTGGAAGAGCGGCTCAGGGGGCTGAGCGAAGCGGAGATGCGGCTGCAGCAAGAGACAACCAAGCTTGTGAACGCCTTGCGCCGCCCCGAGGTACGCGGCCGCTGGGGTGAGATGCAACTGCGTAACGCCGTAGAAATGGCTGGTATGAGCCAGTACTGCGACTTCGAGGAGCAAGTCACCGTGGAGGGCGGCACCCAGCGCCCCGACATGGTGGTGAGGCTGCCCGGTGGCGAGCGTATCGTTGTCGACGCCAAAGTGCCACTGGATGCTTATCTGCGGGCTGTCGAGGCCCCGGACCCGGAGACCCACCATCAGCACATG
>JABLXH010000064.1 GCA_013178155.1 Armatimonadota bacterium | reverse complement strand
GGGTGGCGCCCAGCGCCTTGGCGGCAAAGAGCATGGCGGCGGTAGGCCCATAGCCGCACATGGTGATGTTGCGCCGCGCCCGTTCCCGGATCAGACCCTCTGGGTCCAGCGCCAGGATGCGCTCGGCCAGCAGGCGGTCCTGGCCGCTGGCGACTTGCCGCGTCTCCATGTGCGTCATATCAGTGCTGGCAACGATCACGGCCGCCCTGTCCTGTAGGATGCGCCCCAGAGCCTCACCAAGATCGCGGGCGGCTCGCAGGTCCTGGTCCAGCATCATGACTGGCACGAAGGGGAAGTCCGGGCCGTAGAGATGCTGCAGGAAGGGGACCTGCACCTCCAAGCTGTGCTCTCCACGAAAGGCATCTGCGCTGTCTTCCAGCCAGGGGACCGCTGCGGCGACCTCCGCGGCCAGGGCCCCATCCACGGGCGCCTCGCCCAGGGGGGTAAGCCACGCGCCGCTAGTCTGGATGGCTGAGACCCAGGCGCCACGGCCGTGGTTGGGGCCGATCACGACACAGTGTTCGGGCCGACCCTCCCGGGCCAGGGCGAGGAAACCGTGCGCGGCCACGGGGGCGGAGTACATGTAGCCCGCATGGGGGCTGACCAGCCCCAGAAGCTTCCCGGTCCAGCCCGGCGTCACCTTTGGCAGCTCTCCCGGCCCGCGGGCGTCGAGATAGGCGTCACGGATCTCGGCTAGCAGCGCTTCACGGCTCGCCTCGTAGAACTGGCCGGCTACTGCCGGCCGGCGTATGCGATGGGTCACAGGACCATCACCTCTCCGGCTGGGCATGCAGGCCCGGTGGGTGCGGGCAGCAACATCTGGGTTCTTTGTTAGGCATCAGCGTGGCTTTCCCCTGCCCCCCATGGGACAAAGGTTTTGGTGCTTGCAGTAGGGAAGGGCTTGTGGTACAATCGCTGCCCTACCGGAGAGGTGGCCGAGTGGTCGAAGGCGATCGCCTGCTAAGCGATTACAGGGGAAAACTCTGTCGCGGGTTCGAATCCCGCCCTCTCCGCCAGATGCGCCCGTAGCTCAGGGGATAGAGCACCGGCCTCCGGAGCCGGGTGCGGCCGTTCGAATCGGCCCGGGCGTACCACGGTTGATATTGCGGATCGCAGGTCCGCTTGCGATTGGAAGTTGGCGGTTTGCGCGCCCGTAGCTCAGGGGATAGAGCGCTAGCCTGCGGAGCTAGGTGCCGGCCGTTCGAATCGGCCCGGGCGCGCCAGTAGTCTTGCGGCATGGTGTCTGTGGCCGGTGAGCTCCCGGGGCTCACCGGCGCTGGCGCTTACCTGGTGACCTTGAGGTTTGGGGTGCCCCCGTAGCTCAGAAGGACAGAGCAGCAACCTCCTAAGTTGAAGGTCGGCCGTTCGAATCGGCCCGGGGGCGCCACCAGAGGGACGGTCCGACCTGAGACCAGGCCGGCGTGCGATGGAGCCTTGACAACTGGATGCGGAGAGGTGGCAGAGCTCGGTTGAATGCGCGCGACTCGAAATCGCGTAGTGGGGGTCAAACTCCACTCGAGGGTTCGAATCCCTCCCTCTCCGCCAGCATATTGCCGTCCCCTACCTCTTGGCTTGCGAGCCCAGGGAGCGGGTGGGCGGAGAGATGACCGAGCGGACGAAGGTGCGCGCCTGGAGAGCGCGTGTACCCGCAAGGGTACCGTGGGTTCGAATCCCACTCTCTCCGCCATGACATGTGGCCGGGCCGTTGTTGAGTCGCCGGCGCGTCCGGCCAGGGAGGCGCTTTTCGCCGTGCTAACCGGGGAGCTTGCGGTTCCCTGTACCCACAATCCGCAATAGTGGGGGCTAATTCCCCGCCCGCGGCCTCATCGTTTAGGGACTGCCTCTGGAGGGCAGTGTTGACGGTTGGGCCCCGCGCAAGGCAGCCTTGGTGAACCCCGCCAGGTCCGAGAGGAAGCAACGGTAGCTGAGTAGTTGTCTGTGCCGCGGCCAGCCTGACCCGAGCCAGCCACCAGGGTACCGCCTGGGCGGTGTTGTCAGAGGCGGGGTGCACGGCGAACTAGATCCTCTGAGCCACCATAGCTCTTGCCCTGCCAGCGTGAAGCGCGTGGCCTGCCGCGCGCGGAACGCACATCTCGCTCCGCTCGACCCCGGCATGGCGACCGAACGGACTTGCCCGCAGGCCGGGGAACCGCCCAGGAGCTGTCCGTCGCCATGAGCTATCAGTCCTTCACCCTCAAGTACCGGCCCCGCACCTTTGACGACATCGTTGGCCAGGAACATATCAGCCGCACGCTCAAGAACGCCGTAGCCGCTGGCCGCATTCACCACGCCTATCTCTTCACCGGGCCTCGCGGGACTGGCAAGACCACTACAGCGCGCGTCCTGGCGCGGGCTCTCAACTGCGTCAACGGCCCCACCCCCGACCCCTGTGGCGTCTGCGACGCCTGCGTCTCCATCCTGGAAGGCCGGGCCATGGACGTCGTCGAGATGGACGCGGCCAGCAACAACAGCGTGGATGACATCCGCGACTTGCGCGAGAAGGTGAAGTACAGTCCCGCGCAGTACCGCTGCAAGCTCTACATCCTGGACGAAGTGCATATGCTGAGCACGGGCGCCTTCAACGCCCTGCTCAAGACCCTCGAGGAGCCCCCGGCGCACGCCTACTTCGCGCTCCTGACCACCGAGACCCACCGGGTGCCCGCGACCATCATCTCACGTTGCCAGCGGTATGACTTCCGGCCCATCTCCCTGCCCGACCAGGTGCAGGCCCTGCAACGGATCGCCGAGCAGGAGGGCATCGCGGTCGAAGACGACGCCCTCGCCGCCATCGCCCGGGCGGCAGAAGGCGCAATGCGAGACGCCGAAAGCATCCTCGAGCAGGCAGTGGCCTTCAGCGACGGCGCCGTCACGCTGGAGACCGTCCGCCGTATGCTCGGCGCCACCGAGGGCGAGGCCCTGGCCGAGATCGCGGGGATCGTGGCCCGCCAGGACCTGGCGGGAGCCTTCGCAGCGGTAGACCGCCTGGTTGGCGAAGGCAAGGATCTCGACCGTCTCGTTGAAGATCTGACAGCGTTCTTCCGCGATCTGCTTCGGCTGGCGCTGGGCACCGAGGGCGAGGCCTGGCTGCAGCTTGGCGCCGGCAGTCGGCAACAGATGGCGGAGCTTGCCACAAGCCTCGGCGCAGAGCGTCTGCTGGCGGCGCTCAAGACGCTGGCGGAGCTACGCACCCAACTGAAGAGCAGCTCTCACCACAGCCTGCTGCTGGAGATGGCGCTGGTGGAGCTGATCCGTCAGCCCGCGGCCGCAAGACCATCCGTCGGCCCGACCGGGGCGACCGCGACATCTGCCCGGCCGTCAGCTCCCGCCGTCCAACCCGCAGCAGCCGCCGCGCCCCAGCCGGCACCGCGGACGCCGGTGACGCCTTCGCCGTCCCAGACCGTGGGCTCCAACCTCTCGCTGGAGCTGATCCGTGAGCATTGGGATGCGCTGGGGGTCCAACTGCGGAGGATGGGGCAGGTCCCCCTGGCTGCGTTCCTCAAGGAGGCCCTACCGGCGCATTTCGACGAGGGCCGCCTGACCATCAGCTTTGCGCCGCAGTTCAAGTTCCATTTCACCAAAGTCAGCGAGGACTACCGCCAGACCGTAGAAGACGCGCTGTCGCGCCTTTTCAGGCGTCCGATCACACTGATCTGCCAACTGGCTGAGGAGCAGGAACAGGTTACCGCCGCCGCGAGCCAGACTGAGCAGCGGGCTCCCGAGACCGCCCAGGAGCCAGCGCCGGCTTCTGAACCGGCCCCTCCGGCGGAGCCCGTGCCCGGTGCGGCGATGCCGCCGCCGCAGACGGAGCCTGCCGGTCCCGCTGCCCCTGACGGCGAAGGGGCGCCACCGCCGGAGCCGTCGAAGCGGCCACTTACGGCTGAAGAGGCCATGAGTCAGACCCTGAGGCTGTTCCCGGGGGCGGAGGAGATTCTGCCGGATCCCGGAGAACCCGATCCGGAATAGACGTTGCCACAAGATGACGGAGCTATGATGCTTAACAACCCGCTGCAAAAACTCATCGAGAGCCAGTTGGGAGCCATTCAGGCGAATCTGCAGAAGGCCCTGCAGGAGCTGGAACTGGCGGTCGTGGAATCCAGTGTGGGCGGTGGGGTGGTGCGGTGCAAGATGACCGGATCCGGCCAACTCCTGGAGTTGCACATAGATCCCAGTGTGGTCAATCCTGACGATGTCGAGCTGTTGGCAGACCTGGTGACCTCAGCGGTCCGCGACTGCCAGGCTCGGGCGGCTGAGCTTCGACGGCAAGAGATCATGGGGGCGACCCCGCTGGGAGCACTGGGCGTTGAGCTGCCGGACATCTTCTAGGCGTTGTCATCGGCCCCGAATCTGACTATGCTACGATACCCTCGCCCCCTGCAGCGTGTGATCGAGGAACTGGAGCGCTTGCCCGGCATCGGCCCCAAGAGCGCCCAGCGCCTGGCCTTCGCCCTGCTGAAGCGCAACCCGGCCGATGTGCGAGCCCTGGGCGAGGCCCTGGTCGCGCTGCCGGAGGCGGTGACCCGCTGTCAGGAATGCTTCAACTACGCAGAGGGCGAGCTGTGCGCCGTCTGTGCCGATCCGGGGCGCGATCGGCGACTCCTGTGTGTGGTCGCGGAGCCGGCTGACGCCATGGCCATCGAGCGGGCCAATGACTACCGTGGGCTCTATCACATTCTGGGGGGCCTGCTGTCGCCCCTGGACGGGATCGGACCTGACGACCTCACCATCGCCCAGCTTGTGGACCGCGTCAGTCGCCTCCAACCCGCCGAGGTCATTCTGGCCACGAGTCCGTCGGTGGAGGGTGACGCCACGGCCGAGTATCTGCGGCAGGTGCTCGCCGCAGCCGGTATCAGCAACATCACCCGGCCAGCTCTAGGGCTTCCCGTGGGGGCCGAACTGGACTACGCGGACCAGGTGACCCTGGTGCGGGCCCTGCAGGGCCGCCGGGCCATGTGAGACGCAGTTTCCCCTATCTTTCCGATGCCTCTTCCCGATGCTTTCCCCCACATAGTTGTTCCGGGTGTTGACTCATGGGCGGGGACTGGCTATAATCCGGGGCGTTAGCACTCCGGCAGTGAGAGTGCTAACATTGCCTCCCGGCCCGCCCGGACCCTCTGTCGTGCCGTGGAGGCAGATCCTCGTAGTGTCAAGGTGGTGCACAGCGTATGCTTCAACCGTTGGGAGACCGCGTGCTGGTCAAGCCCCTCTCGGCCGAAGAGAAGACTGCCGGCGGCATCATTCTGCCGGAGAAGGCCCAGGAGAAGCCCCGGGAGGGCGAAGTCGTAGCCGTGGGGCCGGGCAAGCTGCTGGACAGTGGCGAGCGACGGGCCATGAGCGTGAAGGTGGGCGACGTGGTGGTCTACAGTGAGTTTGGCGGCACCGAAGTCAGCCACGAGGGCGAAGACTACCTGCTCATCGATGAGGGTAGCATCCTGGCGGTCAAGGAGTAGCGTCCCCAGGCGGAGCAAAGGAGGATTGTTGGTATGGCCAAGAAGCAGTTGGCGTTCAATGAGGAAGCGCGTCGCGCTCTGGAGCGCGGCGTTGACAAAGTCGCTGACGCAGTCGGGGTGACCCTGGGCCCCAAGGGCCGCAATGTGGTCATTGAGAAGAAGTGGGGCGCACCCACCATCACCAAGGATGGCGTGACGGTGGCCAAGGAAGTCGAGCTGGAAGACAAGTACGAGAACATGGGTGCCCAGCTCTGCAAGGAAGTCGCCTCAAAGACCAATGACGACACCGGTGACGGGACCACCACGGCGACGGTGCTGGCCCAGGCCATCGTCCATGCCGGCCTGCGGAACGTCGCTGCCGGCGCCAATCCCATGCTGATCAAGCGGGGTATCGAGCGCGCGACGGCCGCCATGGTGGAGAAAATCCGGGAGATGTCCGAGCCGCTGGAGGGCCGCGACGACATCGCCAATGTTGCGGGTATCGCCGGTAACGACCACCAGATCGGTGAGGTTATCGCCGATGCCATGGACAAGGTCGGCAAGGACGGCGTCATCACGGTAGAGGAGTCCAAGGTTGGTCGCACCGAGGTCGAGGTGGTCGAGGGGATGCAGTTTGACAAGGGGTACATCTCGCCCTACTTCGTCACCGACGGCGAGAATATGCGGGCGGTGCTCGAGAAGCCCCTGATCCTGGTCTACGAGAAGAAGATCTCGTCGGCGGCCGACATCGTGCCGGTGCTGGAGAAGATCGCCCAGGCCGGGCGGCCGCTGGTGATCATCGCCGAGGACGTTGAGGCGGAAGCCCTGGCGACCCTCGTTGTCAACAAGATGAGGGGCACCATCCAGGCTGTGGCTGTCAAGGCCCCGGGCTTTGGCGACCGCCGCAAGCGCAACTGTGAGGACATCGCCATTCTGACCGGTGGTCGGTTCATCTCCGAGGACCTCGGCATCAAGCTGGAAAACGTGCAGCTTGAGGACCTGGGCACCGCGGAGCGGGTTGTGGTATCCAAGGACGACACAACGATCGTCAGTGGTGGCGGGAGCGCCGAGGAGATCGCCGCCCGCATCGCCCAGATCCGCAAGGAGATTGAGACCACGGACTCCAACTACGACCGCGAGAAGCTCGAGGAGCGGCTGGCCAAGCTGGCCGGCGGCGTGGCCGTGATCAAGGTTGGAGCGGCGACGGACACCGAGCTGAAGGAGCTCAAGCATCGCTATGAGGATGCGCTGTCCTCGGCTCGCTCGGCCCTCGAAGAGGGGATCGTGCCTGGCGGTGGCGTGGCGCTGCTGCGGGCTGCCGCGGCTCTGGAAACCACCTCTGACGTTGAGGACGAGCAGACCGGCATCGCCATCGTGAAGAAGGCGGCCGCCGAGCCCCTGCGCAGGATCGCGGCCAATGCCGGCTATGAGGGCAGTGTCGTGGCGGAGAAGATACTGAGCCACAAGTCGAACCGGTATGGCTTCGATGCCCTGAAAGAGGAGTACGGCGACCTGGTGAAGGCGGGCGTCATTGATCCGGTGAAGGTTGTCCGTTCGGCGCTGGAGAACGCTGCCTCCATCGGCTCGCTCGTGCTGACCACCGAGGCTCTGGTGGCCGAAGTGCCGGAGCCCGAGCCCCCGATGCCCCCGGGTGGCGGCGGCATGGGCGGGATGGACTACTAGGCCGACGCTCGGATAGGCCCGGCTTCCGGGCGGAGTGGCGGGGATAGGCCTCCGGGACTGTAGGCGCGGCTTCCAGCCGCGCCGGCGGGGCAGGATGCACCGCCTACCGGAGCAACGGGGAGGCCCCGTCTAGTCTAGCGGAGTGGCAACTGGGATGCCCTGCCTACCGGAGGGGTAACGGGGATGCCCCGTCCAGCGGAGGAGCAACTGGAGTGCCCGGCCCAGCGAGGGACGAGTCGAGTGTCCCTCCTGTCGGAAGGGTAACTGTAGAACCCCGCCTGTCGTAAAGACAACGACAGGGCCCGACCGCTGTGGTCGGGCCCTGTTGCGTTCCAGCTGCGGGCGTCAGTAGGCCCCATACTCATGTCCATACTGCAGGTACAGGCTCAGGTTGCGGCTATGCTCAGGAAGAAGGGGGAAGGCGTAGGGCATGGCGGTGGGAGAGAGGATGAAGCCCCCGCCGGGCTTGCCCTGGTCCATAGCCTCCCGGACCAGACGGCGGACACCGTCGGGCGAGGCGTCCATCAGTTCGCTCCACTGCAAGTTGCCGATGAGGCAGACCGTGTCGCCGATGAGCTGCTTGGCCTCGGACAAGACCACATCGCCCATGGGCGGGGGCTCCAGGACATTCAGGCCGTGCAAGCCCGTGTCGCGGAACTGGGTAAGGAAGTGGCGCACCTTGCCGTGGCTGTGGACGATGATGAGCTTGTCCGTGCGCTCGCGGATGAGGGCGAAGAGCTGGGTGTCATAGTAGACCACAAACTCCTCGAAATCGCGCGGTGACATCAACGGCGGGATGCAGTACTCGGGCCCGTTGAAGTAGACCACATCCGCCGGTCCGGCGCAGACCTGCTCGACCAGGTCCATATGTCGCCGGAAGCACTCGTCATAGAACTCCCGCAGCAGGCCGCGCTCCTCGATGGTCCACAACGCCACCGTCTCCTCGGCGATCCAGCCCGTGCAGCACGCTGGATCGGTCATGACGACCTGGGTAGTGATCCGATCGCCAAGACGGTTACGGGCCTCGAGGAGGGGGGCGTGATCCACGGTCACGGGAACGTAGGGGAGCGAGAGCCACCTCTCAATGTCCACGGGCTCGGTGATCCAGCGCTTCACTTCGCCCCGGGCGCCGCTTCTGTAGATGGACGTCAACGGGCCTCGGGGAGTCTCGACGCGATACTCCGTGTCGCCGTTAGGGAGTTGCCTCACCTGTGTCTCGACGGGGGTGGCAGTGAGCAGGAAACCCATGGGCACGTAGTAGTTGTAGAAGACGTCCTCATACTCACGGCAGGCGGCCATCAGCTCGGCGTAACTTGGGTCACGCACGTAAGCGCTGTCAGCATCGTAGGGATTGAGAAAGAGGCTCAGGGGAACGCGGTCGGGCTGCTGGCAGCGGAGGGCGGTGAGCACGCGGTCGCGAGAGGTCATCGGTTCAGCCTCGATGGGGCCCGGTCCCGCTCGCCCAGGCAGTGACGTAACCGGCCGACAGGAGACCGTCCCTGCGGGACGCAAGGGCCGGCCCAGGGCGGTTCAGAGTGCTGGGCGGCGCCTGTGCCAGTCGCAGGACTGCTCGTAGGCGTAGGCGACCTGCAGCAGCGTCGGCTCGTCGAAGGGCTTGCCCATGAGCTGCATGCCGATGGGCAGGCCGCCGGAGAAGCCACAGGGCACGCTCATGGCCGGGATGCCCGCCAGATTGATGGGCAGGGTGCAGATGTCCGCCAGCTTCATGGCCAGCGGGTCGTCAGCCTTCTCGCCGATCCTGAAGGCCACACTGGGCGACGTGGGGCAGATGAGTAAGTCGAAGCGCTCGAAGGCCTGCTCGAAGTCGCGCTTGATAAGGGTGCGGACCTGCAGTGCCTTGCGGTAGTAGGCGTCATAGTACCCGGCGCTCAGCACGTAAGTGCCCTTGATAATGCGGAGCTTAACCTCGTCCCCAAAGCCCTCTTCGCGGGTCTTGGCGAACATGTCATAGACGCTGGTGGTCTCGCGCTCGGTCCGGTGGCCGTAGCGAACGCCATCGTAACGCGCCAGGTTGCTGGAGCATTCGGCCGGGGCGATGATGTAGTAACAGGGGAGGCTGTACTCGGAGTGGGGTAGGCTGACCTCTTCACAGGCCATGCCCAGAGAGTCAAGGGTCTTGATAGCAGCCTCGACAGCCTCGCGCACGTCAGACTCAATGCCCTCGCCGTACAGCAGCTCGCGCACGATACCGGCCCTGAGCCCTGTCACGTCGCGCCCCAGGACCTCGGTGTAATCCGGCACTGGCACCGCGGCGGAGGTCGAATCCCGTTGGTCCCTGCCGGCAATGAGACCCAGCAGCAGGGCGCAGTCGCGGACGTCTCTGGTCAGCGGACCGACCTGATCCAGCGAGGAGGCGTAAGCTACCACGCCATAGCGGGAAACGCGGCCGTAGGTGGGTTTCATCCCAACGAGGTTGCAAAGGGAAGCGGGCTGGCGGATCGAGCCGCCAGTGTCGGTTCCCAGGGCCCAGAAGGCCTCGCCCGCCGCCACCGCCGCCGCGGAGCCGCCACTGGAGCCTCCGGGGACGCGCTCCAGGTCCCAGGGGTTGGCAGTGATCTGGAAGGCCGAGTTCTCCGTGGACGAGCCCATGGCGAACTCGTCCATGTTGGCCTTGCCAACCATGGGCAGCCCCGCCTGGCTGCAGCGCTCAACAACCGTGGCATCGTAGGGTGGCACGAAGTTGGCCAGGATGCGGGAGGCGCAGGTCGTCGGCACGCCATCGGTGCAGAGCAGGTCCTTATAGGCGATCGGCACGCCCGCTGTCGCCGGCAAGGCCTCCCCACTGGCCCGGCGGGCATCCACTTCCCGGGCCTGTTGCAGTGCCTGGTCGCGAGTCAGGCACAGGTAAGCCTTGACCCGATCCTCCACCGCCGCAATGCGGTCGAAACAGGCCTCTACGGCCTCGACAGCCGAAATCTCGCGCTGCTGGAGCTTCTGCGTAAGCTCCCAGGCGGTGAGTTCATGCAACTGCACGGTGATAGTCTCCTTGGTGTCGGCGGCCATGAGTGCGGATGAGGCAGAGACGTTGGACCGCCGCTGCAGAGGTCATTCCTCGACGAAGAGGGAGGTGCGGAAGAACCCCTCAACGCTGTCGGGGGCGTTCTGGATGACCTTCTCGACCGGCAGGGACACGCCAGGGATGTCCTCGCGGTAGACGTTGGACATGGGGATGGCGTGCGACGTGGTCGGCACGCCCTCGGTGTCAAGCGCCTGGAGTTCATGGAAATGCGCCATAATCCGGTTCAGTTCGCCGCGCACCCGCTCCATCTCGCTCGTGGAGAGGTCAAGGCGGGCCAAGCGGCACACATGGCGCACGTCGTCCAAGGTTACGTCTGGCATCGCGCGGCCTCCGCCAAAGGGCTGATCGGAGGCAGTTTACCAGAGCCCCCGGAGGCCGTCAAGGAGCGGGGATGACGGGACTGGAGGCCGCTGGGCCGCGCTTGACAGCCGGACAGAGGGGGTGTATTATCGCCGGCAGACAGGTGAGAGCCGATGCCGGGCGACGGCCGCGAGCGGAGCGCTGAGAGGATCGTAGGCGCCCTCCGTGCGGCCGCAATTGTGAGTGGCATCGGTTTCACCATGGCCGTTAGCGTGGCCCTGGGAGCCCTGGGCGGGGCCTGGCTGGACAGGCGGTGGGGCACGGAGCCGTGGCTCACCGTAATCGGTTTCCTGTTGGGTACGATCGGCGGTTTCCTGGAGATGCTGCGGCTGGTGGCCCTGGCCGGAAAGGGCAAGGACCGAGCGGGTTGAGGCGCGGAGCAAGCGGCATGTTGCTGGTGGGTCTGGGCGCAACGGCGGCCGTGACCGTCCTCCTGTCTACCACGTGTTCGCTGGCAGTCGCTGCCGGGTTTCTGTCCGGGGTCGCTCTCGGCGGGGCGAGCGTGTGCACCTTGGTGCTACTGGGGCGGGCCTTCGTGAAGAATGTCACAAGGGGCCGGCGCACTGCCCTGGTGACCCTCCAACTGGCCAAGTGGCCCGTTTTTGCGGTTCTGATCTACCTTCTGCTGGTCTGCTGTCACGTCAGTCCTGTGGCAATGGCTTTGGGTCTGGGCATGGCCATGCTGTTCGGGCTGGGGGCGGGCCTGCGGCGGGCGCCGGCTAAGGCTGACCAGGGCCTGTGCCGATAGGCCCTCCGATGGCTGCCTGCGGGCTGCCGGGCGGAGCCAGGCCGTCTATGACGGAGCAACGCGATGGAAGAGCATCCGGGCAGTTGGTATAACGCCCTGCCCATCCCCGAGTGGGCCCACGGCTTCATCAACGCTACGACCTACGCCAACTGGACCGTTATCCTGGTCCTGGTGTTGCTAGTACTTCTCGGAACGCGTCGCATGACACCGGTGCCGAGGGGCTGGCAGAACTTCTGGGAGTGGGTCACTCAGGTCTTCCGGGGTTTTGCGGTTAGCGTAATGGGCCCCGAGGGGGAGAAGCACGTCGTCTTGCTGGCGACAAGCTTCATCTACATCTTCTGCCTGAACGTCTTTGGGCTGATTCCCGGTTGCCTGTCACCCACGGCCAGCCTGAACATGACCGTGGCCCTGGCGCTGGTGATCTTCTGTGCGGTCCATTACTACGGGTTCAAGGCCCATGGCTGGCGCTATCTGGGGCACTTTGCCAATCCCTTGCACATCATCAGTGAACTGGCCAAGCCCGTCTCGCTGTCGCTTCGTCTTTTCGGCAACATCTTCGGCGAGGATACCGTCGTTGCCGAGCTGAGCAAGCTGGCGGCCCAGGTACTGCACGCGATCTATATTCCCGTCCCCTTCCATCTGGTCATGGTGGCCTTCGCTTTGTTCGGAGGGTTCATCCAGGCTCTTATCTTCACGATGCTGAGTGCGGTCTACATCAGTCTGGCGACGGCTCACGAGGGGCACGGGACTCAGGAGGCCCATGCCGAAGCCTCCGAGCCTGCGGCCGAGATGCCCTCCTCGGCCTGAGCGAGGCAGGAATCGTCACTCCGCGGCCCTACCGGCCCCGGATCAGGCGGCGCGGCCGGCGCCGCAAACTGCGAAATGAGGTAGCTCCCATGACACTTGAAGCTGCATTGGCGCTGGTGGTGGGTCTGGGTGTGTCGATCGCGGTACTGTCGGCAGCCCTCGGACAGGGCAAGGCGGCTGCCGCGGCTCTCGAGGCGATTGCCCGACAGCCGGACGCGACCGGTGACATCCAGCGGGTCATGATCATCGCCCTGGGTTTCATCGAATCACTGGTTATCTACGCGCTGCTGGTGTTCTTCCTGCTTAACGGCAAACTGGGGGCGCTGATCGAGGTTGCGGTCAGTCGCGGCGGCGGGTAGAAGCGACGGCGGCTGGGAGGCCGATGAAGCCCCATGGAGATACTGAAGGAACTGGGGATAGAGCCGGGCGTACTGCTGATCAACCTGATCGGCTTTCTGCTGCTGTTGTGGTTCATGAAGCGCTTCATGTTCGGGCCGATCTCCCATTTCATGGCGCAGCGGGCCAGTGAGATAGATCGGCAGATCGCCGAGGCGCGCGCCATGCATCAGGAGGCGGAGGCCGAGCGGGCGCGACTGCAGGAGGAACTGGACCAGGAGCGCCAGGTTGCCCGGCAGGAGATAGCGCAGCTCACGCAAGAGGCCAAGCAGGCCATCGAGGAGCTGCAGCGAGAGGGTCGGCACCAGCGCCAACAGATGATCGAGCAGGGGCGGCGGGAGCTGGCCCACAGCAAGGAGGTCGCCCTGGCGGAACTGAAGGCCCAGGTCTCGGACATGGCGCTCGATATTGCGGCGCGTGTCATCCGCGAAGCGCTTGATGAGGAGCGACAGGCCGCCCTGGTGGATAAGTTCGTGGCCGACGTCAGGCGCGCCCGTCACACCGGCGAGGCCAAGCAGTGATGGAGTGCGCGACAGGGGCTGTGAGGTAACGGACTGATGGCCATCGAGAGCGTTGCCCGGAGATACGTTCGTGCCCTGCTTGCTGTCGCGACGGAGCGCGGAGAGGAGGACGCGGCCCTGGAGGCCCTGCGCGGGCTGCAACAGCTCTGGGGCTCGCTGCCGGAGCTGCGACACGCGATGGGCAATCCGCAGATCCCCTCCGACCGGCGCTTGGCGGTGCTGCTGCGGGTGGTGGGATCGGCCGCGCCGGAGTGTGTCTGCCAGTTCATGCGCGTACTGGTGCGTCATTCCCGCGTTGATGTCCTGCGGTACGCGGGCGACCTGATGGCCCAGGCGCTGGACGAGGCCCGCGGCGTCCGTCATGCGACGGTCACGTCGGCCATGGCGCTCACGGACGCGCAGCGGCAGGCGGTCGCTGAGGCGCTCCGGGAGGCTCTCCAGTGCGAGATCATTCTGGAGACGCGGGTGGAGCCCGCAATGATCGGAGGCGTGGCGGTGCGGATCGGCGACCTGGTGGTTGACGGCAGCATTCGCCAGCGGCTCGAGAGCATCCGGCGGCACCTGGAGCGCGAACGCGAGCTGCGGGCTCAGGCGGTCGAGGGATGAGAGCTGACGATCGGGGAGAACTGAGGGAACTGCGGTGCTGAAACCGGAAGAAGTCACCAGTGTACTGAAGCAGGAGCTCAGCGCCTTCGAGACGACTCTGGAGATGGTCCACGTTGGCACCGTCCTGGAGGTCGGCGACGGCATCGCCCGAGTCCACGGCCTGGGTGGGGCCATGGCCAGTGAGCTGGTGGAGTTCTCCAGCGGCGTGATGGGCATTGTCCTGAACCTGGAGGAGGACAACGTGGGCGTCATCCTCCTGGGGCCCGACAATGAGATCGGCGAGGGCGACGAGGTCCGCACGACGGGTCGTATCAGCGAGACCCGGGTGGGTGAGGCGCTGTTTGGGCGGGTCGTCAATCCGCTGGGTGAGCCGCTGGATGGCAAGGGCGAGATTCTCGGCGATGCGCGGCGGCCGCTGGAGTACCCGGCGCCGGGGGTCATCGAACGCCAGCCGGTGTGCGAGCCGCTGCAGACAGGCCTGAAGGTGGTGGATTCGGTCATCCCCATCGGTCGTGGCCAGCGGGAGCTGATCATTGGCGACCGGCAGATCGGCAAGTCGGCCCTGGCCATTGACACGATCATCAACCAGAGGGGACAGGGCGTCCAGTGCATCTACGTGGCCATCGGACAGAAGATGTCCACCGTGGCGCGGACGCGGGCGGTCCTGGAACAGCACGGGGCGCTGGAGTATACCTGCATTGTGGCAGCTACGGCCTCCGATCCCCCGGCCCTGCAGTACATCGCCCCCTACGCCGGCTGTGCCATCGGGGAGGAAGTACGCGATCGCGGAGGGCATGCCCTGGTCATCTATGATGACCTCTCCAAACATGCCAACGCTTACCGTGAGGTGTCCTTGCTGTTGCGTCGTCCGCCCGGGCGCGAGGCTTTCCCGGGTGACATCTTCAACCTGCACTCGCGCCTGCTTGAGCGCGCCGCCAAGCTCTCCGACGCCAATGGTGGGGGATCGCTGACAGCACTGCCCATCGTGGAGACCCAGGAGGGCGATTTCTCGGCCTACATCCCGACCAACCTCGTCTCCATTACCGATGGGCAGATCTACCTTGAGCCCGACCTGTTCTATGCCGGGCAGCGACCGGCGGTGAACGTGGGGATGAGCGTCAGTCGTGTCGGCAGCGCCGCCCAGACCGGCATCATGAAACGCGTGGCGGGTCGGCTCAAGCTGGACCTGGCCCACTACCGGGAGTTCGCCGCTTTCGCGCAGTTTGCGTCCGACCTGGACGTGAGTACCCAGGCGATCCTCAGCCGGGGTGAGCGCATGATGGAGGTCCTCAAGCAGGACCAGTATGCGCCCATGTCAGCCGTGGACCAGGCGATCACAATCTTTGCGGGGACGCAGGGGTTCTGGGACCAGGTCGAGGTTGCCGCTATTCGTCGGCTGGAACCTCAACTGCTGGAGTATATCCACAGTCACTACCCGGAGCTGGTTCGGCGCCTGAATGAGACCCTGCGGCTGGACGACCCAGACGCCGAGACCCTCCGACAGGCGATGGGCGACTTCTTCAAACAGCACGCCGCCGGCCAACCGGGGCAGTAGAAGCCAGGGAGACCAAGGGTTAGATGGGCACCAACCTGCGGGCAATCCGGCGCAAGATCAAGACGGTCCGCAACATCTGGCAGATCACGCGGGCCATGCAGATGGTGTCCGCAGCCAAGCTCAAGCGGGTGCAGCCAACGGTCGAAGCCTCGCGCGAGTACATGCGCCGGCTGACAGATGTGGCCGCCAGCGTCGCTGCCAACTGCCCACAGGGTCTGCATCCCTACCTGCAACAGCGTCCGGTGCAGGCGCGCGGTGTGGTTGTGGTGTCTGGTGACAAGGGACTCTGTGGCAGTCACAACGTGAACCTGTTCCGTGCAGCCGAGGGACTGCTGGCCTCGTTCGACGAGCCGGTGCGGGTCTTTTGCATCGGAGCGAAGGCCATTGACCTGGGCCGCCGTCGCCGCTGGGATGTGGTCGGCAAGGCTGCGGCACCCGGCCTGAGGGATGGCAGTCGCGAGGCCCTTGGTCTCGCGCGCGAGGTGAGAGAGCTCTACGACAGGGGCCTGGTGGACACGGTTCACGTGGTCTACACCGAGTTTCGGTCACCCATGCACCGGCCGCCGGCCGTGGCGCAGCTACTGCCCATCGCCGCTGGTGCCGCTCAGACCGACGAGGCGGTCGCCGACTACCTCTTTGAGCCTGAGGCCGAGAAGCTGCTGGCCACCCTGTTGCCGCGCGCTGTGGAGGCGCGGCTGGTTAACATGCTGCTGCAGTCGCTGGCAGCCGAACATGCGGCTCGCATGACGGCCATGTCTGCAGCCACTGAGAACGCTGAGGAGTTGCGGGCGACGCTGACGCGCGAGCTGAACCGCGCCCGTCAGCAGCAGATAACAAGCGAGATCCTGGAGGTCGTCGGCGGCGCTGACGCACTGCAGCAAAGCGGCTGACCCCAGGGGCAGAAGACTACCGCTGTTTCCGTGACCGACCTGGACGAGACCGGGAAGGTCTGGAGGAGTTAGTATGGCAGGCACGATCGCGCAGGTGCGCGGCCCGGTCGTGGATATTCGTTTCCCAAGTGATGCGCTCCCCCCATTGCTCAACGCCATCACCATTCGCGATCCCGAGCGGGGCATCAATCTGGTGGCCGAGGTGGCGCAGCACCTGGGCGACGACCTGGTGCGCTGCGTGGCCATGTCCAGCACGGATGGTCTGGTGCGGGGCATGGCAGCCGAGGACACGGGCGCCCCTATCTCGGTACCCGTGGGTCCGCAGACCCTGGGACGGCTCTTTGACGTCTTGGGGCAGCCCATTGACGGTCTGGGAGAACTCGCCGACGCGCCAACTGCGCCCATCCATCGCCCTGCCCCTCCGCTGCAGGAGCAATCGGTGGCGGTCGAGCAGTTCGAGACCGGGATCAAGGTGATTGACCTGCTGTGTCCGTTCCCCCGCGGGGGCAAGATTGGCCTGTTTGGCGGGGCGGGGGTAGGCAAGACGGTCCTGATCATGGAGTTGATCCACAACGTGGCAACAGGCCACGAGGGTGTCTCCGTCTTCGCCGGAGTGGGCGAGCGCACCCGAGAGGGCAATGGCACCTGGCTGGAGATGAAGGAATCCGGCGTACTGCCCCAGACGTGTCTGGTGTTCGGGCAGATGAACGAGCCGCCGGGGGCGCGGTTGCGGGTGGGTCTGACCGCGCTGACCATGGCTGAGTACTTCCGGGACCAGCAGGGGCAGGACGTGCTGCTTTTCATTGACAACATCTTCCGGTTCACGCAGGCCGGGTCGGAGGTGTCGGCGCTGCTGGGACGGATGCCCTCCGCGGTCGGCTACCAGCCCACGCTGGCCAGCGAGATGGGGCAGTTGCAGGAGCGCATCACCTCCACGCTCAACGGCTCCATCACTTCGGTGCAGGCGGTTTACGTGCCGGCGGATGACTACACCGACCCGGCTCCGGCCACCACCTTTTCGCACTTGGACGCCAGCATCCACCTCTCCCGCGAGCTTTTCGAGCAAGCCATTTTCCCGGCCGTGGACCCTCTGGATTCAGCGTCACGGATGCTGGACCCCCGGATCGTCGGCGAGAAGCACTACCGGGTGGCCCGGGGCGTGCAGGAGATCCTGCAACGTTACAAGGATCTTCGCGACATCATCGCCATCCTGGGCATTGATGAGCTCAGTGAGGACGACAAGCTGACCGTGGCCCGGGCACGACGCATCCAGCAGTTCCTGACCCAGCCCATGTTCGTGGCCGAGGTCTTCACCGGCTTGCCCGGGGCGTATCTGCCCGTGGAGGACACTATCGCCGGCTTCGAGGAGATCCTGGCCGGTGACCTGGACGATATGCCGGAGGCAGCGTTCCGGATGGTGGCCACCACGGCTGATGTCCGCAAGGCTGCCGAGGCGCTGAAGTAGACTGCTCTGGTCACAGGGCATGGGGATGACCCTATGGACGCCGGGAAACTGCAGGTTGAGATCGTGACCCCGCAGGGCGTGGTGTATCGTGGCGAGGCCGATGGCGTGGTGGCGCCCGGGGTTGAGGGCTACTTTGGCGTCTTGCCGCGGCATGCGCCCACCATCGCCGAGCTGGGGGTCGGGGAGGTACGGGTACGGCACGACCGCAACTGGGAGCGGTACGCCATCAGCAGTGGCGTGATGCACATCCGGGACCGCACGGCCGTGATCATGGCAGAGGCTATCGAAGCTGCCGAGAGCATTGACGTGGAGCGCGCCCGCCGGGCCGCAGAGCGAGCCCGGGAGCGGCTGCGGCTGAGATTGGGCGCCGACGTGGACGTGCAGCGAGCGCAGTTCGCCCTGGCCCGGGCCCTGAACCGCCTGAAGGTGGCGGGGGCAGGCATTGACAGTTAGGCCGCTTTGCCATACCATGTTCGGTAGAGTACCAGCCCGGCACACGGCAGCTCGGTGCAGCCGCCGGAACCTCGTCATACTTCGTTACTGTCGGCTCAGACGTCCCGCCCTGTCGGACCTGTTAGTCTCATAGCAGCCCCTCCTTGGGTGGCAGTACGCGACGCAGCCAGCGTCACAGCAGACAACACAGCCGGGGTGGCCGGCACCCAATGGCCCAGCGCTCAGCCACAGAAGGGAGCGGCAGCAGCCATGGACACTATTCATATCACCGGGGGGCAACCACTCGTCGGTGAAGTGCGCATCAGTGGGTCCAAGAATGGGGCGCTCCCGCTGCTGGCGGCGTCGCTGCTGATCGAAGGCGAGACGGTCATCGAGAACGTCCCGGACATCCAGGACATCCATACCATGATAGAGACGCTTCGCTCTCTGGGGGCGAAGTGCACCTACTCGGCGCCCGGCACCCTGCATGTTGACGCGACCCACATCTCGTCGTTTGCCCCGCCCTACCACCTGGTGCGCCGGATGCGGGGCTCTTTCTATGTGGCCGGACCGCTGCTGTCGCGCTTCCGCGAGGCGGAAGTGCCCTTGCCGGGCGGATGCGCCATCGGCCCCCGCCCCGTGGATTTCCACATCTCCGGCTTCAAGCAGCTCGGAGCAGAAGTCCAGGAGCGACATGGCGTCATGCACGCCCGGGCCAGCCGGTTGCGCGGGACCGACATCTTCCTGGATGGCCGGCTGCGCAGTGTGGGCGCCACCATCAACATCATGCTGGCTGCCGTGCTGGCCGAGGGAACGACGGTCATCGAGAACGCCTCGCGCGAGCCAGAGGTCGTGTCCTGCGAGAACTTCCTGCGCTCGTGTGGCGCCGACATCACCGGTGTGGGCACGTCGCGGCTCGTGATCAAGGGCGTGCCGCGGCTGCACCCGTCGTCCGTGCGGGCCATTCCCGACCGCATGGAGACAGGGACCTTCCTGGTGGCCGGGCTGGTGACACGCGGCGACATCACGGTGACCGACATCCGCGCGGATCACATGGACATCGTGGTGCGCGAGTTGGTGCGGGCCGGCGCGCACATTGACCGGACTGAGGATACCCTGCGGGTACGGATGCGCATGCGCCCGAACCCCATCGAGATCTCCACCGGCCCCTACCCGGGCTTCCCCACTGACCTGCAGCCCAACATGGCGGTCGTTGCCGCCGTGGCGACCGGTACCAGCGTCATCGAGGAGACGATCTTCGATAGCCGGTTCACCTACGCCGACGAGCTGACGCGAATGGGCGCTGACATCCAGGTCAAGGAGCACGTGGCCATCGTGCGCGGGGTGGAACGTTTGTCGGGGGCTCCCGTGGTGGCCATGGACTTGCGGGCTGGCTCAGCCCTGGCTCTGGCGGGGCTGGCGGCCGAAGGTCGCACCTCCATCTCCGGGGCCGAGGTCCTGGACCGCGGCTATGAGACCTTCACCGCCAAGCTGAGCTCGTTGGGTGCCATCGTCACCCGGGAGCATCACGGTACCGAAGCCGGGGTTGCCACGTGCTAGGCTTTGGGGAGCGTCTGGGAATTGACCTGGGCACGGCGACCATCCTGGTCTATGCACGGGGCCGGGGGATCGTGGTCCGCGAGCCCTCTGTCGTCGCCATCGAGAAGACGAGTCGCCGCGTTCTGGCTGTTGGTGAGGAAGCCCGGGAGATGCTGGGGCGGACCCCTGGCTCCATCGTTGCCATCCGCCCGTTGCGCGACGGTGTCATCGCCGATTACACCGTGACGCGGGATATGCTGGCCTTCCTCATCCGCCGGGCCTGCGGGAACCGCGCGCGGCTTCTCAAGCCGGTGGTTATCGTCTGCATCCCGTCGGGGGCTACCAGCGTGGAACAGCGGGCGGCCCTGGATGCGGCGCGCGCCGCTGGCGCCCGCGATGCCTTCCCCATCGAGGAACCGATGGCCGCAGCCATCGGTGCAGGTCTGCCCATCGGCTCTCCGGGCGGCAACATGGTGGTGGACATAGGGGGCGGCACCACCGACATCGCGGTCATCTCTCTGGGGGGCATCGTGGTGAGCGACTCCCTGCGCGTCGGGGGCACAGACCTGGATGAGGCCATAACGCGCCACATCCGCCGGGTCTACAACCTCGACATCGGGGAGCGGACAGCCGAGAACATCAAGATCAGCATCGGTTCGGCATGTCGCACGGAGGACGAGGAGCAGGAGATGGAGGTGCGGGGGCGAGACATCGTCTCCGGCCTGCCACAGACCGTCACCGTTAGCTCCCTTGAGGTACGCGACGCCATATCGGAGAACGTGTCACAGATCGTGGCCGCGGTCAAGACGATCCTGGAGCGGACCCCGCCCGAGTTGGCCGCTGACATCATCGAGCGGGGCATATGTCTTACGGGCGGCGGGGCGTTGCTGCGCGGCATGGACCGGCTGTTGCATCTGGAGACCCAGATCCCGGTCTTCATCGCCGATGACCCCATGTCTTCTGTGGCAATCGGGACGGGCAAGGCCCTTGAGGAGATCGAGACCTTGCAGCGACGTCACGCACTGGCGGCGCTAAGATACTGAGTCGTCAGCTATCATTGGCGGTCAGCAGGTCAACGTAGGCCACGCTTACCAGGTCTTCCTCGTCCACTCCCAGGTACTCCAGCAGGTCCCGCACGCGTTCCCCCTGCTGTTGGCGAAATGCCTGCAGTGTGTCGTCACCACCGGGCGCCGGGTTCTCGGTTTCGACGACCGCCTCCACCTCAACGAAGTCACCTAGCCCTGCCACCTGGTCCAGGTGTACCCGCACCTGGCCATCGTGCAGAAGCCATAGCTCGCGCGTCTTGATCACTGTCGCGGCGACGCCCAGCAGTTGGCCGAAAACGTCCAAGGTGAGGTCGGGTCGGGTGACCGGCAACACAACGAATTGGCTCTCCCGAACGCCGGGAGTGTCAGGGCGGAGGTAGGGGATCAGCTCCGCGCGCAGCAAGGCCTCGTGGGTGCGGATTTCCCGCAGTTTCAGACGCCCGTGAGGTGTGCGGAAGAAGGTGTCGACCTGCTCACAAGTCCACTGGTGGCTTGCGCCGAGAGCCTCTAGCCGTTGTCGCAGCACGTCCAGGCCCTGCGAGGCGCGGGCTTTGGTCTCCAGGTTCCGCACGGCCGCAAGCTCCATGGTCGGCCCTCTCTCCCTGATCCCGGAAACCGGGTCGCTTCGCGCGACAGTTCGATTTCGGCGCAGACCGTTCCTGCCGGCACAAGGTCTCTGCTCTACGGGCGGCGAACACGGGTAGCGGCCGACCGGCGCCGAGCGTCGGAGCGGGCGGCACGAACAGAGGAAACGGAGCGAACATCAAATGGGACTGCGACTGGGTTTCATCGGTACCGGCGGCGTAGCGCAAGGCCACATGCAGCGGCTGGCGGCGATGCCCGAGGTGGAGATGGCGGCGTATGTGGACGTGCTGGCCGAACGCGCCGAGAAAGCGGCCGCCGATTTCGGTGGCAAGGCCTACACGGACTTCCGCGCCATGTTTGAGGCCGAGAAACTGGACGGAGTCGTCATCTGCACGCCGCCCTTCGCCCATGGCGACATTGAACTGGCGGCCTGCGAGCTGGGACTGCCCATGCTGATCGAGAAGCCGGTGGCCATCAGTGTGGCCATGGCCAAACCGATCCTGTCGGCCGTCAAGGCCAGTGGTGTGGCCACGGTAGTGGCCTACAAGTACCGCTGGGATGATCACGTCATCAGGGCCAGGCAGATGCTCGAGGGGAAAGCGGTGGGTCTGGTCTTTGGCAACTTCTGGGGCGGCACGCCCGGCACTCCGTGGTGGAGCGTGCAGGAGCAGTCGGGCGGTCAGTTTGTGGAGCAGACGACGCACATCGTGGACATGGCCCGCTACCTGTGCGGTGAGGTCACTGAGGTGCAGGCCTTCGAGGTACGAGGTCTCGTCAAGCGCGAGGGTCGCGACATCGCTGATGCCCTTACGGCCAACCTCAAGTTCGCCAGCGGCGCCGTGGGCACGATCTCCAACACGTCCATCCTGACCGGCTGGGGGCAGAGCTCGCTGCGTGTGATGGCTGAACAGTTCACGCTCCAGGTTGCGGGCAGCAACCTTTCCTGGGTCGGTGCCGACGGCGCCGGCGAGTACCAGTGCCAGGCCGACGGGTACACGGGCGAGGACCGGGCCTTCGTCAAAGCGATCCAGGGCGACCGGTCGGAGGTCTGGGCCGATTATGAGGAGGGGGTCAGATCCCTGGCCGTGACCGAAGCTGCCAACATCTCAGCGGCCAGAGACGGGGAACCGATTGAGGTGTCCAGCCTGTTGTAGGCAATGAAGCCGACGACCCCGCGGGCAGCCGTCGAGAGCGGCTGCCCGTGGCCGTACCTGTTGGGAGGACAGACCGGTGGCAATCTTCTCTGATGCCCGATGCGCCGTGGCGCTTGGCTGGAGCATGGGCCGCGACGAGATACCCGGCGATGCCGCCATCGCCTACCTGCAGCGTGCAGCCGAGACGGCGGAAGCGGCTGGCTTTGGCCTCCAGCTCTTCCTGTCGGCCAGCGCCCTCGAGCCCGGCTGCGACTGGCTGGCGAGGCTGGTCAGCGCTGGGCATGCTGTTGACGTGCTCGTCAGCGAGCAGTTCACCAGGGGCGACGGTGACCTGAGCGCGGTGCGGGCTGAGCTGGTCCGTGCCGCCGAGTTGGTGTCCGCGTGTGCAGACCAGGCGCCGCAGGGCGTACGGGTCTGGAGGGGTGTAGCGACAGGTTTGCAGGACCGGCCCGAAGCTCGCCAGGTCATCCGGGAGCAGGGCATGGTGTACGTGAGCAGTCTGTATGCCACCAAGTCGCCGACCAGCCGGTACGACGTCTTCGCTGACAAGAACGCCTACATGATTATGAAGCACCACCAGCCCCGGCGGTATGAGGACGGTCTGCTGGAGATACCCATGTCCGGCTACGCGGACGCGCACTTCCTCGATGAGCTGCAGCGGCCGCTTGACCAGTGGATTCAGCACTTGCGGAACTGCCTGGATTTCGCGTACGATATGGGCGGATTACTCTTTGCACCGGCGCTGCATCCGGAGGTTCATGCCCGCCACGACCCCCATGCCGAGGTCTTGGCGGCGCTCGTGGACCACGCCCGACGGAAGCACGACCCGGTGCGGTTCTGTACCTGCCGGGAGGTGGCAGGAGAGGTATTGCGCAACGGCTAGCCGGTTGAATCACGATAGCGGGTGGGAACCATGAAGCGCTCCGAGATTAACGCCATAATCCGCGAAGCGATGGCCTTCTGTCGGCAGATGAACTTCAACCTGCCTCCCTTCGCCTTCTGGACCGCAGAGGAGTGGGCGAATAAGGGCCACGAGTACGACGAGATCCGCGACACCATGCTGGGCTGGGACTGCACAGACTTCGGCTCAGGTCGCTACCGCGAGCGGGGACTGCTCCTGTTCACCATCCGCAACGGCCACCTCAAGCTGGTGGAGAAGTACCCCAAGCCATACTGCGAGAAACTGCTGATCGTGGGTGAGAACCAGATTACGCCTCACCACTATCACTTCAACAAGGTGGAGGACATCATCTGCCGCGCCGGGGGCAATCTGCTGGTGCAGGTGTGGAACCGTGACGAGGCTGATGGTCTCGCCGACACGGAGGTGGCCGTGAACTGCGACGGACGGCAGTTCACGGTTCCCGCCGGGACCATCATCCGCCTGACCCCCGGCGAAAGCATCACTCTCCCCCAGTACCTCTACCACACCTTCTGGGCCGAACCAGGGAGTGGGACCGTGCTCAGCGGTGAGGTGTCAAAGGTCAACGACGACAATCTGGACAACCGGTTCCTGGAGGAGCTGCCGCGGTTCACCGCGATCGACGAGGACGAGCCCGCCGCCTATCTGCTGTGCAACGAGTACCCACCGGCTCCATAGGATGACAGTGCGCTACCTTCTTCCGCGAGGGGTTATACAAGGCGGCTCTACGCAGCCCGGGTTCTCCCGGGCGCTGCTGTGAGCCGCATGGCTTGAGCCATGCTCCAATCGCGATCAGTGGAGAAAGGCACCCAAGATGTATCTCGCCAAACGCATGCAAAGACTGGGCACGGAGACCGCTTTCGAGGTGTTGGCCCGAGCCAAGCAACTGGAGCGCGAAGGCCGCGACATCGTGCACCTGGAGATCGGTCAGCCTGACTTCGATACCCCGCAGCACATCAAGGACGCCGCCTGCCAGGCGCTGGCCGACGGGGTGACTGGCTATGGCCCCAGCGCCGGCGACCCCGAACTGCGGGAGGCTGTTGCCGAACACATCAGTTCCAGTCGCGGCTTTCCGGTGGACCCGAGCGAGGTTGTCATCGTTCCTGGCGCCAAGCCCATCATTTACTGGGGCATCACGGCTTGTGTGGACGAGGGCGACGAAGTCATCTATCCCAACCCCGGCTTCCCCATCTACGAGTCGATGATTAACTTTGTCGGCGCGAAGCCAGTGCCGATACCGTTGCGGCAGCAGAACGACTTTCGCCTCGACCCCCAGGAGCTCATCTCGCTGGTGACGCCCAAGACGCGGATGATCATCATCAACTCGCCGCAGAACCCCACGGGTGGCGTGCTGGAGATGGAGGACCTCGAGGCCATCGCCGAGGTCGCCATCAAGAACGACATCATCGTGATGAGCGACGAGCCTTACGAGGCGATCCTCTATGAGGGCAAACACTACAGCATTGCAGCACTGCCGGGGATGAAGGAGCGAACCATCCTGCTGGACTGCTTCTCCAAGACCTTCGCCATGACCGGGTGGCGCCTCGGTTATGGCGTCTGCCCCCGGGAAGTCGCGGATGCTATTGCCAAACTCGAGACCAACTGCGTGTCCTGCACCACGGTTTTCGTGCAGAAAGCGGGTATCGCGGCTCTGAAGGGGCCCAAGGACGAGTGTGCGGCCATGGTCGCCGAGTTCAAGCGCCGCCGCGACGTCATCGTGGATGGCCTGAACCAGATCCGGGGGTTCAACTGCCTGCGGCCCAAGGGCGCCTTCTACGTGTTCCCCGACATCACCGGCACCGGCATCGACTCGCGGACATTGGCCAAGCGCATCCTGGAGGAGGCGGGGGTGGCCGTGCTCTCCGGCACCGCGTTCGGCGAGTATGGCGATGGCCATCTGCGACTGTCCTATGCCAACTCAGTGGAGAACATCCAGGAGGCGCTGCGCCGCATTGGCGACCTCCTGAACTGAGTGAACACACCGCGGACGGACGACCTCAGGCCCGCCTGGCGTGCCTGAGGTCGTTGCTATGGGGAACAGGGAAGGGAGGTTGGCGCCAAGTGATCACCGTCCTGGGCGCCAACGCCGGTCTGGACCGGACCTACGAGGTGCCCGGACTGCGGCTGGGCGGCTATCACCACCCTCGGCGTGTTGACGTGGCAGCGGGGGGCGCCAAAGGCGTCAATGTGGCGCGTCTGTTGCGGGCACTGGGCCACGAGGTACAGGTTACTGGCTTCGCCGGCGGGCTGGTTGGGCAGGAGATGGCCCGCAGATTGGCCTCGGAGGGCATCGTTGCGGCCTTTGTGCCCATAGCCGGTGACTCCCGGCTCTGTCTGAACCTCGTGGACCCGGAAACCGGTCGTCAGACGCAGATAGATGAAGTGGGGCCCACAGTAACGTCCCGGGAAACCCGTGCGTTGGTTGAGCGCTGGCAGGAGTTGCTGGCCGGCAGCCGACTGGCGATCATCTCCGGCAGTCCCCCTCCGGGTACCCGGCCCGCCGTCTACCGTCGCCTGGTGGCACTGGCGCGAAAGAGCGGCGTGCCGGTGTTCGTGGACGCACGCGACGGCTATCTTTCCGCCGCCATGTCCGCGGAACCCGACTTGGTGCGGGTCAACCGGGAGGAGTTCGGGCATCTGGTGGGGGCACGCCTACGCAGTTGGCAGGCGATTGCCCGCCGGGCCCGTGAGCTCGTGGTTTCGGGTATCGGCGCGGTTGTGGTATCATGGGGGGCGCGGGGAGCACTCGGGATGACCGCGGATGGGGCCTGGCTGGCAAGGCCGCCGGCGGTTCGGGCCGTCAGTGCTGTGGGCTCGGGTGACGCCATGCTGGCAACGCTCGCGCACGGAGCCCTGGGGGCGCTGGCGTGGCCCGAGCGTCTCCGTCTGGCTGTGGCCGCAGGCGCCGCCAACGCCGAGCAGTTGGGGCCATGCCGCATCGGGCCTCAGCACATCAGGACGTTTCTGGACCGCGTGGAATGCGAGCCACTGGGCCTGTAGGGGGAACTTGTCGGCCGCGGAGCCGTCACTAGAGGGCAAGAAGGCCGCTTTGGCGTGCCTGGAAAGGCGGTGCTCGATGTTCGGTTCACTGGGCTTGCCTGAGATCCTGATCATCGTGCTGGTGGTGCTGTTGCTGTTCGGCGCCAAGCGCATTCCGGAAGTCATGCGCGCCCTGAGGCAGGGGCTGGATGAGTTCCGGCGCGCTGGTACGGCGGCGACGGAGGAGATCAACAAGGCTGTCAATGAGGCCACCAGCGATGCACCGAAGAAGCCCGAGGCGTAGGCCTGTAGCCGGGGTACGCTTGAGCGTGGCAGCGGCGCTGGCGCTGGCCGCGGCCACGAGTGCCGTTGCGGCCCCCTCCATGTGGGACCTGTTGCCTGGCAACACGACCTTCCCGGGCTGGCGACTGGTTCCCGGCGCGGAGCGCAAGGCGAGCACCACCGCCGGGTTGTACGCCATGTACGACGGTGCAGTACCTGATCTGCAGAAGGCGGGTGTGGTCGCGGCAGGAGAGCGCATCTACTCGCGAGACGGCCGTCGCGTTACGGTCGATCTCTTTCGTTTCGGTTCGGTGGACCAGGCCAGGACCTACTACGTCAAACGCAAGGCGGAGATCAGCCAGACGACCACCTTCGCTGCCATGGATGCCCTGCGGGAGGCCGGGTGCTACGCCAGCGTCAGCCGGCACTCGGTGGCCTATCTATGGTGTCGTGGGTACTGCGCCAGCCTGGGCATCAACGGCAGCACCGCCCAGGAGCGGGCCACACTGAAGGCCTTCGCCCGGTACATCTCCCAGCGTATCCTCTCGACCTCAGCGCCGCGGTGAGCCACGGCCAACCGCCGCAGACCCGGAGACCTGTGATGAAGCTGCACAACTCCCTGACGCGCCGTAAGGAAGACCTGGTGCCCGGTGACGGCCAGACCGTCACGATCTACTCCTGTGGCCCGACGGTGTATGACTTCCCGCACATCGGCAATCTGCGGACCTTCCTGGTCGGCGACCTCCTGTGCCGGACGCTGCGACACAAGGGCTTTCAGGTCAAGCAGGTCATGAACATCACGGATGTGGACGACAAGACCATCACCCGCGCGACGCGCGAGGGGGTCTCGCTACGGGAGTACACCGAGCGCTACACCCAGTACTTCTTCGAGGACCTGCAGGCCCTGCGCATCCAGCCCGCCTGGAAGTACCCGCGGGCCACGGAGCACATTCCTCAGATGCTGCACATCGTCCAGGGACTGCTGCAGAAGGGCCATGCCTACGTCCGCGAGGGCAGCGTCTACTTCGACCTGGATAGCTTCAGCAGCTATGGGCGACTGTCGGGAGTCACGGTCGGCGACGCTGGCGGTGGTGAGTACGGGCGTCTGGACGCTGATGAGTATGACCGGGAGAGCGCCCAGGACTTCGTGTTGTGGAAGGCGGCCAAGGACGGTGAACCGTCCTGGGATAGCCCCTGGGGCCCTGGCCGTCCCGGTTGGCACATCGAGTGTTCCGCCATGTCCATGGAATACCTGGGGGAGACAATTGACATCCATCTGGGTGGGGTGGACTTGCTCTTCCCCCACCACGAGAATGAGATCGCGCAAAGCGAGGCCCTGACCGGCAAGCCCTTCGTGCGCTACTGGGTGCACGCCGAACACCTGCTGGTAGACGGGCAGAAGATGTCCAAGAGCCTGGGCAACTTCTACACGCTGCGGGACCTGCTGGACCGCGGCTATGAGCCCATGGCGATCCGCTCCGGCGGCCAGATGCTCGCGGGTGCGCTTCTCACGGTCCTCAGGCTTGATCGCCGGGTGGCCGACGTCCTTGAGCCCACAGCAGCGGTCAATGAGATACAGCGAGAAGAGGTTCACTGTGA
>JABLXH010000063.1 GCA_013178155.1 Armatimonadota bacterium | reverse complement strand
AAAGAAGCTGGCGGGCCGCATTTCCTCCCGCGTCAGGACCTGGTCCAGCAGCCGGCCATCCACGATCACCTGCTCGCAGCGCCCGATGAGCCGGTGGCGATCGTCTCCGGGATGGTGGTAGATGGGATTGCCCTCGGCATTGTGGGAAACAGCGAAGCGGGTTGTCCAGGGGCTGTGGCGGTAGACAGGGTCTGGGCCCTCCTGCCGTTCCCAGCCCGTGACCAGGTCAGCCCCTGTCAGGACGACCTCTTCGCCAGGTGCCCCGGCGAAGGTGATGGGTGCGGTGGCAGTACCCGAGACCCTGGGGGCCACCCACTCGCGGTAGGTGCCGGCGTGGATCAGCACCGTGTCGCCGGGCTGGACCGTGCCCAGGGCCCGCGAGATGGTGCGCCAGGGCGCCTCTTCCGTGCCCGGGTTGTCGTCGGACGCGGCTGCGTCCTGCGCTACATGGTAGACCGTCGCCCAGGCCAGCGAAGCGCCCGACAGCAGCAGGATGCACAGCGGCACTTTGAAGGGCATCTGTTGCCGTCCTCCCGTTGGCGTGATACATACGGTTTCGCGGTCCATTCCCGGGCGACCTGCGCTGCCGGCTGGCGGTCAGGGGCCCGCGGCAAACGAGGCCAACAAGGACACCGCAGCCTGACCCGCGAATACTGCCAGTCGCCGCCTTTGCGGGACACTCCGATTCTGGGGCAACACCACGGCATCCCCTTCGCGCACAACTCCGTCGCGACTCCTGGCAGGCACAGACGAGCGCTCGGACCTGGCGGGTGTCACGGCGCGTGCCGTCGTGCTTGCCGTGGTGCTGACCTTCGCCATCTACTTCCTGACGACTATCCCCGGCTTCGTGCGCATCAACTTCGTGCCCTACGCCGTGCCGCCGGTACAGCCGTTCCTGCTGCTGGTCATCTTACAGAGCGTGAACCAGCTCTTGCACCGCTTCACACGCCTTCCAGCCTGGTTGCGTCCGCTGTCCGCGGCCGAGCTGTTCCTGGTGTATGCCGCTCTCTGCCTCTCCCTGCCCATGGAGCGCGGAGCGTATGTCATCCACTACCTCACCAGCGGCCAGTACTTTGGCACCGATGCCAACGGCTGGAGTGAGATCGCCCAGCACTACCCCGGCTGGTTCGTCCCGAAGGATGAAACCGTGCTCCAGCAGTGGATGGAAGGGGCGGGTTCGGCCCGTGTGCCATGGGATGCCTGGCGCGTGCCCGTCGCCCTGTGGTTCGCCTTCCAGATGGTCATGGTCTTCAGTGTCATGTGCCTGGTAGGACTGTTCCGGCGACAATGGACCGAATCCGAGCGCTTGACCTACCCGATGCTCTTCATCCCGCTGGAGGTGACCGGCATCTCGACGGCCAGCGCCGCCGTGCAGGGCTTCTTCCGCAATCCCTACGCTCTGGCCGGTCTGGCCGTTGCAGCCGCCATCAACGCCCTGAACATCGCCCACGCCTATGTGCCCGCCATCCCCTCGATTCCCTGGCATGTGCGCATTGACGCCAACTGGACCGAGGGCTGGTTACGCTTCGTGCCGCCCCTGAGCCTGACCTGCGCCTTTGAGATGTGGGGACTGGCCTATCTGGTCTCGGGCGAGGTGCTGCTGACCACCTGGTCCCTCCACTTCCTCATGAAGGCCATCAAGGTCATCGGGATGAGTGCCGGTTACCGCGCGGCCGGTTTCCCGTTCTTTCAGGAGGTCAGCGCGGGAGGGTTCGTGGCCATGGCGGTGTCGCTGGTCTGGGTGGCGCGGCCGCACCTGCGCGAGGTCTGGAGGCAGGTCCAGACCGGCGAGAAGTCCAACGAGGCGCTACCCTACCGCTGGTTGGTGGTTGGTCTTGCCGCGGGAACGGTCATCATGGTGCTGTTTTGGGTCCAGGCAGGCCTCAAGCCGGTGCTCCCGGCTGTCTCGCTGTTGACGACCTATTTCTTCGCCCTGGTGGCCGCCCGCGTCCGCGCTCAGGCCGGCCCGCCCATCGTCTGGTGCCATCCCTACGGCTATGACCAGCGCATGCCGCTGGACCTGATGGGCTCGCGCTATGTGAAGGGTGTCGGCGGCGACCGGGCCATCGCCCTCTTTGGCAGCATGTTCTGGATCGGCCGCACTGCCTTCCCGCACATGACGGGCCAGTACTTCACCGACGGCTTCCGCCTTACCGACTTCGGCCACGTCCGCCGCAGCCACATGGCGGGGCTGATGCTCCTGGTCTGCGCTGTGGCCCTGGGGATCGCTTACTGGTTCCACCTGGCCGTGGGCTATCGCTATGGCCAGGCTCTCATTGGCAGCCGATCGGGGGAACAGGTGCTGGGCTGGGGGTTCATCTGGTCCCACGGTCAGTACTCGCTGGTTCGCTCAGCCATGGACCACCCGCAGGGACCTGATCTCCTGCGCATGGGCTTCTACGGCGGGGGCTTTCTCTTTACCCTGCTGCTGGCGCACCTGAGGGTCCGCCTGTCTCAATTCCCCTTCCATCCACTGGGCTTTCTCTTGGCCACGCTCTATGGGGACTTCACACCCTATTGGTTCCCGTTCCTCTTTGCCTGGACTGCACAGCGGGTGCTCTTGCGGTACGGAGGCCTGCCCCTGTACCGCCGGTGTGTGCCGCTCTTCCTCGGACTGGCGCTGGGTCACATCTTGATCGGCGGCTTCGTCTGGCGGATCGTGATGAACTACTTCATTGACCCGTCCATCTCCATGCGCTACGTGCTGAACCTGGGAGGATAGCCGGGCCCGGAGGCTTGCCGGCGGTCAGCGGCCGCGAACTGAGACCGCGTGCGGCAACGGCGCGCTGGCTGCCGGCGCTGTCTGCCCTGGCGCGATCCACTGGGCCTGCACGCGGATTACGCTTATGCCGTACACGCGGGACACGTCATCAAGGCGTTCGCCCGGTCGCAGCCCTCCCAGGAGGTCGCGCCCGGAAACCGAATCCTGCAGGGTCACGGCAACGACACCGGCCTCGGGCCCAGGCGCGAACCATTCCAATCGGTCCCAATCCTCGCCCACGGCGAGGCTCAGGGGCTGGCTCTCGTAGTTTCTGAGAGCTGCCGGTGAGAGGATGAGCCGTCGAACCCAGACCTTCCCCGAGTTGGGGAGCACGTGAAGGCGTACCCAGGCTTCACGGTGCTCCGCCGGAGCCGGGATGTGGAGCCAGAGCGTGCGCCAGCCTTCCTCGGGCCACACAACGCGGTTGGTCAGGCACCAGATCCGGCGGCCATCCCCCTCCACGTAGCCCGGATAGCTATACCCGAGATTCACCCGCGCTCCCTCTGCCCCACCCTCGAAACACACCTCCACGCCGAAGAGCCAGTCAGCACCCGCGGCCTGTTGGAAGGCGTAGTCCAGGGCGTTGGCTTTCGGCGCGCGTGTGTCGGAATTCAGGTCAAAGACCAGCGCCTGCCGTTGGGGGTCAACCCGGGGCATCAGGCCCGCGGCGTCCCATCCTGTCGCAGGCGACGGCGGGTGCTGCGCATCCCAGGCCCTTGCCTGGCCCGCGGCCACATGGGCTCTCGTCTCGCGCCACGCCAGGCCGATCGGGCGCAAGGCGCCACCAGCGGGCGCTGAACGGGCCGCAATCGCCTCGTTGGCCCGCTGCAAGAAGGGCCAAAACACACTGGGCCGGTCCCGCAGCACGTACTCACTTCCCCCCTCGGGCACCACACCGACGCTCCCGTCAGCGGCCAGCAGCGTCCCGCCCCAATAGAGCCAGGAGCCGTCCACCTCGCGGGCCAGACGCAGCATCTCCATTCCCATCCGCTCTGGCCAGTAGGTGCCCACCGAAAGGCCTCCCAGGTACACATGAGGCGCTCCCAGTCTCTTCAGATGCTTCGCGTGGTCGGCGCTGCTGTAGTTGGAGCTCCAGGTCCAGCCCGGGGTCGTGTTGTAGCCGCTGAAGTACTCACTGGCGCTGTAGACCAGTACCGGCAGCCGCCGCGTCCCAAGGCCGGCGATGATGCCGTCGCTGTACCAGTGAACGGCGCACGGGTAGAGTCCGAAGAGGCACTGCGGGTAGACGCGCCTCACTTCGGCCGCCAACTCCCGGAGTAGACTGCTAAGCTCGGTCCGCATGTGGCCCTCATAGGCCCAGAGCAGCCCACGAGCCGACAGCCACGGGTACCGGTCCGCCGGAGCGAGCGCTACGGTCGGCCGCGACGCTGGAGGCAGCTTCGCCACGAAGGCGCCGAAGCAATGGTCGCAGTAGCAGAAGTCCTGGCGCTGGGAGTGGTAACCCGGGTAGATGTCCGCGCGGTATGCCTCGCATTCCAGCATAATGCCACCAGTGCAGCCCTCTTCCGCCAGAACGCGCGCGATAGCAAGCATCTGCGGGAGCTGGAAGCCCAACCAGTCCTTGCGCTCCAGGGGGCAGGGGCTGATGCTCATTCGGACGCCCAGGTGGTTGACCGTCCGCCGGTACTCCTTCCCGGCCAACAGCCGCACCTCTTCGTCAGCCATCTGGTTGATGTAGGGCATGTAGAGCACGCCACGCTCCGCGGCAGCGCGGGCCTGCTGGCGGATGAGAGCCAGCTTTGCCGCGGGGACATCGGCCTCCGCCAGGATGGCCGGGTCATTGGGTTTCATGCTGCTGTCTGCCCCGGTGAGCAGCCAGGTCGCCGCCGTGGCCGCGTTGAACCCATGGTCGGCCAGACGATGGATCGCCGAGCCGTCGCCCAGCGGGATCCACATGTCACGGCAGCCGTGGGCCAGCACTTCAGCCAGCACCGACGGCCTGGCCGCCTCGGCCGGAACTAGACCCAGGAGCGCAAGCAGCAGGCCCACAGGGCAACACCGAACCATTCTCATTGGCACCGACCTCGGCCTGTGTTCTGGGTGTCACACAGCACCGCCGGCCAGCTCAGCCCGCCACCGTACGCCTCTGCTGGCGGCCGGCTCATTTTCCCCGCAGGAAACCTTGCCCCCTCCCGTGAGCCGTCTGCGGCAAGCGGGGCAGATCGGGATGTCGGAAGGCCATCGTGTCCCGGTGAGGAAATCTGAAGCAGTCCCTGGGCTGGCGAGCGTCACAAGGCATCGAGGTGGGCGTTATGCGTCTGCAAGGGCGGGTGGCGATGGTAACCGGCGCCGGCAGCGGCATTGGGCGGGCGATCGCCGAACGCTTTGCCACCGAAGGGGCACTGGTGGTTGTGGCGGAGATTGACGCCACAAGCGGGGCTGCGGCCGTTGAGCATATCCGCTCCGCGGGCGGCCAAGCCGCCCTCTGCGTCTGTGATGTGACGCAGGAGGAGCAGGTCCAAGCGGCCGTTGACCTGGCTCAGGCTGAGTGGGGACGGCTGGACATCCTGGTCAACAACGCCATCTGCTCCATGGAGCCCATCCACGCCAACGCCTGGATCGCTGTCGAGGTGGCGGTGGGAGGAACGTGGAACTGCTGCCACAGGGCCTTGCCGGTGATGGCCGAGCAGGGCTCGGGCTGTATCGTCAATGTCTCCTCGGTCAACGCCCTGATGGGCTTCGGGCCGGAGCACATCTACACCGCCGCCAAGGGGGCGCTCGTGAGCCTGACGCGCTCCCTGGCCGGTGAGTACGGCCGCCACGGCATACGCGTGAACTGCCTCTGTCCGGGCAGTACCGAGACTGAACACTGGGAGCCCATCAAGCGCGCCAACCCGGACGTCGTCGCCAGCATCTCCCAGCTCTATCCCCTCGGCCGCATCGCCCAACCCCACGAGATCGCCAGCGCGGCCCTGTTCCTCGCCTCCGACGACGCCTCGTTTGTCACCGGCGCCGTGCTGGTGGCTGACGGCGGTGTCACCGCGTGTCACACGGGCTTCCGCAAAGACCAGGCAGGGCCCGCGACGTCAATGGACCAGCGAACCACACCAATGGAGGATGCACCATGAAGGTGGGAATCCGCCTGAGAGGCGCGCTGACAGTGTTGTTGCTCGCGTCTGTGGTAGTTGTCCACGCCCAGCCGACGCCACCACCCGCCGCGAGGCGCGCGGCCTTGCTGCGCCAGGCGTCCATGGGTCCCGCGGCTGCTCCTGCCCTGGCGGCAGCCCTGACTGACGACAACCTGGTGGTCCGCCGGACGGCGGTCCGTCTGCTCACGGAGGTCGGGGGCGCTGCGGCCCAGCAGGCTCTGGCAGAGGCCCTGGGCAACAGTGACGCCCTCGTGAGGCGTACGGCCCTGTATGCCCTCTGTGACCCGCTGACGGAGGCCGCGGTTCCCCACTTGCGCCAAGGCCTTAGCGACGCCGATCCTCTCCTCCGCCTGGCCGCCGTGAACCTGCTGGTCGCCATCGCACCACGCACTGCGGAGGTGGAAGCCCTCCTCACACAGGCTTCGCGCGACGAAGTGCAGGCTGTCCGCGAGGTGGCCGCGGCGGCGATCTGGCCTTTCTACAAGGAGACGATCTCACTGCGCGACCGCAAGGACTGGGACCACGAGATCAGGGTGACCCAGACGATTCCTCTGCCCGAGGGCGATTGGCGCTTCCGTCAGGACCCTACCGCGGACGGTCATCTACAGAAGTGGTATGAGCCCGCCTTTGACGACTCTGACTGGGAGACGCTCCGGATCGGTGCGGCCTGGGAGGAGCAGGGCCACAGCTACGACGGCGTAGCCTGGTACCGCCGTACCTTCGAGCTTCCTCCGCGCCCCGACCAGATCGGGGCCGAGATCGCATTCGGGGGTGTGGACGAGGTCGCGTGGGTGTGGATCAACGGCCAGTACGTGGGGCAACATGACTTGGGCACCGAGGGATGGGACAAGCCCTTTACCCTCGACGTGACCGAGACGCTGAGGTGGGGCGAGACGAACCAGATCACGGTGCGTGTCTATGATAGCGCTTACGCCGGCGGAATCTGGAAGCCGGTCACCATCCAGGTACTGCAGTAGGAGGCGTCCCGTGCGTGTACTTGTCAGCCCCAATGTGTTAGCGGCCTGTTGGCTAGCGGTGGCGAGCTCGGCTCTGTGGGCCGTTGAGCCCGGCGCCCAACCGTGGCGCGAGCTGTACACCGGTGAGGAAGCCACCGGCCCCCGAACCATCGCCCTGTGGCAGTTCCTGCCCGGCCAGGAAGCCAGGGACAGTTCCGGACGGGGACATGACCTGACCTTGCGTGGCGAGGCGCGCTGGGTCCGCGAAGGCCCCTTCGGCGCGGCCCTGGAGTCCTTTCGCGCCGGCACCGACGATGACCGCCCCCAGGGCGCCATCGCCAGGGATGCCGATGACCTCTCCCCCGCCGGCGCCTTCACGCTCGAAGCCTGGATCATGGCCAAGCCGGAGATGGACCAGCAGGCCAACGTGTTTCTGTTTGACAAGAAGTATTACAACTATGCCCGTGACTTGCCGGAGGCCAACTGGGACTACTGCCTCTACCTGGAACGCTCCGGCCCCCACCGCCGCCGCCTGCGGGCTTCCCTCGGCTACGGCCAGAACTCCGACTTCCTGACAGGGCCCGAGATAGCTCTGGAGCCCGGGCGCTGGGTGCATATTGCCTATACCTATGACGGGGCCGGTCGCTCCCGGTTCTTTGTCGATGGCGTGCTGGCGGGGAAGGTCGAAGTGCCCGACAGGGGTCCCGTCAGCCCCGGCCGGTACGATCTGACCATCGGCGACAGGTTTGGGAGCACACACACCGGATTCCCTGGCTACATCGCCCAGGCCCGTCTGTCCGACGGCATCGTCCCTTATTTCACCGGCGGCCTCACCGTGGGTCTGGGGGGCAACCGGAGTGTCTTCGTCAGGATGGAGAGAGGGGCGACCCTGGCCGTGGTGGTAGGCAATGACACGCCAGAGACAATGAGCGGAGGGCGCGTGCAGGTGGCGGTGGCTGGTCGTGCCCAGGAGCTATCCTTGCCCGATATGGCGCCAAACGCCGAGTACGCCATCCCGGTAGCCTTTGACACGACGTTCCGACCGGGAGACTATCCCCTCCATGTCCAGGCCAGCGCCACGGCGGGCGGACGGCAGTGGCAAGTGGAGAAGGAGCTCGCGGTCACCATCGTGCCGCGTCGCCTGCCCCACCAGATGCCGGTGGTCATGTGGGGCTCGGGGGACCTGAAGCAACTCAAGTCCCTGGGCTTCACCCACGAACTGATCCACTTGGCTGACGAGGCCAGGATCTGGCAGGCGGGCGCGCCCGTTCCCGCCCTCTCGCCCGGAGACATTGCCGAACGCGGCGCTTTACTGGACGAACTGCTCCGTCAGGGGCTCTGTGGCGCTGTCTACCTGTACCCGGGCACCTGGGTTACTGACGATGCCCAACGCCGGGCCAAGTACAACCGCGTGGACCGTGCCGGGGAAGTGCGGGCCGCGGAGAACGTATGCGGCAACTTCCCGGAGATCCAGCAGTTCTGCTACAACGTCGGCGCCTCAGTGGCCCAGACCTTCGGTCACCACCCGGCGTTGGATGCCTCTTTGATCCATTCGGAGGTCCGAGACGCCTCCGACCTATGCTTCCACGAGCACGACCGCCAGCTCTACCGCGAAGCCACCGGACAGGAGATCCCGGACGAGGCGGCGGGCAAGAGCGGCGTGAGTTACCGCCGCCTCAAGGGCTTTCCTGCCAACCGTGTGGTCAAAGACGATGACCGCATCCTCACCTTCTATCGCTGGTTCTGGAAAGGCGGCGACGGCTGGAACCGCTTACATTCTGAGGTGAGCCGAGGCCTGAAATCCACCGGCCGAACCAACCTGTGGACCTTCTTCGACCCGGCAGTGCGGGTGCCAGATACCTGGGGAAGCGGTGGCGACGTGGACGTCATCTCCCAGTGGACCTACTCGTATCCCGACCCGATCAAGATCGGGCAGGCGACCGATGAGCTTTTCGCGATGGCCGAGGGCAAGCCGGGCCAGCAGGTCATGAAGATGACCCAAATCATCTGGTACCGCTCCGGCACGGCGCCCGAACTACCAGCGGATGAGGCGGCGCGAGCCGACTGGGAACGCCAGAAGCCACAAGCGCCCTTCATCACCATCGCCCCCGACCACCTGCGGGAAGCGTTCTGGTCCAAGCTGTCCCGGCCCGTTCGCGGCATCATGTATCACGGGTGGGGGTCACTCGTCGAGACAGGAACCACCAACCAGGGTTATGTCTTCACCAACCCCCGGACCGCCGAGGTGCTGACCGAACTGACGCACAACGTCGTTCGGCCCCTCGGCCCCACACTGCTGCAGGTCCCCGACCGGCCGGCTGATGTGGCCATCCTCCAGAGCTTCAGCTCCCAGGTCTTTGCTGGCCGCGGAACCTACGGCTGGAGCGAGTCGTGGGAAGCCAGTATGCATCTGATCCTGCAATGGGCCCACCTTCAGCCCAGGATAGTCTTTGACGAGACGGTGGTCCGCGACGGCCTCGACCAGTACAAGGTGCTGTTCATGCCGTTTTGTGATGTGCTCACGGAGAGCGTGGTGGCACGGATCAGGGAATTCCAGCGGCGCGGCGGCATCGTGGTCGCTGACGAACACCTTTGCCCGGCGATTCTTCCGGACATCGTCATTCCCAGCTACAAGCGCACCGGCAGAGCGCAGGAGGACAAGGCCGCGCTGCAGGCCCTGGCTGCAGACCTGCGCCGGGAGCTGGATCCCTTCTACACCCGCTACGGTGATGCCACTAACCCGGATCTCGTCCTGCGGTTCCGGAAAGCAGGGGCCAGCGACTACCTGTTTGCGCTGAACGACAAGCGCACCTACGGCGATTACGTCGGTCACCACGGCAAGGTCATGGAACAGGGACTGCCCCTCAATGCCAGCATATCCGTGGCACGGGCCGGGGTGGCTGTCTATGACCTCGTCCGACACAGCGCCGTGGAGGTACGACGCGATAAGGCGGAGACCCGGTGGGACGTGAGCCTGGGCCCTGGAGACGGTACCGTGTATCTGCTCACGCCGCGTGGCATCGCTGACTTGCGGCTGCAAGCTCCCGAAGTGGCCCGGCGCGGGCAGGCGCTTCAGCTCATGCTCTCAGTTGTGGACAGCGGCGGAGACCCGGTGCCAGCGGTGGTCCCGGTGCAACTGACCGTCACCGACCCGAAGGGCCGGGAAGCCGAGTTCAGCGGCTACTACGGGGCAGCGAACGGACGTCTCCAGGTGCGACTTGACCTGGCGCCCAACGACGAAGCGGGGACGTGGAGGGTCACAGCCCGGGAACTGGCCTCGGGCCGGCGGGCACAGCACCGGTTCACCGTCTCACCCTAGGCTCCCAGGGCCTCCCGGAGGTGCCCTCATGCAAGTAGCGCTTGTGACCATCGTCGTCCTGGTGGCTATCGTGGGCGTGAATGCCGCGGAGGGCCCCGACACCCGGCTGAGCCCCCGGGCAGCGGCTGACTGGGTCCAGTGGCTGTCACCCCTGCCCAAACAGGTGCACCTGACGGGCAGGGCGGCCGTCCCCGTCACCCGCCTTCGTCTCCGCCTGCCACACGCGCCGACGGAGCTGGACCGGAACCTGGCCGACGAGCTGTCTGCTGCCCTCCAGAGCCGCACCGGCGTGAAGCCGAACCTGGGTGGCGTCCTCCAGCCGACGAGTGTCGTAATGGACTTCCGTCGCCAGCCCGATGTCAGCCGCCTCCTGGCGGGGAAACGCAACGCGGACCAGGCGTACTGCCTGGAGATGACCGCGAGCGCCTCGGAGCTGACCGTTACGTGCCATGCCCTCACCGACCGCGGCAGCTACTACGGGATGAAGACACTCAAGCAGCTCCTCCTGCCGACCGTCAGCGGCGAGGGTAGAACGGCCACCGTGGACATTCCTGCGGGACGGATAGTGGACTGGCCCGACCTGGAGGAACGGGGGCAGTGGGGAGGGTCTGCCTTCCAGGACCTGGAGTGGCTCACCGACCTGAAGTACAACCTCCTGGAGGTGCACGCCAACGTCAGCGTGGACGCCGCGGGAGTGGGACATGCGTCCATGGCGCCGACGGTCCTGGAGCGCTGCCGCCGGTTCGGGGTGCGGGTCGTGCCCATCATCCATCATCTCGAGCAGCTCGTGGACTCGGGTCTCTTTGAGGCCTATCCGATGCTGCTCGCCAAGGACGCGGACACCGGCAACCCGAGTCAGCGGGTCATCTGCTTCGCGCGGCCGGAGATTGTAAAGCCGCTTGCCGACTGGCTCGTGGACTTGGGCAACACGCCGGGCGTGACCGAGGTGATGGTCTGGCTGTCGGAGGAGGGCAAGGGGTGCCAGTGCGAGCAGTGCTGCCAGGCCGTGCGGTTCGTCCAGGAACTGGAGGCCTGCGTCAAGGCCCTGCGCGCCGCGCAGCAGAGCTGCCCGCACCTCGGCCTGCGGGTGCTGCTGACGCAGGGCAGCTACGACCAGAACGCCCAGGTGCTCGAAGCCCTGCCCGCCGATGTGAAGGTCTCGTACTACCACGGCGGCCTGACCTACAACACGGAACGCAAGCCGATGATCTACCCCGTCCTGGAGTCATACCTGCGGCAGAAGCGATGGCTGGGCGTCTATCCGACGCTCAGCTCCAACTGGTTGACCGTGGCTCCCTTCTCCAACCCGGAGTTCACCCACTACCGTCTGACCGAGTTCGTGGACAAGGGCCTGAGCAACATCGTGGCCTACATCGTCCCCACGGCTCACTACTACCGGGTGAACACGGAAGGGGGGCTGGAGTGGGCCTGGAACGCCCATGGACGGAACCCGCGCGAGTTCGCTGTCAGCTACGCCGTGCGGCACAGCCTGAAAGACCCGGAGACCTTCGCACAGTGGACGGAGGCCCTGGGGCCAGTATCCTGGGACCTGTACGCCTCGAACTTCCCCTATCTGGAGCGCTGGGGTGCGCCAGTGGCGCAGATCGCAGCCGGCAAGATGCGGTTCGACCTGGGTCAGTCCATCTTCGCAGCCTACAGCCGGGCGGAGCAGTTCGACGAGAACCTGGTCCGTTGCGACACGGCCCTTGCGCTGGCGGAGGCCCTGGGTGACCCGGAGTACATCGCCGAGACGCGCATCGTCCGGGGCTACACCCAGACGCTGCGGGCCGTCTACCGTCTGAGTCGGCTGGTGCACGGCGACGAGGGCGTCAGGGCCGAAGACCGAGACGCGGCCGCGCGGTGGTTCGCGGAAGCCCAGGAGGGCCTGGAGGCGGTGACCGACAGCTATCCGGCATGGAGCCAGGCCTGCCAGGCGCCACTCGGCCCCACGGCGCCCGAACGCTTCACGGGAACGCTGACTCTGATGGAGACCCTCGCAGCGAACCTCGGTGACCTGGCGGAGCGGTGTGGATTCGAGGATGCAGGCAAGCCCTACCGCCTGCACACCATCGGCACCTGGGACACCGAGGACTTCGTGACGGAGCAGTGGCAAACGCGTCGCCTGGACGTCACGAGGCTGGTGGATGGTCCCGGCACCTACGCCTTCCGTCCTGCCTACCGAAGCGGGGATATGGGCCTGAGCGTCACGCGTGTTGCTCTCGTGTCCTTCCCTCGCGACAGGCCCGACGAGGTACGGGAGGAAGCGGTGGACGAGCACCGCTGCCATGCGGGCGCCTGGGTCGAGAATGACCTCTACACACTGGTGCTGAAGGACCACGACCCGACGCGGGGGCATGCGGTGCTGGCCGCCATCGGGGGCACCACGAAGCCGCACGCGACAGCAGGCGACTTCCTGTTCCGGAAGCTGAGGCCTTAGGGAACGTCGCCGCACACCAAGGAGCCAAACCGTGAAAGGATTTCAGGCGCTGGCCATCAGCCTCGTGGCGGCTGCTCTGTTGCAGGGCTGCGCCCTCGCCGACACCAGGACGCTGGACGCCGTGCCAGGGAACCTGGAGGGGCGATGGCTCTTCCACACCGACCCGACGGACACGGGCGAGCGCGACGGATGGCAGCGTCGGGAGTTCGATGACAGCACCTGGCGCGAGCTGAAGGCGCCGGGATACTGGGAGGCGCAGGGCGTCACCGACCCGCGTCCCGGTGAGGCGCCGCGGCCCAAGGACGGGGTGCCATACACGGATTACGACGGTGTGGCGTGGTACCGCCTGCACTTCATCGCGCCCGAGACGTGGGCGGGGCAACCGCTCGAACTGGACCTGGGCACGATAGACGACGAAGATCACACCTACTTGAACGGAGTGCTCGTCGGGCAGGTGCCTGATGAGAAGGCGGGCGTGCCGGGACCGGGCGTCACCCCGGTCTCAGTATGGCGACGCTACCGTGTTCCGCCGGGGGTGCTGCGGCCGGGGGAGGAGAACGTCCTGGCAATCCGCGTGACGGATGGTGGCGGGCCGGGCGGCCTGACCGGAACGATGATGACACTGCTGCCGGAGAAGGAGATGCAGGCCGTGAGCAGACTCCCGGGAGACGACCGGCCTCTGGCCGAGCGCTGGGCCAGCCCGCCAGCCAGCAATCGGATACTCAAGATTATCCACTCCTGGCCCGATGACGCCAACGCCCAAGACGCCCTGATCCGCACCCTGGTCGCTCAGGGCTTTGGCGGAGTGGTGTGCAACGTGTCCTTCGCTGATTACCTGGGAAGCGAGGCTCGTTGGCAGGCCTTTGTCCGGGCCGTCGGCGCTGCTCGCGAAGCGGGGATGGCGCTATGGCTCTACGATGAGCGCGGATACCCCTCCGGCATTGCCGGGGGACTGACCCTCGACGGGCGGCTTCTGCCCGCCTTTCGACCCACTGAGAATGACCCGCAGGTCCCGCCGCCAGACCTGCACCCGGAATGGGAGGCACGCGGCCTGCTCGTGGCCGAGGCCATGACAGCCGGCGGAGACGTGAACCTGGAGTTGCCCCCGGGCACACTGGTCCAGGCGGTCGCCTGTCCGGTTCGCGACGGCCTGATTGCGCCGCGAGAGGCCGTGGACCTGTCAGCGCAGGTCTCCGCTGGCCGCCTGACCTGGCAGGCCCCCGCGGGGCGCTGGCACGTCATGGTCATGACGGAGAGCCGTCTCTACGAGGGTACGCACGCGGCCGTCAGCCTGGCCGACAAGCTGCCCTACATCAACCTCCTGATGCCCGAGCCCACTCAGCGCTTCCTGGAGGTCACCCACGAGCGTTACGCGTCCCACCTCGGAGCCGACCTGGGGCGGCTCTTTGAGGCCACCTTCACCGATGAGCCGTCGCTCATGAGCTACTTCATGCGGCCCATGCCCTATCGCCCACTGCCGTGGGCACCGGGCTTCGCCGACGCGTTCCGCGCACGACGAGGGTACGCGCTGGAGCCGCTGCTACCAGCCCTGGTCGCCGAGGCCGGCCCCGAAGGCAGCAAGGTCCGCTACGACTACTGGCAGACGGTCGCCGAGCTCGTGTCCGACAGCTTCTTCGGCCAGATCCAGGACTGGTGCCACGCGCACAACCTGCGATCTGGCGGCCATCTCCTGGCCGAGGAGGGTCTGGTGGGCCATGTCCCCTTCTACGGCGACTTCTACCGCTGCGTCCGCCGCCTCGATGCCCCCAGCATAGACTGCCTGACCAGCAGCCCCCCGGACGTGCCGTGGTATGTCGCGCGGCTTGTGTCCAGCGTGGCTGAACTGGAGGGCAAGCCGCTGACGATGTGCGAGACCTCAGACTTCGCCCAGATCTACCGTCCTGAGGGCGACCAGCGTCCAGTGCGCGAGGTCACCGAGGCTGAGATCCGGGGCACCTGCAACCGCTTGCTGCTCAATGGCATCAACGCCATCACCAGCTATTACAGCTTTGGCGGACTGGGGACGGCGGAGCTGCAGCGGCTGAACCAGTGGGTCGGGCGCTGCAGCACCATGCTGCGGGGCGGACATCAGGTGACCGACATCGCGGTCCTCTACCCCATCGAGAGCATCTGGCCGCGGTACAGGCCGGCTCGCCAGGGCGCCACAGAGTCCCCGGCGGCCATGCAAGTCGAGAGTTCCTACCGTGCGGCCCTTGACGGGCTGTGGACCGACGGCCGTGACTTCACGATCATTGATAGCCGTGCCCTGTCTGAAGCGACCGTCCGCGACGGATCTCTGGTGCACGGCCAACTACGCTGGCGTGTGCTCATCCTGCCCTGTACCGATACTTTGCCGCTGGACGCCTGGGAGAAGGTGGCAGCCTTCTGGCGGGCGGGCGGCGTGCTCATCGCCCTGACCGCGCTGCCGGCCAACAGCGAGCGTGAGTTCCCCTCGGCCACGGTCCAGGGGCTCAGCGCCGAGATCTTCGGGCCTGGCGAGGGGCCACGCGTGCGGAGTAACGAGGCTGGTGGTGCTGGCGTGTACCTCCCGCCAGGCACTGAGGTGCTCCTGCCGCCCGCACTGGGCCGCCTGCTGGCTCGCGATGTCACCGTGGCCGATGGGACGTCGTGCATCCATGCCACGCACCGGCGCATCGGGGGACACGACGTCTACTTCGTGATTAACGACAGCGCGGTCGCCTACACGGGAGCGATAACGGTACCGGCGACCAGTGACGGGCAGGTGTACGACCCCGGCCGGGGCAGCGTCGTACCCGTGCCAGCCGGCGCGCCCGTCAAGCTTGACCTGGAGCCATACGGGGGCGTCATCCTTCGGTTCGCCGAGACCCGGCCCTCTGACCGCTTGCCCGCTGGCGACGGTGCCCTGCCGGGCCTGAACTTGCAGCCGGTTCCCGCTGCTGAGCCCACGGTGGGCCGCGGAGAGTTCGTGCGCGACGAGCTTACGCCCATCGCAGACCCGGCGGGCAGAGAGCGTCGCGTCTGGAAAGCATCTGGCACCCTCACTCGCTCCAATGTGGACACCTTTCTTTTCGTATCGTTTGCCTACCCCCAGGGGCTCGACCTCAGTGGGGCTGACCTGCTGGCCTTTGACACCTGGGTGCCGCCGGGCCAAAATACCAACACCCAGTTGCTGGTATTGCTGCATGACCGGGATGGGGCCATCTATCTGGCTCAGACCGAGCGGCCGCTCAACCAGGCAGGCCATCACCAGGCGCTGATCCCTCTCAGCCGATTCGCTCTGGCCGGTTGGTCGCAGGACCCGGACGGCAAGCTGGACTGGCAGCACGTGGCGAATGTAAGCATCGGCTGGGGAGGTTACTACGGCACTGAGGGAGAGCGCGTGGAATTCAGCCTGGCCGCCCCCCAGATGGGCGCTCTCGGGCCGTGAGCCCCGTGGTGCGCGGTCGAAGACACATGCGCCCTGTCGAGAACGGCCCTACACCCAATCCAGGAAAAGGAGCCTGCCATGCCTGACATGCTGGTGAAGCTGTACGATCTGCCGCCACTTGAGCCCTGCCTGGAGCAGATGAGGGAACAGGGGATCACCATACGCCACGCCATGCCCTACGAGCGCGGTGTGGTGATGGAATGGGTGCGGAAGCACTTCGGGGACGGGTGGGCGGCGGAGTGTGAGGCCGCCTTCAGCTACCAGCCCGTAACGTGCCTCATCGCCGTAGCCGACGGTACGATCCGCGGCTTCGCCTGCTACGAGGCCACGGCTCGGAACTTCTTCGGCCCCACCGGAGTGGATGAGGCCTGCCGCGGTCAGGGCATCGGGCGAGCACTGTTGCTGGCAGCTCTCTACGGGCAGAAGGCCATGGGGTACGGCTACTCCATCATCGGAGGCGCCGGACCAGTGGACTACTATGTCAAGGCCTGCGGCGCCACGGTGATCGAGGGTTCATCCCCCGGAATCTATCCAGAGACAATCAGATCGGAGGCGACCGCGCCGGAGTAGCCGCGTCAGGGCGTGGGACGGACCACGATCACCGACGCCTCGGCGGTGGCAACCGTGCGGTCGTTGTAGCCGCTAAGCACTACCTTGATGTCGTGAACGCCGGGCTCTAACCGAGTGGGGTCCCAGGTGAAGCGGAACGGAGAGACGGTGGTCATAGCCAGGAACCTGCCGTCCACGTAGAACGTGGCCGCATCGGCCTGAACCTGTTTCCCGGTATCGGCCACAATCTCGACCCGTTCGCTGACCGCCTCCGGACGGGCTCCCTGCAGGACAATGGCTACACCTGCCGGTGGCGCCGATCCCAGGCGGGTGCCGGCCAGCGGCAGGCGCGTGGGTGGAACCGGCTGTGTTGGTTCTGGCAAAGGCAGCTCGGTATCACTCTCTGGAGCAGCCGGCGATGTACTCGCTACCACGTGGGTGTCACTGACGCGGGAGATGAAATAGTCGTCGGCCACAAGCTTCCTGTACTGCGCCAGCACTTCCGGGTCGTCGGTCAGGCAGTAGTTGTTATGGGCCAAGCCATCCCGCTCGGTGTCCACCGAGAACCAGTTGATCATCCGCACGCGAGGGAACTGGGTCGGCAGGGCCGAGTATAGCTTCGTCATGTTGTCGATCGCGAAGTCCACCGCCTTGGTCTTGGTGGCCACACAGTAGTGCGTCGCCGCGTACTCGCAGATGGCGATGGGCTTGCGGGCGGCAAACATGTCGTAGATGGGCTTGAGCTGGTCGCGCGGGTCGTCGCTGGGCGGCTTGGCCGGGTCCCCGTCCATGTGCAGCACGTTGTAGATGTTCACGCCGACCCAGTCCACGTATTCATCGCCGGGATAGTAGACAGGAATGGTGCTCCGCGGTGTGGCGAAGGGACACCAGATCATCACCACATTTGGGGCATATTCATGCATCACCCGGTAGACCAGCCGCCACTTGGCGATGTAGAGGTCGGGATCGCCGGAATAGGCCATCCAGTTGCCGTTCATCTCTGAGGCGTAGCGCAGGAAGATAGGTCCCCCGGTCCGCGCCGCGGCCTGGGCCCAGCCATGCAGATAGTCATCATCCCTGACGGCCCCCAGACCGTGGTTAGGTTCCCAGGCAATGTGCGGCGCGATTCCGCGGGCGTGCATCTCTTTGACCCATTGGTAAGGGAACGGTTGCCCGTAGCCGACATAGCGGAAGTAGGTGGCGTGGGGCTTGCCCACCATCTGCTCGAAGGTACCGATGTCATCGGCTGTGTTGTGGTCCAGCTCGATGTAGGCGCCGAGGTAGCAGCCCGTCGCGGGTTCATAGGGGGCCTGGCTCGCCGCGTGGACTGCCCCCACAGCAGCCGCAAGCATGACGAGGATACCGGCAGCAGTAACAGCGCGTCTCAGCATCGTCTCACTCCGTCGTCGTCTGGGATGCGGCACCCTTCCAACGGTCGTGCATCCACAGCCACTGGCCGGGGTACAGGCGGATGATCTGCTCGATGGCAGCGTTGATGCGTCTGGTGTTGGTCAGCAAGTCAGCCGCGCGGTCGCCCGTATCGGTCATCTCCACCTCGGGCAACACCTCTACGCGGAAGGTGCCGTCCGGCAGACGCGGGCAGAAGACGGGGATCACCCGGGCCCCGGTCCGCATGGCCAGCAACGCCGGTCCGGTGAACGTCCAGGCGGGGCGCCCCAGGAAATCAAGCAGCACGCCACCCTCCAGGGCATGCTGGTCCGGAAGGATGCCGAGCACCTCACCGGCGCGCAGAGCGGTCAGCATGGTCCGCAGGTCTTCCCGGCCGATGACCTTCATTCCGTGACTGGCCCGTGCCTCGTTGATGAGCCTGGCCGTCAAGCTGTGGGGAGCGTCGCGGGCCACTGTGTACAATGGAATACCCGCCGCGGCCATCAGCGCCCCCAGCCATTCCCAGTTGCCGAAATGAGCGGACACCACGATGACGCCCCGCTGGCCGCTGGCCGCCTGCCGCAGCCCCGAAAGAGCGGTGCAGTCGGCCATGTCCTGCAGCTCTTGCGGAGCCATGCTGGGAAGCCTCAGCAACTCGACCATGGTGCGGCAGATGTTGCGTACCGACTCCCGGCGCACGCGTCTGACTTCCGCGGCCGAAAACCCGGGGAAGGCGGCAGCGATGTTGGTCTCGGCCAGCCGTTGCCGTCGGCGGAAGATCGCCATGATAAGCCACGCCGCCGCGTCCGCCAGCCGCCGCGCGGCACGCAGCGACAGCCGCTGCACCAGCCAGCTACAGCCGGCAGCGATGCGACTCACCACGGCCTGTTCCACACGACGCCGCAGCGCGCTCTTGGGCTTACTCACCGGCCACCCTCTGCCGCAGACGATCTATGGCGACATCAAGATGCTCTTCACCCGAAAGGAAGTGCAGTTCGCTGCGCAGCACCAGCGTGGGCCACGGCACCTCGAACTTGACTTTTACCGCATCCTTGAGTGTCGTCACGATGAAACTTGCTCCGTGTTCGCGCGCCAGCAATGCCCCGCGCTCCCAGTCCTGGGGCCGGTAGCTGTGGTGATCCGGGAAGCGCAGGGGGATGACTTCACAACCCAGGCCACGCAAGCTACCCTCGAAAGTCGTCGGGCTGCCCAGTGCCGACAGGGCCACCACGTTCTTCCCGTGCAGGTCCTCGACCGGCCGCACAGCCCCCGTTGCGAGATCCACCAGCTTCTCGGCGCGGTGCATGGTGAGTGCGACTGCCGCCTGCGGAGCGTTGCGGCGCACAAGCCCCCGCACCTGATCAAGCTCTCCCGGGCTTGCCTGGTCGGCATGCGTGATCCATACCTGGTCTACGCGGCCCAGGTGCGACCACGGCTCCCGCAGGACGCCACGGGGGAAAAGGTGGGCCAGCCTCAGGTCGGTGCGCGCGCTCACGAGCACGATATCCAGGTCACGGTGCATGCGGAAGTACTGGTACCCGTCATCAAGCACGGCAATCTGCGCTCCGGCTTCCGCCAGCAGGCGTATGCTGGTCTCGCGGCGCTTGCCCACGGCCACAGGCGTCCCGGTTAGCAGCCGGGCATACTCAAGGGCCTCATCGCCAGCGTCATCTGCCGCTCTGACATTGCCCTGACCGTCGGTAACCAGACAGGGCGCAGGCACACGTCCCCCGTGGCCGCGCAGGACAATGCCAGCCCGGATGCCAGCTTGAGCCAGGCGTGCCACCAGGAAGCGCACCGCCGTCGTCTTGCCGGTGCCCCCTAGGGTGATGTTGCCGATACTCACCACTGGCAGGGCGGGTCGTGTGCGCGCCTTCAGACCCCACTGATAGAGGCCCAGGTTCGCGCGTAGACCCAACGAGTAAAGGCCCGCCGCCGCGCTCAGCCCCCCGCGAGCCAACGCGGCCAGGAGGCTCGTGGCCTCTCCGGAGACCACGTGGTACCACCGGTCCTCCAGGGAGGGCACGACCTCGGGGCGAACGGGCTCAGCCACGCCTAGGCCTCGGTCTCGCGGGCATCTCGGTCACCCGCTCCGAGCGGTTGCTGCGGGGCACGAGCGGCCAACAGCCGCTCCACGGCTTCAGCATACCGCGCCGAAGCTCCCGCGTACTTGGCGATCATGGCCCGGCCACGTCCGGCTAGTGCCTCCCGGTCACTCTCGGAAGCCAACAGACGCTCACACTCGGCCTGCAGAGCAGCCGCATCGGTCACCTGTACGGCGCAGCCCTCGCGCAGGGCGATGGCGCTGATGTCGCGGAAGTCGGCCATGTACGGCCCAAACAGCGTGGGCTTCCCCTGGGCAATCGGCTCCAGGACGTTATGGCCCGAGAGCCCGCGCAGCAGACTCCCTCCCACCAGCACCAGATCGGCGCAGCCATAGACGGGTACCAACTCACCCACAGTGTCCAGAATTGCCACACGCACCGTTGGCCCGGTGGGACGAGGGCCTGGCTCCTGATCCTCGGCGCGAGCCGCGAGGGCGTGGCTGCGGCGGTAGACGTCATATCCATGCTCGCGCACCAACTCGTGCACACGATCGCCCCGCTCCGGGTGCCGAGGGGCGATCACGAGTTGCAGGTCGCGGTGAGAGAAGCGCAGATGGTCGAAGACGTCCAGGACAATCTCTTCTTCACCCTCGTGCGTGCTGCCGGCGACGAGCACGAAGTCGTCCTCGCCGAAGCCGAACTCCTGGCGCCAACGGGCAGACTCCGCGGCAGAGACGTGGGCGGGCGTGTCGTCGAACTTCGAGTTGCCAGCCACTACCACCCGCTCCGCGGGCGCCCCCAGGGCGCGGAACCGCTCCGCGTCGAGTTCGGACTGTGCGCAGACCAGGTCCACGTTGCGCAGCATCCACCGGTAGAGCGGCCACAGCGCCCTTGTCTTGGGGTAGGCCCGGTCCGAGATGCGGCCGTTAACCACCACCGTGGTTACCCCGTGGCGCCGGCAAGCTGCCAGAAGATTGGGCCAAAGCTCCGTTTCCACCATCACGAACACCGCCGGGTTCAAGCGGTGCAGGAAGCGTTCGACGATGAGCGGCAGGTCGAAGGGGAAGTAGATCACCGCATCCACTCCCAGATCGCGTTTCTCCGCAATCTGGCGTCCGGTGGGTGTGATCACTGACAGCACCATGTGTGCCAGCGGTAGTCGCAGGCGGAGTTCGCGCAGGATGGGTGTGACGGCATTCACCTCGCCCACGGAGGCCGCGTGGATCCAGACCACCGTGTCCTCCGACTCGCCGTACTCGCGGACGTGGTCAGGCAGTATACCCAGACGCTCCCGCAGACCGGCTCGCGACTTGCCGCGCAGAAGCCGGTAGCCCAGGTACAGCAACAGGAGAGGAAACAGCAGCGCGAGAAGCAGGTTGTAGATCACGCAGGCCAGCGAAACCGATTGACGGCGGCCCGCGTGAGACAGGTTATCAGACATAGCTTGTCCTTGCAGTCACCCCGGCGGCACGTCTATCCCGCGACTTCGGCCCCTGCCGCATCGCTGGTCGCCCCGGGTGGCTCTGCCAGGGCCAGTTCCCGAGACTCGTAGAGCCGCCGGTAGAGACCGTCTTGCGCCAGCAGGCTGTCGTGGGTCCCCTGCTCGCAGATGCGCCCCTGGTCAATGACCAGGATGCGGTCCGCATCGCGTATGGTAGAAAGACGATGGGCGATGATCAACGCTGTACGTCCCCGCAACAGGCTCTTCAGCGAGGCGTGAATGGCCTGCTCGCTCTCGGCGTCCAGCGATGAGGTCGCTTCATCCAGGATCAGGATCCTGGGGTTGCGCAGGAAGGCTCGGGCGATGGCGACTCGCTGGCGCTGCCCGCCTGACAGGCGCGTACCTCGTTCACCCACCTGCGTGTCGTAGCCCTCTGGTAGGGCCATGATGAAGTCATGGGCATTGGCAGCCTGAGCGGCAGCGATGATCTCCTCCTCGGTAGCGCCCTCCCGACCGAAGCCGATATTCTCTCGCACCGTGGTGCTAAACAGTATGGTCTCCTGGGGGACCATCCCCATGAAGCGCTTCAGCGAGGCCTGTTTGACACGCCGCACATCTATGCCGTCCACCAGCACTGCCCCACCCTGCACATCATAGAGTCGCGGTACCAGGTTGGCGATGGTGGTCTTGCCCGCGCCGCTGCGTCCAGCCAAAGCCACCACCTCTCCGGGACGGATGTCCACGCTGACGTCGTTTAGCACCGGATTGACGCCATCATAGCTGAAGCTGACATTCTGGAAGGTTACCCGGCCCTCGATGTCTTCGAGCTCGACGGCATCGGGAGCGTCAGCGACAGTGGCGCTTTCCGCCAGCAGGTCCAGGGTGCGGCGAGCGGCAGCTTCTGCTTGCTGCAGGACCACCCACAAGCGAGCCACGCTGTTGACCTCGGCCCCTGCGCCCTGCAGGAGGAACAGGAACTTCATCAGGCCCGTGGCGCCGCCCTCCATCCTGCCGTGCAGGATCTCATACCCTCCCAACACCAGCGTCAGGCATGTCGCCAGGGCCACCAGGCTGAAGACTACCGGGAAACCGACGGCCTTCACCAAGGCGCTCCTCATCTCCGCGCTGAGGACCGCAAGGGCCGACGACGCGAAACGCGCCCGCACCCGTTCCTCAAGGCCAAAGGTCTTGATAACCCTGATTGTGGAGAAGGCTTCCTGGGTGCCAGCCGTCAGGTCGGCCAGGCGGGCTTGTGTACGCTGGGCATACCGCCGCGCATGCTTGCCCAAGGCCCAGGCGATCAGCCCCACCAGAGGGACGGTCACGCCGATGGCCAGGGTCAGGGTCCACGAGACCCTGAGCATCATGCCCACCATGAAGATGATGGCCACCGGGGCAACGACGACCTTTGAGAGGTCGGTGCCCAGAGCGCGCTGCAGGACCGTCGTGTCGTTGTTGACCCGCGAGATGAGTTCACCTGACCGCCGGTGCTCAAAGAAGGCCAGAGACAACGACATCAGGTGGTCAAACACGGCGCGGCGCAGTTGCACCAGAATGCGCTGTCCGACCAGGTCCCCAAGGTAGATGCCGCCGGCGCTGGCAATGGCTGTCCCCGCCGCTACCAGCAGGAACAGCACGGCATTGCGGTACAAGTCGGCCGTGGTGTCGGGCGTCAGAGTCTGGAAGATGGGGCCAAAGACGTCAGCCACCATACTGACCGTATAGGCGGTCCCTGCCGCCGCGATCCCCATGACCGCCAGGGCTGTCAGGAGTAGCAGCCGCGAACCCTTGAGGTAGGAGCGCAGCGCCCACAGAGAAGCCATCAGTCGCTACCCTCCCGGGCGCCCTGGATGGTCTGCAGGGCCAGTTCGGCCGTACGCGCGGCCACCCCCGGCTCGCCGAGCACCTGCCGAACCTCCCGCAGCTCCGCCCGCATCTCGGCTAACGCCCCGGGAGCCGCGAACAGCGCCCGCACCTGCGCCGCCAGCGCGGGGCCGGTGGCGGCCTCCTGGATCAGCTCCGGGACAATGCGCCGTTGGGCGATGATGTTGGGCATGGCATAGAACTCGGTCGAGATACGCATGAGGCGATACTGTAGGCGCATCGCCGGCGTCCCCCGGTACATGGTGAGCATGGGGCACTCGGCCACGGCCGCCTCGAGTGTCGCCGTTCCGAAAGCAGTGAGCACGAGGTCCGAGGCCTGAAGAATGGCGGCGCTGTCAGGCAACGCGGTGATACGCCCCTCCAGCCCTGGCAGGCCTTCGACCTGGCCCGCGGGCTCGCCGGGCCAACTCGACCAAAGGAAGTGGTAGGCGTCGTCGGCAGCCAGCTCTTGGGCCGCCAGCAGCATCTGTGGCCCCAGCAGCCGCCGTTCTATGCGCCTGCTGCCCGGCAGTAGTCCCACGTACCGCTCGGCTTCGGGCAGCCCCAGGCTTCGTCGCAAGGCCGGTTGGTCGGCCGCCGGCGCCAGCCGGTCCAGAACCGGGTGCCCCACGAAATGCGCATTGACACCGTCGCGTCTCAGCAGTTCCGCTGACCAGGGGAAGGGAGTAGCCACCACATCCACCAGGGCCGCCAGCTCGGAACGGTCTCTTGGGGATCGATCCCAGGAGGCCGGCGGGAAGTAGTACATGGCCGGTTGGTGGAAGGGCAACCGCCGGATACTGCGGGCCAGTCGCACGTTGAAGGCGCCAAAATCCACGTAGATGATCAGCGCGGGACGACGTTGCCGCACCAGCCGCAGAAGCGCCAGCTTCTTCAGGTAGAGACCTGGCACCCGGGTCAAGGCCTCAGCCACCCCGATGGCACCCCAGTGGTCTGCCGCAAAGTCGGTTTGCACCCCTGCCGCCCGCATCCTGGGCCCGCCAGCGCCCGTCAGCCGCATATCGGCACGTTGCCGCAACGCAACCGCCAACTGGGCCGAGTGGAGGTCGCCCGAAGGCTCACCGGCCACAAACATGATCTCCGTCGCCGCCACTCTTTTCTCCGACTAGCGCGCCTTCAGCAGGCCAGTTGGCGTCCCATGTTACCGGCTGCTGTCCGCCGGACGGACTCACAGAGGTGTCGCACTTCCGGCGACATGGGCACCTGCTCCTCCACGGCCGCCAAGGCATCGGTCACATTGTACTCCGAACGGAATATCAGGCGGAAGGCCTGGCGCAGGTGCGCGCGCACTTCCGGACTCAGCCCCCGTCGCTCAAGCCCGATCACGTTGAGCCCTCTGACCTCCGCCGGGTTCCCCTCCACGATGCAGTACGGCGGAACGTCCCGCACGTTGCGAGACATCCCCCCTACCATGGCCATGGTGCCAACGGTTACAAACTGGTGTAGCCCCGACATGCCGCCCAGGATGGCGTAGTCCTCGATAACGCAATGTCCGGAGATCTGCACGCAGTTGGTGATCGAGCAGTGATTGCCGATGCGCACATTGTGCCCCGCATGGCAGTAGGCCATGATCATGTTGTGGTCGCCCACCACGGTGCTTTCGCCCTCGCCGGTGGCGCGGTGCAAGGTCACATACTCGCGGATCTGGTTGAACTTGCCGATGCGCAGGTAGCTCTCCTCGCCCTGGTACTTGCGGTCTTGCGGTGGTTCGCCCAGTACAACGCCAACGCTGATGTGGCAGCCCTCGCCGATGGTTGTGCCCCGGCGAATGACAGCATGGGGCCCGATCCGGCAGCCAGCCCCAACGGTGACGCCTGCCTCGATGATGGTAAAAGGCAGGACCTCGACCTCGGTGCCGAGCTCCGCGCCTGGGTCCACGATGGCAGTAGGATGTATGGCCATGTGCCGCTCCTTTCCCCAGGCTCCTAGCTCTGGTCGTCAGGCCCTACCAGGGCAAACATGAACTCGCCCTCCACCGCGACCTCCTCCCCAACCTTGGCTACGATGGCGACCTTGCCCATCCCCCCCTTGCGCCGGACCAGCTCTGCCGTGATCCGCAGCTGGTCCCCCGGGATCACGGTGCGGCGGAAACGAATCCCGTCCATGCCGGCGAAATAGGCCGTCTTGCCCTTGCTGTCCACCTCGGAGAGCAGGAACACACCACCGACCTGGGCCATCGCCTCCAGCATCAGAACCCCCGGCATCACCGGGTTCTCGGGCCAGTGACCGGTGAACTGCGGTTCATTGGCTGTGACGTTCTTGATCCCCACCGCGCGGACACCGGGCACCAGCTCGACAATGCGGTCAATCATCAGGAAGGGGTAGCGGTGCGGCAGTGTGCTCAGAATCCCCTTGATGTCCATTTCCATGGCAAGAGCTCCTTCATGTATGGTCGGTCGGCGGGGGGGCCCGTGGTCAGACGTCAGTATGCGACACGGTCAGGACTCCCGGTCTTCCAGGCCGCGGAGGATCAGCGGGCAGAAGCAATCGGGCGGCACCTGGCCTGATGCCGCCCCCAGTCTGTCCCGGCGATTATACCAATCGCCCGGAGAGGTGTCCAGTTGTTCAGCCGGCCGCGACCGCGGCCCGAAGCCATCCCAACAGTGCCGCAAGCGCCGGCGGCGGAGGCGCCTCAACGTGCAGTTCCTCACCTGTTAGAGGGTGGCGGAAAGCCAGCTCAGCCGCATGCAAGGCCTGGCCCGGCAAAGCACGAATGAGTTCCCGCAGTCTTTCAGGCCCCCCCGCATCGCGGACCCGATCGCCATACAGCGGATCCCCCAGGAGCGGGTAGCCCCGGTGACTGAGATGGACGCGTATCTGGTGAGTGCGCCCGGTCTGGAGCTCGCAGCGCAGGAGGCTCGCCTGACGTTGTCGCGGTCGTTCGTCTGCCGAGGGGCACCAGCTCCAGCGGTAAGTCTCGAGGGTCTCATAGTCGGTTATCGCCAGCCTGCCCCGACCCGGCTGCAGTACGGCCATCATGGTCCGGTGCTGCGGATGGCGCCCCAGCGTGGTCTGGATACGGCCGCTGGGCGGCTCCGGTGTCCCCCATACTACGGCGAGATAGCGTCGCCTGATCGCTCTTTCCTCAACCATGCGAGAGAGCATGGCATGTACGTCATCACGTTTGGCCACCAGCAGCAGGCCCGAGGTGTCCTGATCGAGGCGGTGCACCACACCCGGCCGTACCGCGCCGCTCCCGCCACTCAACTGGCAGTGGGCCAGCAGCGCGTTGACCAGCGTGCCTGAATGATGTCCATGGGCGGGGTGTACGACCATCCGGGGCGGCTTGTTGACTACCAGGAGGACGTCGTCCTCATAGACGATGTCAAGCTTGACGGGCTCAGCCGCCAGAGCCAGTGGGCGCGCCACGGGCGGTTGGACACTGAGCTGTTGGCCGCCGACTGCGTGGTCCGCCGGTCGGGCTGGCGCGCCATCAACGAGAATGTGACTCTCGCGCAGGAGCCGCTGCGCCGCGCTCCGCGTCATCCCCGGCACGAGCTCGGCCACGACCCGGTCCAGTCTTTGTCCTGCCAGGTGCTCGGGAACGATGAAGGTCCTAGGGACGTCGTCTTCGGGCATGTCCCCGCTCCCGGGGATCAGAACCGGCGCTGGGCACCGCCCGCGCAGCGGACCGCCATGTGATGGCGATATAGGCCACGCCCAACGCGAAGATGAGGATAGAGGCGAACTGGGCCTGGGTAAGCCCTGGGGCGCCCGACAGGAACTTGCCGGTTGCCCCGGCGCGGGTGACTTCCAGCAGGAATCGTGCCACCGAATACAGGGCCAGATAGGCCGCAAAGAGCTGACCGCGGAACCGGACCAGTGGTTTGAGGCGGATCAGGACCACCATGATCGCCAGTGAGGCCAGGAGCGCGTAGAGCTGCGTCGGGTGGACAGGCTGGTCGCTGATCTCGCCATGGGGGAAGACCATACCCCAGGGCAGATCGGTCGGGTGTCCGTGACAGCAGCCGTTCAGGAAACACCCAACACGAGCGAAGGCATACCCCAAAGCGATGGCAGGGGCGGTCTCGTCGGCCATGCGCAGGAACTGCTTGCCACGCCGCCACGCGAAGACCAGAGCTGCCAGTACCGCCCCGAGCAGTCCGCCATGGTAGGACAAGCCCCCCTCCCAGACATTGAGGATGTGACCGGGCTGAGCGGCGTACGCCTGCCAGTCCAGGGCCACAAACACGATCCGGGAACCGACCACGGCGCCCACGAGGCAGTAAAGAGCCATGTCCACGGCTTCTGCCGGCAACAGGACACCGCGGTCGCCCCAGCGCCACAAATACAGAACGCCAGCGCTGAAGGCAACGACGAGCATCGTACCCCAGGCCTTGATTTCCACGGGGCCGAGACGGGCGACCGCCAGCCACAGGACCAGCGAGCCGATAGCGGCCATGCCGACGGCCACTGCCGCTCGACCAGCAGTCAGCCCGCGAAAGCCACCCTGACGCCCCTCCAGCCACTGCCAGACGAGCAGAGCGCCCAGCAGGCCCAGGAAAAGGACGGGCAGGACCCAAAGCGCCCACGGGCCGAGCGTCACGAGTACTGGACGCATGCCAGCTAGTCCTTGTCGGGGAGTGTCGGGCCGACCCTGTTCCGGGCCAGCGCCAAGGCTGCCAGCACCGCTCCACAGACGACGGCAATGTCAGCGATGTTGAAAACAGGCCACCAATGGAGGTCTATGAAATCAACCACATACCCCAGGCGAAGGCGGTCCACCAGGTTGCCGGCAGCGCCACCCAGCAGGAGGCTGAGCCCCCACCACGACGCCGACCCTGTGCGGCCGTACCGCGGCCCCCAGATGGCGAGCACCAAGACGACGACCAGCCCGACCGCCGCCAGGAACTGAGTGCTGCCCGGCAGCAAACCCATCGCCGAGCCCCGATTGTGCGTCAAGGTGAGGCTGGCAACCGGCCCGAGGAACGCGACACTGGCACCGGTGGCCAGGCGTTGCACCGCGACGGCCTTGCTGATCTGGTCCAGCACGGCGACCCCGGCAGCGACTGCATAGAACCCTGCCCGCGACAGACCTGGCTCGCGTTTCTCACGAGGCTGCGCTACTGCTTGC
>JABLXH010000062.1 GCA_013178155.1 Armatimonadota bacterium | reverse complement strand
CTATGGCGGCAGGGCATGAGCGAGACTCTGGTCTCGCCCGACTGGCGCGTGCGACAGCGGATGACCGGAACCGGGTGGCTGCTCCTGGAGCGGATCCCGGAGTTCGCCTCGCTTGACGCTTTGGATACCCGAGGCGCCGACTCGGCCCGGTAGGCCTGCCGACAACTCTGCCGGGGGTAGCGATGAGTACGACAGCGCCGCGGCTGCTGACTACCGTCGGACGACGGACCTGTCACCAGTGCGGAGCGGGATGTCTCAGCCGCGACGGGGTATGTGCTCGGTGCGGTGCACGGCACGTACGCGAATGTCTGTGCGGGACGCGGTTGCCCGCCGGAGCCAGCCGGTGCCCCAACTGCGGTGTGGAATACGTCGGCTCCGTCACGCGCTCACGCCGGCGCGATCGGAGCACTCGAGTTCAGCGAACGGCTCTGTGGCGGAGCGCGGTTCGTGGCGCCGGGGTGGCGGTGGCGGCAAGCCTGATGCTGAACATCGTGGTATCCGCCCTGGCCCAGCGCCAGAGCACTGATGGCAGGCTGCCCGACGGTTTTGGCGAGCGCCTCAGAGCTGCCGGCGAGACCATCTGGCAGGCCTGCGTCAGTTTTATCGACATGCTCTGCGCGCTCCCCCTGGGCACACTGCTGGTCGTCGCGGTGGTGGGAGCCGGGTGCGGAATGGCGTGCTATCTTGCAGGGGCCGGTCAGTGGCCCTGGACCCAGAATGCAAAGACCAGCCAGCGACGACATGGCCGCAGGCGCCGAGAGCACGGCTCGGAGCGGCAGGCCTCTTGCAGCTCGCGCTGAAGGCTCACCTGTGCGGGGCGGCAAGATCCCGTGGCAGTTGTGCCTGATCGTCGCCCTGGTCGTCGCCACCTTCCACCAGCACTTCGCCTGGCTGGTGGAGAGGGGCTGGCGGAATGAGTACTACGGGCATGGCTTTCTCATTCCCTTGGTGTCGGTCTACCTCATCTACCGACGCTGGGACGAACTGAAAGCTCTGCCCCGGGGGGCCTATGGGTGGGGCCTGCCGTTCCTGGTGGCCGGCCTGGCGCTGCATGTGGCCGCAGTTAAGCTGGACGTGAACTTCCCGCAGGGCCTGGCGCTGGTCGCGATCCTGACCGGGCTGGTGGTCTGGCTGTACGGCTGGCCCGTAGGCAAGGCGGCGGCATTCCCGTTGGCGTATCTGCTGTTTGCCGTCCCCATGGGACGTTTCCTGGTGGACCAGTTCGCGCAACCCATGCAGTTGCTGTCAGCGCGAGTAGCCGGCACGGCGGCAAGTTTCATGGGCCTGCCTGCGGTGGTTGACGGCACGTCTATTGATCTGCCGGACTATCGCTTCGAGGTGGCTATCGCCTGCAGCGGCCTGAAATCGGCCATCGCCCTGGCGGCCCTCGGTGCGCTGTTCGCCTATGTGGTCCGCGGTGCGCTTTGGAAGCGATGGCTGCTGTTCGGCCTTTCCGTGCCCGCCGCCATCGTGGCCAACGGCTTCCGTATCTGGCTGACCCTTGTGCTCTCGCGCTCACTGGGGTCAGGGGCAGCCGAAGGTTTCTTTCACACGTTTTCCGGCCTGGTAGTGTTTCTGGTGGCACTGGGCGCCCTTTTCGGGGCGGGGAGCCTATTGGGATGCAGCACTATACGCGACGATGTCTGACCGCCGCCGGTCTCCTGCTGGTCGGAGCCGGCGCGGTCAACGCAATATGGCTGCGCCGCACCCCCGAGGTGCGGTACCAGCCGGACTTTCGCCGTGTGCCCCACCTGATCGGGGACCTCCGGGCGGAACGAGTGCCGGTGGAGAAGCGCATCTTTGACTACCTGGGCGCGGATGCCATGGAGGAGCTGAGCTATGTGGGGCCGGAAGGGCAACAGGTCCGGGTGAGCTTCGTCTATGGCCGCGACTGGCGCGCCGTGCACGACCCTCTGCAGTGCTACAAACAGCAGGGCTGGTCGGTAGCGGAAAGTCAGACGCTTGAGGTGCCCGCACCACCCGGCTGCCCACATCCGGGGCCACTGAAAGCCGTCCGCATGCGGGTCCACAAGGCCGGGGTGACCATGCTGGCCCTGTATCTTTTCGCTTACCGGGGAGGCACGGAGTCCGACTGGACCGCCCAGGGCTGGGAGGTATCACGAACTCCGCGGGGAACTGGGGGCCTGCTGGTTTCCATGAGCGCACCTGTGCGCAACGGTGACGTTCAGGGCGCAGACGAGCTCCTGAAGCGGATCTTACAGAACGTTTACGTGCCTCTGATATCTTTCTGGTATTCTTGACATAGCAGCGAACACAGTCCAGACGAGGCAACAATGGCAGCCCACCCGCAACCTGCAGAGATTCCAGGCGTTGTCACATTCCCGTGCCCAGTGGTGGCAGACGAAGCTCTGGCTTACCGTTGGGCCAAACGGGTACTGGATGTCATCGGTGCTGTGGCTGGACTGGTGCTGCTGGCGCCATTGATGTTGCTGGTGGCCTTGGCCATCAAGCTGGAGTCGCGGGGGCCGGTCTTTTTCTGTCAGCGGCGGTTGGGCCAGGGGGGCGTCCCCTTCCGTTTCTACAAGTTCCGCTCCATGACCGTCGGCGCCGAGCAGGCGCGTTGCGAACTGGAACAGTGTAACGAGGTGTCCGGCCCGGTGTTCAAGATGCGGCAGGACCCCCGAACGACGCGCGTGGGCCGCTTCATCCGGCGCGCGAGCATAGACGAGATGCCGCAACTGTGGAACGTCCTGCGCGGCGATATGTCTCTCGTCGGTCCCCGGCCGCCGCTCCCGGATGAGGTGGCTTGCTATGAGCAATGGCAGCGCGAGCGGCTGGCCGTACGGCCAGGCCTGACCTGTATCTGGCAGGTGAGTGGGCGAAGTGATGTGCCCTTCGAGGAGTGGGTGCGGATGGACATCGAGTACGTCCGCACGCGAAGCTTCTGGCTGGACCTCAAGCTACTGGCCCTCACGGTCCCCGCTGTTCTGAGTGGCCGCGGCGCGTATTAGCGTTGCCGGGACCACGGCTCAGCGGCCGCTATGGTCTCCTGCCGTTCCCACGCCTTCCGGAGTGTCGCACTGGCCTGCGATAGCTCCTCCGCCTCCAACTCCGCCAACCTGACCCGGTGGCCGGGGGCGAGAGGCGTCTTGCGGGCGACAAACAGGCAGGTTCGCACGACAGCGCCGCTGGCCCGGAAGGTCTCCCGGGGCAGTCCCACGATGGCCTCCACCTGCACCTCAGCAAACAAAGCGGCGCGCAGCGGTTCCCAGCGGCGGTTGGCGAAGATGCCGGAAGGCAGGACCATCGCCAGCAGCCCTCCGTCGCGCAATAGATGGACGGACCTTTCCAGGAACCACAACTCCCGGGGCAGACGCGGCGGCCACTGCCGTTGGCGCACGAGCTGTCCCCAGCGGAACCGACCGCGCTCCGCGACATCGGCCGGCAGAGCCTGGGAACCGGCAAAGGGGGGATTGCCGACGACGACGTCAAAGGCCCCCTCAGCGCCACCGATCAGGCCGTCGCAGACCGCCAGATGGGGGCCACCGGCGCTCCGCAGGCCCAGGGTGTTCCACACCGTCGCCAGCGCGGGGTCCATGTCGCAGCCGTAGAGGCGACGCGGGGCAAAGCCGGCGCGCAGAGCCCCCTGCAGGAAGGCACCGTCACCGCAACTGGGGTCCACAAGATAGCCCTGGGTCAGAGACGGTGCAAGCCATTCCAGGAGGTCGTAGGCCAGGTCCACGACGGCTGACGGTGTGAAGTACTGCCCCAGGTGACGGCGGGATTGCATGGCCTTGGTCGGGTCCGGGTCGAGGTATCGTGGGCGTCTGGCCTTCGCCACCGGCCGCGCCGGCACCTGCTGCCTGGCACTTCGCCCGCCGCGCCCAAAAAGTCTTTGACTTGCCTGGAAGGCTTCGTGTATATTTTCAGCCTCTGGAGGGTAGAGACGCATGGCGAGGATTGATTTCGAGCAACTGCGGCGGTTCGATCGCGACCCGCTTCTCGAGCTTGACGAGATGATCAAGCGTAACATTCGGCGCGAGGCCGAAGCCAAGGCGCGCGAGTTGGAGGAGAAGCTGGCGAAGAAGAAGAAAAAGAAGAAGCGGTTGATGCGACAGTCGCAGCAATAGTCCTGGGGTGGCGGGGTAGCTCAGTGGTTAGAGCACGCGGTTCATACCCGCGGCGTCGGTGGTTCAAATCCACTCCCCGCTACCACTCTTGACAGACAAGGCCAAAAGGCTTCACGATGAGAGCGACGGGTGCGACATGCCCGTCGTTCTCAGCATGTGGGGACAGGTGCCGTGGTATTGCCCCCGGGCGCAAAGCCGGGTCACAGAGCGAGTGTCGGCATGGACAGGATTCGTACAGACGACCTTATCTGGCTTCTGGAACTCCTGGAACGCGAGCAGCTCCTGGAGATCGAGGTCTCAGCCGGCGAAGCCAGGATCTGCGTTCGCGCCCCGGGGGCGGCGCTGGCGACAGCGGCAGCCCCCATGCTACCGGTCTCGGTGCCGGCCGGTCAACATCCGGCCCAGGCTGCGGACGCCACTGGCCCTGACCCGGAGAACACCGAGCGGCTGCTCTCACCCATGGCCGGCATCTTCTACCGGGCTCCTTCCCCGGACGCTGCCCCCTACGTCGATCCCGGCGATGAGGTGCATGTCGGCGACACGATCGGTCTGATCGAGGCTATGAAACTCTACAATGAGGTAACGAGCCACGTCCATGGCCGCATCGTCCGATTCTTGGTGGAGAATGAGCAACACATCGAGGCCGACCAGCCGCTGGTTCTCATCGAGCGCTTCCACCTGTAGACCACAGCCCGCCAGGCCATGGATGCAAGCGCGGTCCCTGCGGCCGATGCGTGTCTGGTTGTGCCCGGGAGGTGTGCATAGTGCCGGATAGGATCAACGTCGGAATCATCGGGTTCGGGGTCGTCGGCGGCGGCACTTACGAGACTCTGACGCGCAATGCCGAGCGCATTGCGGCGCGCGTAGGGGCCGAAGTCCGGGTGGCTCGCGTGGCCGACGTGGACTGGGCGCGCGAGCGGGAGATCACTTGTCCTCCGGAGTTACGCACCACCGACGCGGCGGCCATGGTCGTGGACCCGGAAATCCACATCGTCGTGGAGACCATTGGCGGCATTGACCCGGCCCGGGAGCTCATTAGCCAGGCGATCCAGGCCGGCAAGAGTGTGGTGACCTCCAACAAGGAGCTCATCGCCAAGCACGGCCACGAGCTTCTCGCTCTCGCCGAGGAGAAGGGCGTTGACGTGCAGTTTGAGGGTAGCGTCGGCGGCGTCATTCCGGTCATCCGCTCGCTCAAGGAGAGTCTCGAAGCTGACCGGATCACCGAGGTCATGGGGATTGTCAACGGCACCACGAACTACATTCTGACCCGCATGACGACGGAGGGTCTCGATTTCGCCCAGGCGCTGACTGCGGCCCAGGAACTGGGCTATGCCGAGGCCGACCCGACCAATGATGTTGAGGGCATCGACGCCAAGTACAAGATCGCGATTCTCGCCGCCATCGCCTTTGGGCTGCATGTGCCGCTGGAGGAGATCTACACCGAGGGTATCACCCGCGTTACTGCGCAGGATATCGCCTACGCTAAGAAGATGGGCTACGCCATCAAGTTGCTGGCTATTGCCCGGCAGGGTGAGGGCAACTGCATTGAGGCGCGTGTGCATCCGGTGATGCTGCGCAAGACGCACCCCCTGGCTAATGTCAACGGCCCCTTCAATGCCATCTTCGTCCGCGGCGATGGCTGTGATGAGGTGATGCTGTACGGGCGCGGGGCAGGAGCGCGCCCCACCGGCGTGGCAGTGGCGGGCGACGTGCTGGACTGCGCGCGAAACCTCCACAAGGGCCTGCCGGGCCGAGTGCTGTGCACCTGCCACGACCAGGCACGGGTCCTGCCCATGGCGGATATCACGACCAAGAGCTATGTACGCATGCGGGTCAAGGATCGTCCCGGCGTGCTGGGGTCCATCGCCACCATCTTTGGGACGGAAGGCGTCAGCATTGCCTCGGTTCACCAGGAGGACACGGACGGCGAACTGGCGGAGATCGTCTGGGTGACCCACCGGACGCCCGAGGCGAGCCTGCGCTCAGCCCTGGGTGCCATCGGCAACCTGGCTATCGTGGACGGTATCCCGGGGATGCTACGGGTAGAGGACTGAGACCATGGGCAGCTACAGCGTCCGCAGGGGCGGTTGGCGGGGCCTGATCGAGGAGTACCGCCAGTTTCTGCCAGTCTCCGAGAGCACGCCGGTCATCAGCCTTCTGGAGGGCAATACGCCCCTCATCGAAAGCCGCAACCTCGCCCGGGAATGGTGCCCCAACCTGCGGGTGTTATTTAAGTACGAGGGGCTCAACCCAACGGGCTCATTCAAGGACCGCGGGATGACCATGGCCATCTCAAAGGCTGCGGAGCGGGGTGTCAGGGCGACACTGTGCGCCTCGACGGGCAACACCTCGGCTTCGGCTGCGGCCTACTCGGCACGGGCGGGGATGATGTCCATCGTCCTGATCCCCGAAGGCAAGATCGCGCTGGGCAAACTGGCCCAGGCGCTCACCTACGGCGCCCGTACCTTGCAGGTAGACGGCAACTTCGACGACTGTCTGAGGATCGTGCGCGAGATCACCGACAACTACCCTATCGAGCTCCTGAACTCGCTGAACCCGATGCGGATGGAGGGCCAGAAAACGGCTTCCTTTGAGGTCTGCGATGTGCTGGGGGAACCGCCGGACTACCACCTGCTGCCCGTGGGCAATGCCGGCAACATCACGGCCTACTGGTGGGGGTACCGGGAGTACCGCGAGCGGGGTATCGTGGACCGCACGCCGCGCATGCTGGGCTTCCAGGCCGCTGGCGCCGCGCCCCTGGTGGAAGGCCGCCCGGTCGCCAGGCCGGAGACGGTGGCCACCGCCATCCGTATCGGCAACCCGGCGCGATGGGACGACGCCATGGCGGCGGTGCGCGACAGCGGCGGCGGGGTGTGGGCGGTGACTGACGACGAGATCCTGGAGGCCTATGGGGAGCTGGCCCGCCTCGAGGGCATCTTCGTCGAGCCGGCCTCGGCGGCGTCGGTCGCCGGACTGAAGAAGCTACTGGCCGAAGGCTTTTTCGGCCGCGAGAAGGCCACGGTAGTGCTGACTGTCACCGGACACGGACTCAAGGACCCGGACACTGCCGTCAGGATTGCCCGCCAGCCCGAACAAGTGCCGGCCGACACGGAAGCCGTGGTCCGGCTCCTGGAGCTGTAGGCTCACTCCACGCCCAGCGCCCCAGGGTTGGCGAAAGACAAGTCATCCACGAGTGCCTTCGGATTGGAGGAGAATGATGTCGGAACGGCCCACGCAGGCGGTACTTGAGACGGATCTGCCCGGCGCGATTGCTCGCCGCCAGGGCAAGGTGCGCGACATCTACGACTATGGCGACGGACTTCTGATCGTCGCCACTGACCGTATCTCGGCGTTTGACGTCGTAATGCCCAATGGCATTCCCGGGAAGGGCAAGGTGCTGTGCGGGCTTTCCCTTTTCTGGTTCGACCTGACGAAACACCTCGTCCCCAACCACGTGCTGAGTGCCGACCCGCAGGACTTCCCGGCACCGACGCGACCCTTCGCCGATATCCTGTCCGGGCGCAGCATGTGGTGCCAGAAGGCCGAGGTCGTCCCGGTCGAATGTGTGGTCCGTGGTTACCTGGCCGGGTCGGGCTGGAAGTCCTACCAGCAGACTGGCGAGGTGTGCGGACACAAGCTCCCGCCGGGCCTGGTGGAGTCGGCCCGATTGCCGGAGCCCATTTTCACCCCAACCACCAAGGAGGAAAGCGGGCACGACCAGCCGGTGACGATGGTTCAGGTGCGGGACCGGGTGGGGGCTGACCTGGCCGAAGAGCTGCAGGCCAAGTCCCTCGCGCTCTACCAGTTCGCGGCTGACTACGCCGCGGAGCGGGGCTTCCTGCTCTGCGACACCAAGTTCGAGTTCGGTCTGGTGGATGGCAAGCTGATTCTGGTGGATGAGATACTGACGCCGGATTCCTCGCGGTACTGGGCTGCGGACAAGTACGAACCGGGGCGCGCGCAGGAGGCCTTCGACAAGCAGTACGTGCGTGACTACCTGGAGACGCTGGACTGGAACAAGGAACCGCCTGGGCCCACGCTGCCCGGCGAGGTCGTGGCAGAGACCCGCAGGATCTATCAGGAGGCGTTTCGCCGCCTCACGGGGATGGAGCCACCGGAGTAGCTCCGGGGTTGGCATGGACATCGGCGACAAGCTACGAACCGCCGTCAGCCGTTACCAGCTCCTGGCGGCAGGGGACCGGGTGCTGGTGGCGGTATCGGGGGGCCAGGACTCCGTCGCGTTGGCCACGTTGCTGGCCGACCTCAGGCAGGAACTGCAGCTGGACGACCTGGTGATCGGCCATCTGCACCACGGTCTGCGCGGCGCGGCGGCGGACGCAGACCAGGCTTCCGTCAAAGCCCTGGCCGAGCGCCTGGGGTGTGGCTTTGTGACCGAGCGGGTGGATGTCGCCCAACTGGCGCGAGAGAGGCGTGTTGGCATCGAGGTCGCGGGACGAGAAGCCCGGTACGCGTTCCTGCAGCGGGCTGCGGAGTCCCATCAGTGCTCCAAGGTGGCGCTGGGTCACACGGCGACCGATCGTGCCGAGACCCTGCTGATGAACCTGATGCGCGGGGCGGGCCTGCGTGGCCTGGCGTCAATCCCTCCGCGCCGCGGCATCTTTGTGCGCCCGCTGATCTTGGCCACCCGGCAGGACACGGCGGATTTCTGTCGAAGCCGAGGATTGAGGGTCTGCGAGGACAGCTCCAACAGCGACGTGGCCTATCGGCGCAACCGCGTGCGAGCGGAGCTGATACCGCAACTGGAGGCCCAGTACGGGCCGGGCGTGGAAGCGGCGCTCTGTCGCGCTGCAGAGCACGCCTGGCAGGAGTTGGAGTGGACCGAGCCTCTGGTGGCCGAGACGTATCAGCGGTGCTCCGTCGGCGGGGCGTTGCGGGTGGCGGAAGTCCAGGCCCTGGCACCAGGGCTCAGGCTGCGGGTGCTGCGGCATTTCCTGCAGCGGGCCGGTTTTCCCGTGCGGGACATCGGCACGGAGCGCTGGGAGGCGCTGTCTGAGCTGGTGGCTGGCGGAGAGACGGGAAAGCGAGTGGAACTTGCGCGGGGCCTTAGCGTCTGCCTAGAGTACGGGCTGCTCAAGGTAGGTTCCTCCGCCCCGGGGCCTTCCTGGGAACAGGAGATCACGCTGTCGGTGCCCGGACGGGTCAGCTTGCCCGATGGCCGCAGCGTCGTCGCCGAGTGGGTGACCGGAGAGGTGCCCGAAGGTGGCCCGGCAGTGGGTGTCCTGGATGCCGACCGGGCTGGCCCGGAGCTGCAGGTTCGGCTCTGTCGTCCCGGTGACCGGTTTGTTCCCTCCGGAATGAGGGGAAGAAAGAAACTACAAGACTATTTCGTGGACGCCAAGGTGCCGCGCGCACAGCGGCGTCCCCTGGTGGTGTTGGCCCGCGGCGAGATCCTTTGGGTCGTGGGACATCGCCTGGCTGAGACAGCTCGCCCGAGCGAGACGACACGCCGATTTCTGGTCGTCCGTGTCGTGGGTGAACGCATGCGGTCGTGAAAGCTCACGGTGAGAGCGGAAAGGTCGTTCCATGAAGCAGAACCCGGTTGTGTTCATTCTGGTGGTGGCCGCCATCGCCTACGCCTTCTGGCAGATCCCCCATCTGACACGGGAAAGCCAGAAGATCATGCGCTATGAGAGCTTCAGCGCCTTCATGGCTGACTTTGAGGCGAAGAAGGTCGCGGAAGTTACCCTCTATGGCAAGGAGAAGGCCCAGGGGCGGTTTCGGCCTGGCGTGATGGGCGACAAGGAGTCCTTCGTCGTCACCATCCCGGAAGATGCCGAGCTGGCGCACAAGCTGATGGAGCTGGACCCCACGGCCCAGGTGGCGGTCTCCAGCGGCCTGTTGGCGGACAAGATTATCGGGGCGCTGCTGCAGGTGGTGCCCTTCATCATCATCGTCTTTCTCTTCTACAGCTTTCTCCTCAAACAGATGCGCATGACGGGGGGCCAAGCTCTGTCCTTCGGCCGCAGCCACGCCCGGATGGCTGCCGATAACTTCGCCAAGGTCACCTTCGACGATGTCGCCGGCATGGAGGAGGTCAAGCAGGAGCTGCAGGAAGTGGTGGAGTTCCTCCGCGACCCGGAACGCTTCCGGGCGCTGGGCGCCAAGATCCCGCGGGGCGTCTTGCTGGTAGGGCCGCCGGGGTGTGGCAAGACCCTGCTGGCCCGCGCCGTCGCGGGCGAAGCGGGCGTGGCCTTCTTCTATATCAGTGGCTCGGACTTCGTCGAGATGTTCGTGGGTGTGGGCGCCTCACGCGTCCGCGACCTGTTTGAGCAGGCCAAGGCGCACCTGCCAGCCATCATCTTCATTGATGAGCTGGACGCCGTGGGCCGGCAGCGCGGCGCAGGCCTCGGCGGCGGGCATGATGAGCGTGAGCAGACCCTGAATGCCTTGCTCGTGGAGATGGACGGCTTCGATCCCAACGCTGACGTCATCCTCCTGGCGGCTACCAACCGCCCGGACATCCTGGACCCAGCCCTGCTGCGACCGGGACGCTTCGACCGGCGGGTGGTCGTACCCAACCCGGATGTGAAGGAGCGCGAAGCGATCCTGAACATCTACTTCAAGAACAAGCCGCTGGCCGACGACGTGGATGTGAAAGTCCTGGCGCGGCGCACTCCCGGATTCTCTGGCGCCGACATCGAGAATCTGGTCAACGAAGCCGCGCTCCTGGCGGCCAGGCGTGGGCGCAAGATTATCAGCATGTCGGAGTTCGACGAGGCCATTGAGCGCGTCATCGCCGGCCCGGAACGCAAGAGCCGCGTGATCCGCGACGCCGAGCGCCAGGTCCTGGCGTACCATGAAGCAGGGCACGCGCTGGTGGGCAGCATGCTGCCGGGCTTCGACCAGACCTACAAGGTCACCATCCTTCCTCGCGGTATGAGCCTGGGTTACACCATAAGCCTGCCGGAAGATGACCGTTACCTGATGAGCCGCAGCGAGCTACTGAACCGCATGACGCAGGCGCTGGGTGGACGGGCTGCCGAGCAGCTCGTCTTTGGCGACGTCACCACCGGGGCCAGCAACGACCTCGAGCGGGTGACCGAGCTGGCGCGGGAGATGGTCTGCGAGTACGGGATGAGTGAGGCGCTGGGCCCGGTGACCTACGGCAAGAAACACGGCCCCATCTTCCTCGCCAGGGATCTGACCGAAGAGCGCAACTATTCGGAAGATGTCGCACAGCAGATCGACACCGAGGTGCGTCGCATCATCGAGGAGTGCTTCGCGCGCGCCAGAGCGATCCTCTCTGAGCACCGTGACAGGCTTGATGCTCTCGTCGAGGTGCTGCTGGAGAAGGAGACTCTGGATCAGGAAGAGGTCGCCGCGATCATCGCCGGCGAACCGTTGCCTCGCGCCGAGCAGAGCGCTCCCACCGCTCCGGAACCGCCGCGTCCCCCCGATAGCGGCGCTGCGGAGCCGCGCCCTCGCGTGGTGCCACGGCCGCTTCCCGAGGGTGGAACACCTTGACCGTGATTCACGGCGTCTAGGCTTTGCGGGGAACCAAAGCGCTGTCGAGACTGGTTCCCTGTTATGTCTTATTGGGTCCACTCCCCGGTCGCCGACAACCAGGAGGCAAGGCAATGGCTCGTGGGCTTTGGGAACCCGATTTCAGCCGTATGCTCAAGGTGCTCCAGCGTGCAGGTGAGCCCGACCGCGTACCCTTCTTCGAGCTGTTCCACGACGGAGAGATCATCGCGGCCGTGATGGGCCAGCCGATTCCGCCCGACCCCCAGGAGGGGCGCCGTTACCGCATCGAGTTCTCCCGGCGGCTGGGCTACGATTATGTGGTCGGGTACCATACCGTGGGCTTCCCGGGCCGGGCTGCTCTGTTGGCCGAGGATACGGCCGAGCTAAGCCGCGGCCAACGGGGCTGGACCGACGAGCATGCCGGGCCGATCACCGACTGGGAAAGCTTTGACAAGTACCCCTGGCCTGAAGTGACCGACGCCTGCTTCGCAGACCTGGAAGCCCTGGCCGATCTGCTCCCCGAGGGCATGGCGGCCACGGCCACGCTGCCCGGGGGTGTTCTGGAGAACCTGTCCAGTCTCTTGGGCTACGAACCCCTGTGTCTCCTTCTGGCCGAGGATCCGGACCTGGTGCAGGCGGTGGTGGACAAGGTAGGCGAGACGTTGCTGCAGGTCTACCACCGTCTTTGCGAGATGGAACATGTGGGCGCGCTGTGGCTCAACGACGACCTCGGGTTCAAGACCCAGACCATGATCTCCCCTGCCCACCTCCGTCAGTATGTGTTTCCCTGGCACAAGCGCCTGGTGGACTATGCTCACCAACACGATAAGCTGGTGATGCTGCACGCCTGTGGCAACCTCCGCGAGGTCATGGATGATCTCATTGACGACGTTGGGATTGACGCCAAACACTCCTTTGAGGATGTGATACAGCCGGTCACTGCTTTCAAGCGCCAGTACGGGCACCGGATAGCGGTACTGGGCGGCGTGGACGTCCATGTCCTGGCCGCTCAAACACCCGACGAGGTGAAGCGATACACCCGCACGGTGATCGAGCAGTGTGCTCCAGGCGGCGGATGGGCCTTGGGTTCCGGAAACTCAGTTGCCAACTACATCCCGGTGGCCAACTTCCTGGCGATGCTTGAGGCCGGCCGAGAGGCAGGAGTCTACTGAGATGCTCCGTGAGGACTTGCCATGAACCTGGACCCTCACATCTTCCACGCTTACGACATCCGCGGCACCGTCGGCGACCAACTGACCCCTGAATCGGTGGACCTCATCTGCCGTGCCTTCGGCTCTCGGTTCCGGCGGCACTACGAGAAGCCTCTGCTGGTGGTCGGTCGTGACCTCCGGGTCACTTCCCAGGAGTTCGCGGCCGTGGCCATGGAGGCACTCCGCGCCACCGGCTGTGATGTAATTGACATCGGCGAGTGCCCCACCCCCGTAGTCTACTTTGCCATTGGCCACTGGGGCTGTCACGGCGGCCTGGGGGTTACCGCTTCCCACAATCCCCCCCAGTACAACGGCCTGAAGCTACGGTGGACGGACCGCCCCTTCCATGGTGAGAAGCTGCAGGAGCTCTACCAGGAGGCCGTTGCCGGTAACTTCACGACTGGCGCCGGCGCCTATGAACGGCGCGACGTCTGGCCCGACTACTTCGCCTGCACCCTCCCGCGACTGCAGTTGTCTCGGAAGATGACGGTCGTGCTGGATGTGGGCAACGGCTGCGGCACGCTAACGGGACCCAGGTTGTTGTCCGGCATCGGCTGCGACCTGGAGGTGCTCTACCCTGAGCCCAACGGCAAGTTCCCCCACCGCAGCCCCGACCCTCTCGTCCCGACCCATGTCCAGGCGTTGAGTGAACGGGTCGTCGCCAGCGGCGCTGACCTGGGCATCGCCCTCGATGCCGACGGCGACCGAATCGCGGTGGTGGACCACACCGGCGAGTTCCTGATGCCGGACCTGTATATGGCGCCGATCTGTGAGGATGTCCTCCGAGCCGGACCGGCGACGCTGGTCAGCGAGGTGCGCTGCTCCCGGGCGATCATAGAGTTCGTGCAACAGCGCGGCGGCAGCGTGGAGATGGCCGCCTGCGGTTACCCCTTCATCCTGCAACGCATGGCGGAGACCCACGCGGCGGTCGGTTTTGAGACGACCGGCCACTGCTACTTCGATGACCCGCATATCAAGTTCGATGACGCCTCCTTCGGGGCCGCACGCCTGGTTTGCAGCCTCTCACGGTCTGACCGGCCGCTGCGCGACCTGGTGCAACCTCTGCGCGAGCGCTGGGCCCCGTCCGCCGAGGTCCGCTTCACCTGGCCTGACGGCACGGATCCGGCCCAGATCGCGGGGTACGTGGAGGCTGCCAAGCGCCAGTACCGCGACCACTACCCAATCAATGAGACCGACGGGGCCAGGGTTGAGATGCCCGATGGCTGGGCGCTGTTCCGGGCCTCTCAGACCCGGCCGCAACTTGTGGCTCGGTGGGAAGGCCAGGGCGAGGCCAACCGCGACCGCATTGGCGACGAGCTGTTGCGCGTCCTCCGGGAGGTCACCGGCCGCGACCCCGACTGAAGTTAAGAAACAGGAGGGATGCCCGTGGTCCCCCAGTGGCTCAGTATTGTCTGCCTTGGTGTGGTTCTGCTGCTGACCATCGGCACGGGCCAGGGCGACGCCGCGCCCCTGGACGCCGCCCGCGTGGCCGAGATAGTGGCGATGCTGCCACCGCAGCCCGTGGGTCCGGGCAAGCCCATCAGCGACCGTGAAGCCTGGGAGTCGCTGGCCGCCACGGAGGCCGCGCAGGACCTCATCCGCCGTGCCGAGAGCCTGTTGACGCAACCCCTGCCAGACCAACCCGATGAGCTGTTTCTCGAGTTCTCCCGGACGGGCAACCGCACCAACTGGCAGAACGTCTCAGGCCAGCGCCGGGGCCGCCTGTCGCCGCTGGTCATCGCCGAATGTCTGGAGGGGCAGGGACGCTTCCTGTCGGCTCTCGAGCAACTGGTCGAGGCGCTCTGCGCTGAGCGGACCTGGGTCATGCCGGCCCACGATGGCAACCTGACCAACTTCCGTGGCGAAAGTGTGGACATAGACCTCGCCTCCTCCAGTCTGGGCTGGCAGCTTGCCATCACGGACTGGCTGCTGGGCGCAAGGCTCTCGCCGCGGGTCCGGGATCTCTTGCGCGAGAATGTGCGCCGACGTGTCTTGGACCCGGTCCTGGCGATGGTTCGGGGCGAACGCCCGCCGAACTGGTGGCTGCTGACAACCAACAACTGGAACGCCGTCTGTCTTGCGGGCGTCACGGGAGCTGCTCTGGCACTGGTCGAGACGCCCCAGGAGCGGGCTGAGTTCGTGGCGGCTGCGGAGAAGTTCTCCCGCAACTTCCTCGCCGGTTTCCCCGCTGACGGGTATTGCACCGAGGGGCTGGGGTACTGGAACTACGGTTTCGGCCACTACGTCTTGCTCTGCGAGACCATCTGGCAGGCGACGGGGGGGCATCTCGACCTGTTCGCTCTGCCGGAGGTCCAGATGCCCGCCCAATTCGGCGCACGCATCCAGATCATCGGGGGGGTCTCGCCCGCCTTCGCCGATTGCAGTGTCACAGCCCGTCCCGATGCCACCACGATGTGGTACGTGAACCGGCGGCTGGGTCTGGGGTTGGCCGACTACGAGGCCCTGGACCCCCGCTGGGTGGTGGGCAACCTCACCAGTGGCATGTTGTTCCTCTTTGACAACAGCGCCACCGTTGCCACCCATAACGCCATCGCGCCTGGCCCGGGGCTCCGCACCTGGTTCGACCAGGCCGGAGTGCTGATCGGGCGACCCGCTCCGGGCAGTGAGTGCAGACTGGGTGTGGCGCTGAAGGGGGGACACAACAACGAGCATCACAACCACAATGACCTGGGATCCTTTGTTGTGGTAGTCGGGGACAGACCAGTGCTGCTGGACCCGGGAGCGGAGGTCTACACGGCTCGTACCTTCAGCTCGCGGCGCTATGAGAGCAACCTTCTTAACTCTTTCGGGCATCCCGTGCCGGTCGTCGCCGGGAAGCTGCAGCCCGCGGGCGAGCAATGGCGGGCGACCGTGGTGCGCACCGAGTTCACTGACGCCGCCGACACGCTGGAGTTGGACCTCAGCCACGCCTACGACGTCCCGGAGCTCAAGACCCTGACCAGGACCTTTGTCTACTCACGCGCCGGCGCGGGCAGTCTGACGGTTACAGACCGCGTGGCCTTCACTTCTCCTCAGACCTTTGAGACGGCACTGCTTACCCTCGGTGGGTGGTATAGGCTGTCCGAGAGCCGCCTGTTTGCCTATGACCGCGAACAGGCCGTTGAGGTGGAGATCGAGAGCACGGGGAAGTATGAACTCGATGAGACACAGATCCTCGAGGACGGCGCCCAGCCCTTCCGTATGGCCATCCGGCTGACAGAGCCCGTCATGGAGGCCAGCGTCACCGTTCGCATCACTCCCAGTGACGGGCCCGGCGAGACGTCGGGAAACCTGCTGCGCAATGGCGGTTTCGAGTATGGCTCCTGGGCGTGGAGCCTGCCCCGGGACGGACTCGGGAGTATTTCCACTAACCAGCCCTGCAGCGGCACCAGTTCCCTCCACATTGTGGACGACAGCGATACGCAGGGATCAAACATCACCTCGGCCCGGGTACCCATACAGGGTGGCCGCTATGTGGTGCGGGGCCAGGTCTACCACGTCTCTGGTTCGGGCATCGGCGTCTACGTTATGCAATACGATGCTGCGGGTCGCCGCCTGAATGTGCCTGATGAGCGGGGAAACATCAGCCCCCTTGGGACCCTGGAGGGCGCCACGGGGCAATGGCAGCCCTTCGCCTATGAGTTTGACAGCTTACCGGGAGCAGCGACTGTTGCGCTCTGGATTCACAGCTACAACGGCGCTCAGGTTGAAGCCTACCTCGACGACCTGGAGATCGCGCCGCAGCACGGCTAACTGAGTTGCCCTGCCGGCACGTAGTCAAGCCCGCGCTGGCGGTGTATAATCGCGACATGCGGTCGATCTGGTTGCTTTGTGGGCGATCCACCGGCCGTTGTTGCGGCGGGTGGCTTGTGCTTCTTTGCGGTCTCTCTCTGGCCGGATGCCGGGCCCCAGCTCCGGCTGGCCCGCAGCCGGAAGAGGTGTCGCGCCTGCACCTTGTGGTCAGCATCGAGCCGCAGGCCTTCTTTGTGGAGCGCATCGGCGGTGACCGTGTGCAGGTGACTGTGCTCATACCGCCGGGGCAGTCACCCCACACCTTCGAGCCTCTGCCAGCGCAAGTCGCCGCCCTGGACAGTGCCGACCTCTACCTCACCATCGGCATGCCCTTTGAGGCTCCTCTCAGGGCCAAGGTGAGCGCCACCCGGCCAGACCTCCGGGTGGCCGACATGCGCCGAAATGTGGAACTCCTCCCGATGTCTGCAGATGACTACCATGCGGTGGGCAAGGGCGAGATGGACCCGCACGTGTGGCTGGACCCGGGGCGAGCCATCATCCTGGCCCGCAACACCCGTGACGAACTGGCCGCTCTCGATCCGGCCGGGGCCGCCTTCTATGATGCCAACCTGCAGGCCCTGACCCGGGAGCTGCAGTCGCTCGACGCCCGCCTGCGATCGCAACTGGCGCCCTTGCGGGGCAGCGAGGTGCTGGTGTTTCACCCCGCCTTCGGCTACTTCTGCGCGGCCTACGGACTGAGGCAAGTGGCCATCGAGGAACAGGGCAAGGAGCCCGATGCCCGAAGACTGGCACAGATCATCCGTGAGGCCCGACAGCGGGGCGCGCGGGTCGTGTTCGTGCAGCCGGGGTTCCCCGACCGGGCGGCACGTGCCGTCGCCCGGGAGATAGGTGGCGCTGTGGTGCCGCTGGATACCCTGGCCCGTGACTACATCGGCAACCTGCAGTCCATGGCGCAGGTACTTTCCGAACAGCTCTCAGCACCCCCGGGGAGGGAGCGGTAATGGCGGTGGTGCCGGCGATCCGCGCCACGGGACTGGACTTCGCCTATAACGGTAGCCTGGTGCTTCGCGAGGCCAGCTTCACCATCGCCCAGGGCGACTTCGTGGCTGTCGTCGGGCCCAACGGCGGCGGAAAGACCACCTTGCTTAAGCTCATCCTGGGGCTCCTGCGGCCACTGCGTGGCGAGGTGGAGGTCTTTGGTCGGCCGCCTCACGAGGTCAGCCGCCGCATCGGCTATGTGCCTCAGCAGTTCCAGTACGACCCGCGCTTCCCGGTCACCGTTGCCGATGTGGTGCGCATGGGCCAGCTTGGCAGCCGGGCGGCCTGGAATGCCGTTGACAGCCGCAAGCTGGTCGCCTTGGCTCTGGAGCGCGTGGGCCTCACAGGCCTGCAACACCGCCCCTTCAGCGACCTGTCGGGGGGACAGCGTCAGCGTCTCCTGATTGCCCGAGCCCTGGTGGCCGGGGCCGACCTCCTGCTGTTGGACGAACCCACGGCCAACGTGGACGTTCACGGGGAGAGCGACATCTCGGCTCTGCTACAGGAGCTCAAAGAGACCATGACCGTGCTGCTGGTCACTCACGACCCGGGCTTCGTATCCGGCCTGGTCAAGCACGTGTTGTGCGTCAACGGTCGGGTGAGCCTGCATCCGACCGTGGATCTCGGCGAGGTCACGCCCGAGGTCTTGCAGCAGCTCTATGCGGCCGGCACGCGCTTCGTGCGCCACGACCTGCATTGCCCCCCAGGGGAGTGCAGCCACTGATGGAGTTCTGGAGCGCCGTCGCCGAGCACCCGTTCCTGCGTCTGGCCCTTGGTGCCGGGCTGTTGGCCAGCATCGCCTGCGGGGTTGTTGGCACCTACGTTGTCGCCCGTCGCCTGAGCTACATGGCGGGTGGCATCGCCCATGCGATCCTCGGCGGCATGGGCGCCGCGCGGTACCTGCAGGTCGTCTGTGGCTACGACTGGTTGACCCCCCTGCACGGAGCGACCGTGGCGGCCCTGTTGGCGGCGATCGTCATCGGCCTGATTGCCGGCCGCTGCCGGGAGCGCGAGGACACCATTATCAGCGCTGTCTGGGCTGTGGGTATGGCCAGTGGCGTGCTGTTTATTGCCCGCACGCCGGGCTACGGTGTAGACCTGATGGGCTACCTTTTCGGCAACCTCCTCATGGTCTCACCCGCGGATGTGGGTCTCATCGCGACCCTCGATGTCATCGTCGTGGGCCTGAGCCTGCTGCACTACCGCCAGCTTCTGGCTGTCTGCTTTGACGAGGAGTTTGCCCGCCTGCGGGGACTGAACGTGCAAGCCTACATGATGCTCCTGCTGTGCCTCACCGCCCTCACCGTGGTGCTGCTGGTGACAGTGGTGGGCCTGATCCTCGTCATCGCCCTGCTTACCCTCCCCGTGGCCACGGCCGGGCGCATCGCACGTTCGCTGTGGCAGGTCATGCTGGCGGGGATCGGTCTCAACATCATTCTGGTCGTGTCGGGGCTCGTCGTGGGCTACGAGGCCAACCTGCCGGCCGGCGCCACCACCGTGCTGCTGGCCGGCGCCATGTACCTGGCCGTCACCGGCGTTGCCGCCGTCCGACACCGGCTGGCCCATCGCCTGGTGAGGGGCCAATGAGCGCGCTGGCTGGCGACACCCCTGGCCCGCGGCCAGTCACCGCCCGGGCGCTGATACTTGGTCTGCTGCTCATACCCCCAAACGCCTGGTTCATCCTGGAAGGCTATATCTGGGGCAACAGTCGCCCTACCACGGTCTCGCTGTACTTCAACGTGGTTGTGACGCTGCTCCTGGTGTGCGGCGCCAATGCGCTGCTGGCTCGTCTCAACCGACGGTGGGCTCTGACTCAGGGGGAGTTACTGGTCGTCTATGGGATGCTGGCCATCGCTTCGGCGGTCTGTGGCCTGGACCAGGTGCAGACGATGTTGCCGGTGATTGCCCATCCCTTCTGGCATGCCACCCCGGAGAACCACTGGGAGACTCTCTTTCTTGACAAGATACCTCCCTGGCTGACAGTCAGCGACCCACGAGCGCTGGCGGCCTATTTCGAGCTCGGACAGCCGCTCTTCGCCACACCCTACTGGAAGCCCTGGATGGTTCCCGCCGCCTGGTGGGCCAGCTTCACCTTCACCATGCTGTTTGTCATGCTGGCGCTCAACAGCCTTTTCCGCCGCCAGTGGACCGAGGAAGCCAAGCTGAGCTTCCCCATCGTGCAGCTTCCGCTGGAGATGACGCGCCCGGACACGCCCTTGTGGCGCAGCGGACTGCTCTGGTTGGGTTTCGCACTTGCCTTTGGCATTGATGTCCTGAACGGTCTGCACGTGCTGTACCCGCGAGTGCCCAATCTGCTCGGAGACATGAGCGGACGCTACGATCTGGGGACGATGGTCCGTGGCATGCCCTGGGGCGCCATCGGCTGGACCCCCCTCAACGTCTTCCCGTTCGCCGTCGGCCTGGCCTACTTCATGCCGCTGGACCTGGCCTTCAGCTCCTGGTTCTTCTATGTCCTGTGGAAGTTTGTCCGGATCGGCACCGCGGCGCTGGGCTGGGGCAACCTGCCGCGCGCACCCTGGATTGACGAGCAGTCCTTCGCCGCCTATATCGCTCTGGCTGGCTTCTGTTTGTGGTCCAGTCGCAAGCACCTGGCGGCGGCAGTGCGGACTGCCTTCGGCCGCGCAAGCATGGCTGACAGCCAGGAAGCATTCTCGTACCAGTTCGCCGTCTGGGGCGTCATCATCGGCTGCGCGGCCCTCCTGGCGTTCTGTCTGCACGCGCGCATGTCGCTGGGAGTGGCCGCCGCATTCCTGGCCGGCTACCTGGGCGTTTCTATCGCCGTGGCCCGCATCCGGGCGGAGTTGGGATCGCCGGTCCATGACCTGCACAAGATCGGTCCCGAGGCGGTCATCACCGAGGTTGTGGGCCCGCGCCGCCTGGGCGTCCAGAACCTCATCATGTTCGCGTTCTTTTGGTCCTTCAACCGCGCTCACCGCAGCCATCCCATGCCCAATCAGATTGAGGCCATGAAGCTGGCCGCCGTGACTAACACGTCGCAGCGCGGTCTTGCCGGGGCGCTCACCCTGGCCACCACCATCGGCCTGATCTGCGGGTGGCTGATGCTGCTGCACATGTTCTTTGTGCATGGCGGCGAGCCCTGGGCCGGAAAGGGCACCGAGGCCTTCACGCGCCTGCAGCAGTCTCTGGAGAGCCCCATTGAGACCAACTGGTACGGGACCGTCGCCCTGCTGATCGGGGCGGCGTTCACCGTTTTCCTGACCGTCATGCGTGGCCGCTTCGCGTGGTGGCCTTTTCATCCGGCGGGTTTCGCCGTCTCGGGGAGTTGGTCCATGGCCCTCTTTGCGCCATCCATCCTCGTGAGTTGGCTGATGAAGGCTCTGCTGCTACGCTATGGGGGAATGAGTTCTTACCGCCCGGCGGCGATGTTTTTCATGGGACTGATTCTGGGCGAGTTCGTGGCCGGAGCGGGGTGGGGCATCCTGGGCAATGCTCTTCACATGCGCATGCATAACTTCCTGCCCTGAAGCGGTGCGAAGATGGCGCCATGCGTTGGTCTGAAGGTGGACGTGGACACGCTGGTCGGGTACCAGCGGGGCGTGCCGGCACTGCTGGACCAGTTCGCCGCTGCCGGCGTCACAGCTACCTTCTTCTTCGCAGTGGGACCCGACCGGTCCGGTATGGCGATCCGCCGGGTGTTGACCCAGCGTGGCTTCATCGGCAAGATGATCCGTAACCGCGCCCCCATGACCTTCGGCCTGAAGACCATGCTCTATGGCACCCTGTTGCCTGCGCCGCTGATTGTGGCCTCCGACCCGGGCATCGCGCGTGCTGTGGCCGACGCTGGTCATGAGGTTGGCGTCCATGGCTGGGACCATATCGCCTGGCATGATGGGGTGGGTCGCTGGCCGACCGACCGTCTGCGGGATCAACTGCAACGGGCCTATGACACGCTGGCCGGGGCCGTCGGGCGCCAACCAGACTGCTTCGCCGCCCCGGGCTGGCAGTGTAGTCCCGACTCCCTGCGGGACCACGACGCCCGAGCGTTGGCCTATGCCAGCGACGTACGGGGCCCGGCCGGCCCCTTCCGCCCGCGTATTGGCGATGAGGTGTTCGCGACCCCGCAAGTTGCCACCAACCTGCCCACGATGGATGAGATGTGGGGGCTGACCGCCCGAGATGGCGAGGCCGGTGTACGCAACTGGCTGGCCGCTATGGACGGGGAGGCCAACGTCCTGACCGTTCACGCGGAAATGGAGGGACTGGCCCTGCCGCAGGTGCTGACAAGCTTCCTGCGACAGGCCCGGGATCGGGGGGCCGTCTGTGGCCCGTTGCGGGACCTGGTTGCTACCGTCCAACGCCACGAGCTGCCCATCCGGGCGATCGGCCCGGTCCGCCTGCCGGGCCGCGCTGGCTGGGTCTGGAGTGTCATCTGAAGGTCGGGGGCTTGGCCGGTACTCCTCTCCACCACGGGTGGGATCGCCTGGCAGTGCAAGAGAGGTGGGCCGGCCCGATGGCCCTTGAGCCGGCAGCTCTGCCTACCGGGCACGGACCGGGAGGTGACTATGCGCGCCATTGCCATTCATGCTCCGCACGACGTCCAGGTGGAGGAACGGCCCATCCCAGAACCAGGGCCAGGTGAGGCGCTCCTGCGCGTACGCCTGGTGGGCTTGTGCGGCAGTGATCTGCACGCTTTCGAGGGGACTCAGCCCTTCTTCCGCTACCCGGAGGTGCCGGGCCACGAGGTGGTAGCTGACGTGGTCAGTCTCTCGCCTGACCCTGACCCGGTTCCCCAGATTCCGGCGCGGGTCCAGCAGCGTCGGCCTCAGGCAGGCGACCGCGTCGTCCTCGACCCCAGTCTGCCCTGCGGACGCTGCTACCCCTGCCGCACCGGCCGCTACAACTGCTGCGCTCACATGCGCGTTCTCGGTGTTCATACGCCCGGTGCCATGGCCGAGTACTTCGTGGCGCCGCTGGCCTGTCTGCACGTCTTGCCTGCCTCCGTGAGCGATGAGCTAGGCGTCCTGGCCGAACCCCTGTCCATCGGCTGCCAGGCCAACAACCGCGCCCGGCTGCAGGCGGGGGAGAAGTGCCTGATTATCGGCGCCGGTGCTGTGGGGCTTAGTGTGCTGATGGTCGCTGTGGCGCGCGGCGCGCGGTGCGCGGTAAGCGACCCATGCCTGACGAGACTGGCTATGGCCCGTGAGCTGGGTGCAGCCCTGACCCTGGACCCCACGCGTGATGACCTCCCCCGGGCTCTGGCGGACTTCACCGGCGGCGACGGTCCGGCCGTGGTCTTTGAGGTGGTGGGACGACCGGACACACTGGAGCAGGCTGTGGAGCTGGTGGCGGCCTCAGGGCGGGTGGTGCAACTCGGGCTGTGCAGTCAGCCATTGACCTTTGCAGGGAATGTGTTTGTGAGAAAGGAGCTGGACCTGCTGGGCTCGCGGCTCCACGGCGGGACCCTGCCGCAGGCAGTGGAACTCCTGGAGACGGGCCGCGTCCAGCCCCATCGGCTCATTACCCACGAGCTACCGCTGGGCCAGGCGCTCCGCGGGCTGCGGTTGATGTCCGAGCAGCCCGACGAGGTGATGAAGGTGGTATTGCGCCCCTGAACTTCGCTACCAGCCAATGCTCTTCCAGCGGCCCCGGCGGAAGACCACCCCGGTGATCACCGCCTGGGAGACCATCGCCGCCACCAGCCCCAACCATGCCCCGACCGGTCCCATGCCAAGGTTCAGCGCCAGAACATAGCCCAGCACAGGGCCGATGAACAGAGTGCAGACCACCGTGGCCCACAGCGGTGACATGGTGTCCCCTGCCCCTCGCAGGCCACCGGAGAAGGCCATCGAGAGCGTGGCAAAGGGGAGGCTGGCAGAGATGATCACCAGCGCCCAGACGCCCCAGTGGCGAGCCTGCGGGTCATCGGTGAAGAAGGCGATCAGGGGCGTGGCGAAAACGATGCATAGACCGCCCAGGACTGAGGACATGGTCAACGAGATGCGTGCGACCTGATAGCAGCTTCGTTCCGCTCGGCCCGGGTTCTTGGCCCCCATGTTTTGGCTCACAGCGGTCATGGCGGCGGTCATCATGGACAGCCCGGCGAAGATGCCCAGGGCGTTCCACTGGCCGGCGGCGGTGTGGCCGGTAACCGCATAGACGCCGGCGGCGGTGTGGTTGAGCACATATACCAGCACCGAATAGCCCAGGCTGCGCGTGAGGCCCTGCAGGGACGAAGGGACCCCGATGTAAAGCATCCTGGCCCAGATGGCCCAGTCGGGCCGCCAGGAGCCGCGCAGAGGCACAGTGATGGCGTAACGACCACACGTGATGATCCAAAGCATCCAGAAGGCGGTGATGAAGCGGGAGATGACCACCGCCCAGGCGGCCCCGGCCACGCCGAGGGCCGGGAACGGGCCGATACCGAAGATCAGCAGCCACTCCAGGCCGATGTGCAGCAGGTTCATCCACACCAGGAGCTTTAGCGGCGTACGCGTGTCGCCGGCTCCCTGCAGCGCCGAGGTGAGCAGGAAGTTCGCGTTCATCCCGATGGCGCCCCAGAAACAGATGCGCATGTAGGTCGTGCCCAGGTCGAGGGCTTCCCCGGTAGCCCCCAGCAGTCCCAGGGCGCCACGGCTGACCAGCAGCCCCACCGGGGTGATGATGGCCCCGGCGACCACGCACATCAGGATCGTCTGACGGGTTACCTCGGCCGCCCCGCCCGGTTCGCGAGCGCCGGTGTGGCGGGCCACGAGCACCTGCGTCCCGGTGGCCACTGCCAGCACCAAGGCCATGACCAGGAACATCACGTTCTGGGACTGTCCCACCGCCGCGATGGCCTCCGGCCCCAGGCGTCCCACCATCCTGATGTCCGCAACGCCCATGAGCCAGTTCAGTACAGAGCCGGTTACGATGGGCCAGGAGAGCAGCCAGATGCCACGCAGCAGCCGTCCCTGGGTAAGGTCCACAGCGCCCTTGCGGACGACCGCCGGCCCAGCCGCCTCCGCCTCCTCCGCCGCCTCGGTGGCCAGGGGTTCAGGCCCCGGCGTCAAGGCGGGTACGGCCGCGTCCGGGACGGGGGATGAACCTTCGGGGGAAGAGGTGGGCGGGTCGGCCATGGTAGCGTGACGCCGTCTCTCGGGGCTCTAGCCGCCGTTCCCCGTGTAGAGAACCACGGCCACGGTCAGCAGGTATAGCAGGAGGTTCGCTTGCAGGGGGCGGTCAGTCAGCAAAGCCCGGTCGGGATGACCTCCGCTGTTCTTGATATGAACCAGATACAGGTAGCGGAAAATCCCGTAGATAACAAACGGAATCGTGTAGAGCAGTCGCGTCGAACCCACAACCGCTACGGTACGGTCCGCGATGGTGTACAGGCAGTAAGACATCAGCGTCGAGGCCGTCATCACGGCAATCATCTGGTCCAGCAGATGGGGCGAGTATTCGGCCAGACTCGCCCGGTGATTGGCGGCCTCGCTACCCAGCTCTACCAGCTCGGAGCGGCGCTTGCACAGGGCCAGAAACAGCGACAGCAGCAAGGTGCAGATGATGAGCCACGGAGAGACCTCGGCGCGAACGGCGATGGCGCCAGCCACCGCCCGCAACACGAACCCTGAGGCGACGCAGAAGACGTCCACAATGACAATGTGCTTGAGGTAGCTGCTGTAGGCCATCGAGATGCCGACATAGGCCAGGCAGATACCCAGCAGACCAGGAGTGACCAGCCAGGCTGCCACCATTCCACCCGCTACCAGCACTACCGCCGCCGTCAGAGCCGTCTGAACGCTGATCAGTCCCGCTGCCACTGGCCGGTTTCGCTTCACCGGGTCCAGGCGGTCGCGTTCCACATCCAGACAGTCGTTGACGAGGTACACCGCTCCGGCCAGCGCACAGAAGATGGCGAAGGCCTCCACCGCCTCGGCCACCGCCTGCCAGTCCGCCGCCTTCTGAGCGAAGATCAGTCCGGCAAAGACCAGCAGATTCTTCGTCCATTGCCGCGGGCGCATGGCGATGACGATCTGCCGCAGTGTCTCCATGCAACGGCTCTCCTGTCACTCACTGGTAGGCGGGCCATCCTGGCCCGCAAGTCGCCCGGGGCAGGATGCCCAGGCTAACGGAGGGGTGGCCGACTGCCGCCAGGCTACTCCTCCGGGCGCAGGTGCGGAAACAAGATCACCTCGCGCAGGCTGGGGCGGTCGCACAGTACCATCATCACGCGGTCAATGCCCATTCCCATGCCGCCGGCGGGTGGCAGGCCGTACTCCAAGGCCCGCAGGTAGTCCTCATCCATCGGGTGGGCCTCGTCGTCGCCGGCCGCCCTCATGGCTACCTGAGCCTCGAACCGCTGACGCTGGTCCACCGGGTCATTGAGTTCGCTGAAGGCATTGGCAACTTCCTCCGTGCCCACGAACAGCTCGAAACGCGCCGTCAGGTCCGACCCGGGAGCCTTGCGCTTTGCCAGCGGGGAGATGACCACCGGGTAGTCCACGACGAAAGTGGGCTGCACCAGCCGCGGTTGCACATACCGCTCGAAAGCTTTGTCCAGCAGCCCTGCCAGGCTGGCATCCTGTACCTCCAGAAGATCAAGGTCGCGACAGGCCTCCTGGGCCTCGGCGTCGGAGCCCAGGCAGCCGAAGTCCACCCCGGTGACTTCCTTGACGCTCTCCAGCAGCGAGAGACGCGGCCAGGGCGGCGTGAGGTCAATCTTCATGCCGCGGTACGTGCAGTGCAGCGAGCCGTTAGCTGCCTCCGCCAGGGCGCAGAGCATCCCCTCGGTCAGGCGCATCATGCCCTCGACATCGGTGTAGGCCTGGTAAGCCTCCACCATGGTGAACTCGGGGTTGTGGCGCGTGTCCACCCCCTCGTTGCGAAACATCCGCCCGATCTCGTAGACCCGCTCAAGGCCGCCGACGAGCAGACGCTTGAGGTACAGTTCCGGGGCTATCCGCAGGTACAGGTCCATGTCGAGGGCATTGTGGTGGGTGATGAAAGGCCTGGCGGCAGCCCCGCCGTAGAGGGTCTGCATAATCGGCGTCTCGACCTCCAAAAAGCCCTGGCTGTCGAGATAGCGTCTGAGGCCCGAGACGGCCCGTGAGCGCTTTCGGAACAGCTCGCGGACTTCGCTGTTGACCATGAGGTCCACATAGCGCTGCCGGTACCGGGTCTCGGTGTCCTGCAAGCCATGCCACTTTTCGGGGAGAGGGCGCAGAGCCTTGGCCAGCAGAACGAAGCTCTCCACCCGCAGCGACGGCTCCCCGCGCCGGGTACGGAACAGCGTTCCCTCGCAACCGATGATGTCACCCAGGTCCAGATCCTGGAAGCCGGCGAAGCCGTCCCCCAGCAGGTCCTTGCGCACCCAGAGCTGCAGCTTACCCTCGCCGTCATGCAGGTCGGCCCAGATGGCCTTGCCCTGGTCGCGCTTGGCCATGAGGCGGCCGCAGAGGCGCGCCGGCAGGTGGATCGAGTCCCAGTCGGTCTGGTCTCCCGTCTGGGCCTCGACCGCCGTGATCTCCGCCACGGCCTGGGCAGTGGTGTGCGTCCGGTCAAAGCGGTGAATCGCGAAGGGGTCAGCGCCAGCTTGTCTGAGAGCCTCCAGTTTCGCGTAGCGCTGGGCGATTAGCTCTTGCTCAGTCGGCATGAAGCCTGCTCCAGATTCCTTAGTCCAGATGCGCCGGGGTCTGCTAGGCGCGGCGCGCCTGCGCGCGTTCTCGCACCCGCTCAATGTCCTCGTCTGTCAGTTGACGTTCGAAGGAGCGAAATCCCCCCAGGGTAAAGCCATGCTTGCGGCCCAGGGCGGCCATTTCCTCCACTTGCTCCTGCTTGAGCTCGGAGCCCAGGGAGTAGTCTCCTGTTCGCCCCTCCAGGGCCAGGATCATGGTCTCGCACATGCAAGCATAGGCCATGCCGGGAGGAAAGCCGAAGTCAAAGTCGCACTCCACGGGCCCCGGGATCGCGACGGCGCCCCCCTCGATCACGAGCACATCATCCCGTTGCTCGATGACGCGGCGCGACACATCGCGGGGCCGGGCCACATCGCATACGACCGCGCCCGGCTTGAGGTGCTCAGGCTCCACGACGGCCTCCACGGCGGAGGTCACCGCGACCACGATGTCTGCCTCGCGCAGCGCGGCCGCGATATCGGTCTCAGCCCGGACGTGACCTTTGGCCTCGATACTCGCCGCCAACTCTGCGAGTGCGTCCTGCCGGCGGCCCACCAGGGTCAGCCCCCCGACCTGAGGAGCCAGCATCCGGGCGCAGATCTTCCCGATCGAGCCCGTGGCGCCCAGGATGACAGCCTGCGACTCCGCGGCTACATGTCCCATGCGCTCAGCCGCCAGAAGCGCTCCCTCGATGGCCGTCGCCGTGGTGTAGCTGTTGCCCGTGGTCACCCCGATCTCGACCCGTTCCGCGATGGTCAGGCCCTTGTCGCCAACGATAGAGGTGAAGGCTCCCAGACCCACGACCTCAGCCCCGAGGCTGGCCGCGAGGTTGCAGGCGTCCACGATCTTGCGCGTGGCCTTCTCGACGTTGCCATTCAGAAGCTGTCTGGCGGTCAGAGGGCAGCCTACGAGCCAGCCCTCGGTCTCGGCACCCGTCAGAGACCGGATGCCCGTCATCTTCCCGCAGTACTGCGGCGACATGACCGCCAGGGCCGCTTCGACCCACCGTTCTGGCAGGTGGCGGGTGAAGCTGTACTTGCGGGCCACGTCACTGATGTGCAGTGGATGCACAATGAAGGCAAAGCGCGTCACTCAGTCTCTCCGATCTGTTCCCGGCAGGCGCTCGGCAGTAAGACTTGGCGGCTTCAGGACGGCTCCGCAACCGTCGCCGGCCACAAGTCTGGAATTCCTCGCGTCGCCAGCCGTTCCCCGTACTCAGCCACCAGGGCGCCCAGCGCTGCCAGCGTGGTGACCTCGGCACACTGACCGCGCAGCCAGGCCGCATGCGGCAGGCCCCGGGTGTAATGTGGCAAATGGCTGCGCATCTGACGCACAGCCGACAGCTCGCCCTCGTGCTCGGCCAGCAACTGGGCGTGACATAGGGCGAGTCCCAGTCGTTCCTGTGGCGACGGGTCGGGCCGTTGTGGTCGTCCCGCCAGTAGGTCCGCCGCCTGACCGAAAACCCACGGCCTGCCCAGGGCACCCCTGGCGATCATCACGCCGCTGCAACCCGTCTCACGCAGCCGCCGCACTGCCTCGGCGGGCCCGGTCACGTCCCCATTGCCGATGACCGGGATCTGGACGGCCTCGACCAGCCGCGAGATCAAGTCCCACCGCGCCTGGCCGCGGAAGCCCCCACTG
>JABLXH010000061.1 GCA_013178155.1 Armatimonadota bacterium | reverse complement strand
CCCGAGGTCATCGTCCTGTTCGTCAACGGCGCTTGCGGCAACATCAACCATTGCGCATATCTGCGTGACGTGCCCTGGCCGCCGAAGGGCGTAGCGAAGTCGGTCCAGATAGGCCGCGCCCTGGGCGGAAAAGCCATCGGCATCGTGGAGAAATCATTGCCGAGCCGCAGCCAGACGGTGGACGCAATCCAGGAAATCCTCGATGTCCCAGCCTATCCATGGGACGACATCTTGGAGCAGCGCCTCGCCCAGGCCCGGGCCAAGGAGCAGCCCAACTTCTTTGAGGAGACGCTGCTTAAGTGGGTGGACGACTACGACCCAAGCACCCGCCGGCCGGTGGAGACCCAGGTGCTCCGCCTCGGGGATGCTGTCATCTGCTCGGCACCTGGTGAGCTGTTTGTGGAGTGGGGCCTGGAGATCAAGAAGTGGTCTCCCTTCCCGTACACGTTCATCGCTGAACTGGCCAACGACAGCGTGGGCTATATCCCCACTTACGAGGCTTTCCGCCGGGGCGGCTACGAGGCCACCCCGATCGTCAGCGTGCGCCTGACCCCAGCCCTGGGCCAGTTGGTGACCGACGCCAACTTCCGGTCCTGTCAGGAGCTGTGGAAGCGCCTGCAGCCTTAGACCCATTGGCCGCTGACGGACACGCCGCTGGTCCAGTGTCACCGTTTGAGGGCAGTGTCCGGACCAGTCTGTGGCCTCTGACCAATACCCCTGGCGGCCCTAAGTGTACTACTGCAGGAAATGAGGAGCCAACTCATGACCCACCGCGAGCGCTTCCTGGCCGTGGCCAAGGGCCAGCCCGTGGACCGCATGCCCTACTGGTATGGAGGCCCGCGCGCCTCCACTTTCGCGGCCTGGCAACGGCAGGGATTGACCGACGATCTGCTGGCCCGTTGGGGGGAGTTCACCAACGCTGACCCCACGATGGGCATTGGCAAGCTGTACTGTGGACCGGTGCCACCGTTTCCGGAGATCGTGATCAAGGAGGAGGGCAACTATCGCTGGTGGCGAGACCACTGGGGCGCATTGCGCAAGGACGCCATCAAACAGCCCACCGATGGTTTCGTGACCCGACAGTATTTGGAGTTCTTCGTCAAGGACTGGGAGACATGGGAGGAGATGAAGACCCACTTCGACCCTCACTCACCGGAACGGACAGGCCCTGGTGGCGATGGCGGCGAACTCACCGACCTCAACCCCAACCGCTACCGCCACGTCGGCGATGGCCCCAACTGGTGGAATCTGGTGGACCAATGCAACAATGCCGACGTACCGGTCTTTGTGACTGTCCCTTGCCTGTACTGGACCGTCCGGGACATGTGCGGCTTTGAGGGTCTGTCCATGCTTTTCTACGACAACCCCATGCTCGTGCACGAGATGTTCGAGTATTGGACCGGGTTTCTGATGGAGCTGCTCGATGAGCCGCTCTCCAAGATCAAGGTTGACAAGGTCTGCCTCAATGAGGACATGGCGTACAAGGGCATGAGCATGATCTCCCCGGCAATGATGCGAGAGTTCATGTTGCCCCGGTACAAGCGTCTCTACAGCTTTTTCAAGGAGCACGGCGTGGACGTGGTGGAAATGGACTCGGACGGTCACAACCGCGACATCCTGTCGGTGATGTACCCTGAGGGCATTGACGGCATTCAGCCTGTCGAGATCGCCGCCGGAAACGACCCCGAGGAGTACCTTCGCGACTTTCCCGGTCTGTACATGTCCGGCGGTATAGACAAGCGGGAGCTTCGCTTCGACTATGAGCGGGCACGCGCTGAAGTAGTCAGGCGGTACGGGGCCGCTCGTCAGTACGGGCGTTACATCCCCACGGTCGACCACGGCGTGCCCCCGGACGTCCCCCTGCGCACCTTCCTGTACATGGTGGAATTGCTGCAGGGCTTTGCCAACGGTGAGGACCTGGACACCTACGAGCCGCCGCTCGAGTTGGAGCGCCAACTGGGGCCGATCGAGGAGATGTTTGACCCACGCGCGGCGATCGCCGCGGCCTATGCCTGTGACGATGCTCCCGAGGGCTGAGGCGAAACGGAAGGTGTCTGCGTCGCGCGCGGCGAACCCCGCCCCAAACTGAGGGCAGGAGTGGGTGACCGATGACCAAGCGCGTGACGCTCAAGATCCCTGAGCCCCTCTATCAGCGACTGAAGAAGATCATCGAAGGCACGGGGTTCTCGAGCGTGACGGAGTTCGTTGTCTACGTCCTGCGCGATCTGGCCGCCGCCCACGACGCCCGCGGCGAGGCGGAACTGAGCGAGGGGGAACTCCGCAAGATCATCGAGCGCCTGCGCCAGCTGGGGTATCTCGACTGAAGGCACGCCACAGGCCAGTCCAGCGACTGGACCACGAGGTCCGGTCGCTTCCGTCTCCACCGACACCGTCGGCCTCACATGGCCCGGGGTCGCCAGAGTCTGTCCCCGCTTACGCCTCGCTGCGCCAAGACCTCCTCTACCAGATGGACGCTAGGGAGATGGCCGATATCATGGGCATCTGAGGCGATCGAGATCCGCGCCCCCGTGTCAGCGATCGCGGCAAGGTAGTCGGCGTACTCGTCCTTGAAAGCCTGGGAGTAGTGAGCGTTGGTCCAGATGGCCGACCCATTCGCCTCGATCGCAGTGTTGTGAGCCACCGCAGCCTCGCCCAGTTCTCGAGGGTAGTCATCGGGAAGCTCCGAGAGGTCCTGAAACCACTCCATGGGCCCTCCCGGCGCCATTTCCCGGCCCGGAAACCACCACGGGTGGACCAGTACGTCTACTAGCGGGTTGGCGATCACCTGTAGCATAAGGCGCTGCTGCAACTCAATGATGGCCCGCCGGTCGGGGCGGTCGTAGTAGCAGCTGTGCACACCGCCAATGACGATCTCAAATCCGGCGCGCTCGATATCTGCTGGCGAGATACTGACCGCCCCCGTGGCTGGGTCGGTCACGTTCACCTCGACGCCAAAGACTACCTCGAGTGAGGTGTCCAGGGCGGCCAGATCGTCTTTGATGAGCAGATGATGGTCGAGATACTCGGGACCGTTGAGGTGGTCAGTGATGGCGATGGTCTGTAGACCCAGAGCCTCGCAGCGGCGGGCGATGGCGGGCACCGTCATCGTTTCATTGGCACATCGCAGGTAATGGGTATGGATGTGGAAGTCGTAGAGTGAGCCCACGCGTGGCTCCTTCCCTCGCGGCTATGGTTCTGCCGGATTCGCCAACAGATTCGCCATCGGTTACCTTTGACCTGCGGCCCTTTGGCATGCATTGACACCTGGTCGGGCCCAGCGTATCATGTTTTCTTGTGCTTGGGCCCAAGGGGGCGTTCTGCCTTTTGGAGACGGAGTTGACCACCAAAACCACCAGTCCCGATCTCTGTCAGGTCGGTCTGCGGGGAGATGAGTTACAGGAGCTGGCCGGCCCCCAAGATGAGCACCTGCGCCTGATCGAGGCTGAATTGGGGGTCCGCATATCCCCCGGCGACGGGGTGCTTTGCATCCACGGCACGGTGGACCGCAGCCGTGCGGCAGCCCTGGTCATTGAGGGACTGCAGGAGGTCGTCCGACAGGGCAGAAGCCCGGTGATGGCCGAAGTGCGGTATGCGATCCGTGCTGTCCAGCGCCAGGCCGCAGCGGATGTTGGCGTACTCGTGGCCGAGCCTGTGACCCTGAACCATCGTGGCAGCCCGATACGGCCCCGAACCGCAGGGCAGGCCCGGTTCGTGGAGGCGGTCCGTCGCTCGGAGCTGGTGTTCTGCGTGGGCCCGGCCGGCACCGGCAAGACCTATCTGGCCATGGCCATGGCTGTCGGTGCCCTGCGCGCCAAACAGGTTAGCCGCATCGTGCTGACGCGCCCTATCGTTGAGGCTGGGGAGAGACTGGGCTATCTGCCCGGCGACATCATGGAGAAGGTGGAGCCTTACCTGAGGCCCCTCTACGATGCTCTGCATGACATTCTAGGGCCTGACAAGCTGCAACGGCACCGTCAGCGAGCTACCATCGAGGTCATTCCGTTGGCCTACATGCGGGGTCGTACTATCAACGATGCTTTCCTGGTTCTGGACGAGGCTCAGAACACAATTCCGGCCCAGATGAAGATGGCGCTGACACGTATGGGGCTGGGGTCGCGCATGATCGTTACTGGAGACCCTACCCAAAGCGACCTTCCGGAGGGCCAGGAGTCGGGCCTGCAGCAAGCCCTGCGAGTGCTGGCCGGAACACGCGGAATCGAGCAATGCCGCCTGACCGAGGCGGACATTGTGCGCCATGACCTGGTGCAGCGCATCGTGAAGGCCTATGAGTTGGCGTTCCCTGAGGCAAAGCCGGAAGCTTCGTCGTGAGGCAATATGTTCCGACGCAAGAACAATAGGGGCGAGGACCCCAAGGTCTTAGGGATCGCGTTCCCCCGGCAGCGGGTGCGCCGCTTGTTCGTGGCCCTGTTGACTTCGCTCATCGTCTTTGGGCTGCTGCTGGCCAGGCTGCGGCCCGAAGCCGTCTCCTACAACGTCGGGGATACGGCGACCCACACTATCAGAGCGCCATACACGGGCACTTACACCGACAGCGAAGAAGCAGAGAAGGCCCGCCAACTGGCAATCGCCAGTGTGCCAGATCAGTACTCGCCCAAGGCGGAAGCCCAGGGAGCTGCTTCCAGTGCGCTCGCTGACATCTTCGGTGTCGCCAGCGAAGTTCGCAACACCGGCGATCTGGAGACCGTTGAGGACCGCATCCAGCAGCTTCAGGCCAAACTGGACATTCCACTGTCACGGCCAACGCTGCGCCTGCTGGTCGAGAGCACCCCGGGCTCGCTGGCCAGAGCGCACGAGTTGGCCTCGTCCCTGCTGCGCCGGCTGATGAGTCAGCCCCTACGCAACACCAACGAAGATCTGGCGAAGGCGCGTGACCAGGCGCATGAAGATGCCAGCAGGCTCCCACTGACACCACGTTACCAGGCTCTGGTTGGGGAGCTTGTGAGCGCCTGTCTGCAGCCAAACCTGATCTATGACGCCGAGAAGACGCAGGAGATGCGCGACGCCGCCCAAAAGGCCGTCCAGGCTGAGCTCCGTCCCATCCAGCGTGGCGACGTGATCATCTATGCCGGAGAGAAAGTCACCCAGCGCCATATTGACATGTTCAAGGGCCTGGGCATGATCCAGCCCACCTGGGACTACGAGCGTGCCGGACAGGCCGCTGCGCTCCTGGGCGTGTTGTTGCTGCTGACCATCGGCCTCACCCTCTACCTCCGGGCTTTTGTACCCGAAGTCTACGGGGACGACCGCTCCTATGTACTGCTCTGCATGACGCTAATCGTCGCCGCGGCTCTGTTCAGTACTGCCAAGGGTGGCGTTCGCTTCGAGGTCTATGCCGTTTCTATCGCCACTGCGGCCGCGATCTTCCTCTCGTTGGCGCTGAGACCCGCGGTGGCCGTGGGCAGCGGCCTGTATCTTGGCTCGCTGGCTGGGCTTACCTCGCCCGGGGGAGACGCCTGGATCCTTCTGGCGGCTACCATCTGTACCACACTCGCCAGCTATGCGGTTCGGCCGCGGGAAAGCCGCAGCAGTACGGTAACCCGCGCCGCCATCGTTACGGCCATCACCAACGGGCTTGCCATCACTGTCAGCAGTTCGGTTTTCGGGTATCAGATCGTTCTGGACTCGGCTATCTATGCCGCCGTGGGTGGCTTTCTTTCGGCGGTCGGAGCCGCCGGGGTGGTAACCCTTATTGAGCGTCCGCTCAAACTCACTACTCCCCTATTGCTGCTGGAGCTGCAGAACCCTAACGAGCCCATCCTCAAACGCCTACTTACGGAGGCGCCGGGTTCGTACCAGTCCTCAGTCATGGTAGCGAATCTGGCCGAGGCCGCGGCGGAGGCGGTAGGCGCGGACCCGGTTCTCACGCGGACTGCCTGCATGTACCACGACATCGGTAAGCTCAAACGCCCCTATTTCTTCATCGAGAACCAGTTTGGGGCCGAGAACCCGCACAGCCGTCTATCACCGCACCTGAGCGCCCTGGTGATTATCTCCCATGTAAAGGACGGCATCGAGTTGGCCCGCGAGATCAGACTGCCTCCGGCGGTCGCCAGTGCCATCGCCCAACACCACGGAACCAGCCTGGCTTCCTTCATGTACCAGCGGGCTCAGGCCGAGGCCGATGAAGGCGAGGAAGTGCGCGAGAGCGATTTCCGGTACCCGGGCCCCAAACCGCAGACCCGTGAGAATGCGATCATCATGCTCGCGGACACGGTGGAAGCGGCAGCCCGCGCGGTGACGGATAGCAGCCCGGACAAGATCGAGGCACTGGTTGAGCGGCTCGTAGACGCTCGCATCGCCGATGGCCAGCTCGACGAATCTCCCCTCACTTTTGCCGATGTCACCGTTATCAAGAGGAGCTTTGTGAAGACGCTAACTGGGATGTTCCACCAGCGCATGGGGTATCCTACCGATGGAGGACGGCGCGAAGACGGCCGGCCGGTCTCAGCCGTGCCGACTGCCCAACAGGAAGCGAGGGTGTTGGTTGGCGACGGAGGTTAGCGTCCGCAATCTCAGTGGGCGCGAGGTGGATGCTGAGGACTTGCGGGCGGTGGCACAAATGGTGCTTGCTGCCGAGGGCGTCGAATTGTCCACCCTCAGTGTGGCGCTGGTTGACGACAGCCGCATCGCGAACCTCAACAGCCGTCTCCTGGGCCACCCCGGTCCGACGGATGTCATTGCCTTCGAGGCTGAGGCGGGTGAGGGTGAGGTTATCATCTCGGTAGACACGGCTTGGCGACAGGCCAGGGAGTTAGGTCACAGCCTCCACGACGAACTGCGATATCTCATGGCCCACGGCGTACTCCATGTGTTGGGCTGGGACGACAGCACGGTGGAACTCCGCTGCGCCATGCTGAGGCGACAGGATGCGATCCTCTGCAAGGACTGAACCGTCGGAACCCTCCGCCGGACCGGGCCAGATGCGTGAACGCAAGTCAGTCCTGCGGAGCTTTAGCTTCGCGTGGGAAGGGCTTGCGTTCTGTTTCGCCACCCAGAAGCACATGCGCGTGCACTTCGCCATTATGTTTCTGGTACTGATGGCGGCCTGGGGTCTGCGTGTTGACCTGCGGGAGCTGCTGCACCTGATCCTCGCCATGGCCCTCGTGCTGATCACCGAGATGGTCAACACGTCCATCGAGTACACCATTGACCTCAGCACCGACCGTTTTGACGTACGGGCAAAGGTGGCCAAGGACGTGGCCGCCGGCGCCGTGCTTCTGGCGGCGGTTTATTCGGTCGTGGTAGGGCTGCTTATCTTCGCCACCAATGACCGCCTGGCACAGGTCCTGCAGGGTCTGCCGCCGGACTTTGCCACCCCCCATGTCGGAGTGGTCCAGATCGTGGTCCTGGGGCTCATGTTTCTCGGCATCGTGATCACTTGGGTGAAGAAGGCGACGCGCCGGGGTACGCTGTGGCGTGGTGGGATGATCTCCGGCCACGCCGCCTTTGGCTTCCTCATCGCGACCACCATCGCCATCGTCACGCGCGACCTCTCGATCACCTCATTGGCTCTGGCACTGGCTCTGCTGGTGGCGCAGAGTCGCATTCAGGCGCGGATTCACACGCCCATCGAGGTCCTCGTCGGTGGTGTCATGGGCACCATCCTCGCCTTCGTGCTGTTCATGTGGCCCGGGTAGCAGGGCAGGGCACACCCGCTCCCGAACAGCACCCTAGGCTTGCCACAGGTGCGTTGTAGAGCTGACCGGAGGGAGATGCCACCATGCGTCTGCCGTGCATTCTGCCGCTGACCCTGGTGGCGATGGCTGTACCGCTGCGGGCCTGCGGTCAGCCCAAAGCTGCGGTCGTTTACTGCTCCTGGGGTGGCTACGCCTTTCGGGACGAGTTCGACCCCCATCTCCAGCATCTGGGCTGGCCGTATGAGAAGTTTGAGAATACGCGGATCGCCGACCTTGTGGACCGCCTGGATGAGTTTGATGTGGTCATCTCCGCCGGCGTCGGGAACCTGGAGAACCCCGTTGACATGGCGCCATACGCCGCGGACTGGCTGCGTTTCCTAGGGCGGGGTGGGTTGCTTTGGATCACCGACGCAAGCTATGCGCCGGCGTTGGACCTGTGGACCAATCGTCTGGGGCCCGAGTACGTGCTCACCTCGACGCCCTGCGCCTTCTACCGCCGCGATAGACCCGATCCGGAGCTGATGGCCTTCGACGACGGCGCCCCGCTGCTGCACGTCCCCAACGAGCTCCCGCCACTGCTCGCCAACAAGACGAATATCTGGGCCCACCTGGAGTCCTGGGGACCGGCTTGGACCAGCCTTGTCACCTGCGCTGATGGCAAGAGCCTGATGGTCTACAGCGACGTCGGACAGGGCTGCATCCTGGTCAGCAGCTACTACTCCTTCAAAGGCGCGGCAGCCACGCCGGTGGCCACGGCCATTCTGGGGAACCTGTGGGCGCGCGGTCAGGGCTTGCGGATGGGCATAGCGGTGACGCGATTCGGCCTCGGCGAAGCGCGCCCCGGGCAGCATGGCTTCGTGTTGGACCTCACCTCTCCCAATGGGGCGCAGTACCAGGTTGACCTGCATGTCTCCGAACCCGGCTTGCCGGTGCGGACCTACTCAACGCAGCTCACGGTGCCGGGCGACGGCACACAATTCGGGCAGGTACATTCGGAGACAGTCTACGAGCTGACCCGGCGTGGCGACGTCAGTTTCGAGTTAACCATAGCCCGCGGCGGGAAGCCCATGCTGGCCCTGACCCGCCACCAGAGCATCCCTCCTGTGGTGAGCCTGACCCTCGGCAACCGACACTACTACCCGTGGCAGACGGAGTTGGGCTGTAACGCATCGTTCGCTCCCGACACCGCCAACCCCCTGGCTGAGTGCGTTGCCGAAATGCTGGTTGACGACGCTGTCAAGGTGGTGCGTGGTGAACTGCAGACCGACACGCCGATGGCAGTGGATATCAGTTCCCTGGAGCCAGGCGAGCACCGGGTGGCGGTCCGCTTGAAGCACGCCGGGACCACGCTCGGCGAGGCACAGGAGCGCTTCGTTACACACTCTACGCCACGGGTCTACATCCGGCCGGAGGACGGCACAACTATCGCCGATGGGAGGCCATTCTTCCCGTTTGGTTGGTACCACGTGTCCTGGAGCCAGACTGCGGAGCACCGGCTGGAGTTCCTTCGCACTGTCGCGAGCGGAGGCTTCAACACGGTCCACGCCGGGATCAAGCAGCTCGATGAGTGGGATGAGTTCCTCCGCGAAGCCGAGCGGCTCCGGGTGCGGGTCATCACAGAGTTCGGGGTTGACATGTTTAGCGTGATCGCGCGGTACCGCGATCGCTGGCCTGTGCTTGCCTGGAACCCCGGTGATGAGCCCGACGGTGGTGGTGTCGATCCCCGCGTCATGCTCGATCGGCACAACGCCATGAAAGACGTTGACCCGCAGGTTCCCACCTTCATGACCCTGTGTGTGCCCCAAAGCTATGCTCGTTATGTCCACGCGGCCGAGGTCATCGCCCCAGATCCCTACCCGATCCGTCACGCCTCGGCGTCAACGCTGCCGGTCTACGAGATACTCTCTCAAGCCCGAAGTGCGGCCTGGAGGCTGAGGCGCCCCATCTGGGCCATCCTGCAGTGCTTTGGCTACGACGACCCCAACAGTTGGCGCGTGCCGACGTTCGCCGAGGTCCGCAACATGACCTATCTGGCCTTGTTAGCGGGTGCAAAGGGCGTCCTGTACTACACCTACTTCGATCCCGGCTTCGACATGACCCAACACCCGGACCTGTGGCGTGATATGTGCACGCTCCCCGCGGAGATGAAGGCGCTGGAGCCCTGGACACTGGGGGCCCAGCCCACGGCCTTGAACACGGGCTTCCCGGACGTCTTCGCCGCTTACTGGATTAGCGCCGAGGGTCCGTTGGTCTGCGTAGTGAACACCGCCCCGGCCGAGAGCCGCACTCTCCACATGTCGCTGCCAGCAGCGGTTACGGGCGAACCTGTCAACCTCTTCCCAGCCCGCGCTGGCGGCCTCAGAATCACCGAGGGGCAACTGACCGGCGAGATCGCTCGCTTGGCGGTGCATGTCTACCGCCTGCGGTAGGCCCGCCGAGTCCCGGCAGAGCGAAGGCCAGCTCCTGCCGGAGCTGGCCTTTGGTACGCCTTGAGAGGGTCACGGGTCAGTTGAGTGCGTAGGCCGCAAGTGTTGTCTTGTTGCGCACGATGAGCTTGCCGCCGGCGACCACAGGCGCGGTCCAGCTCTGCCCCCCAAGCGGTGTGAAGCGGCCGAACTCCTGGTACCCGGCAGGCGTCGCTTTCACCTGCACGAGCGCGCCGTCGCCGCCCTGGAGAGCCAGGATCAGCCCGTCCACGATGATCAGCCCGCCTTTCTCAAAGCCTCCTTGCTGCCAGAGCACTTTGCCGTCAGACGGCCTCAAGCACACCAGGTTGCCGGGGTCACCGATCCCGTAGATGTAGCCCTCGTAAAGCACCGGCGAGCTGAAATGAGCCTGGATGGCCTTGTTGCGCCAGACGATCTGCGCGCTGCTGCCGGACACTTCCACCATGCCACAGCCCACCCCGTAGCCGCTGGTTATGAAGATGCGGTTGCCGCTCACGATGGGTGTCGCCGCGTTCACGTCGTAACTGGTCTCCCAGGCCACGCGCCACAGGAGTCTGCCATCGCTGGCTCTCACCCCTGTGAGAGCTTTGCCGTTGAAAACCACGTACTGCTTGGTGCCGCCGATGGTGGCCGGGACAGGCGTGGCATACCCAGCGATATCGCTGCCGCCGCCCTGCCAGATCGTCTTCCCGTTATCCTTGTTCAGGGCGGCGACAGTGCCTTTCGGACCACCCGGAACGAGGATCAGCTTGCCGTCGTCTACGATCGGCGAGGCAGCGTAGTTCCACTGGGGTGGCTTGCCGCCGAGGTCGGCCTGCATATTGCGATTCCAGACAGTGGAACCGTCGCTGGCGTTGAGGCAGCGGACGACCCCGGAGCGACTGACAACGTACACTCTCCCGCCGGCGATGCAGGGGGTGGCCCGAGAAAAGCCGTAGTTGTCTCCCCCTGGCTCGGGATAGCTCGCGGTCCAGACAGTACTACCGTCGGACAAGCTCAGGCACCGCACAACGTCTTCCTGCCCTTGGTGGTCAACGATGTACACCCGGCCACCGGCAACCGCCGGACCGGCATAGCCGTTGTCACCCATCCCAACCTTCCAGAGCTGACTTGGCGGCGCCTGACTCCAGCTCGTCTTGAGCCCCTGGCTGGGGGCCAGTCCGCTGCCAGAGGGTCCCAGGAAGCGGGGCCAATCGGGACCCACACTCTTTCCTGATGCCTCATCGCCGACAGAGCGTGGCGACACCGTTGGACTACCGGTGGTGCCTGTGGGCTCCGTAGTGGTCGGCGTCTGAGCCGCTGTCTCTGGAGCAGTGGGCGCAGACGTTGGCGCGGTAGAGCCACTCGGCGCCACGCTCTGGTCCACGGGTTCCATGGGAACAGGCCGTCGCGGGCAGCCGGCAAGGGCCACGAGAAGTAGTAGGGCCATCGGCCACCAGCGCGCGGTCAGACGATTCATTGGTGCCTCCAGCATGACGGGCCAACCATTCACCGCACGGGCTTGAGCGTGACACCGCGCAGGTCGAGAGACTTCTCTTTGCGGACCTTGCTGACGACCAGCTTCAGCTTGTTTGGGCCCTTCCGGAGCTTCACATTCCCGATATTCCGACGCCTGAATGCACCGCCAGTGGACGTTGTCCGGAAAACATGCGTAGCGCCCCCAACCAGTTCACCATCGCCAGTGCTGAAGGGCACCCCGTTAGGGGCGACGCGGGGCGCGACCTTGCCGTTGAGGACCAGTTGCACCTCGCTCCCGCCCTGCCCCACCTCGACGGCGTGATCGAGAATGACCTGGTAGACGCCGACCTTGGGGGCCTGGAACTCCCACTCGATGCTGTCTGGCGGGCGGATCCAGTTGCCGGCGTGAATGACCCCGTCGCGGCTCTCGTAGCGGATGCGTTGCCCGTGAGGACCTTCCAGCAGACCATAGAGGGCCGGGAGATTGATGGTGCCCTTTGCGTCAGGACCGATCTTCAGCGGCTCGACGCGCGGCGGCCCGTCAAGCTCCACAACGAAGACGCTGGCGGCTTTGTCCGTTGGGCGGGCAGGCAGCTTCACGACCCAGTCCTCGCCGTCGCGCTCCGTCTCCAGCCCTGCCTTGCCCTTCTCCAGCAGGTACGCGCGCTTCACCTGGTTGGCGAGCTTCGGCAGACGCACTTGGCGGTCGCCTGGCCACTCAAACACGTGCACATACAGCCTGTTGCCTTTGGTGGTAACGCGACCATAGAAGGGGAGAAGGTTGAAGGGGCTGGCGGTCGTGTCGTAGATGGCCTCCGAGTACTTGTCCATCCATCTACCGATGGCCTCGAGCCTGTCCACGAACTCCTTCTGGATGGTACCGTCGGGCTTGGGACCAATGTTCAGCAGGAGGTTCCCGCCCTTGGACACGATATCCACCAGCATCCGAATGAGGAACTCGCTGCTCTTGTAGGCTCTCTCGTGCCTGTCGTAGCCCCACCAGTGGGAAGTCATGGTGATGCACGCTTCCCACAGCACCGGCTTGCCCTCCTCGTCGAGCATGCCGGTGGGTGGAATGCGCTGCTCGGGCGTGACCAGGTCCTCCTGCGTGAAATGCCGATCGTTGATCAGGATGTCGGGCTTCAGGCGACGCGCCATGGCATTGGTCTCGGCGCCGCCCAGCTCCTCGGGCTTGTTCATCCACCCGCCATCATACCAGAGCACGAAGGGGGCTGGACGGTACTCGGTCAGCAGTTGCTTCAGGTGTTGTCGCATGTAGGCGATGTAGTTCATGACGTCGTGGCCCTCGGCCGGTCGCCGGGAGGCCTCCCATTCCAGTCGCGGTAGGTAGTCGTCATGGTGCCAGTCCATGATCGAGTAGTAGAAGCCGGTCATGACGCCGCGCTGCTCAAAGGCTTTGACCAGTTGGGCGATCACATCCTGGCCATAGGGGGTGTTAGTGACTTTCCAGTCAGTGTTGTGGGCGTCGAACATGCAGAACCCGTCATGGTGTTTGGTGGTCACCACCATGTACTTCATGCCCGCACGCTTGGCCAGATCCGCCCACGCGTCGGGGTCAAACCGGGTCGGGTTGAACTTCGGGGGAAGCTTGGCGTACTCGTCCTGGGGTATCTGGTCCACGGTGCGAATCCATTCGCCCTTACCCAACAGCGCGTAGACACCCCAGTGGATGAACATGCCGAACTTGGCGTTGTGGAACCACTCCCGCGTGGCTTCGCGGGAAGGGAAATACTGGACCAAGTCACCAGAGGAGCGTTTCCTGGCAGTGTCGCACTTTGCAGCTCTTGCCATGGCGGTCTGCCCTCCCTCAGCTAGACAGACCGGCTGCCGTCGGGAAACAGGCAGCCGGTCAAGAGATGACGCGGACGAAGGCCCATGCCTGCCTGGGTCCGCACTCAGTAGGGCATCTGCGAGACGGACTTGCTTACCATCGCGATGGCTACCGTACCCATGCCGATGAGACCCATCCCGCAAGCATAGCCGGCCATCAGGACGGTCGCGTACTGCTTCCACTCGCGTAGGCCAAACCGCTTCTCGAAGTAGTACCGACTGATGAGTGCACCGACCATCTCCAGGAAAATGCCGTGAGGCATCGTGCCGAGCCCGCGGACGATGCCGTAGATGAGCATGGTAGGCATCTTCAGCCACGAGAGCACCGAGTATGCGACGATGCCAAAGACAAAGCCCCCGATGGCTCGCTCCAGGTTCCAGGCCTTAAAGAACAGGCTGGTCTCCGGCCGCATGGTCGAGGTCATCCACAGGCCCTGCTGGAGCGCGCTGAGATGCCACATCTTCTGGGCATAGGGGTAGTACACCGACGGTATCGGCGCCAGCCGCCAGATGAACTGCCAGAACAGCAGGCTGCAGAAGATGGTAATCGGCCAGATCAAAAGCTCGGCCTTGATAAGGCCAGTGATCTTTGTTCCCGTCAGCTCCAGTACCCGGAAGCGCATGGCCTGGCCTCCGTGGTCGAAGTTGGGGATGGGAGCGAACCAGATATCCACGCCCTTGTAGCCGCTGAAGATGATCGCGGCCTCCTTGACCATCGGGATGCCGACCCACTGCCCCGTGAGCCCGATCATCCGGGCGTCGATGTAGGAGTTGAGCGGCGTCAGGATGAAGCCGAAGAAGACCACGTAGAGCCAGGGGAACTTCGGAACCAGGGCAACACACAGTAGCACATAGCCCAGAGTGGATACCACCCACATGGCGAAGGCGATCCACATGGGGAGGTCGCCGCGGCCCGGCGGAGGCGCCCACGAGCGCTCTGCCCTCTGACCCTTCTCACGTAGCCGAGCATCGCGCGCCAACTGCACCAGAATGCCTGTGATGCCGATGACGGCCACGGCGAACGAGATACCGATGCCGACGCTGAAGTAGAAGTCAATGGAGTTGTTGAACGACGTTTGGATGGTGTCCATCTCTGGCTTCCACCGCGTCAAGATGCCGTGCCGGTAGAGCCAGGGGTTCAGGAAGAAAGTGCCGATGGCGCTCACGAAGCCGCCCACGACCGCCCAGTACGGCATGACAAAGCCGGAACCGATGGTGCCCAGGTCGGTGACGAAGCCGGTTGGCACGGCGGGCAGGATAGAGGCGGTGGTGCGGGTGAGGTCAACCCACGGGATGGGCAGCAGCTGCAGCGGCTGGGTCATGATGGCGCCGGTGATGGTTGGGATGCCCACGTAGAAGGCACCGAACACCAAGCCGACCATGGCGCCGATGGAGAAGGTGCGCCACCGCCAGGTCTCCGCCTTCGAACTGGCCTCGGCCAGCGCCGTCGAGCCCTGCGCAGTGATTGCGGCGAATGGGAAAGGCAGTTTCTCGTAGTCAGAGGTGATACGGAAAAGCACATAGCCCAGCCCGAACCAGTTCATGCGGCCCAACAGCGTACCGAGCATCAGGATGGCAGTCGGCAGGATCCAGTCCGGGTGGAAGAAGGTGCGCCGCATGATCGCTTCGGAGGTAGCCTGTGGCACCACCCAGCGCGGCACTTCGGTAGCGATACCCATCCCCTCAGCCGCCGGGGATTGGATGAAATACTGGTCCCAGATCTTGCCGGCAAAGGCGCCTCCGGCCAGGGCCAGACCACTCATGCCCGATAGCGACGAGGCAATGTAGAACAGGATATAGATCTCCTGCCGCTTCAGCGTGACGAAAGAGCGACGTGCGACCTCAGTGAAAAGGATGATTGTGGTCCACTCGGCGGCTGGGCCGAGCGAGCGCCCCGCCACCAACCCCAAGTAGATGGCGCCGGGCATCATCACAAAGCCGACGAAGAGCGCACCGATGAAGGCCTTGGCGTCGAAACCTTCCTCGAAATGGTCGGGCTGCTCCATGAGCCCGCGGTAGAGCTCAAGTTCGGGGTCCATATGGGCCACGCGCCGCTACCTCCGTTGTGCGTCGGTGTGCGCCGCCTCTCTTGGGCAGTGCGGCCCAATGTGGCGGCGCGCTAGTGTCTACGCCCTGTCGGCTGTCTGCGTCTGTTCTTGCAGTAGCGCCAGTGCTCGGCGGCCGTAGTCGCCCTTGAGGCCGGCCGGGAACGTGCGCCACAGCAGATATTGCTTCCGAATCATATTGATGAAGTTTCGCGTCACCCGGATCCAGGAGGACTGGTCACCGCTCTCCCGCACGATCAGTGCGCGGATCTGGTAGACCTCCTCGTCCTCGGTCGGGAGTGTCCGCAGGTACAGGCGCTCCGAGACACCCAGGTCATAGGGAGCAAGCCACACCATCAGACTCTGCTCATAGCCCTCGCCGTATTCGGTCTGCACCGTATGCAAGTTGATGTCTGCCGTCGAGAAGTTGCCCAACGAGTAGTCGGCATGCGCAGCCAGATACTCGTTGAGGAACATGTTCACGCCCAGAGCCTGGTCGCCGGTGACGGTAAAGGGCAGGGTCATGTCGATCTCGTCGCCGTCTGGCTCAGGCAAGGTCCAGCGCCGTTCGATTCCGGGAGCGGCTATATCGGAAGCTTTCCGGGCCGGATAGAGCACCGACAGCAGCACGGTGATCATGATGATGACCGTGGAACCTACCGCGGATAGCGACGAGTAGTTCAAGTTGAGCCCGGCCAGCATCCCCGTCTCGGCCAGGATCTTCGACAGCACCTGGCCAAACAGGTAGCCCGCCACTGCACCCAGGATGGCGTATACACAGGCCTCGGCGATGAACAGCGCCGCGATGTGGGTGGGCGCCAGACCCAGCGAGCTGTAAATGTAGATCTCCCGGACCCGCTCGTAGACCGAGCCCAGCATGGTGTTCAGACATATGAGCGCAGCGATCAGGATGGGGATCACCAGCTCCTGAACATTCTTCAGGCCAGTCTGTGAGACTGCGCTGCACAGGAATGTTCGTCCCTCAATGCCCGTGTAGAGGTTGAGCTCGACGCGGGAGATGAGGTCATTGCTGGCCTTGCGCACCAGGTCGGGGTCGGTCATTGCGATGCCCACCGACCGCAGTTGCCCGCCCTGGCTCATCAGGAAGTTGTACGGTACGAAGACCACGCTGTCCGGCAGGAGGTGAATATACTCCCGCAGCTGGTCCTCGCTCATCTTGTCGCCGGCCTTCTGCTGCTGTTGCTGCTGCTGCTCCTGCATCATCAGGTAGTCAACGGGCGTGATGGGCTCGCCATCGAGGTCCCGCACCTTCTTGAGGCGACTGGTCATGATGCCGATGACCCGCAGGTCCACGCCGAAGGCGGTGACAGTCGCACTGCCAGACGCGGCTTCCTCCGGTGTCACATTCAGCTTCTCGGCCATGGCCTCGGGGATGATGATGGACAGCGTTTCCCCGGGTTCAAACCAGCGACCACCCGGCAGCAGTGCTCGCTCGGGATGCGTCACCCGCACCTCTTCCGGGGTCATGCCCACCATCGCGGTGGCCGAGTACGTCACGTCGCCCTTCGACACATCCACGAACGACTGATCACCCACCTTGGTCGCGAAGTACCAGGCACGGGGGGCCACAGCATACTTCCTGGGGTCACTGAACTCGTTGTTCATGACCCGGGCGGTGGGCTCGCCGATGGGTTCCCAGTTCTTGTGACGGATCATGATCCCATCGTACGGCGCGGGCTTCGGCAGCAAGATGCGGTTGCTGCGCACGCCCTGGACGACAGAGGTGCACGAAAGCACCGTGAATGTCAGCAACACCAGCGTCGCACACGTCAGCAGCGTTCGCACCTTGCGCCGACGCATATTGGAGATGCCCAGGTTGAACGCCGCTGCCGAGGCCGACAGCCGGCCCACATCGGCGGTGCGGATCCCGGTCTGCTCGTACCGGATCTCTCGCATCTGGTCCTCGAACTTCTGGACGATGATGCTGATGACTATGATGGTCAGGGCCAGAATGATGAAGGCCAGCAGGATGATAACCGGCGTGAAGGTGATGGAGAACGCCGGGTGCACCAGGGCGATAAGCAGGAAGACGCCCATGAAGATGCCAAAGAAGCCCACGATCTGCCACTTGATGTCGGGGGCAGCGATGAGCAAGCGCTCCGCGAAGAAGGCAAACGGCATCAACATCGCCAGGTAGAACAGCACGCCCTTGATCACGTCGTTGGCGGTGGTACGAACCTCCGGATAGGCGCGCGACTCGAAGCTCCATGCCGACCGCGAGGCAGTCAGGAACTGGTCATAGATGCGGTCCCGCAACAGGTCTGACGCCTTCTCCAGGTACTCCCGCGCCATCTCGTGGGCCTTCTGGACCCGGAAGTTCTTGATGCCGTGCTTTTCCAGACCCTTGATACGAGCGTCGTCGAGGTCCCACATGTCGCGCGCGACCAGATAGGGCGTCGCATACATGGCCCGGTGGGTATCAGCCAGGTAGCCTTCACCCTCCGGGTTCTTGCGCGTAGGATTCACCAGCACGAAGCGCAGACCCAATACACTAGCGCCCATGGTAATCTTCACGTTTGTCCCAGAGGGAGCAAAGATCAGGGCCACCGGTTCGTAGGACGACTCGAAGGGCTGCGGCGGCAGGGGCAGGCAGTAGCCATACTGGTATGGCGCGGCGTCGGTGGCCGCGTCGTAGACGTGGATCTCGCGCAGTAGCTCAAAGAACCGCTGGTCCACCATGTCATATACGGTCATGGGGGCACAGTGGAACATCACACAGCTAACCGGCTTGATGTCCTGATCCAGCTTCAGGCGGAAGGGGTACGCCTCATTGCCGTTGACCCCCATATCGGGCGCCATCGCCAAGTGTCCGTCCTCGGGGTCCAGCAGGTAGCCCTCGATCGGCACCTCGCCGCCCTTGGCTCGCACGTTGGGCAGCCCAGACATGTAGATCCGCCCCTGGCTTTGGCGCAGGTTGGGGTCGCGCCGCAGCGCCGCCGCATCGGCCTTCTGCGTCGCCTGCCCTTCCACCTTATCGAAAACCTCGCAGCGCACACCCATGGCGGTCTTTTGCCCTGTGCGAGCCACCGCCACGGCACCGAACACCGGCTCGTCGGGGAACGTGCTGACCTCGGGGTCAAACTCAACCAGCCGTCCCTTCACCTCGACAAAGTTGTCCTCGAGGTCCAGCTTGTAGAGGTCACGAGGTTCGGTGATGGACAGCAGGTCACCGAGCAGACAGGAGAGGAACCGCACCTGCTCGAAGACGTTGTCGGCGTTCACCCGCTCCGGGGTGTCCATCGGTGTGTCCACCCAGGTGCGGGAATCGTTGATCGTCGCAAAGCCGATGGCTGGAACCCCAGCAATCGTGGCGACCTCGTTCCCGAGCGCCAGCTTCCCCGCCATGTACGTGGCCCAGTTCTTGCCCTTGATGGCGTTGATCCCGTCCACCAGCCGGCTCTCGCGGTTCACCGCCAGCTCCGCGGCGATGATGTCACCATATTCGCGGCACTTCTTGCCGATCTCCGAGTACTTCCACTGGCTGCTTTCGGCGTAGTTGTAGAAGTAGCCCTTGTAGAAGACGCCGAAGGCATTGTTGTGGCTGGACAGGTCGATGGAGATCCACAGCGCGATGTCGTCAATGAAGCTCATGGCATCGCTGGTGCTCTCCATAGCGAGCTTGACAGCCTCCATCGCCTGCTGCCGCTCGGCGGTTGTAGCACCTTGTCGGCGCAGCGGTCGGGCGGCGGCGATGGCCTGGTCCAGCGCTTGCAGCGCCGACCGGATTTTCGGCAGCTCTGTACCCACTTGCTCAAGGATTTCCTGCCGTCGCTCGAGCTCTTCCTGACTCAGCTTGCGCTCATAGAGCTTCCCCTTGTTGGGGTCAATACGGCGGGCCTTGGCCAGGGTCTTATCGGTCGCGCGAAGCTTCTTGGCCACGATGTGAGCTGCCCGCGAGATGCGTTTCAGGGCCCGGATGCGCTCCAGGGCGATCTCGTCCTCGCTCTTTGGCGCCACACCCTCGATGTCGGCTTCGCGCTTCTCCTCCCAGACCCGCGACTCGGCGTCATCGAGTTCGCGCCGTGCTTGCTTGATCAGGTCGTAGATGCGCTTTACGGTCTTCTCGCTGCGCGCCCCGCGCAAGCGCTTGGTCAGGAAGGCTTTCTCCCCCGCCATGGCCTCGAAGTGGCCGCTGGTCGCAAGGAAGGTGACGCTGCGCTTAGGGGGGTTAGCCTTCAGGGCCCGGGCGATTTCCAGCAGCGCTGCCAGACTGCAGGCGTTCTCCGCGCCCGGTGCGACAGTGGGCGCGATGGAGATGGAGTCATAGTAGGCTTGCAGCACCACCTGTTCGCCAGAGAGTCGTGGGTCAGTTCCCTCGAGGCGCCCCAGGATGTTGCGCGACTTGACCTTTTCCCAGTCCATGTCGCACTTGACGTTCACCTGCACCTCGCCCTGCTGCCGGAGGATGGCCAGCAGGGAGTCGGCGGTGGCGGTCGGCACCCAGAAGCGCGGGATGTCCACGGGCATGGACAGGAACTTCTGCTCGGCCTCACCACGGATGGTCTCTCGCGGCTCGATGAACAACACTGCCTTGGCGCCCAGCAGGGGAGCGTTGAACCACTCGCGGCCGCAGTTGAAGTCGATCAGCACGATACTGTCGGCGACATCCTGACCGTTGAACGACTCCAGGTCGCCCTTCCCTGCATAGACGAGATTGCCGGTCAGGCCCTCAGGGGGAGTCTTGGGCATGCGCACGAGGTTTGGCCACAGGGGCACGAGGGCAAACGAACGGCCACCCGCAACGCTGATCGAGGCAGGCCTGCCCTGCTCATCAGGCCGGGGCATGGGCACCAGGGTCGTGAACTCCTCGCTTGACACCTCCAGACCGATCTCACGGAAGGCTTGCTCCACATAGCTTGCCGCCTGTTCACAGCCGGGGTAGCCGGTGACACGGGAGCCCAAACTGGCCATGTGCTCAATGACCGCCGGAATCCGCTCCCGCTGCAGCGAGGCGATAATGCTCTCGTAATCAGTGTCCGAGACCAGGACGACCTCGGACTGGCCCCGGTCAGGGCTTTGGGCCCACGCCCCACCCAGGCTTAGTAGCAGGGCAAAGACCGACAGTCGCGCTATGCTGATCCTGGGCGACAAGCCTACTCACCGCTTTCCTGGTTTTGCCCCCCGGGCCAAGCGAACCCCCGGCGAACGGGTTGCCACACGGACGCTGGCGGTACACCCAAACGAATCAGGGCGCGCCTCCACCTGCCACGCGCCCTGGGCCTGTGTCGGCGGAGAGCCCGCAGCGTGAGCCCTGGCCAATCGCCCCCCTGTCACTCGGCCTTGGCTATCACTTCCCCGCTGCGGCGCCGACTTAACCGCCTTCGGCACCCGCCAGGTGACCGATCTGCAAGTCCAGCTCTGACCGCAACTCGATCCGCTCAATCTCGCCGTCGCGGATATGGACGATGCGATCGGAAGCGTCAATCATCTTGAGGTCGTGCGTCGCTGAAATGATCGTGACGCCACTCTCAGCGTTGAGCTCCTTGAGCAGGTCAATGATCTCCTTGCCCGTCTGCAGGTCCAGGTTGCCGGTCGGCTCGTCGGCCAGAATGATGGCTGGGCTGTTTGCTAGAGCGCGGGCGACAGCGACACGCTGCTGCTGCCCACCGGATAGCTCGAAGGGCTTGTGGTGCAGACGGCCGCCAAGTCCCACCAACTCCAGCAGCATCCGTCCGCGTTCCATCATCTCGTCGGTACTCATGCCGGCGAAGATCATCGGCAGGGTGACGTTCTCCAGCGCCGTCATGACCGGAATGAGGTTGAAGGACTGGAAGATGTACCCGATCTTGCGGCAACGCAACCAGGCCAGCTCGAAGGCGTCAAGCTGCGCCATGTCCACTTCCTCAATGAAACAGGTGCCCTCCGAGGGCTTGTCCAGCCCCCCAACCATGTTGAAGAGGGTGGACTTGCCCGAGCCAGACGGGCCCATAATCGAGAGGTACTCACCGCGACGGATGTCGAGGTCAACGCCGCGAAGCGCGGGGACCTCAACCTCACCCATGCGATAGATCTTCTTCAGACCCTTGGTGCGCACGATGAACTCGTGCGTGGTCACGGAGTCATCTTTGGCAATCGAGCCACGGACCCGTCTTTCGACCCGACCCGCCTCCTCCATCGCCTTGGTCATGTCCGCTTTGCATTCCGGGCAGACCGTTACGATGCCGGTAGTCTCGATGACGTAGTGGCACTCCGGACATTCGATTCTGGCCATGCTTCTCTCTCCTCTTCTCTGGCGGGCGGGTCGCGGAGGACCGTCGGCCTCACTATACCTCAGTGGCCAGCGCAGCGGCTGGGGGCATCTGGGCGGCACGCACAGCCGGCGCGACCGCCGCCACAAAGGCCAGGACGCACCCCAGCCCGATGGCCAACACGAAATACTCACCCATGTGCAACCAGTTCATCTTCGCGGCAACAGATGCTCCTTCGCGGATCATGAAGACTATCAGCATGATCACATGCCCCAGCAGAGCACCCACGACCGATCCCAGGAACCCTAGAACGACAGACTCGATAAGGAACAGGCGAACGATGAAGCTATCCAGCGCTCCCAGGCACTTCATGGTCCCGATCTCGCGGAACCGCTCGGTGACCGACATGAGCATAGAGTTGGTGATCCCCACGCCGCAAACCAGCAAGGACATGACCACCAGCCACGCCTGTCGCGCCGCCCGTGACTGCTTCTCCTGCTTCATCTCCTCCAGCCCGGGCGCCGTCTCACCCTCGCCGACCTGGGTGATGCTGAAGGCGCTCTTGGCTTGCTCGCGCTCCAGCCCCTCCGTGACAACCTTGCCGGTCCAGACCGACATCAGGAAGGCGATGCCCAGAACCACTCCGGCTCCGGTGATCGCGGCGCGTCCCAGGCGCAGGGTCACATTGCGGATACTGATCCGGGCGGCGTCCTTCCAGGGCAGGGTGATCTGCCGCTGAATATGCACGCCCTCTACCGCGGTCGCGGTTGCGGCTTTGGCTAACCGTTTGGCGTCAATCATCGGATGCCATGCTCTCCGCACAACGTTTTTGGGTCAGCCGCGTGCCACACTCCCGCATTGCCCGGGGCATGCGGTCCACGCTGCTGCCTCTTGGGTGCCGTCTTTCCCCCCCATCGGTTCCCTCTCCTTCTTGCCTCCACAACTTTTTTCACTGTCTGCCGCTTCGACTCCCGCACCGACAGGCCGCACTTGTAGCGCCCTCAGCGCCTCTGCTATGATGTCACCTATGCCGCTGTCGCTTGGGTGTCTCCATTATGCCTGAAAACCCTCTGTTAAGGGAAGAGCGGAGTCTGATTCGCCGCCCCGCTTCCCACGCCACGGTACGTGGCGTTGTGCTGTTCCCAGGCCCTTACACCGTCGGCATGTCGTCACTGGCGGTACATTCGCTGTACACTCTGCTCAACACCGGTCAGATCGCCTGTGAACGGGCGTTCGTTGAGACCCCACGGAAGTCGGTCTTTTCGCTCGAGACTGACACCCTACTGCGTGACTTCGACTTCGTGGCCATCACCTCTTCCTACGAAATTGACTGGCTGGGTCTTCCCCGGGCGCTGCAAGTTAGCGGGATCCAGCCGCGCCGCACGGAGCGAAGCCGCAGACCGCTGGTCCTGATGGGCGGGCCAGCCGTAACAGCGGCGCCACTGCCCCTGTCAGAACTCTACGATGCCGCGCTCATCGGCGAACTGGAGCCGGTCCTGGCGCAGTTCCGGGAGGCGCTATTGGCCTCTGACCCCGCTGCCTGTCTCGAACAGTTGGCCGCAGTTCCTGGCTTCTACGTTCCCGAGCTACACAGTCGTCCGGCGCCGGGCGCGCTGCAGCGCCGCTGCGCCCTCGACCTCGATGCCTTCGAGGCCGTGTCGGCGATCCTCACGCCCCACACCGAGTTTGCCAACCGCTTCCTGGTGGAGATGGGCCGAGGCTGCGGCCGGGCCTGCGCCTTCTGTCTGGCCCGCCGGGCCTACCACCCGCTGCGCTGGCGATCTCTCCCCCACCTCCTGGCCAGCGTGAGGCGGGGGCTGTACCACACAACGGATCTCGGCCTCATTGCGGCCGCTGTATCGGACTATCCCGACCTGGACGGCCTCTGCCACGAGTTGGCCCGGCTGTCGCTGGATCTTCGCGTCAGCACATCGTCGGTACGACTGGAAAGCGCCAGTCCGCCCTTCCTCAGGTTGCTGGCCCGCGGCGGACAGCAGACCGTGACCTACGCCCCGGAGGCCGCCACGGAGCGCTTGCGACGGGCCATCGGCAAGCCCGTTACCGATGACGAGATCTTCGCGGCCATCGAGCGGGCCCTCGCGGCAGGTCTGACCCGCCTCCGCCTCTACTTCATGGTCGGTCTACCGGGGGAGACGGACGACGACCGGGAAGCTATCGTCACCATGGCCCGGGAGCTCTCCGGGCGCTTCCGCCAGGCTCACTTCCGCCTCAATGTGGGGGCGTTCTCGCCCCGGCCGCACACCCCCTTCGAGTGCCAGCCCATGGCGCACCCGCGGTCTGTCCAGAGCTGGATTACCGCCCTCAGCCACTCCCTGCGGCCGGTCAAGCGGGTCGAGGTCAGTGCCGGGTCAGCCCGTGAGAGCGCGCTGCAGTGTCTCCTGTCGCGGGCAGATGAGCGCGTGCTGGAAGCCCTCTGCGCACTACCTGACGAAGGGTTGGGGACGGCGCTGCGAGGGCTGCGAGCCGTCGCCGGCCGTGAGCTGGAACTACTCGGGCCTCGGGGAGCCACTGACCCTCAGCCCTGGAAGGTGGTGGACTTCTCCTGCGCGGACACGGCTATCTCTACCTGATCCACTGCCTGGACGAGGAGTTGGAGCTGGCGCAGCTCGAGGCATGGGCCTTTACCGGCTCGGAACCTGCCGGCCGGGTAGTCCGCTCCCCGATCGCCGTCAGCGTAAGCCACGGCGCGTATCTGCGATACTGCGTGGATATCGAGGCGCGTGGACGCGACCTGGACGAGATGATAGCCGATTGCCGGGCCGTCGGCATGGCCTATGAAGGCTTTCGGGTACGCGTACTGGCGCCGCCACCCCGGCCGCAGTTCAGTGACAGCGAGGTCACGCTGGCTGTAGCCAACGCCATCGAAGGTCGTCCCCGGCTAGTGGACCCGCTGGTGACCCTGGCTGTCGTCATCACCGATTGCGGCTGGTACTGCGGCCGACTGCTCTCGGTGGGCCAGAACCGCTGGCGGCGCGGCATGCACCGGCCCCACCACTTTTCCAGCGCCCTGCCTCAGCGTATGTCCCGGGCCCTGGCGAACACTGCTGCCAGCCCCGGCGAGACCCTCCTGGACCCGTGCTGTGGCATCGGCACGGTGCTAATGGAGGCGCTGGACGCCGGCATTGTGGCCTTCGGAGTGGACCAGAACGGGCCGATGCTGAGGCTTGTCGCCGAGAACCTGGAGTACCTCGGCCTGCCGCGCCGGCTGGTGCGCGCCGATGCCAGGCAGCTCACCGGACACTTCGACGGCGCTGTACTGGACCTTCCCTACGGCCGTAACCTGGTCGGCAACCTCGCGCTGTGGCGGGAGCTGATCGCCCCGCTGCGGCACCTCGCGACCCGTTCAGTCATCGTGGCCCCCCGGCCGCTGGACGAGTTACTGGAGGAGTCCGGGTTCCGGCTGGCGAAGTCGGCGCGTGTCCCCAAGGGCGCCCTCGTGCGCCACATCCATCTGGCCGTGCCACGCCCCCGGCATGTGGGCTAAGGAGCCGTGTACGTGTTGAGCCGAGCCTGCGTGACCGCAATGACGTCGCTCGCAATCGCGGGGCTCTCTGCCGTCGCTGCGGCCAGTGGCCTGCTGCGCCTGGAGGAGTTCGCGGTCCCCGCACGAGTGCCCGCGGGGGTCGCCTGCCCCGTCGTAGCCGGCTTCACCGTAGTAGAGCCGGTCCGTGATGGCTGGCGGGTGAGCGCGGAGTTGGCCCCGGTTGCGGGCGGCGCAAGCTACAGCGTGGGGCCGGAACAGTCCCTCTTCAATGCAACAACCCCGGTCGCGACCGAGCGCACGGTCAGGTTCGAGGTACCCATCCCGGAGTCGGCGCCCCTTGGCCGTTACCGCGTTATCCTGGACCACTATGACAACCCCCGGGGCGAATGGGTACACCTTCGCTACACGGACCGCGCCGGGCAGCCCATTGGCGTCATCCTGGGCGAGACCGAGGTTGTTGCTCCGTTGGCCCCTCTCCCCCTCCCCGCCCCCCAGCGCAAGCTACGGCCCGGCGAAGTCCACCGCGTGTTTGAGTGCGAGGACTTCCGGGGCATGGACGGCCGCGGCGAGGATCTGGGTCTGACCTCTGGTTGGACCTGGTACTCCTGGCACAACTACTCCCGCACGCGGGCGGCCATCAACAACACGGGACGGGGCAGCATCTACGCCACGGTAGACCCGCCCCTGCCCCCTGGTGACTACAAGGTCTTTGCGAGGATGGCCAGCACCTTCTCGACCATACGCGTGAGTCTCGGCGAAGTGGCCTGCGAGGCGGAGACACTCCGCGCCGACTGGAATGAGATTGGCACGGTCCACGTCGCTCGGCCGGTGACACGCCTGACCCTGGCTGCGCTGCGCAAGATCGGGGAGTACGTTATCGTAGACAGCGTTTACGTGACCAACAACCTAGATACGGTGGCAACCCACGGCTGGGACCCGTCGCGACAGTTTCTGCCCGCTGACGCCCGCCCCACCAAGACGGCGCGCACCATCTACACCCCAGAGTACCTGAGGGCCTTGCAGGCCCGCCTGCGGCGGTACCCGCAACTCCGTAAGACAGCCGACGAGATCATCGCCGAAGGCCAACGGCTGGCGACCTACGATGATGAGCGGCTGTTCCAGGTGCTTGCCGACACGCGCCTGAAGCGTGAGTACTACGTGAACCAGCTCAAGGGCTGCCCAACCTGTGGCCTGAAGGTCCTGGAGTTCGGGGCGCATCCGTGGATCATCGACCCCCTGGACCAACCGTTCAAGATGCAGTGCCCGGTCTGCAAGCAGGTCTTCCCCAGCAACGACTTCGCCGCGGGAGAGCTGACCGGGGGCGACTATCCCGACGACGGCACCGGGTACAAGCGCCGAGAAGACACCTACCACTTCATCGGGGAGTATGTCCACTGGGCCTATCGCAACCATTACCTGGCCTACCTGACCTCCCTGACCCAGGCCATCGTGCTGACCGAGGACCCCAAGCTGGCGCACAAGCTGGCCGTTCTCCTGCTGCGCGCCGCCCAGCAGTACCCCAACTCGGAGGACCGCCGGACGCGCGCCTTCAAGAACGACTGGGCCACCGACTGCGGCTGCATCACTGACACCGTCTGGTCCAGTTACGAGGGCCGCAACTACGGTCAGGCCTATGATGCCGTCTGGCCGTACCTGGACCGCGACAGCGAACTGCTTCAGTTCGCCCGTCAGCGCATCCCGGAGATCCAGACCGCCGAGGATCTGCGCCTCTACATCGAGGAGAACCTGCTGCGCCGGGTCGGGCAGGCCTATTGCGACAACGTCATCCAGGGCAACCCCGGCTACCACCACAAGGGTATGGCCTGGCTCCTGCTGGCGCTCGGCGACCTGGACTCTACGCGCTACCCGAACTGCCAGGACCTGCTGGAATGTCTGTACTACCGCGTCTACGGGCCGATGCGATACTTCGGCAATCTGCTGGGGCCTGACGGCTCGAGCTTCGAGAGTCCCGGCTACAACGCGGCGCGCCTGAACATGTTGGAGGCCATGGACGTGGTGGACCGCTTCTTCGCGGCCCACCCCGACATGGCCCGCGACCGCTTCCCCAGCCTGTGGGACGACCCGCGCTTTGCGGCCCAGTTCGACTACTACACAGACTACATCCTCCTGGACCGCTGGGAACCGGCCATCGGCGACGCCGGCGGCGAGACCGTGGTCCCGGAACGCCGGCCTGCCAACCGCCTGAGCGTCGTCTCTCCGGGCGTCGCCCTGGCGGCCTGGCAGCGGTACCGCACCCCGCGCCTGGCCCGGTTGGCCTATGGCTACGAAAACAGGGCGCCGGCGCCCTCCCTGTGGGACGAGCTGCCGCTGAAGGAGCTGGCGGCCGCCCGCCGCCGGGCCCCGGACGCCATCGAGCGTCGCACCCAGGCGCTGGATGACTACGGCCTGGCTCTCCTTCGCAGCGGCGAGGGCGACGATGCCCGCGTGCTGTGGCTCTGGTACGGTCGACTCCTCGACCACGGTCATGAGGACGGACTCTCCATCGGCTTCGCGGCACGAGGTCTGGACCTGCTCCCGGAGCTGGGCTACCCCAAGTCCTGGACCCACGCAGCCCGCTGGGAAGCCCACTCCCTGGTCCACAACACGCTCACCGTGGACGGTTCCGCCCTGCCCACTGGCCGCGAGCGCGGCCGCCTGACGCTGCTAAGCGCCCTCCCGGGCTTCCAGGTGGTGGAGGCCAGCGCCGGCTCACCCGGTGGTGAGCCCCCGCAGGCGCGGCGGCTGCTGGCCCTGGTGGACATAGATGCCGCCAACTGTTACGCCGTGGACATCTGCACGGCCCGCGGAGGAAGCAGTCACACGTTGAGCTACCACGGCCCGCAAGGCCGGATACAGGTGTCCGGCGTGGCCCTGGCAAGACAGCCCCGGGGCACCCTGGCGGGCGAAGATGTGGCGTATGGCCAGCCAGTGAGGTCCGCAGACGGGGCCGAGATCCACACGCCTCTGGCGCACATGACCGAGGTCGAGCGCGGTGAGCCCACTGCTCCCTTCACCGTCGACTATGCCCTGGGTGACGAGTTGGACACGCACCTGCGCCTGCACCACTTCCCCTCCCCCGGTACCAACCTGGGCCTGGGCACCGGTCGGCCTCCCTCCAACCCCGAAGCTTACGCAATCCGCTTCTGCCTGCAGACCAGGGAAGGAACCGCTCCCTTGGCGGGGCGTTACCTGACCGTCCTGGAACCCTATGCGGGCCAGCCCTGTCTGAAGGCAGTGGAGAGGCTCAAGACCGGCGAGCCAGCGCGCCAGGAGGCGCTGCGGGTGGCGCGATCACACGGTGATGACCTGGTCTTCCTGGGCGACGACGCCGAGGCTCGTTTTGCGGCCGACGGTCTCACCTTCACAGGCCGGGCCGGCCTGGTGCGACGACAGGGGAGCGGGCCGACGCTGGTTGTCGCCACGGCCTTCACCCGCCTGAATGCGCCAGGGCTGCGTGTCCGCGCCGATGCGCCTTACCTGACGGGCGAGATCACCGCCTGCGACTACGCGCGGCGCACGATCCTCGTTGACGGCTTGCCGGCCGACCGTCGGCTGGTGGGGCAGGCGGTCCGGGTCGGCAATGCTCTGCACAGCACCATGCAGCGAATCGTCGGCGTACAGCCCATGAAGAGCGGGGCGGAGCTCATGCTGGCGGTCACCGCCCTGCGCCACGAGGGCGTAGTGGCCGGGTTGGGCGAGTCTGCCTTGCGCGATGGGGCGCCAAGCCCATGGGCCTTTGATGGCTACTTGCGGGGGACACGATTGGTCAATGAGGCCGGAGACGCCGCGTGGACGGTGGCGGGGGCCAGCGGCGGCTGGTGGAGCGCCCCCACAGGCACCGCGCTCAACCTCGTTCCCGAGGGCCCAAGAACGGAGGCCGGCGCGCTGCGGGAGGCGCTCAGCGACGCCGACGGTGACGGACAGGCCGAGTTCCGACTGTATGACTATGGTGTTGGCGACCGCCTGGAGGTTGCTTCCTGGGCGTGTTTGCGGCGGGCGCCGGACGGCCGTTGGCGGG
>JABLXH010000060.1 GCA_013178155.1 Armatimonadota bacterium | reverse complement strand
TACTACGCGACTCGATGAGCCGAAACGGAGGGTGAGCTATGGGTGTCGAAAGGAAGTGTCTCACGAGCTCCAGGCTGGCCCCGGCCGTGGGACCCTACTCTCAGGCGGTACGTTGCGGGGACATGCTGTACTGCTCTGGCATCATCGCTCTGGACCCCGAGACGCGGCAGTTGGTCGCGGGAGGCATCCAGGAGCAGACGCGGCGTGTTCTCGACAACCTGCTGACCCTTCTGACCGATTGCGGCACGGAAGCGCGGAACGTTGTGAAGACCACGGTGTTCTTGCAGGACATGGGCCAGTTCCAGCAGTTCAATGCCGTCTATGCCGAGTACTTCCCCCAGGACCCGCCAGCCCGCAGCACGATCGAGGTTGCCAGACTGCCGCTCGGAGCACTCGTGGAGGTGGAAGCCATTGCCCTCATCCCCGAAGACTAGTTACCCGATCGTCGCCGGTCTCGCCGTCAGCCTCGCAGCCCTGGCGGCCATTGGCTGGGCCCAGGAGGCTGTGGCGCCGGTGGGTAACCTTGTCGTCAACGGTGATTTTGAGCAGGTTGATGCTGAGGGGAATCCCACGAACTGGGCTGTTCGGGACTGGTCAACTCGCCAGCCCGGTCTGCCTCCCCAGGCCAGTGGTTCCGTCCAGCGCAAGGGCTACGTCGGCCCCCGCTGCCTGGTGCTCACCGGCCAGTCTTTCCCCGTATTCTTCGGCTACTTCACCCAGCCGGTGACGGTCGGCCCAAGGCCGCCCGAACGCCTGCTGCTCTCGCTCTGGTATCTCACCCAGCAGTCGCCGCAAGCGGACGTGAGCGTGAACACCTTCGCCGAGAACTTCACGGTAGCAGAGTGGGGAACGCCGGTGCTGACGTCGGAGGTCCTGCCACTCGACGACAGCCCCCGCTGGCGCTGTCAGACCTGGGAGATCATCTGTCCCCCCTCGGCCCAGCAGTTGGTGGTGATGGTTCGTATCCACGGCGCAGGAACACTCCGTGTGGATGGCGTCTCCCTGCGGCCCCTCCCCTCTGAGGTCGGCTGCGAGGTGCTCTCCGCAGGGGTAGTCACGGACCTGTCGGGGGCCCGGGAATGCCGGTTCCGGCTGACCAATCGTGCGTCCAAGCCTCTGGAGCTTGCCGCGAACCTCGAGGCCGGGGCACCTCGGGCCCCTCGCGCCGCGACCTCCCAGCGACTCACATTGCCTGCGACGGGCACCGAGGACGTTGCCCTTCGCTACACCTACCCCGTGGATACCCCACACAGGCTCCGTCTGACCCTGACCTCGCCACAGCCGGGGGATGTCTACTTCTCGGAAGAATGGGAAGTCCCGGGACTGGTGGACGGCCGGTTGGTGGAACCGGCTTTCCGCAGTTCCTTGCTGGCCTCGCTGCCCGGCGAAGAGGTTCGGGTCGCCGGCCGTGTAAACGCCACGCCAGAATTGCGAAGCAAGATCACGCTGCGGGCGCTCCTGATGGGCGCCAGCACCGCCGAGACCGAGGCCGAGTTGGACTCGGAGGGGCGGTATTCGCTCAGCTTGTCAGCCCGGGACATGCTGGCCGGTAACTACGGGGTCCAGTTGCAGGCGTTGGTCAATGGGCGTGCGGTCGGGGGAACGACCATTCCCGTCAGCAAGCAGGCGCCGCGCGAGCCTGAAGTGGCCTATGATGCCAAGTTGCGCCTGCATGCCGACGGCAAGCCGGCATTCCCTCTTGGCATCTACTATGCCCTGGAGCCTGCCGACCTGGCGGAGGTGAGCGCCGCCGGGTTCAACGCGGTGGTGCTCCCGGCGCGGACGGCGAGTACTGCGACCATGGACCGCATGGCGGCCTTGGGCCTGTGGGCACTCATCTCCTCTGCCAGCATGGAAGACGGTTTCTGGGCCCACATCACCGAGAAGTACTCCGACCGGCGCGAACTGCTGGGCTGGTACCCCCTGCAACGCCCGGATTCCACGGTGCCGCCAGCTCAGCCAGCGCTGATGGCAGATCTCTACGGCCGCCTGAGTCGGATGGATCCCGCGCATCCCGTCTGCCTCGCCCTGGGGTCGCCCTCGCGTATGGCTGACTACACCGGCTGCTCTGACGTCCTCATGACTTGGACAGCCCCGCGACCGGTCGGCGACCTCCGGTCAGTGGACATGGTCATCAAGTACGGCCTGCAGTTGGCTGCGGGGCGTCGGCCCGTCTGGCCGGTGATCCAGCTCGCCGGCGCGGCCTACACCGAAGACCGGCGGTTGGATCCCACCGGGGCCGGGCGCCCGCCGACCCCGGAGGAGTTTCGGTGTATGGTCTACCTATCTCTGGCACGGGGCGCTCAAGGCGTCTTCTGCTATGCTCTCACCTCGCCCAGCAGTGGCACACAGCGAGCCTGGGACGTCCGCAAAGACGCCGCCCCGCTGTGGGAGATGGCCAAGGTCGTCGCTGGCCAGGTCAAGGCCCTCAGCCCGGCGCTGCTGGATTCTGAGCCCATCTCCATCGAGTCGGACGTAGACCCGGCGCAGGTGGCCATGCGTGGCATGCGTTACGGGGACTACGGGTACATTATCGTTGCGAATCCAACTGCCGAGGCAGTACCCCTGCGCTTCTCACTGCCGCAGACTTCGGCCCGCGAGCTCTCATTGGGCTTCGCCGAAGGGATGGTTGCGGCGGGTGCAGACGGGGCCTTCGCTGACACCATCGAGCCCCATGGCGTGAGGACCTACGTTGTGCGCTGGCAGTAGCTAGCGGCAGACTGTCTTCAGTACAGAATCTTGTGGTCGCGCAGACCGGTGAAGCCGTCGAGGACCAGCCAGAACCCCGCAGCCGCCATCGCGCCCAGGATCAGACCCAGAAAGAGCGGCCGGGCTGCCACATAGAGCCGGTGCCCACCGTAACGAATGACCACCGTCTGGATTGCCCAACCGATGAGGACCGAGAACCACTCCTTATATAGATAGGTCAAATAGGACATGGCGTACCCCACCGGATGCAGCGGCCACCAGAGGTATTTGGTTCGCAGGAAGTTCAGGAGCAACAGCTTGAGGCAGCCGTAGAGCAGGACTGCCAGGCTCACATAGTCCGTGTGGGGGCGGGGTAGGAGGGTCGCTTGCTCCATGAACTTGCCCGGCGCCTGGGCCAGGTTGACAAACCGGTAGGGGTTTATGGCCACCCCCCCGTGGGCATAGCCGTCACTGATGAGCGCCCAAAGCGATAGCGGGAGGGAGATGACGAGGGCGAGGGCCAAGGCGTAGAGAAGCCCACGGTTGTCGGCACCCGTCAGCGCGGTCATCTTGAACGACTGCATGATCCGCGGCATGGGCGCGACCCGCATGTCGTGGGAGAAGGTCAGCATCATGCCCGTGGCTACCCATTCGGGCGGACGCAGGGTCTTGGTGGGGAAGAGCGTCAAGACCCAGTGATGTCCGCGGAAGTCGGGCTCGGCCGTCCAGGGCAGCCCGGCCTCGGCCATGAGCCGTGTCATGGCCAGCAGGTAGACAAACGACATCCCCAGCAGAATGAGAGCGGGGACCAGTGGTACGCCCGCTGCCAAGGCAAAGCCGACCAGGCCCGCAAAGCCCAGGAGCCCACCATAGATAGCCGTGCGGCGGCCGAGACCCGTCTGCTGACGGAAGAGCGCATCCTCGGCGTGGTCACCGAACCGCCAGAGCTTCTGACGTGCGGCCCGTATGCTGAACAGCGCAATACCCACATACGCGCCCGCGGTCTGCAGCCCCGGATAGGGGAAGGATTCCGTTCCCGTCAGCGTCCGCAGGCCGCTGACACCGAGGGCAGCACCGAGGACCTCCTCCAGTTTGCCGAGCCAGTAGAAAGCCCACAGACTGAGGCTGATTTCGCGGGTAAGGAGGTAGCTTAGCCCGATGATCAGCGGCAGAATGGCGATGCACAGGCCGTTGAGCGGAGTGAAGGGTCTACCGAGGTTCTCGATGACCGGCAGGCCCCACCACAGGATCTGTGCCTCTGGAATGCGCGGGAAATAGTCATGCAGCCCTACGTACAGCGGGGGCAGGGCACCTAGCCCGAAGCCGACCCACATCACGCGGTCACGGAAGAAGCGGTTCAGGACGTGCTTCGGACCGGGTTCCTCGATGACCTCAAGGGGAACGACCGTCAGCGGGAAGAGCAGTCGCTCGTGGTCTACCCATTGTCGCCGGAAGAGGGCAACGCCGCAGAGCATGACCCAGTACGCTACCACGTAGAATAGCGACCAGCATGCCAGAGGGAGTAGCCATGCCCCCCATGGCACCGGACTCGCGCTGGCCTCAAACAGCCCCCGGACGACCGGCAACTCCAGCGGCCCCAGCCAGGACTTCACGTGGGGCAGGAATAGCTCCTCGTACTTGTTTTCCGGGGTGGCGTAATAGGGCGTCCCGGCGATCATCGGTGGCATCTTCTGCGCGATGTCAATGGAGGCCACACCGATGGCCAGCACCAGCATGGACCAGACCATCACGAGCTCGCGGGCACTCAGGGCCACTTGGCGCTTCAGGAACTGCAGGGGCCATTGCACGGCCAGGATGTAGCCGAAAAAGACCAGAAAGGCTCCAATGGGAGGATACGTCAGAGAGATCTGGGTGCCGTGGATGACGAGTTCGGCATACTGGCTCCAGATGCTCACGAAGACGCATAGCAGGCTGCCGATGAGCGCAGCCCGCCAGGTCAATCCGCCGGTGTTGCGCGCGGTGGAGACGCTATCCATGGGTGGACATGGGCCTGGCTGCGAGGATGTTCGACAGGAGCCCGCCGCACGCCTCCTCACTCGTCGCCTCACTCACGCGGTGGGCAGGCCCGCGCCACTCAGCGTGGAAATAGGGACGCACGGCAAGGTGCCCGCCGTGGCGACAGGCGCATCGCGATGCCCCGCACCGGTCGGCCGCTGGAGGTTGACTTGATCAGGGAATCCGATCTCACCCCCATGTATCGGCAGTGGGCGCAGGCCAAGCGGGATTACCCGGATGTCCTGCTGCTTTTCCGCATGGGGGATTTCTATGAGATGTTTGGCGAAGACGCCGAGACCGGGGCGCGCGTCCTGGGGTTGACCCTGACCGCCCGCCGATACGCCGGTGACAAGAAGATCCCGATGTGCGGCCTGCCCCACCATGCCCTGGACCGGTACTTGCGCCAGCTCGTGGAACAGGGCTACCGGGCCGCCATCTGCGAACAGGTCGAGGACCCGAAAAAGGCCAAGGGCCTCGTCAAACGCCAGGTAACCAGAATCGTTACCCCGGGGACCGTACTCGAGGACGAGTTGCTGGACGGCAGTGAGAACAACTTCCTGGTGGCAGTGGCCACCAGGGGCCAAGCGACGGGGATCGCCAGCGTGGACATCTCCACTGGGGATTTCCTGGTGACGGAGGTGGGGCTCCGGGGCGCGAGCCGTCTGGAGGAACCGGCCGGGGCAGACCTCTCCGAGCTGCAGGACGACACCCCGCCCCTCCCCGCCTTCCAGCCCGAAGCCTCACCCTTCGGCCCCGTCCTCGACGAGGTGGCGCGCCTGCGGCCGGCCGAGATCATCGTCGCTCCGGCGGACGAGGCCCTCGGTGCTGCTCTCCAGCAGTCCGCCATCGCACCGGTGTCTGCCGCCACGCAGGAACCTCCGGCCTTTCAGTCGCCGGCCGAGGAACTGTGCGAGCATTTCGGCGTGGCCTCTCTGCGGGGCTTTGGCTGTGAGGACATGGCGGCAGCTCAGGCTGCGGCGGCAATGGCCCTGCGCTACCTGCGGGCCACCCAGATGCAGGCCCTGCCACGACTGGGCTCGCTGACCACCTACGTTCCCAGCGAGTACATGGTTATTGACGCCACGACCCGTCGCAACCTTGAGCTCGTGGAAGCCCAGCGGGGTGGGCGGCAAGGCTCCCTGTTGGCATTGCTGGACAAGACCAGGACGCCGATGGGAGCCCGGGCCCTGCGCTCCATGGTCTTGCAGCCGTTGCTCTCCAAGCCCGAGATCGACCGGCGCCTGGACGCGGTCGCGACACTCGTACGTGACATCGCTCTCTCCGATGCTCTGACCCGGATTCTGCGCGGCATCTATGACATGGAGCGGCTGCTGTCGCGAGTCACCGCCGGGACGGCCAATGCCAGGGACTTGCGGGCCCTGGCGGCTTCACTGAGGCAGTTACCAGCCATCCGAGACGAGTTGGGGCGGAACCTTACCGCGCCCTCCAAGCCTGCTCTTGAGAATAGTGGCGAGAGGACGGAGGCAGAGTCTCTTCTGTGCGCCCTCCACGACCAGCTCGACGACCTGAGCGATGTCTCTGACCTCCTGGACCGCGCCATTGCCGACGAACCGCCGGTCACCATCACCGAGGGGGGGCTCATCCGCACCGGCTTCTCCTCCGAGCTCGACGAGTTGCGCGACGCGGCCGCCCACGGGCGCGACTGGATCGCCGCCCTGCAGGACCGCGAGCGCGCGCGCACCGGCATCAAGAACCTCCGGGTCGGGTTCAACCAGGTCTTCGGCTACTACATAGAGGTCACGAAGAGCCTACTGCATCTGGTGCCGGACAACTACACTCGGAAGCAGACGCTGGCCAACGCCGAGCGCTACGTCACGCCCGAACTCAAGGAATGGGAGAACAAGGTCCTGGGAGCCGATGAGCGTGCCCAGGCCCTGGAATACGAGCTGTTCGTGCAGGTCCGGTCGCAGGTGGCCCAGCAGGCAGACCGCATCCGCGCCAGCGCCAGAGCAGTGGGGCACCTCGACGCCCTGTTGTCCCTGGCGCTGGCGGCGGTGGAGTACGGCTATAGCCGCCCTGAGATCACGCTTGGAGACGAACTGCACATCGTCGGCGGGCGGCACCCGGTTGTGGAACGTACGCAGCCCGACGAGCCCTTCGTCCCCAACGACGCCCGCCTGGACTGCTCTCACCAGCAACTGCTCATCATCACCGGCCCCAACATGGCGGGCAAGTCTACCTACCTGCGCCAGGTGGCGCTGATTACCCTTATGGCGCAGATGGGGTCCTTCGTACCGGCCGAGCAAGCCAGTATCGGCCTCGTGGACCGCATCTTCACGCGCGTGGGGGCCAGCGACGACCTCGCCACGGGCCAGTCCACCTTCATGGTGGAGATGACCGAGACGGCCAACATCCTGCACAACGCCACCGACCGCAGCCTGATCATCCTGGACGAGATTGGGCGGGGCACCTCCACCTTCGATGGCCTGTCCATCGCCTGGGCCGTTGCCGAATACATCGTGCGCCACGTCGGCGCCAAGACCCTGTTCGCGACCCACTACCATCACCTGAACGAGCTGGCGGAAATCTTGCCGCGCGTGCGCAACTACCGCATCCTGGTGCGCGAGGAGGGGGACCACATCACCTTCTTGCGCCGCATCGCCGAGGGCGGTACCGACCGTAGCTATGGCATCCAGGTGGCGCGGCTAGCCGGCCTCCCGCCGGAGGTCATCGCTCGCGCCCGCGAGGTCTTGCGCACCATTGAGCAGGAGGATCTGGCCGTCAGCCCCTCTCTCGGGTCGGCGAAGAAGATCGCCCCGACGGTGCAGCTAACTCTTTTCGAGGCCGCCCCCAATCCGGTGATCGAGAAGCTCAAGGCCCTCGACCCGGACACCTTGTCCCCGATCGAGGCGCTGCTGCTGCTCAAGGAGCTGCGGGAGGGGCTGTAGGCAACGGTCGGGGTAGTCGCCCCCCCCGCGTGGAGCGTCGGCGACCAGACGCTTCGGATGCCACTGCCAGCCCCGCTGGCAGTGCTGCCTCCTACGGCCGGGAACCCTCGCGGACAGGAGTGTCCACGCCTCCGGAACTGCAGCCAACAAGGCCTGCTCCCCACTGGCCGGTCAGTTCACCCATACCTGCCAGCGCAGGAACGGGCCGCCCAGGGAGGCGGACAGGAGGCCCCAGACGAGCCCTCCGCTCAGGAAATGCCCGAGCGCGAAACCGAGGAAAGCCGGCACCAGCCGTGCGTAGGTGCGGTTCCCGCCATAGCGCAGCACCAGGCCCTTGACCAGCCCGACGATGATGAAGGTCGGGAAGAACCAGCAGCCATACTGGCAGTTGGCCAGCAGGTACCCCACCGGGTGCAGCGGCAGCCCTGACCAGCGCGTACGCGCCAGGGCCACCAGGATGGTCACGAGGCCGCCGAAGGTGGTGGCGATGAGGCGCGGCCAGTCGGGGTCTGCAGGCGCGCTGACGCTGCGCAGGACGCGGGCATATTCGCCGCGCATGGCCCCGAGGCTCCAGTGACCCCCTGGCAGCACGACGGCCCCCTTGGCGTAGAAGGGTACGAGGTGGGCGTAGAAGCCGCTAAGTACCCCGACGCCGATGGCGAGCATCACTGTCGCAGCGATCACCCGCCAGCCGAGGCCCATCTGCCGGAACAGACGGATGCCCTCGACCTGATAGCCGGAGACCGAGGGGAAGCCCGTGCGTGACAGGAAGGACGTCAGGGCGAAGATGGTGGGCGAGGCGAGCGTGCGGCCGGGCGGCACCAGCGGACGCCCTCCGAAGATGTCCCAGAAGACCAGGTACTCGGTGGTGTACGGCCGGGCCCAGAGCAACGGCGCGCCGGTGTCGGCCCGCACCCGGGCGTAGGCCAGCGACGACAGCACCAGCACGCCCAGGGAGCTCACCGCCAGCCAGGGCGTCATGCCGGCGACGATGAGCATGGTGACGGCGCCAGCGAAGCACATCGCGGCGCCGGGTAGCGCCCAGCGCGGGGGCGCGCCACTTCCCCCGCTAGCGCGCGTGCGCAGCGCTTGCACGGCCCGCCACAGCGCCACCGCGCCGATGACCATGTAACCGCCGAAGGCTTGCTGCTTGGCATAGGGTATGGAGCCGTCGCGGAACCCGGCGCTGGCCACGCCCACCCCGAGCAACTTGGAGAAGATGAAGAAGAAGACGACGGACGCGGCCACCTCGTTGGTCACCAGGTAGCCAAGCCCAATCAGGCCGGGCTGGATGGCAAACAGCAACGGCGGTTCGTGCCCGAGCACCAGCCACGGGTAGCTCAGTGGAATGCGGGTGATGAAGTAGACCTCTCCCCCGTAGTCAGAGCCGCCAAAGAAGACGCCGCGGACCATGTTGACGGCATTCAGCAGTGTTGCGGCACCGATTCCCAACCAGGTCATGGGGCTGCGGAAGAACGAGCCGACGGCCCCAGCCCCCAGCACCTCCAGGGGCAGGCGGGCCAGGGGGAAGGTCAGGCGTTCCTCGTCCATCCAGCGACCGGCGATAGGCAGGAGTAGCCCCAGAAAAGCCCCACCCAGCAACAGGAAAAAGCCGGTCCAGGCGGCCATCGGAGCCCACCAGGCTCGCCAGGGGACAAGCCCCGAGGCGGCACCCTCCCAGAAAGCCTGCTGCGCCAGCCGGTCCTTGGGGGCCATCCATGCCGGTATGAATTGGGTCAGGGTCTCGGTGGGCTCGGCGGGTGTCGAGAGATACTGGGCCTCGGTCAGGGCGGCCAGCAGGTGCCGCACTCCGCCGATACCGTACATCATGACGCCGATCGTCAGCATCACGTACAGCAGCAGTGCCTCCACGGTGGACAGCGCGGCAGCGGGGCTTACCCGGCGCAGGAGGGGGTTGACCAAGAGAATGAGGATGAGCGCCGCCAGTGCGGGAATGGCCGGAGCGGCGCCGCTCAGTGAGCACGCTGTGGAAAGAATCTCCGCCTGGCGTACCCAGTAGCCGGAGAGGAAGATCAGAGCCAGCGCCAGGACGGCGAGCAGGGTCAGGCGCACAGGCATCGGACGCGTCGTCGAGGGTTGCTGGGCCGTTGCCATCCTCACACCTGCGGTCTGGACTTGGGAGGGCCCGCCCGTTCGCCGCCGGGCGGGCGTTGGCCTTCCAGGGTGACCCTGTGCCGCAGCCCGTTCGCCGCCGGTGCCAGCGACCACGCCAGGTCATCGCTGGGGAGGCCGAGTGTCTCTCGGAAGCGAAGTAGACGGTGCCGCGGTCCGCAAGTCCGGGCCGGGCATGAACCTGCCGAGGAGGCATCACTTGATGGGCACCTACCGTTCGCTACTACTGGGCTGTGGCCCGAGAGCGCTTGAGCACGCGGATGTCTACCGTGACATACCGAACATGGAGATGGTCGCCTGCGTGGACCTGATCCCGGAGCGGGTCAGCGACTTCCAGACCAGGTTCGGCATCCCGCAAGGGTTTGGGGACTATGAGGAGGCGCTCGATAGAGTGAGGCCGGATGTGGTGCACGTGGTCACCATGCCCACCCAGCGCGTGTGGGAGACCGAACTGGCAGCAGCGTACGGCGTCAAGGCGATCATTCTCGAAAAGCCCATGGCGGTGAAGCCCTCTGACATTGCCGGCCTCGAGGCTATTCAGCAGCGAACCGGGATGGAGATCATCGTCAACTGCCAGCGCCGATACTTCCCCCAGTTCCGTGACGGGACCATCAACGATATTGTGCACAACAGGATCGGGGACCTCTACTTCGTCCGTGCCAGCACCAAGGGCAGCTCGATGGCCATGGGGCCTCACACCATGGACTTGCTGCAGATGTTCCTGGGTGATGAGCCGCCCTTGTCGGTGTGGGCCATGGGCTACGAGATCTGGGAGCCGGTGCCAGGCCAGCCTGACTACCGCGATAGCCACCTGTCACCCCTGCATCTGCTGGCCGAGTACTGGTTTCCGAACGACGTGCGTGTCATCTTTGACTCTTCTGAGGACGCACTGGGCACTCCCGGAGAGACGAACTTCTGGATGCACCTGCACTTTGACTTCCTTGGCACCAGGGGGCGGCTGTACCTGACCCAAAATGGCGGTTACTGGTGGCAAGCCGACGGCATGGCCCAGCCCGAGCACGGCCCCAGCAGTTGGGACCAGCAGGGCTGGCAGGGTCAGCGGGACTTCACCGCGGCTGTAGCCGACGCTCTGGACGGCAAGAAGCCACACCTGAATCGCTTCGAGACCGGCAGGAACGTGGTGCACGCGCTGCTGGCGGCCCAGCAAAGCATCTACGCCGGGAAGCGGGTGGACTTGCCGTTGGACTTCAGTGATGAGCAGTGGTCTGAGCTGCGGGAGCGCCTGCGGAGGCGGTGACGCTCAGCGCCTGAGGCTACTGCGCCGGCAGATGGACGCGCTCACGAACGAAGCCGTAGCGGCGCAGAGCAGCCCCAACGGCGCGGCGGTTGTCGGTGATGGGAAGCTCCACCAGTCGCTGCGCCATGGCCGCAAAGACGTAGTAGAACATGCCGGCCCCCTGGTAGAGTGCCGAGCCGACGCCGAGTTGGGTGAAGATGGCCACCATGGCCCCGAACATGGCGGCCACCAGTACCCCCGCTCGCTGGGACCCCAACCGGCGAGTGCAGCGGAAGGTCTGTACCAGGGGGGTGATGATCATCCAGAGCCACAACGCCGTGCCGACAAAGCCGAGCTCGGCGAGAGCCCGGCCGAATTCGTTTTCAATGAAGCGGGCCCCCTGGCTGCGTTCGACCTGGATAGCTCCGGTATAGACCAGTCGGCCGGCGCCTTGTCCGGTGGCAACACCCCCACCAAGGGGATTCTCCCAGGCGGCCTGCAGACCGAACCCCAGGGGCTGCAGGCTGCGCTGGATGGCCGCGGAGACGGTCAGCGTGCGCTCGATACGTTGTGCTCCGACGCCGACGACATCGCGGAGGACATAGAGTGTTCCCAGGCCAACCACGATGGCGCCGGCGATAACCAGCGCCCGACGTCGAGAGACCAGTGACATCGCGGCCAGGCCGACCACCAGGCCCACCATGGGTGCGCGCGATCCGCTGGCCAGAAGGCCGCCAACCGCAGCCAGAGCGGCCGCCACCGCCAGGCCGCGCAGCACACTACTTCGCGCCCAGCCCAGCAACCCCAGACTGAGGAGTGCGGTCATCGCGGCCATACCGCCGAAGTAGCCCGGCGAGATGAAGATGGCGCAGGCTCGCACCGCCATGATCGGGGCGAAGCTGCGGTCGAAGCTTTCGGGCTGCTCCGGCGAGGGCTGACGACCGTAGTCGCCGGTGAGCTCCGCCCCGAGAACGTCCTCGTCACCGCGCAGCGAGTTGACGCCGTACCAGGAAGTGAGCTCATAGAAACCGGGCAGGACCCGCGTGTGTTCGTAGCCGATGTTGCCTTGGACAATGCCGTACACGCAGATAGGCACCATGACCAACAGCAGAATGCTGATGAAGGCAAAGACCCGCCGGCGGCTGACCAGCGTCTGGTAAGCAGGGAAGTAGAGTGGCATCCAAAGCAGCCAACTGCGCAGGCCCGCGGCTGCCAGTAGCAGGCTGTTGGTCTGTGGAGCTGCTGCCATGGCCAGGCCGTAGGCCGCAAGCAGCAGACCCGGCAGCGCCAGCGGGTGCCGGAGCCACGAGTAATCGCGGTTCTGTTGGCTATGCCAGAAGAGCCGCAACAACATGATGGCGAGTACAATGTCCTTGGCCAGCATGGTGAGCATGTTGGCGGCGAGACCCTTGTACAGAGCCTCAGTGAGTGCAACCAGCACGAAAGCGTAGAGGGCCAGGTCAGCGGAGCAGATAGCGGCCACCAGAAGAGCGACGTAGAGCGCGGCGGCTATCGCCAACAGTACGCTTTCGGAGCTTCCGACCAGGAAGAGGGCCGCGGTCGCGGCACAGGCGAGGCCGAGGGCGATCAGGTACGCGAAGCTATTGCTCCTCAGCCGGTCCATGCCGCGAACTCCGGAGGGGCAGTGTTGCGAGGCGGCAGACAGTGCCAAAGTATAGCATGAAGCGCCCTCGAGGCCAACGGCTGGGAACAGGCCCCTTGCTGGCGAGGTGCGAGCGCGCTGTCTGACCCCGCAGACTGCATCCGTTGTGAGGGTCTGTACCGCGGGCGGCTCGTTCGGCGTGGAGGCTGCCGACAACAAGCAACGTGGAGGCTTGTTTGCTTGAGCACTCGCGCCCGACAGGAAGGGACGGCGCCCAGCGCCGGGGAAACGTCCTGCCACTTGCCGACCCAGAGGTGATGAGTATGGTCGAGGCGTTCGCTCCCGGGAACCTCAAGTTCGGAGTGATCGGCGCGGGCGTGCAGGGCCTCAGCCACGCCCGCTGTGCCGCAGCCGCCCCGAACTGCGAGCTTGTCGCTGTGTGCGATCTGGACGAGCAGAAGGCCAGGACGGCCGGTCTACAGTGCGGTGCCAGGCACGTTTTCACCGACTACCATGAACTCCTCGCCCTGGAGGAGATCGAGGCGGTCTCGGTGGTGCTGCCCGACCATCTGCACCGCGAGGTGGCGGCGGCAGCTTTCGCCGCCGGCAAGCACGTCCTGCTGGAGAAGCCCATGGCCACCACCATCGCTGACGCCGAGGCGATCCTGGCGGCCCAGAAGACTTCCGGCAAGCAACTGATGATCAACTGGTCCAACCGCTGGATGCATGCCTTCGCTCAGACCAAGGACTCGCTGGACAAGGGCGAGCTCGGCGAGCCACTGTACGCCTACGCGCGACTGAACAACACCCTCTACGTGCCCACCCAGATGCTGTCGTGGGCCGCTAACACCCGGTTGCCCTTCTGGCTCATCTGCCACCGCTACGACATCGCCCGTTGGTATTTCGGGTCCGAGGCCAAGCGCATCCATGCCGTTTGCCGCTCAGTGAAGCTGCGCAGTCTTGGCATCGACACGCCGGACTTCTACCAGGCCACGGTGGAGTTCGAGAACGGCTGTGTCGGCAACTTCGAGAGCTGCTGGATCATGCCGGAGTCCATGCCCTACATGGTGGACAGCAAGTTTGAGCTGATCTGCAGCGAAGGCTACGTCAACATTGACCCGACACACCCTGTGTACCAGCATGCGACCCACAACAAGCAGCTTGACAAGGGCATCCTCTTTGGCGATGTGATGGGAGTGCCGGTCGGCTTTGTCTATCAGGCCTTCCAACACTTCGTGAACTGCTGCCTGCGGAACCAGACCCCGCTCATTACCGGCGAGGATGGCCTGCAGATAACCAGAGCGCTCGTAGCCATGGTGGAGTCGGCCGAGACAGGACAGATCGTGGAACTATAGACCGGGGCGCTTAGCATCAACACCGGCGGAGGCCTGAATGAACGCGCACGTCAAGGAGCTTCTGGACTCGATTCTAGTCACCCACGCGCCGTGTGGACGGGAGACGGAGACCGAGGAGTGGGTACTGGCCCACTTCAGTCGGCTCTGTGATGAGGTCCACCGTGACCCCCACGACAACATTGTGGGCAAGATCGAGGGCCAGTCATCCCAGGACGGCATTCTTATTGTCGCCCACAAAGACGAGATCTCAACGATGGTCCGCAACATTGACGAGGACGGCAAACTGTGGTTGGAGCCTCTGGGCGGGACCGTGCCCTGGCGCTACGGCGAGGGGCCTTATGACATTCTCGGCCATGAATGGATTACTGGCATCCTCTCGGTGGGCAGCACCCACAGCTCGCACCGTTCGGCCAGGGTTCACAGGGCAAAGATGGAAAAGCCGCTCGATTGGGAGATGTGTTATGTGGACTGCAAGCTGAGCGCCGAGGAGCTGGCCGCCAGGGGGGTGCGTGTCGGCAGCCTCGGATGCGTCAGCCGTCTACGCAAGACGCCGGTGTACCTGCAGGACCGATTCGTGGCCGGTTACGGCCTGGACGACAAGGCAGGACTGGTGAGCCTGGTACTGGCTTTGGAGGCGCTCCATGATTCCCCTCGCAAGCCCCTCGTGGACGTGTATGTGGCAGCGACCAGCTCCGAGGAGGTCGGAGTCTCCGGCGGGGCTTATGTGGCGCGGACACTGACCGCGGAGCATACTATCAACACTGTCATCGCCGTGGACGTGGCGCCGGTCGTCGAAGAGTATCCGATAAAGCTGGACGATCGGCCGGTCATCCTGATGAAGGATGCGGGATTCATCTACCATCCGGGGCTGGCGCAGGAGCTACTGGATACCTGTGACCGCCTCAAGCTCGGACACCAGGAGATGACCGTGCGCAGCTATGGCAGCGACACCAGCATAGCCGTGAAATACGGTCTCATCGGCCGCTGGGCCTGCGTAGGCATCCCCACCGAGAACACCCATGGCTGCGAGGTGGCGCCCGTGGGCGCCATCGAGAACGTTGGGAGACTGCTCGGGGGCTTTGCGCTGGGCGAGGTGAGGACGACCACCGTCGCCGAAGACGCGAACGGCACCGAGCGCAAGCCGCGGCCGCGCAGCCGGCGCTGGCACCCGCGCAAGAAGCCGTCGGCGAGTTGAGGAATCTGGAGCACAAGGAGCAGCAGCGATGTCTGAAATACTCGGCGCAGCAGTAATCGGTCTCGGTATGATGGGACAGCGCCATGCCCGCATCTGGGCGGAGTTGCCGGGTACTAGACTGGTGAGCGTCCATGATCTGGACGCCCAACTGACGGCACAAGCGGCGCAGGCCTACGATGTGGTGGGGGCGGCGTCGCTGCAGGAGGCGCTGGGGGCCCCTGGTGTTGACATGGTGAGTGTGTGCACTGACGACCGCTACCATCTCGAGCCCTGTGTGGCGGCGGCTCAGGCCGGCAAGCACGTGCTGGTGGAAAAGCCTCTGGCACTGAACCTGGCCGACGCCGACGCCATCATTGCTGCCTGCCATGGCGCGGGCGTCACTCTCATGGTTGGCCATGTGGTGCGGTTCGACCCCCGCTACCAGGCTGCCAAGCAGGCCATTGACGCTGGCGAGGTCGGTGACATCATCCACGTCTATGGGCGGCGCAACAACATCCTCGCCTCGGGCCGACGCATCTGCGGCCGGACCTCGGTGGCCTTCTTCCTGGGCTCCCACGATCTGGACCTTATGCGCTGGTTCGTCGGCGCCGAGGTCGTCCGCGTGTATGCCGAGAGCAGCCGCAAGGCACTAGCCGACGTGGGTGCTGACGATACCATATACACCTTGCTGAAGTATGACAACGGCGCGGTGGGCTGCCTGGAAACCTGCTGGGCCATTCCCGAAGGCGTGCCGAACACCCTCGACGCACGGCTCGAGGTGATTGGCACCGCTGGCCGCGTCGCCGTGCGGGTCGGCGACGAGTCATTGGAGATTGCCAGCCAGGACCGCGCGCGGCGGCCGGACATTGCCTATGGTCCCATCGTCTGTGACCTGCAGCACGGGGCGCTGCGCACCCAGCTTGAACACTTCGCCGACTGTGTGCGCACTGGCTGTCCGCCCCTCATCAGCCCGTCCGACGCCAGAGCGGCGGTTGAGCTATGTGTGGCTATTCACCAGTCTCTGGACGCGGGAATGCCTGTGGCCCTGCGATAGGCCAGATAGAGAGGGAGTATTCCGATGCTGCGATGGCGCTCGTCCGGCGGCTTCCTGATCGCCGCGGCTTTGGCGCTTGCGCCAGTGAGGCCCGGCGCGGCAGAAGGGCCGCTGGTGGCCATGGACCTGCCTGCCAGTGGACCGCTGGCCATCTCCGCCCGGGCGTGCTATGACCGGCTCAAGGAGGCGGGCCTCGATGTCTGGTGGCTGCGGGAGCGCGAACCGCAACAGGCCGACCGCGAACCCGGTGCCCTCCTGTTCAACACCAACGCTCCCCTGGCCGCGGAGCAAGCGGACGCTTTGCCGCAGTTTGTGCAGGGCGGCGGAGGCGTTGTCCTGGTCGCTGAGGGAGCTTCAGAGGGCCTGGAGGACACCCGCCGTCTGCTTGCGCCCTTCGGTGTGAAGGTCTACGCGGGCGCGGCGGAGGCGCAGGCGGTGCAACTGCGGTCACACCCCGTTACCGCGGGTGTCAGCGACCTGGGCCTCGTCCGCGCTGACCTCACGTTCAGCGCCACTGGCCTCGACGTCCTGGTGAGCCAGGGGGCCCGACCAATCGCCGTGGCCGGCACGCTGGGTGAGGGTCGTTTCGTGGTTCTTCTCGACAATCTGGTCAGCTTGATGGCTGACGCCCTGACCGACAGTGGTCCCATGCGGCTCCTGACCCAAAGCGCCAATTGGGTCCTGGCGAAAGAAGCCGACAGCAACCCGATCCGACGGCCCGATGAGCTTGGCTTGTCGCTGCCGGCCGAGGATACCTCCCCCGGCGCCTCTGCACCCGTGAAACTGAGCGGTACGGCGCTTACGGAGCTTTCTGGTGAGGGGGATCGCTGGCCCGACATACGCCACGTGGTCGAAGGCCTGCTGGACGCTTCGGGCCTGAAATGGGAGCCCCTGGGCTACGAGGCGGGGAAGCACACGCTGGCGGAAGCCCTGGTCAGTCCCCCCGACCTGCTGGTGCTGGGCGCTGTGCGGCCGTATGAGGAGGACGAACAGGCCGCCTTCGGTCAGTACATCTGGAATGGGGGCTCTGCTCTGATTCTGGCCTACTGCACGCCGCGGACCGTGGCGCAACTGCAGGCGCTCAACCGACTGCTGGCGACCGTCAACCTGGCGACCACCTTTGGGCGGCCGGCTGGCACGGCGACGGTGGTGCCCGGGCCCCTGACCTCCGGGCTGAACGGCTGGAAGGGCGCTCCCAGCGGCGTCTCAGTCTGGGGGCTGAGCGAGGGGAAGCTGCTCACCATCAACGGCAGCGCCGCCGTGGTCAGGCATGTTTTCGGCCAGGGACGTGTCATCGCGTGTGATGCGACGCTACTGCTGCCACCGGCCAAAGCGCAGGCAAACGATGGCAGTCAGGTTGTTCGCGACCTGCTGGCCCGATCGCTTGGCTGGCTGGTGAGTGGCACCACGGACACCCCCTGAGCCGGCCCGGCTGGGCGACGGAGACACTGATGCTTTACGACTTCCACACCCATACGTTCCTGTCCGATGGCGTGCTCTCACCCATCGAGCTGATCCGCCGCTGCATCGTCAACGGCTATTCGGCGCTGGGTATCTCTGACCACGTGAGCGCCAGTACGCTCGAACGCGTCATCCGCGAGGTAAGCCTCGACGCCGAGCTGGCGGCGCGCTACTGGAACTTTCGGGTTCTGGTCGGGGTCGAACTGACACACGTACCCGCAGCGTCCATCGCGGAGCTGGCGGAACGCGCCAAGGAACTCGGCGCGGACCATGTGGTGGTCCACGGCGAGAGCCCGGTGGAGCCGGTCGAGCCCGGCACGAACCTGGCGGCGGCGTGCTGTCCCGCAGTGGACATCCTGGCACACCCGGGCCTGTTGACGACCGATGAGGCGGCTGCGGCCGCCGAGACGGGCGTTCTGATCGAGGTTACGTCCAAGGATGGGCACTCACTGGGCAACGGACGAGTGGTGCGGGTGTGCCGTGAGGCCGGCGCGAGGATGATCGTTAACAGTGACAGCCATCTGCCAGGCCATATCCTGACCCCGGAGTTCGCCCGCAGGGTGGCTCTGGCGGCCGGTCTGACCGAGGCCGAACTACCCGAGGTCCTGGAGCAGAACCCGCTGACCCTTCTGCGTCGGTGCAGCAAACCGTGAGCGCGAGCGCGACGTTGGTGACGCCATGATCCGAGGTGGGCTGTGGGCGGCCTGTTTGTCTATCGTTGCCGGCCTGCCTGTCGTCCTGGGCGGGTGTGCTCGCGGGGGGGAGACTGTTCCCGTGGGTCCCCAGGTGGTGCTCGATTTCACCGTGTCTTTCAGCGGTCCCATCAACGACGCCTTCTACTACTTCATCCCCATAGACACTGACGGCGATTTCGGTCTCGACGGGCCCATCCCGGTGGCTGCCGGCCCTTACTGGCAGAATGGCTGGGGGACGGGATCATTCAGCCATTTTATCGCATACCACCTCGGCCAGTACAATGTCTATAGAGTCCAGTTCCAGACGACACTGCGCACACCCGGGGCCGGGGTATCGGAGGCCGGTGACGTCGTCTCCGGAGGTAGCGCGGGGGCCATCACCTTGACGGTGCAAAGCGTGGAGTTTGGCGCGGTGGAGGTCAGCGGCTCCGGGATGATCACGGCAGCGGCTAACACCTCTTTCCAGGCGGCCGGCGAGTTGACGCTGGCCACCGATGCCACTGGTCAGATCGTTGCGGGGAGTGTGAGCTTCACCCCGGCCAGCCAAGGCGGCAGAGCGCTGACTTCCTCCGAACAGGCGGTGCTAACGGCGCTCAACGCCGGCGGGGTGCAACTGACCGCAGACACTCTGGTGGACCTGGGTCTGACACTCACCGTCGCCCCGCCGGTAGCCGGTTCACAGACGCTAACCGTTGAGCCCACCGTGGGCCAAGTGCGCAGCGTTTTCGTCGACAGTACCAGCGGGCGCACGACGACCACAACGGCCGCCCTGCAGGCGAACTCGGCGGCCACAATCGGCGGCGCACCCGGACCCGTGGTGACGGTAGTCACCGGGGACCTGGTCAGTGGGGGCGTCGCGGTGATCGACATCAGTCTGTCCCCCATCGCCACCTTGCTGGGCCCTCCCTTTGACTTCGTGCGGCCGGTCGGGACAAACCAGTTGCAGGCGACCATTGACCTGGCCACCCTGGGCAGCAATATCCCGGACCTGAGCATCAACATGATAGCCACCAATGAGCTGATCTTTGACCCCAACATCACGGACCCGAACCTGCACTCCTATGATGGTCTGGGCACCACAGGCAACCGCTATGTGACGTTCCGCACCACCCAGTTCCAGACCATAACCAACGGCTCCGGCCTCTTCGACGAAGAGAAGTCCGGCGATGCCACCCTAACCGGCCCGACGACCCAGGCAGAGCGCGAAGCGCTGGACATTGTTGACTGGTCCATCACCATCCGGCGACTGCGTTGAACGATGCTGGTGACCTACGCTCGCCAGGACGACCCCCGCTTTCTACACCGCGCCGACCCGGCCTTCTGGCACCCCGCCTACGATGAACTCTGGGCGGCGTGCGGTTGGCCGCGGCGTCCTCTGGGTGACTTCATCACTCACATCTCCTACGGCCCCATAATCACCGGGCGAAAGCCTGTCGCCGTGACGAACGGGGTGGCGCTGGTCAACCAGGGCCAGATCGGCTATGCTGGCGTGGACCTGAGGGACGCCTCGCGGGTGGCCGCCGGCTCTCCCTGGGACCGTCCCGCGGCGCGACTGCAGCCCGGTGACCTGGTCATCGCCCGCTCCGGCGAGGGCTCGGTCGCCCGGAACCGCCTCGCCGTGTATGTGGACGACGAGCCAGCGGTGGTTGGATCCTTCGTTGATCTCGTCAGGCTGGAGGGCATTGAACCGGTCTACGTGGCTCTGTTCCTGAAGACCCGCTATGGTTGGGCACAGATCCATCGCCTGGTCAATGGCGTGGCCACTCCCAACGTAAGCTTCGCGGAGATCCGCAGCCTTGAAATCGCGTTGGTACCCGCGTCATACCAACGACGCTGGCGTGACCAGTACTACTCAGAGATCTACCCTTGCCATTGTGCAGGCCATCCCTCGGCAGAGACCAGGTACCGCAGGCTGGTGCTCACGGTGGAACGGTTCTTGTCTCTCACCGGGCGCCTGCGCCCTGACAGTTGAGGTGCTTATGTGACCGAAGCAGCGCTGCGGGAAGCCATTTGTGAGATCGGCCGGCGTTTGTGGCAGATGGGCATGGCCCCGGCGAATGCCGGCAATATCAGTGCCCTCCTGAACGGCGGGCGTGTGTTGTGCACGCCAACTGGCGTCTCCAAGGGGTCTATGCGCCCCGCGGAATTGGTTGTCGTGGACCTTGCGGGCACCGTTCTGGACGGGGGGGCGGTGTCCTCGGAGATCGGACTGCACCTCACATGCTATCGCCAGCGTGCGGACGTGGGAGCTGTCGTGCATGTGCATCCGCCGGCAGCGACGGGCTTTGCGTGCTCGCCCAGACCGCTGCCGGTGGAGATCCTCACGGAGGCGGTATGCCTGCTGGGCCGCGTGCCGACGGTGCCCGCGGCGACTCCTGGGACAACCGATGTCTCTGAGGCTCTGCAGCCGTACCTGCCGCAAGCGGTCGCGTTCCTGCTCGCCAACCACGGGGCTCTCACGTTGGGCAAGGACGTCTGGGAGGCATATTTCCGGATGGAGGTTCTCGAACATTCGGCGCAGGTGGCGCTGGCGGCCTTGCAGGCGGGAGGCCTGGTTCCTATTCCTACTGGAATGATGGGCCGCCTGCAGGGCCCCTGAGGTGGTCCTGAGGGGGTCGGCAAAGCGCCTCTGCATTGCCGGCTGTTCTTGACACGTCGCCAAAGGCTGCCATATAATCCTCTTGCACTGCCGCGGCGGCCTCCAACCGCCGCGGATTGGTCGTCGGCTGTCGGTCGTTGAGCGGGCCACGCCCCGCGGACAGGCGCCCAGGCCGACGGGTCGTCACGCGGGCCAGTGAGGGCTCGTTTTTTGCTTGTTGCTGTCCCGCTGTCGTCGTGCCCGCCAGTTTCTGGCTGCTGCATCTCACGCACCCAGTCGGGCTCTGTTGGGCTACGCCTTCACCCGGAAGTCAGCCGGAAAGGGAGATCGGTTGCCATGCAGTCTCGCGGCAAATGGTGGATTATCACCATCATCGCGCTCTTCGTCCTGTCCTTCCTGTACGCCTTCCAGCCCATCCGTTTCATTCCCAAACAGGGCTTTGACGTGCAGAGCACCTTCCGGTACACCTTCCCCGAGCCACTGGCCGAGGGCCCGGCGGCGCTGACCGAGAAGGCCAATGAGATCCGCCAGTATCTCACCACCAAGGGGCTTCAACTGGACCGGGTGGAGTTTGTGGAGGCCAATGTGCTCGAAATCGAGACCTTGGCCTTGGAGCAGAAGCAGGCCGATGCCGACGCCGCCAAGCTAATGACCGAGCTTTCGGCGAAGTACCCGGGGGTCAAGGCACTGCCCCTGCCGGACGACGCGCAGGTGGAGCAGCCGTTGTACCGCCTGGGTTCGGCCATCGGTATCTACCGTCCAAGCCTGAAGGTGAAGCTCGGTCTGGATCTGCAGGGCGGCGCTCATGTCGTCCTGCGCTGCCTGCCGGAAACACGCTTCGTGTTCACCTCCCCCGAAGACAAGCCGCTCAGCCAGAAGCCGCCAACACCCGGCACGAAGCCGGTCGAGACCACCCCCGACGGCAAGAAGATCGTGCCCACCAATGTCACGCCAGAGGCTCTGACCGATAGCCTCAAGAACGTCCTGGTCAGGGGTGGCGTGCCGGCGGACGAAGTCAAAGTTGACATACCGGCGGACAACATGGCGGTTGTGGAGACTCGGGCAGCAAACCAGGATGCCGCCGATAAGCAGCAGAAGCTCCTGCAAGCCTATCTCGAGCGATCCTACCCCGGCGTGGAAATCACCACCAAGGCCGAGTCGGTGTTCCTGGAGGCTGACACGGCCGAAAAGGTCAAGAACATCATTGACCGTCGCCTGTACTTCATGAGCGATATCCGCGAGCCCCTCATCCAGAAGCAGGGGACTGACCAGATCATCGTCGAGCTGCCGGGTGTGAAGGACCCGGACCGCGTCGTGAGTATCCTGAAGTCCACGGCCATGCTGGAGTTCCGCCTCATCCCTCAGCGCTATGAGCCCATCGGCGCGGCAGAGGACGACTACAGCGAGTGGCGCGACAGCCAGACGCAGCAGACCGTGCCGTGGGAGCGCGTACTGGCGGAGTCCGAGGCCATGTTCACCGGGCGCGACCTGATGAGCAACGCCGCCGTCAACACCGACAGCGCAGGCACGGGCTGGGTCGTGAGCTTCGAGCTCAGGGCCGAGCGCAAGAACGCCTTCCGCGATTTCACGCGGCGCAACGTGGGCCGCCTGATGGCCATCGTGCTGGACGGGAAATGCCAGATGGCTCCGGTGATCAAGAGCGAGATCCCGGGCGAGGGTGTCATCGAGGGCAACTTCACGGCTCAGGAAGCCCGCGACCTCAAGTTGCTGCTCAATGCCGGTGCCCTGCCGGTGCCGCTGGAGATTGCCGAGAATCGCACTATCAGCGCCACCCTGGGCACTTATGCCATCCACCGCAGCATTCAGGCGGGTATCTACGGCCTGTTGGCCGTCGTGCTCTTCATGATCGCCTGGTACCGACTGCCGGGGTTGCTGGCTGATGTAGCCCTGGCATTGTATGTCTTCATCGTGCTGGCGGTGCTGGTCTTCACGAAGACCACGCTGACCCTGCCCGGCATCGCCGGCATCATCTTGTCGATCGGCATGGCCGTGGACGCCAACATACTTATCTTCGAGCGTCTGCGCGAGGAGGTCTGGAGTGGCAAGTCCATGCGGGCGGCCATCGAGGCGGGTTTCGAGCGCGCCTGGACCGCCATCCTGGACTCGAACGTCAACTCACTGATCGTGGCTGCAGTGCTCTACTTCCTGGGCACCAGCTCCATCAAGAGCTTTGCGGTCACGCTCTTTGTCGGCGTAGCGTGCTCACTCTTTACAGCCGTCACCGTGTCGCGCTGGATGGTGACAATGGTCGGCAACAGCCGTCTGAGCCAGAACTACATCTTGTTCGGTGTGCGGGCGGAGGACTAGCCGACACACAACGAGAGCACCCGACCAAGGAGGTCGTTGAGGCGTGGACTTCTTCCGCAGACAGAATTGGGACCTGGTGGGCCGCAGCTATGTCTGGTTCACCTTGTCCGGCGTGCTGTTGGTGGCGGGCATTGCCGTCTGGGCCACTATGGGCCTCAACCTGGGCATCGACTTCACGGGCGGTGGGCTCATCCGCTACGAGTTCGAGAAGCCCATTGCCACCACGCGAGACGCTCAGATCCAGGTTCTGGAGCAAGTCAGGAACGCCCTCGGTCCCGTGGGACTCGGGCACTCCCAGGTGCTCATTGGCGGCAACAATCAGATCATCGTCCGCACTCCTCCAGTCCAAAACGACGAGGAGGCCATGCGGCAGGATGATGCCATACGAGCCGAGCTGGAGAAGCTCTATGGCGCCCAGTACGGGCCCATCAGGGACCTGGGACGCGAGACGGTGGGGCCGGTGGTCGGCGGCCAGTTGCGCGCTTCGGCCATGCACGCGCTACTCCTGGGGCTCGTCCTGATCCTTATCTACATTACTATTCGCTATGAGTTCCGCTTCGCCGTGGCGGCCATCATCGCCCTGGCGCATGATGTGCTCATGCTCACAGGCTTCATGGCGCTGCTGCGCCTGGAGTTGGACAGCTCCTTCGTAGCGGTTGTGCTTACCGTCGTGGGCTTCTCCGTGCATGACACCATCATCATCTTCGACCGCATTCGTGAGAACACCAGGCTGCACCGGCGGGCCAACTTCGCCGACACGGTTAACGCCAGCCTCTTGCAGACCCTGGGCCGCTCCATCTACACTGTACTGACAACGCTCTTCACGTTGACGGCGCTGGCCATCTTTGCCACCGACAGTATACGCGTATTCGCCATCGCGATGATTATCGGTATCATCCTTGGCGCGTACTCGTCTATCTTCAACGCCAGCCAGATCGTGGTGGTCTGGGAGCGCTACGCCGCCCGCCGGCGCGCCGCGGCCAGCCCAACAGCCCGGCGCCGGGAGCGGGTTCGCACCACCGCGACCACCGCCGTGGAGGCCGCCGAAGAGGACTACGAGGCTGAGGACCAGGAGAGCGAGGAGCCCGCGGCTAAGCCCCGCCGCCTCAGTGCCCAGGAGGCCATGGAGCGTGCTGAGAAGCAGGCTCAGGACGAGAAGCGTCAGCAGCGCCGCGAACGCCGGCAGCAGCAGAAGGCCAGGGCGAAGGCTGGATCAAAGAGCAAGCGTCGGTTCTGAAGGAGCCCGGCGTCCTATACCCTTGCGGGCCGGCGCGCGGATGGCGCCGGCCCTTTGAGCAACTATGACAGACCGTTCGTCCGCCCTGAGTGCCAGAGAGACAGCGCGTGCCGCGATCACCTCGGTGATCAGCAACACGACCTTGACCGTTGTCAAGCTTGTAACCGGCATGCTGACGGGGTCTGTAAGCGTTGTGGCCGAGGGCATACACTCTGGCAATGACCTGGTGGCCTCCCTGCTGGCGTGGTTTGCCGTCCGTAAGGCTGCCGAACCTCCGGACGCGGAGCATGGCTACGGCCACGGTAAGTTTGAGAGCCTCTCCGCGCTGGTCGAGGCGGGATTGATCGTGGTGGCAGCCGGCGGCGTGGCATGGGCGGCCATAGATCGCCTGCTTGCCGGCCAGCGTAGCGAGCTGGAGCATGGACCGGCCCTGCTGGTGATGGGCTTGTCGGCTGTAACCAACATCCTCGTCTCCTCGTACCTGTTTCGTGTCGCCCGCAAGCATCAGTCTCTGGCTCTGGAGGCCGACGCCTGGCACCTGCGGGCTGATGTCTGGACCTCGGCCGGGGTGTTCGCTGGCTTGCTGCTGGTGTACTTCACAGACTGGCACATCGTGGACCCGCTGGTGGCGGTGCTGGTGGCAGCCATGATTCTCTTCCAGGGCAGCCGGATCGGCTGGGATGCCCTCGGGCAACTGTTGGACCGCTCGTTGCCGGAGGCGGAGCGCCAGTTGATCGAGAGCCTGTTGAGCGAACATGGCGACATGGTCCTGGACTACCATCGCCTGCGAACCCGGCGCTCTGGCCGCGAACGGCAGATTGACCTGCACCTGGTAACGTGTCCCCGCGTCACGGTGGCGGAGGCCCACAGGGTATGCGACCACCTGGAACATGACGTGGCCGAACGGCTACCTCACACGCGTGTGGTCATCCACGTGGAACCTTGTGACGAGACATCCTGTCCCAATCGCGGCCTGAACGAGCGCGACGATGCGAACTGCCTGCTGCAGCAGCGGCGTGCCGAAGCTGCCGAGCCACGAAAGTGAGGATCTCATCATGCTGGATGTCCTGCGTATCCTGGAGCAGGACGGGCGCGTGCCCGCCGCAGAGATCGCGACCCGTCTGGGCCGACCACTGGAAGAGATCCAGCAGGCACTGGCGGAGATCGAAGCCCGGCAACTGATCGTCAGCTATGGCGCCTTGGTCAACTGGGAGAAGGTCAGCGACGATCGGGTGTACGCGTTCATCAGTGTGGAGGCGGAGCCCGAACACGGCCGGGGCTTTGACACCGTGGCTGACCATATCAGCCGCTTCCCGGAGGTGCACTCGCTGTACCTGATGTCGGGAACGGCCGACCTGCAGGTCGTCGTGGAGGGCAATGATTTCCGGGCCATCGCCCGCTTTGTGGCGGAGAAGCTCGCGCCCGTACCCGGCGTTCGCTCTACCTCCACGTCTTTCGTTCTTAAGACTTACAAGGCCGAGGGCCGTCTGTTGGCCGAGAGCGGCGGCGACCACCGCCTGGCGGTGACCCCATGAGCGGCCCGCCTCGGCTGAGCAAGATGGTGCAGAACCTTCCGCCCTCCGGCATCCGGGAGTTTTTTGACCTCGTCATCGGGATGGACGATGTCATCTCCCTGGGCGTTGGTGAGCCGGACTTCGTTACGCCCTGGCACATCTGCGACGCTGCCATTGCGGCCATGCGCCGGGGCATGACCTCTTACACCAGTAACCTGGGCCTGATGGAGTTGCGCGAGGCCATCGCGGCGGACATGCAGCGGCGCTGGGGAGTGGCCTACCGCCCCGAGACGCAGATTATCGTAACCGTTGGCGTCAGCGAAGGCCTGGATCTCGTCATGCGGGCGCTGCTCGATCCGGGCGACGAGGTCATCGTGCCCGAGCCCTGCTTTGTGGCCTACCGGGCGGCCGTGCTGATGGCGGGGGGCATCCCGGTCACCATCGCTACCCGCGAGGCCGATGAGTTCCGCCTCCTGCCTGACGACCTCGAGGCCGCCATCACACCGCGGACGCGAGCCCTGCTCATCGGTTACCCCAACAACCCCACGGGCGCGACGATGAGCCGGGAGGACCTGCTGGCCATTGCCAAGGTGTGCAGTGAGCACGACGTGCTCGTGCTGTCCGACGAGATCTACGCCCTGCTGACCTACGAAGGGCAGCACACGTGCTTTGCCTCTTTGCCCGACATGTATGAGCGCACCCTGGTCTTCAACGGCTTCTCGAAGGCCTATGCCATGACCGGCTGGCGGCTGGGGTATGCCTGCGGACCGGAGTATCTCATTGACGCGCTGAACCGTCTGCATGCCTACACCGTCATGTGCGCCCCGGTGAGCGCACAGGTGGCCGCCACTGAGGCACTGCGCCACGGCGACGGTGATATGCAGCGGATGGTGGCTGAGTACGACCAGCGTCGCCGCCTTTTCGTCAAGGGTCTCAACGACATCGGCCTGCCCTGCTTCATGCCCAGGGGCGCCTTCTACGCTTTCCCGCGCGTGGGCCATCTGGGCCTGACCTCCAAGGAGTTCTCCCGACGCCTGCTCTTCGAGCAGAAGGTGGCGGCGGTGCCAGGTACCGCTTTCGGCGCCTGCGGTGAGGGTCACCTGCGGTGCACCTATGCCACAGGCATGCAACAGCTCAAGGAGGCACTCGACCGCATGGGCCGCTTCGTGGACACCCTCCGTCAGGAAGGGGCGAGCGCGGCGTCATGAGCTCAGCGGCTCAGCCGCCTGTGGTACCGCCGGGACGTGATCGCGCCCTGTGGGCACTGACTGTTCTGTCTGCGCTGTTGTTGTGGCTGGCCTTCCCACCCGCGAGCATCGGAGCTTTCGCCTGGTTTGGCCCCGTGCCGCTCATCCTGGCCCTCAGCCAGGTGTCACCCCTCAGGGGTCTCGCCCACGGTCTGGTCTTCGGCCTGCTGTTCATGGGCAGCATCTGCTGGTTTGTCAGCATCCTCGGCACACTGCCCTGGGTCGCACTTACGCTGGGCATGGGGGCCTACTACGCCGTCTTCGGACTGGTCGCGAGCCTGATCTGCCAGCATGCACCGGCGCCAGTCCGGGTGCCTGCCTTGGCCGCGACCTGGACCTTGCTGGAAATCGTTCGCGGCTCCGCCGGCCCGATCGCCTTCACCCTGGGCGACCTGGGCTACTCCCAGCACAACCAGCTCCCCATCGTGCAGTTCGCTTCGCTCGCCGGGCACTACGGGGTCACCTTCCTGGTAGCCCTCCTGAATGCCGGACTTGGCACGGTCCTGCTGGCCATGCTCCCCCGTACCTGGCGACGGTCTGGCCACCCGCTGCTGTTCAACCGTCTGGCCGGGCGCATGGCTCTCGTTTCCTACGTCGCAGTGTTCACGGTCTACATCTGGGGCAGCCTGGTCATGCGGGTCGGGCAGGGCCTGGAGCGCCAGCGGGCCGAGACGGGCCCGACACTCGCCGTAGCGGTCGTACAGCCCGTACTGCCCGTCAACCAGCAGGTCACCCGTGAAGAGGTCGCCGCAAGCGTCCGCGCCTACGACGAGCTCAGTAAGCTCTCGCCACCGGCGAGACTGATTGTGTGGCCGGAAACAGCCGTGCCCGCCGCGATCACCAACGACCGGGACAGCCAGCAGCGCGTGAAGGACGTGGCCCGCCGTGAGCAGGCAGATCTGATTTTCGGCGCTATCGAGGCCGAAGGATCCGCGATTTACAACGCTGTCTTCCAGGCCACTCCCGACGGAGGCCTCCGAAGCGTCTACCGCAAGTGCGACCTGGTGATCTTCGGGGAGTACGTGCCCTTTCGTGACCAGTGGAAGTTCCTCCAGCGCTACCCTATCCGTATGCAGGACTTTAGCCCGGGCTCCGAACGAAGGCTGGTGAGCGTGGGAGACTGGCGCCTGGCCCCGCTCATCTGCTACGAAGGCATCTTTCCGGAACCGGCGCGGGAGGTGGCACGCCTCGGTGCCGATGTGATCGCTCTTGTCACCAGCGACATCTGGGCCGCCCGGACCACCGAGCCTGCCCACCACTCAGTCACCGCGCCCTTCCGCGCCATCGAGGCCCGCCGGTATCTGGTCCGTGCCGCCAGCAACGGCGTCTCTGCCATCTATGACCCTTACGGAGAGGCCATGGATGAGGTACCCATCGGGATACCGGGCGTAGCGCGGGCCGACATCCCGGCCGCGAGCCGGCCCACGACGACCTATGCCCGTTACGGCAATGCTCCGCTGATTCTGGTCTGTACCGTTTTCCTGGTGCTGGGCCTGCTGGCGCGAGCGCCACTTCCGCCATCTGGCGACAGTCAGTGACCGTCCATGGAGAGCGTTCCTAGCCATCGTTTCCGGCTGACCACCATGCTGGTGACCTGTGCCTCCGCGTGGGAACGGAGGGCCATTGGCGAACTCAAGCGCATCTTACCCCAGGCTACATGCCGTCCGCTGTTCATGCCAGGCAACCTGGTCGTGAACACCGAGGCGCCGCGGAGCGAAGCCCTACGCCTTCTGGACGAAGCGGAGACAACAGTGATCGGTCGCGTCACACCGTTGGACCTGCGGGTGGATATCGGCAAGGACGTGGGGAGCCTGGACTTGCTTGTCGCAGCCAGCCTGCAGCTTGCGCCTTGCGAGCCGGGAGGCAGCTTCCGGGTGGTCTGTCACCGTCGGGGTGAGCACGACTTCGGCTCCCGCGACGTCTAACACCATGTGGGGACGCGGCTGTCGGACCACTGGGGCCTCACTCCGGACCTGGAACTGCCGGACCAGGTGCTCTGCATCGAGATCTTCCAGAACCTGGCGTTCGTGG
>JABLXH010000006.1 GCA_013178155.1 Armatimonadota bacterium | reverse complement strand
TTTGTCGGCGAAGGCCTTAAGCACGAAGTCGGTTCCCAGTGTCGGGTGCATGGCGCCGATCTCCGCGCCTGCATAGCCGACTTCCTTGACCTCGGCGAGCACACCCGGAAGGTCCGTAGTCGGCCGGGCTCCGTAGACGATCAGTTGCAGTCCCAGCTTGATGTCAGACATTTGCGCTTATCCTCTCATTCGGTTTGCGGCATGCACCACACATCCAGGTTCTCGCCGTCGCCCCGGCGGGCGCGGAGGCGGCTGGCATAGGTTGGCCGTAGAGAGCCATGGACCTTCTCCCCCGCTGCCCGGCGACTCTCCTGCAGGACCCATTCGTCGGTCAACGTCCGGGTAACAGCGACCCGCAGTCCGGCCCTTTCTGCGAGGGCTGTCAAGGTTGCGACAGTGAAATGGTAGAGGTGGCGGGGCAAGTCCCAGGCACGCCAGTGAGGCCCGTAACGCCGCGCCCCCCAGCCCGCACAGTTGGGCACGGTAATCTGGACCACGCCTTCCGGCCGCAGCAAGCGACTACATTCGCGCAGAGCCTCCAGCGGCTCATAGAGATGCTCCAGGACGTGGCTCAGGTTCAGGTAGTCGAAGATGGCATCGCCGAAGGGCAGGGCCTCAGCGCTGGCGACAGCCGTCCGGTGCCCTCGTCGTGCGGCATCGCGGACGGCAGCCTCACCGAGGTCTACGCCCCAGGTCTCCCAACCCAGGTCGCGGGCCAGCTCCAGGCGTTCCCCCGCCCCGCAGCCCACGTCCAGGAACCGGGCCTCGGCGCAGGGGGCAGCGAGGGTCCAGGTGGCCGCGACCCCATGCTGGCTGGTGAGCAGCGCGCGCGCCCAGCGGGCCAGGGCTGGCGGCCGGGATGACCGCGGACGCGGCGGCAACATGCCCAGAGCGCGCCACAGAGCGATCTTGAGCCGGTGGCTGCGCGGCCTTACCCCGTGGAACTGATAGGAGTAGTAGTCACTCTCGTAGTAGCGTGGCATCGCCGCCGGTGTTGGGCGCGGATGCGTGTACAGGAGACCGCACACCGGGCAGCGCACCAGGCCCGGCCAGACCGGCTCCGCAGGCGGCGAGGGGTCGCCGCACAGGGCGCAGCGACCGTTCTCGACATCCGCCTCCGCGCCGATCTCCTGGCTCGCCATCAGGGCTCCATCGCGATGCGGACATTGTCCAGGTACCACACCACCTGCGCCTTCGCCGAGCTGACGAAGCCGACCCAGGTCAGTGTCGTCCAGCCCGGCGACCCCACCGGCAGGTCGGCGAAGTGTTGCGGGTCTTGCCCGGGCAGGGTGATGGTCAGGTCCCAGGTCCCGGTGGCCTTGGCGCCGAGGGTGGCTGTGACCTCGACATGGATCCACTGCCCCTCGGGGTAGGGGGTGAGCACGCGGTCACCCACCTTCGCTACACCGCCGGCCATCTGCAGCGAAGGGCCGGTCAGGTACGGATTGGCGCTCCAGTCTCGCCACTCGTACCACAGCTCAGCGCCCGGCTCCAGGCGGACATCGAAACTGCAGCGCGCCGTGCCCTCGGCGTAGTTGGGGTTATACACCAGGTGGGGGTTGAAGTACATCTGCAGGTCCGGCTGGTCGGCGAAGCGGAGGCTTTGCTTCCCCTCCGCAGCCGTTTCCTCGGTGACGACGATACTGTCGCCTTTTCCCTCGCTGTTGACGGTCGCGTCGAGGGGCGGTGCGCCCACGGGGTAAGCCTCGAAATCATCGCTGACGGTGAGCGGCGGTGTGGGTGGTGGATCGGGGGCGAACTGCACCGGCGGGTAGGTGAGAGCCCGGGCCTTCGCCACCCAGGCGGTATCCCCATACACGCCCGCCTGGGACCAGTCGAAGGGGACGAAGCCGAGCTTGAGCGCGGGGGATTCCGGACGCAGGCGGAAGTCCAGCTTCTCCGCGTCCACGAACAGCGGGTCGGCGATGACCGAGTGGGTGTCCAATCCCTGCGCCTGCCAGTCAGCGAAGCTAAGACCCATGAAGTCGAAGGGCGCACCGGCCGCGTTCCAGTAGACGTTGTTGTCGTAGCGCAGTTGTCGGCCGTCGAAGGAGCCCTGCCAGAAGAGCTTGCCGGTGCGGAAGTAGACGATATTGCGCTCGAAGGTGTGCGACAGGTGCGGCTCGACCCGGTGGCACGAGAGCTGCACATCGCGACCGTTGACCAGGATGTTGTTGCGGATGGTGTTCTCGCGGCCATAGTGCTGGTGGTAGGTCATGTCGCGGGTATCGTAGACGAGGTTGTTCTCCATGGTGATATGCGTGGAGCCCTCATCATTGTAGAGGCCGATCCCGCCGTATCCGTATTTGTCGTAGGACCAGATGTCATGGATGACGTTGTGGCTGACGGTCGTGCCGTCCGCGATGCCCAGCGTGTAGACACCGCCCATGTCACTCATGACGCCCCAGCCGAGATGATGGATATGGTTGAAGTCGATGTGGTTATCACGGTTGAGTGTGGGGCTATAGCCCCAGCTCCAGCCGACAGAGACGCCGCTGTAGAAGAGGTCTGAGATGTCATTGTGGGTGACCTGGTTCTCGGCGGTCTGCCCCAACCACACGCCCACGGCACCCGTGAAGAGCCGTCCGCCGTGGCGGATGAGGTTATTGTCGCAGACAATGCGGCTGGTGCGGTTGGCCTCATCGGGTTCGATGAAGCCCTGTCCGATCTTCACGCCGCCCGCGCCGAGGTCATGCAGGTCGCAGCGCTGCACCCGACAGTCGGTGCATCCCCGTCGGAACCAGATGCCATAGGTGCCGACACGGCCGATCTCGCAGTCTTCGAAGGCAACATGCCGCGCCCCGTCCAGCATGATGGCGCCGGGGACGCTGACCGCCGCCTGCCCATCGCCATGACCCTCGTAGGGTAGCTCGTAGGCGGTGTGCAGGAAGCTCAGCCCCCGGAAGCTGAGGTGCTCGACCCAGAGGCCCGCCGTGGGGTCGCCGGAGATGGCCAGGAAGCCAGGGGCAGCGGGAGCCACGGCCTCGATACGGCCCTCTCCGGGGCGCGGGTAGTACAGGACGGTGCCGTCGCGGTCGAGGAACCACTCGCCCGGCTGGTCCAGGGCCGCCCGGTAGTTCTCAAGATGGTAGCGCTGATGTGGCCCCAGCCACTGGAAGGGGAACGAGGTGTCGGCCGTGACTACCACCTTACCGGTCTCGGAGTCCAGGGCTTGCAGCCGGCACCGCGAGGACTCCCAGGCGTGGTAGGCGATGAGGGTCACGTCGCTGAGCTCCTCCGCCGGTACGGTTGCCAGTTCCTGGACATCTTGCGGACGGGCGAAGAAGGCGCGGTTGGCCATGCTGACGAGCTGGCCGGTGGCAGGATCACGGTCGTAGCCTATCTTGCGCCAGACGTAGTGATAGCGCGGTACCGGTGTCTCCCCATGCCACACCACATTGGGCGTCCGCGCCCGCACGGCCCAGTGTCCGTTGACATAGAGCTGCTCGAAACGCAGGGCGCGGGGCACCCTTGTCTCCCACAGGCCGTCATCGCGGCGGGTCCAGTTCGTGAGGCGCCGCCCCCCGCTGATGACCGGGCGGGATCCCGGCGCGGCCTCGTAGGTAACAGGGCAGTCAGCCGTGCCACTATCCTGCGGCGCGAAGACAACTGGAGCGCGCAGTTCGTACTCCCCGTCCGGGAAGAGCACCCGGACCGGTTCCGTCAGCGGCCGAGGCAGCTTGCGGACAGCATCCCGCGCCCCCTGCAGCGAGGCCAGGGGACCATCGGTTCGCGCCGCATTGGGCTGCGCCAACCGCCCCGACCAGGCGTCATTGCCGGTGGGGGAGACATAGAGGGTCAAGGCCAGGGTCGGCCCGGCCAGCAGTACCGCTCCGCACAACATGGCTAGCACCGACCTGCAGGCTATCATCCTGCCACCTCCGTGAATCTCATCTTCCCGGTGCCACGGCCAGCCCCGCTGGCTTGGCACGCTCTGCGGCCACTCACAGCTCCCGGCTGACCTCCGCCATGGCGATGAAGTTCCGGGCTCCGCGCTCGGTATAGGTCCCCGACGCGGTGCCGCCGAGCACGAAGCCGTCGGGGCCGGCCTGCTCCAGGCGCTCCCGGGCGATGGCGCGCACCGTCGCCTCGTCGAGCTTGTCTATGACTTCCATGTCGTCCAGGTTGCCAACGATGCAAACGCGCCCCTTGAGCACCTCTTTGGCGGCAACTAGGTCGCAGTCGCCCCACGGTGGCGCCTCGAAGCAGTCGGCGGCATCCATACCGATGTCGGCAAACATCTCCAGGTACTTCATCACCGGCCCGTGGTTGTGGTAGTAGACAATGGCGCCGTGGTCGTGCATGAGTTTGACCAGTTCGGCATCGGGCTCGGTGACGGTCTGGCGGTAGGCATAGGGGCCCAACTGCGTCGAAGCATACTCGCCGCCGATGATGCGAAAGCCCTTGATCCCCGCCCGGCAGGCGTCTTCGGCCGCCTGCAGGCAGCGCTCCTGCGCCGCCTGGATGAGGGCCATAAAGGCGTCGGGCGCGTCCACCCACAGGAGCGAGAAGTCCTCCGGTGAGAAGAGCATGGCCGGGGCGCAGATGGCGTCCAGGAAGCCCACCAGGGTGAGCCCTTCGTCGCCGAGACGGTCTTCCCATTCGACGAAGGGTCTCGGATCGGCGGCGATGGGCTCGTAGGGAATGGAAAGCACCTTCTCGATGTCATCCGCGTCACGGCAGGGGAACTTGACGGTGGCATGGGTGATGTCGGTGCTGCGGTTCACCTGCGTCAGGTCGCCCTTTGGGGTATGGTAGGTGATGGTGGTCGTCTGGCCCTCGGTCACGACGGTCTGCTCCACCCCTGCCCCCAGGAACCACCCGCCGGCGCCGCCAACACTCTGGATGAAGTCAGTCTTGCGGACCAGCTCGTAGCCGACCTCACTATCGGGGTTCACATGCCCAAACCCAAAGGGGGCCACCGGCACCCGGTCGGGGGTACCACAGGCAAAAGCACACAGCAGCCGTTCGCGCGAAGTCATGGCCAAGCCTCCAGCAGAGAGGTCTCGTAGTATTCGGCACGCTCGGCAGGCAGTCCTCGCGGCTGGGAGGTCGAGCCTGGCGGATAGCGAACGCCACCGGAAAAGGACAGGAGGGGCGCTCATGCGGTATCTCTGCTCGCTGGGCCTGGTGTTGCTCGCCGGAGCCGCTTGCGCTGCCTCGCCGGCCTGGCAGACCAGCACGGTCTACGACGACTATGGCAAGCTCGACCGGGTGCCACTGCCGTGGACGCCGGTACAGGTGGCGGACCGGACACTGCGCGTCTGGGGCCGGGAGTGCCGCTGGACGGCCCAGAGTCTCCTGCCCACCAGCGTCACCAGCCAGGGCGTGGAGTTGCTCCGCCGGCCCATCACCCTGGTCGTGACCCTCGACGGGAAGCCGCGCCAGGTGCCGCTGGAGCTGTTCCGCGTCACCGAGCGCCGGGCGACGCGGGTGAGCTTTGTTGCCAAGGGGCGAGCGGAGGGCCTCGTCTTCCGGGTGGATGGCTGGGTCGAGTACGACGGGTTCCTGTGGCTGAACCTCTACGCACCCGCCGGGGGGAAGGTCGAGGCGCTGCGGATCGAGGCTGCCATGGACCCGCCGCAGACCACGCTCTACCAGGCCTTCGACCGCCGCAAGGCGGGGTGGATCGGGGAGCAGCCCATCGCCTTCCCCTGGGTGGCCGACCGGGAGAACAACGTGGTGGACTTCTACCACTGGTTCGGTAACGAAGACAGGGGCCTGGGCTTCACCTACACCAGCCTGCAGCACTGGCAGCCCAGGTCCGAGGACGCTATCGCGGTTCTGACGCCCGGCAGCCAGGCAACCATCTACACCATCAACCTCATCGAGGACCCGGCTGACTTGCGGGGGCGCAGCTTCTTCTTTGGCCTGCAAGCCACGCCGATCAAGCCGTTGCCACCGGACTACCACTCGCTGCTGGCCGACACCCTGTATCTGGACGACTGGCGGGCCTGCAGGCAGTTGGCCGACAACATGGACATGACCGTCATCTGGCCTCTGGAGACAGGCATCATGAAGGGCCTCAACGACCCCTGCGGCGTGGATGCCACCCGCATGGCCGCGGCCGTGCAGCAGGCCCACGACGCCGGACTGCCCCTCATGACCATCGCCGCCTGTCCGCAGAAGGTCAGCGCCCAGGTGCCGGAACTGGCCGAGTACCGCACGGAGTGGCAGGTGCTGCCGGAGTCGGCCTTGGATTGGGACGGCCAGCCGCAGTTGCAGAACTGCGGCAAGTCGCTGAGTCTCCGCAAGTGGCTGTTCCACGGCTGGACTGCCGAGAACGTGGCGAGGTTTGGCACCGACGGCATCTATTTCGACGGCTGGCAGGCCGGACAGATCGCCTGCCAGAACGCCGCCCACGGTTGCGGCTGGACCGATGCCCAGGGCAAGCGGCACTCGACGGTCCCAGTCCTGGAGGGCCGGGAGTTCAACCAGCGGATGGTGCTGTGGCTGGAGGACCACTGCCAGGCGCGGCTGCCAGCCGGACGCCTCCTGCCGCCCGGCTTCCCGCGCTACCACTACTGGATTCACTCCTGGGAGTTCGTGCCCTCGGTGATGGGCTTTGCCACCGAGTGGTTGACCGGGGAGTTTGCGGGCTGGCCCCTGGAGGGTCCGGCGATGCTGACACCGGAAGGGACTTACGGCAAGTGCGTCGGGCTGGGGCTCTTCCGGGCACGCTGTCTGTCCACCAACTGGGGCGTTCCCAACCTCTTTGACACGCTCATGTGGGAGCACGAGCGCGACCAGCCGGTCAACAAGCAGACCTTGATGGCCTACGCCTGGCTGCTACCCCACGGCGTCTCACCGGCGCTCGTCAGCTACATGAACCATAGGACCGTGGTCGAACTGACGCGGCTCATGCAGGCCTTCGGGACGCGGACGGCACGCTTTGTCCCCGGCTGGCGGCCCAACCCCTGGTGGGCCATCGAGGCTCCCGTCCGGCGCGAGGTCATGGTGGCAACCTGGGACCACGGTCCGGGCAGGCCGGTCCTGGCGGTGGTGTCAAACCTGGAGGTGGAGCAACAGCAGACGGTCACCTTGCGCTGGAAACGGCCCGCGGTACCGGTCGTGACCGACGCCCGCACGGGGGAGCCGGTCGGTCTGACAGACGGGAGGACACGGGTCACGTTGGGCCCCGAGAGCTTTGTGCTGCTGCGGGCGGAATGAGGCTCAGGGTGCGGATCGAGGCGTGAGGATAGTGAGACTGACGGCGGGGCAGCGCACGCGCAGAGAGCCCCTGCTGTCTCGCTGCCAGCGCAGGGGCTGCAGGCAGCGGGCGCTCAGGGCATCATCCGGCACGCCCTCGAAGGCCCCCTCCCCCGCGGTCCCTGGCTGGCGCCCGATGAAGCGCGCCACCCGGTGGGAGGCAAACAGGTAACGGAGGCCGCCAACGGCATGGTCCCACTGGGGTGAGCCGTTCACGGACACCTCCACGTCCTGACGGTCGAGTGAACGGTTGATAAGGATCACCGCCGGGCCGTCCGGGCGTCTGACGGCGAAAGCTTCGATCCATGGCGAGTCCTCGCCGCCAACATGGGCGGCGGCGCTGTCCCTGGGACCGCTGACACTGGTGACCAGCATGGCCGCGCCTGGACGGACACCAGCCATGTCCCGCAGCAGCTTCCACGCAAACCAGACCGGCTGGCGGTAGAAACCCCCGCCCGGCGCGTTGTCCACCAGGCCATAGAACTGGCGCGTGTTGAACTTGCAGACGATATCGGCCGCCCCTGAAGCCGCCAGGTGGCAGAGCACCGAGGCGGACCAGACGCCGCCGAAGTAGTTGGTGTTGAGGTAGCAGTCGGCGCTGGGACTGTAGTCCGGCCAGTCGGGGTTCTCCGGGTTACGCCCATAGGCGGACTCCGCCAGGGCATCGAACTCGGTGTAGACAATGGCGATGGGCTTGCGGGCCGGGTTGAGCGTCGGATCGTCCAGAGTCTTGCGCAAGCTCCGGCACCACTGGGCGTATTTGGGCGTAGTCTCCATCAGGTACTGCAGGAAAAGCCGATCGGCCATGGTGACAGGCCCATGGCGGTCCTTCCACCCCGGCGCCACCCACAGGCCGTGCTCATTGTCGGCGTACCAGTGCAGGGAGACGCCGTCCAGCAGGTCGGCACCGTAGCGGCTGAGGAAGGGCTTGACGAAACGCTCCTCCACAGTCCAGCCGGGCCAGGTGGCAGGTCCCATCAGCTTGGCCGTGGGGTCGGCCCGACGGATGCCGATACCTGCGTGGTAGTGCGTCTCCGCCATCGGCAGGGTGTGGCCGCTCTCGTAGGCTGTCTCCCACCACAGTCCGCGCAGCCCCTGGGCGGCCAGCCCCGCCGCCAGGCCCTGGGCGACCCGCTCCAACTCCGCCCACTGGTCGCTTTGCTCCTCCGCCGCCGCGCTGCCGTCCAGGTTGCGGAGGTACCAGGGGTCGCCACCCGCGTCGGTCGGCTCACCCCTAAACCACTTTGGCAGCGCATGGGTGGTGGTCAGCGCCAGGATCGGCGTCCAGCCAAGGGCTCGGATGCGGCGGAGCCTTGAGACAAACCCCAGACCGACATCACGGGGCTCCGTGGTCTCCCACTGCCAATCTCCCAGCCGCTCGCCGCACAGGTTAGCCAGGTTCACGGCAATCCGGCAGTAGCGGATCCCCAGGCCCTGCAGGTGGCGCACCGCTTGCGGGTCAGTGATGTCGCCCCAACCGTCATAGCCCACGCCGTAGAGCCCGTCCGGCACCTTGACGATGACCCGCGAGGCATCTACCCGGACAGCGGTGAGCGGGGGCGAGGCCAGCAGCGGCCCCGCCCTCAGCAGACAGGCAACCAGAGTAGCGATGCGGATCAGCCTACTGCTCCTTCACGATCCAGAAGCGGTCCACCCAGACGGCCTTGACGTTCTCCTCGTTGGCCGCCGGAGCGGCCCACAGGAAGGCCTGGTCATTGAGTTGCGTTGTGGCCAGCTTATAGGTGTGGTACTGGCCGTCATCCGGGACTTCAGCGGCGCTGACGGCGAGGTTGCCGAGGTACTTGCGCGCGGCTGCATCGTAGATGCCAGCCGTGAAGGCCGGACCCTCACTACCCACCTTCTCCACCCGGATGGAGACGTAGACGCTGTAAGTGGCCTTCGGGTCCAGCGGCTTGCCCATAAGCGACTGCTGCACGGCCCACTCGCGGGTCGCCCCCGTCATCCAGGCGGCGGCCTTGTCCGAGGCGAGCTCATCCTCCTTGATCGCCGAGAGCGTGCCGACCTGGTAAAGGCCGAAGGTCGCGTCAGGGAAATCCATCCACCGCTCGCGCGGGAGGTTCTCACACCCCGGCGGCGGTGGCGAGGTCTGGCGGTTAATGCTCAGCGTCAGACGCTCAAAGTTCTCCAGCGGCCCGCCCTCGGAGATGCGGGTGATGCCGTAAGCCTTCGCGACATCCATGAAGGTCTGGGCGTTTTCGCGGTAGTCCCGCGGCCCAGGCCAGTCCACCCCCGTCGTGGCCGCCTCGTCCTGCAGTGCATACCAGCGCATCGCCCACACGTACCGCAGTGGCAAGCGCGCCACCTGGACGCGCTGCAGCAGCGCCGGGTCGTCCTTGACCGCCGCCTCAGCCTGGTCAAACAGCTTCTCAGCGGCACCCAGAGTCTTCAGGTTCAGGAATGGCGCGGCCGGGTGCATGAAACAGCTCAGGTAGGTGTTGGTCGCCTCGGCCTCGTCATGGATGAGCTTGATGTACTGACTGACATACGGAGCAGCGGCGCCGTAATACCCCCGCACGAACTCCTCCACCAACTTGTCTCCATCCAGTTGCGGGTTCCAAAGTAGCTTGGCCAACACCCAGGCCTTCAGCTCCGCGAACTCCGCGCCCTCGGAGGTGTAGGCGCCCTGCTCAAAGATGCCCTTCACTCCGTGCTCGACGAAGAACCGGATGTTGGGCGCCAGCACCCGCAGATTGGGGTGGGGCTGGATGTAGTGGGCAAAGTTGGTGGTGTAGTCCCAGATGTACAGCCGATTGCAGATCTTCGACCAACCCTTGATGTCCTCAGCGAAGGTGCGATTGCTCTCCGCCGTGAGCGGGTGGGCAAAGTCGCATTCGATGCTGCACAGCCGGACAATGACATTGGGCAGTGGCTTCACGTGCCTGGGCGGCTTGCGCGTGTACTGGTAGGCGAGGGTGTCAATGGCCACGTTGGGATAGACCTTGCCCACTTCGGCGGCCACATAGTTCACGAAATGCAGCAGCGGCCCTGACGGTGAGCCTTCCTCCTCCTCCAGCTTCTTGCACTCCGCACACAGACAGTGGTTGTCGGTGTCGCTTTGGGAGACTGAGATGATGTTGACGTCCGGGTGTTCTCGCAGATACGCCAGGACGTTGCGCGCCATCTCCTGCTTCAGCTCATCGTTGGTGACGCAGAGCTGCACATACTCGCCCTTGCCGCCGAGGCGCTCGCCACCAATCTCGCTGTACCACTCGGGGTGGTCCTTGAAGTACTTCTCCGGTGGCATCAGTGGGAGGAACGTGTGCACGAAGTAGGAGCCGTAGGTGATCTGCCCGCCGCGCTGTTTATCGAGCCTGGCGGACATCCCGTTGTACTTGTTCCGCACTGCCCAGTCGCCGTCGAAGGCGTCGGTCCAGAAAGGCTCGCGGTACTCCAGAGGCGGAACGTAGCGGATATGCTGCTCGGGCACCGTCAGGTTGGGGATGGTGGGAATGTGGCTCACTTTGGACGACCACCAGCGGCAGCCGACAACGTCCTCGAGGAAGGTGAAAACGGCATACAGCGTCCCGCGCGGCTGGTCCCCGGCCAAGACCAGATGGGGGCCCACCGACTCGATGACGATGCCGTCCGGCTTGAGGTTATCCAGTCTCAGGTCCGGTGCGACCTTGTTCAGCAGGCGCCCTGGTCCGACCACCAACAGCGGCCCCGCTGGCATGACGACGGTCTGGCGGAGCGGGAAGCGGGCGCCGGTCACCTGTTCCAGGAACCGCGCCAGTTCCTCGGCCGCATGGCGGTCGGCGGCAGTGGCACCCGGGTCCACGACGATGCTGTAGGCGGTCTTGCCCTCCGAGGCCAGGCGATGGTCGCCGAGCGCTGCGGAGGATAGCAGGGTGCCGGCGATGAGGCAGAAGGCAATGAGCCCCAGCAGTTTTGGCATCATGTCACTCCCCTTCGTTCGATGCGTCATAGTCTTCCCCTTGGGTGCCCCCATCACCTCGGCGGACTTCACAGCGTGGTCTTGCACGGAAACGCGGCCTGTGGCAGAATGGAGTTCTCCGTAGCCTTCGTCTCAGACACCCGTCCGGGAGCTGTCGCCGACGAACCCGTACAGAACCCCAAAGAGGGAGAGGTTTTCCCATGAGTGACGCCTTTGAGCTAGTCGAGCCCCTGTTCGTGCCCCCGCTGGACCCGGAATTCCGGCCGGCTGTGCTGGCAAACAAGGCCCTGGTTGCCGCCGCCCAGGACGCCGGTCAGGCCGTGCCGCTGCGTATCGGTCTGGAACGCGCCGATGGCTCCATCTCCACCTTCGAGACGGTCTGCTGGGCGGAAGGGTCGGAGCAGTTCGAGGCCAACTACATGTATGCGGAGAGGCTCGTGAAGTTCCTGCTGTGGCAACGCGGGGGCTGGCGAGTGATGGTCGGTGGCCCGGCAGCCATCGGCCAGTATATCAAGCAGGTCTATGCGAAGGACGGCGCCCGGGCCTTTGACTGGGATTTCATGGGTGGCGTCTATGAGCACGAGTTCACAGTTGACGTGATGGCCGCGTCCGACGTCCCCGACACCCGCGAGGAGACCCGACCGCTGGGCCGGCACCTGGACGGCTGCCGCATCGGCATTGACCTGGGCGGTTCGGACTACAAGCTGGCGGCAGTGGTCAACGGCGAGCCGGTATGGGCCGACGAGTTCCCCTGGGACCCGAAGGGCCAGACCGATCCCGGCTACCATAGGGCGCGTATCAACGAGGGCCTGCGCATTGCCGCCTCCAAGATGCCCCGGGTGGACGCCATCGGCGGCTCAGCGGCAGGCGTGTGGATCAATAACCGCGTGCTGGTCGCCTCCCTCTTCAGGGGCATTCCGCGCGACGTCTTTGACCGCGAGGTAAAGGACTTGTTCGTCAACATCGGCAAGGAATGGGGGGTGCCGCTGACCATCGTCAATGACGGCGAGGTCACCGCTCTGGCCGGCTCGATGGAGCTGAACGCCAACGCCGTCCTGGGCATCGCCATGGGCACCAGCGAGGCGGCGGGCTATGTGACGCCGGAGGGCAACATCACCGGCTGGCTCAACGAGCTGGCCTTCGCGCCCATTGACTACGCCCCGAGCGCCCCGGCTGACGAGTGGTCTGGCGACATCGGCTGTGGGGTGCAGTACTTCAACCAGACTGGCGTCGTCCGCGCCGCCGAAGCGGCGGGTATCGAGTTCGAGGCCGGTCTGGGCCTGCCGGAGAAGCTCGTCGTGGTTCAGGACCTGATGAAAGCTGGCGACGAGCGGGTGATACCGGTCTATGAGACCGTGGGCACATGGTTCGGCTACGCCTTGGCCCATTACGCCGACTTCTACGAGATCCAGCACTGCCTGATTCTGGGCCGCGCCACCACCGGTGAGGGCGGGGTTATCATCCAGCAGCAGGCGAGGAAGGTGCTGGAGGGCGAGTTCCCGGACCTGGCGGCCAAGATCCAGCTCCACCTGCCCGATGAGTCCAGCCGCCGCGTGGGGCAGTCCGTGGCGGCCGCCAGCCTGCCGGAGATCGAGAGCAAGGGCTGCGGCTGCTGCGGGCAAGCGTAGAGCCGACAACGGGCGCCTGAGCCTGCGCCCCTATGATAGGGTGGTGTAACCCATGGAACTGAAGAACCCGGGTGCTTCGCTGTACATACCGGACTGTGCGCCGTTGCCGGAGGCGCTGACGCGAACGACCCACATGGCCGTGATGGCCCACCAGGATGACATCCCTATCGGGGCCATGTACGGTGTACTGCAGTGCTTCGGACAGAAGGACAAGTGGTTTGCGGGTGTCACCGTCACCAACGGCGCTGGCAGCCCTCGCGACGACCTCTACAAGGACTACACAGACGAGCAGATGCGGGCTGTCCGTGCGGCCGAGGAGAAGAAGGCCGCTTATGTGGGCGAGTACGGTGCCTGTTTCCTGCTGGACTACCCGAGTTCCGCCGTCAAGGACCCCAATGACCCGAATCTGGTCGAGGAACTGAAGGCCATCTTCGCTCTTTGCCAGCCGCGGGTGCTGTATACCCACAACCTGGCAGACAAGCACGACACGCACGTCGGCGTGGCGCTGCGGGTCATCAAGGCCTTGCGAGAGCTGCCCGCCGAACAGCAGCCCAAGGCCGTGTATGGCTGCGAGGTCTGGCGGGACCTGGACTGGCTGACCGACGAGGACAAGGTGCTGTTTGACTGCACTCCGCACGAGAACCTGGCGGCGGCGCTGATGGGGGTTTACGACTCGCAGGTCTGTGGTGGCAAGCGCTATGATCTGGCGACGGCCGGGCGACGGAAGGCCCATGCCACTTACTTCGCCAGCCACGGTGTGGATGAAAGCCAGTCGCTCAACTTCGCCATGGACTTGACGCCGCTGCTAAAGGACCCTGACCTGGCACCTGCAGAGCTGCTCAAGCAGTACATCGCCCGTTTCCAGGACGAGACCACGGAACGGGTCACAAAGTTCGGTTAGGCCTGACCCCGGTACGGACGGGGGTTGAAACCCCCGTCTGGTATGGCAGCGTCCCTTCGGGACGCGATAGCTACCCCGTCCCATGGGGACGGTCGCCCGGGGCGAAAACCCTGCCGCCCTACGGTCCGCCGGGGGGTTGAAAACCCGTCTGATATGGGAGCGTCCCTTCGGGACGCGATAGCTGCCCCGTCCCATGGGGACGTTCCCCACCCAGGCGGGTACTTCAGTGCCCGCCGGCGGCTGGCCCCTCTGAACGTACTACACCCGTCGGTTCGAGTCTGCGGGCACCCCCACCAGTTGCCGCAGCAGGATGCCAGGTTTGTCGGATTTCACCAGCATCGTCCCGACCAGCACCGCGTCCACCCCTGCCGCGGCCAGACGCTCGACATCCTCCCGCCCGTGGATTCCACTTTCACTCACCAGAATCCGGTCAGCGGGAACCATCCCCGCCAGGCGCTCCGTCTGGCCCAAGTCGGTCTTCATCGTCTTCAGGTCACGGTTGTTGATGCCGACGATCCTCGCACCGCAGGCCAGTGCCTTGAGCATGTCGGACTCGTCATGGGTCTCGACCAGGGCATGCATCCCCAGCTCGTGGGTCAGAGCCAGAAGGTCCTCCAGTTCGTAGGCATCCAGGACTGTCGCGATCAGCAGCAGTGCGTCGGCCCGGATCAGCCGGGAGTGGTAGACCTGGTAGGCGTCAACGATGAAGTCCTTGCGCAGGACCGGTAGCGGCATGTACTTGCGGGCCCGGACCAGGTGCACTGCCTCACCGGCGAAGTAGTCGCGCTCGGTCAGCACACTGATGGCCGCCGCACCGCCCCCGGCGTAGTCCTGCGCCAGGAAGCGCGGATCAAAAAGAAGATTGAGTTCGCCCTCGGAAGGGCTGGCGCGTTTGATCTCGGCGATGACCCGCACCTTCTCGCCGCGCAGCGCCATGGGGAAGTTGCGGATCCGGTCCTGCTGGTCCGCCAGTCGGGCCTGTACCTCGGCCAGGGGGAGGGCCTGCTTCTCCTCCTCGAGGCGCTCTCTCCGCCGGGCCACAATCTCGTCCAGGATAGACATCGTGGGCTTCACCTGCCACGACCACTATTCGGCAGGTGATGGGGTCAGACCTTGGGGCGTGGGTTAGCTACTCGTCGCGGCGGTCACCTCGGGGAGTTCAATCGTCTCTGGGGCGCGCGTCCCGCTGGCCATTGGCAGTTGGCGTGACAGGCTCGCTTTGTCGGTGCCGAGACGAAGGCCCTGCAGTGTGGTACAACGCACCGGCTGGGCGAAATTGCCGTCAACCGGGCCTTCCACCACGTTGAAGAACAGGTCGCATACACGCGCCTCGTTCACGCTTACGCCCAGGCGGTACTTGCCGACGCGGAACTCGCTGGCGGTGACCATGTGCAGACGCAGATGCAGGATACGGCCGTCAGCCTCAGTGCTGGGTATCCGCTGCTTGCCGATGGTCCGGCCGTTCCAGGTCAGGTCGTAGCTGAAGTCGGGACGCGAGGCGCCGGGCAGCACGGCGAAGTAGAGCATGACGTGTAGCCACGGGAAACCGCGTCTGAATACCAGGGGGGCAAAGCCGGTCTGGTCTGGCTGGAAGCGCCCGGGGTCATCCGCAGCCACATAGGGCCCCGTGAGGTCGGCCCCCTCCTGTCGTGCCCGAATGATGTCGGCCTCGGGGTCCACAGTACGGATGTCCACCCTCCGCAACGGCGACTTCTGGTCATACCAAAGCGGCCGTGCAGGTGGGCTGGTGGGAGCCTTGGGCAAAGTCTGCATCCGGCGTTCGACCGGTTCCATGCGCGCAATGGGGTTGCGCGGTCGCACGTGAAACCGCAGGTACGCCGGGGACAGACAGACCTGTCCGCTGACGTCTCGGACCCACACCTCCAGGACATGGTCCCCGGGCCGTAGGCGGCCCAACTCCACGTGGGTGGTTGGCGACCAGTCCGACATACCCGTCAGGCTGAAGTTGAGACGGTATTCGAGGCGATCGGGCGCCGTCTGGTCATCGCTGCCGACCCACTGGTAGGCAACGGACTCGTAGGGCTCCCAGTCAGTCCTTGAGCCGCTGGCGAACTGCACCGTGGGCGGGCGGTCAGTGGCCGGGCCCGACGTGGGTGAAGCGGTCTCCTCCATCTGCTGAACAACGCGCCCGTCTTGCAGCAGGACATGGCGATAGCGTCCCGAGAGACCGTCGCCCCCGTGACGGGCTGCGCGCTCGCGCACCAGGGGCCTGTCGCTGCCGGGTTCGAGGCGCTCAGCGACCAGCTCGTAGCTGCCGCTGGTGTCTATCGTGGTCGGTAGCCGCTGGGTCCCGGAGTCTTCGGGACACCAGAAAGCCCACAGCTCGCAGCTTACGTAACGGTCCCGATAGAGTGTGCCCAGGTCCGGAGGCAGGCTGCCAGCATGGTCGGCCGCATAGGCACTGAGCGCGCGTCCCAGGAGCTGCAAGCGCTCGGCGCAGCTCGGTAGCGACTGCTGAGCCTGAGTGGTCCATGCCGACAACAGCAGAAGGCCTGTCACTACCAGTGACAGGCCCAGGCAACGAGGCAACACGCGCGGTACAGGTGTTGGCACGGTGGCACACCTCTGCAGCGCCCACGATAGCAGCGGCGCTTGTCGCTGCACTCAGGGGACGCTCAAGGGTGCCTCAAGTCAGTGGCGACACTCCTTCGGCAAGAGCACTGGCTATCTTGGCGTCCGCGGAACGTATCAACTCGCAGGCGCGCGCGTCAAGCTCCCGGGTGGGGTCCAGGCCACAGACGGTCTCTAGCACATGGTCCAGTCCGCGGGGAACGACGGTGTCCAGGAAAGCCTGGTCGGGAGGGAACAGAGCTCCATGCTCGTCCGGGGCACGGAAGCGCAGACCAGCGGCAGCGCACAAGGCCGTCACCGGCGCCTCCACGCCATGCTGCAGGTCGCACAGCAGGGCCCCCACCACCCGATCCTCCCGGGAGAGCTTCCGCGTCAAGTCACGGCCCACACGGTGCAGGGTGTCCCCCAGGGCCTTGTTGGCAAAGCGCTGCAGCAGGTCCTCGATATGCTCGGCCTGGTTGGCCTCGTTGAACTCCTCGGGGTAGGCGGCGATGAGCGCCCGGCCTGACTCCCACATGCCCGCCCGTACCGCAGGCCCGACGATGGGATGCTCCACAGCCTGCCAGGTGTAGCGCAGTGACGGGTCCTCAAGGTAGCCCAAGTAGGCGCAGAGGGCATGCCCCAGGTTGTGGATGAAGGACTTGCGGTCCACATAGGCCTTCATGTTAGGTTTGGGGTCCAGCCCCGGCACATCGGGGATCGGGTTGCGGAACGCCCTGGCATCGCAGATGAGCGTGTTGTACGCCTCGGCGTAGACCAGCAGTGGGTCGCGTGCGCGCACGTCATCCGGGATGATCGGCACCATCTTGCCAATACTGGTCTCCACCAGCCCAGCCATCTCGTCCAGCGGGAAATCGTCCGGCAGCAGCGGCCGCAGCCCCTCGCGCACGAACCGGGCGGCATCACGCATGTTCTCGCAGAGGATGATGTCTAGGGGCGTACCACCCAGGGCGTGGCGCAGCTTCAGGCCAGCGGCCAGGTTGGGCAGGACGTGGGGGAGAGCCTTGGGCCCCACAGCGGTAGCGCAGCAGCGACAGGCGGCCAGCTCCCGCGCGACGGCGTCCTGGTCGCGCCCGTCCACGCCCCGCACGTTCTCGACCCAGATGGTCTCCGGGTTGCGGTCCTTGATCTCGACCGGATAGGATTGGCGCGCATTGAGGGCTGCGATGACCTCCGGTACCACGTCCACAAAGACAACTTCGTAGCCGGCCCGCGAGAAGAGCTGGCCCACAAAGGAGCGCCCGATGTTCCCGGCGCCAATCTGCACAAAGGTCTGCATGGGGAGTTGAGAGTCCTTTTCTCCGGAGCCTGAAGAGTCAGTGGGCGCCTTGGGTGCGCAACATGACCCCGACCGTCTTGATTAGAATCTCCAGGTCAAGGCTGAAGGAGAGGCGACGGATATAGTAAAGGTCATACCGCAGTTTCTCGATGACGTCGTCGGTGTTGCGGTCGTAGTTGTGGTGGATCTGGGCCCATCCCGTGATGCCCGGGCGAACCATAAGACGCCGCTCATAGAGGGGTATCTCGCGGGAGAACTGCTCCACGAAGAAGGGCCTCTCCGGCCGCGGACCCACAAGCGACATGTCGCCCTTCAGCACCAGGAAGAGCTGCGGCAACTCGTCCAGGCGCGTCTTGCGCAGCAGCCGCCCCAGCGGAGTGATACGGGGGTCGTTCGCGGTGGCCCAGACCGGGCCGGTGTGCTTCTCCGCATCCACCACCATGGTGCGGATCTTGATGAAATCAAAGATCTGGCCGTCCTTCCCAACGCGCTCCTGACGGTAGAAGACGGGGCCCGGGGACAGGAGCTTCGTCAGCAGAGCGCAAAGACCAATAAGCACGAGGGCCAAGGGCATCAGGAGAAGGGTAACGGCCACATCGGCGTAACGCTTCAGCCGCGTGGCGTAACGGCTGCGTTTGGCGCTCTCCAGTTGCGCCTCCCACACACTGCCAACATGGAAGACGGGTGCCCTGAGGGTGAGTTCCTCAAAGGCAGTCTCCATGCTCCATACGCAGATGCCCATGGCGTCGCAGTGAGCGGCGCAGTGCATGACGTCGGCGGTGACCGGCGGCGTCGGTGCCACCACCAGCACATTGGCCTCGAGGCGCGAGGCCAAGGAGATGCAGTCATCAAGCTCGCCCAGCACCGAACATGGAAAGTCATCGTTGGGTTCGCCCGGCAGGCGGACCGCGCCCAGGATTTCCGCCCCCTGGGCATTGTGACCATGCTGCAGATTGCTCACCAGGGTGCGGGCGCGATCATCGGTACCCAGCAACAGCAAGCGGTCGCGGACGTGGTAGGCGGGACCGAACCGCACGGCAAGCATCCGCCAAAGATAGCACAACGGCCACCCAAGCAAGGTGGCCAGGAGAAGCCTGGTGCGGTCAAACGGGAAGGAGGAGCCGACAAAGAACGAAAGGGCCACAGCCAGCAGCGTTCCCCCGCCCAGACAGATGAGGATCTGCAACGCCCATACCAGGCTGCTGCGCCGCGGGCGGAAGGTGTAAAGACGTCCTGTGATCAGCCCCAGTGTCCAGCACGCAGCCATCACAGCAGCGGCCGACCAGGTCATGGCCGCCGACGGTGCAGGCTGACCGGCTCCGCTCAGCAGCCAGTGGGCCGCCCAGACCGCCACCGCCGCTGCCATGACATCGGCAACCAGCACCAAGACCTTGAAGCTCCCGCCATGGCTGGTGACCGTCGGCGCGGGGTGCGCGTGCTCCACCAGCCGCAAAGGAGCTCCGTTGGTGATCGTGTTGAGGTCGCTGGCAGGAGTCACTTCAGATCACATCCCCACCGGCCATTGTCCGCGGCCAGTGCTCCTGCGTGGCGCCCTGGGAACCTGCCCGATGGCCCCCTCTGGCGCTGCGACGTGCGTACCCTTCCACTTCCCGCCTCCTGCAGGCCCTGTCCTCACACAAGCAGCTCCGGCGCGAGACCGCTGACCCGGCCCACACGCTCGTCAGATGTACTTCAGTTCCTCAAGCTTGGCGATGACCTGCAGGGCACAGGCCTCAATGTCCGTCGTGGAGGTATCAATGACGACCTCGGGGTTCAGGGGCTCCTCGTAGGGGATGTCAATGCCATCCACGTCGTTGATCTCGCCTCGCGCCCGTCGAGCATACAGACCCTTGGGGTCGCGTTCCTGACACAGCTCCAGCGGGCACTTGACATAGACCTCCACGAAGTGGGGACACATCTCGCGGGCCCGGTCGCGGAACTTCCGCAGCGTAGCCACGGCTGCGATGACGACGTTCACGCCGTGCTTGGAGAGCATCTTGCCCATCCAGGCCAGCCGCTTGGTGTTCTCATCGCGCGCTTCAAGGCTGAAGCCCAGGTTCGGCGACAGGTTCTGGCGCACCTCGTCGGCGTCGAGATTCTCCACCGGCAGGCCCCGTTCGCGCAGCATCATCTCAACCACGCCGGCAATGGTGGACTTGCCCGACCCAGCCAGGCCGGTGAACCAGATGACGGCTCCGGGCTTCTCGCTCATCGTCTATCTCCTTGTCATGCGACTATGGTGTTAGCTTTCCCGCCGCGGGTACACTTCTCCTGCGGGCAATATGCTGCCCCGGCAGGTTCGTGTGGCCCCCACATCGCGCTGGCGATGGGACCATGCCGCGCCCCGGGTCTACAGGAGGGGCTTGCCTTCCATTTCCGGCGGCACCGGCAGGCCCATCAGCTTCAGGACCGTCGGGCCCACGTCCAGAATATTCAGATCATCACGACGACCGGGGGCCGGCGCCGGACTCATCAGGAACATGCCATAGTAGTCATGGACTGAGTCGTCGGGGCCAATCTCCGTGTCAAAGCTCCAGATCGTGCCGTGGCCGACGTCCTGGCCCGCGCGCCAGTGCAGGTCGTCGAAATACACAATGAGGTCGGGCGCATCCTGGATCTGCGGGCAGTAGTACAGGTCCTCGGGCTTCAGCGCGTGCGTCGCCATGGATCGGCCCTGGTCATCCGGGATGGCCTCCAGCTTGCGGATCAGTTCGGCCCGCTCCCGCTCGTATTCAGACTGGGGAATGATGCCCTGAGGTTCCCGACCCTCGACATTCATAAAGACCCGCGCGTAGTACCCGCCCCAGCCCCAGGCCTTCGTCCTGGACCAGTCCACCATCTCCTCGCGGAACCGCGTGACCCCGCTGACGGGCTCCTTCAGGACGAGGTAGCCCTCGTTCATGAGCCACTCATTGAGGTTGAGTGACCCCTTCATCGCCTTGCCACCGTGGTCGGAGACCACCAGCACGGTGACGTCATCGCCGGCCAGCGACACCAACTCGCCGAGCTGGGCATCAATATGCCGGTAGTAGTCCAGCATGGCCCCCTCGAAGCAGTTGCCTACCTCGTACTTGGGGTGCGTGACGTCGCAGTATTTCCAGAAGCCGTGACCCAGGCGGTCCGGCCCCATCTGGACCTGCATGAAGAAGTCCCATCTTTCCTTCTGGAGGAAGTGCCTGGCCACCGCGAACTGCTTGTCGGTCATGCGGTAGATCTCGTCCAGCAGCCACTGCTTGTCCTCGGTGCGGAAGTTGTCCACATCAATGATGTAGCCGTCCGCAACTTGCTGGACCTCTTTCTTCAGCTCCTTCGGATAGACGAAGTCGCTATCCGTGCTCGGGGTCAGGAAACACGAGACCACCACGCCGTTGACCGGTTTGATGGGATAGGTCTGAGGGACATTGAGCACACAGACGCGCTTGCCGGCCTGCGAGGCAATCTCCCAGGCCCGAGGGACCTTGATGGCGCTGGAGGTGGCGATGAACTTGCCATCATATTCCCCGGTGCGGCGGTTGCGAAACCCATAGAACCCCAGGACGCCAGGATTGCGCGAAGACATCATGGACGTCCAGGCTGGCACGGTGATGGGCGGGTCGGTGCTGCGCAAGGGCCCGTACATGCCGGTCTGCATGAGTCTGCCGATGTTGGGCAGCTCGTTCTTCCAGGCATCCAGAACCAGCTCCGGAGGAGCGCAGTCCCAGCCGATCACCATGACGCGATTAGCCATTGGTTACCTCCAGACAGCAACACAAGCCAGACGCCCAGTGGGAGTGCCCACCCGAGGCGCTGCGCGACCGCAACGGCCTCGCGCTCTGGTGAGCGCTCCTGCCAGCGGCTCCAGCTCTACACGAACGGCTCCGGGAACTTCCGGATGACCTCCAGGACCTCCGGCCGCATGATCTCCACCGGGACCGGCTCGCCGTCGGAGATGCCACGACGGATGATGGTGCCCGAGAACGGAATCTGGCTGTCCTCGCCATGCGGGCAGTTGCGATTGCTCGCGACGCGGGCGCACGTCTTGCAGTACCAGAAATCCCCACGAATGACGATCGGCTTGATCACCAGATCGTCAAAGTTGTCGAAGAACTCAATGGCCTCTTCCTCGCCGTAGTAGGGGGTCTTGTCCGGGCGACTGACACCGGCATGGTCGCGGCCGATGATGATGTGGGTGCACCCGTAGTTCTTGCGCATGATGGCGTGCAGGATAGCCTCTTTGGGGCCGCCGTAGCGCATCTCGGTCGGCAGGATATTCAGGAAGACGTGGTCCGGCGCGAAATACTTCTCAATGAGCACCTTGTAGGCCTCGAGAATGACCTCGTCCTTGAAATCGCCGGGCTTCTTCTTGCCGATGAGCGGCTGGATGAGCAGGCCGTCGCAGAGACCCAGAACGGTCTTCTGCAGGTCCTCGTGCCCGGCATGGGGGACGTTGCGAGTCTGGAAGGCGACCACCGTCCTCCAGCCCTTCTCCTCGAATACCCTTCGGGTTTCGGCGGGGAAGAGATTGTAGGCCGCATAGGGCCCGCGGTCGTTGTCAATCAGATCAATGGTCCCGCCGACCAGGTAATCACCGCGCTCAAAGAGCCATCGCACGCCCGGATGGTCGGTCTCCGTGGTCCCAAATACCACCTGCGCCGTCTTGGTCTTGTCCCAGGGATAGACCTCGGTCACGTGGTAGATGGCCAACGGGTCCTCATGGCCTTCCTGATAGAGGGCAATGTCGCCCACGGGGACGCTGTCTCGCTCCGGAACGTCCAGCATGATGGGGATTGTCCAGGCGACGCCGCTTCTCAGCCGGTAGCCGGCCAGGATGCTAGCCAGATCCTCGCTGCCGATGAACCCCTCCAGCGGCGAGAAAACGCCCCGCGCGATGTTCTGCGCGTCGCGGGCGGTGTCGTAGTTCACGACCAGTTTCGGCAGCGATGCCGCCCTGGCTTTGGCCTCCTCCAGTGCAGTCCCCGTCAGTACGCGGTCTACCAGTTTGCCACCATGGGCCTCGATCATCGAAGTGCCTCCTCCGGCACAATGTTGTCGGCTGGATGCATGGCCGTCCCCGGGGGCGCCGCAGCGCCCCACGGTCGTGGCCGAGCGGAAAGGTGTGAGCGGCCGGGAGATGCAACAGAGGTCGGCAACCTGCGCCACGCTCGCCGACAGCACGGTCTACCTGCAATCACACAGCCATGCACTCCGGTAGGAGTGCATGGGCCAGCAGTAATGATACGGTGAGCAGTGGCCGCGAGTCAAGGCGGGCCCGGCGGCCAGTCGGTCATGGGTACTCCGGGGTGCTGGTGATCTTCCAGCCCCGGTCGGTACGGCGCACCACATAGCGCTCCTGGTCGGTCATGACCTCGTCGCTGTCGCTGGGCGACCACTTCACCGTCACCACAAAGACGATGGTGTTGGCGTCCTTGACGGTGTGGCTGCTGATCTGCTTGCTGTGGACGGTCAGGTCTTCCTGACCCACGACCTCGGGGCGGAAGCGCGCGGCGGCCTGGCCGCCCAGGTACTTGGCCATCTCCGCGCCGTCATGCCCCAGGTCCGCCGCCAGGTAGTTCTCCAGCGCCACCGTCGCCTCGGCCACCTTGTCCGCGGCGGGCACCGGCGACGGCTCCTCCTCGGTCTCCGTCGTGGCCTCCTCCGGTGGAGTCACCGACTCACCAGGAGTCGGAGCCAGGCCCGTAGGGGGTTCCGCATCACCCACTTCACCCGACGGCTGGTCCGGTGCGGGAATGGCCGCGCCCACGTCTTCGGTCGGCAGCCGGTCCGCCGGACCTGATCGCTGGTACAGGATCACTCCGCCGACGATCACTGCCACCACCAGCGCCGCAACGATCGCCAGTGTAGCTCCGGTGGTCTGCCGCGCGGGAGCCATGCCTGGCTGCATCGCCGCCCCGCAGGAGCTGCAGAACCGCGCCGCCTCATCGTTCTTCGCGCCACACTGGCTGCAGTACATGGCTCACCTTCCCCGGCGCTCTGAAAGTCTCTCATACCGGGTATGACTTCGCTACAGAGTGGCAGGAGACCTGCGCTCAGGCTGCGAACTTCAGATGGGGCCAGCAGGTGTGCATTGGCACCGTCCTGGGAGAAGCTGTCATCAGTGACAAGAGCTTCGGGGAGGAGCACGATGAACGGCAAGCAGTTCCGAGTCCTTGCTGTGCTGACGGCTGTTTCGGGGTTTCTGGGCGGGGCGGTGTCGAACCTGGCGCTGCGCGGCGCCCCCGCCCTGGCGCAGGGGGGTGGGGCGGTGCACGAAACAGTCCGGGCGAGACGCTTTGAGCTGGTCGACAATAGGGGCGAGACGCGGGCGATGCTCGCGACTTGGGACTACAACACTCTTGGCCTGTTCCTCGTTGATGCCGCCGGGAAACGCCGTGCCGAACTGACGACCAGGGACGATGGTGGCTCCAGCCTGTCGCTGTTCGACACCGGCGGCGGGCGCCGAGTGTTGCTCGGCACCAAGGCCGGTGGGTTTCCCCACCTTGCGCTGTTTGACGCCGCGGGCAAGACCCGGGCATCACTCGTGATCGAGGCCGATGAGAGCCCTGTGCTGTATACCTCCGATGCACAAGGCACAACCAGAGCCCGAATAGGACGCACTACTTCGCTACAGGCAAATGGGACCTTCTTGACGACACCTGAGTCGACAATTACCCTCTACGATGGAGACGGTGCAATCGAGTGGCAGGCCCCATGAAGGCACGGAGGACGTGAGCAAATGAGGCCAGCGAGACTCAGGGGCTCTTGGATCTGCGTATTGGTTTGTGTGGTGGCTGTGAGCAAGGGGTTGCCAGTCCAGGCCAATGACGTCGGCCGTTTCGCGATACTGACCGACGTTCATGGCTACCTGATGGGTGATCATGTCATGGTGCCGCTTCGGGGGATAGCGGAATGGGTCGGCGCCGCTGTCACATGGCAGGATCAGAACATCCGAATCATGCTAAGTGGAGAGCTGGTGCAGATGCGCTTAGGGTCAAAGGCAGCAACCACCAAAGAGGGTATATTCCTGATGCCGCAAGCCCCCTTCGAGCGCGACGGCATTACGTGTGTTCCCCTGCGGTCTGTTGCCGGGTTACTGGGGGTCAAAGTCAGGTACATTGATAGCGATGAGGACGAAGGCGATATCTACAGCGACCCGACAGCTGTACCGGGGCCATGCGCTCAAGTCGCGGGCATTCCGTCTGTACTGCTCACCTCTGGCGGGCAACAGGCACGCGTTCTCGTGCACTATGAGCCGCCGAGTGTTGTGGCTCGGGTCGTAACGGACCTGGAGTCTACCGAGCAATGGGAGCGAGGTGACCCCGATCCAGTGAGGTTCGCGCTTGGGCGCTTCGGTCACGATTGGCTGCTGCAGGTTACGGAGATAGTGGCTGGTCACTTCTACTCCTTCTTTCCCGCTACCATTGACCCCGGTCTCTACTGGACCGGCCATGAGATCTTCTGGTCGGACGCGTGGGCAGTCTATGGGGTCCGAGAAGGCAGGTGGTGCTTCGTCCAAGGGGGCAACGGCGATCCGTCCCGCGAGGAGTGGACGAAAGCTGGCATCCCCGAGAACTTGGCTGGGTTGTTTGCCCTTGAGCTTCGAGACTAGAGGAACGCCTACCGGCGGCACCGTGGGGTAGTCCCGCCCGTGCGGACGTAGCCTGAGTTGGCAGGACCCCTCCCCTCTTCCCGCGAACCTCCCCTCGCTACTTGCCCCCGGAGGCCCGCTATGCCCTTGCTACCGCTTCTTGCCGTCTTCCTGGCCCCAGCCGCCTTGGCCGCCCCGGCGGAGCGTACGGCCCGCGTGGATGAGGCGGGGGTGCTTCGCTGGCAGGACGATGGCAGCGAGGTGGCCCTCTTTGGCGTCAACTACTACGTCCCCTTCAGCATTGACTACCACCAGCTCGGACTGCGAGGCATAGACCGCGACCAGTGCATTCGCGAGGACGTGGCCCACTTCGCGCGGCTGGGGCTGACTGCCATCCGCCTGCACTGCTGGGACCGGGAGATGAGCGACGCGGCGGGCAACCTGCGGGACAATGAGCACCTGCGGCTGCTGGACCTGCTCATTAGCGAGTGCGCCAGGCGAGGCATCTACAGCGTCATGACGCCCATCGCCTGGTGGGGGACGCCCGAGGGCGAGACGGGCTTCTCGTCGGTCTATCCCATGCACCAGATGACCCGCAACCCGCAGGCCTGGCAGGCTCAGGCCAACTACTTGCGGCAGTATCTCAACCACGTGAACCGCTACACCGGCCAGGCCTACAAGGACGACCCGGCCATCGTGGCCCTCGAGCTCATCAACGAGCCGACCTACGACCCCGACATCATGGATGAGACGGTCACGCAGTACATCAACACACTCTGCGCCGCCGTGCGCGAGACTGGCTGCCGCAAGCCGATCTTCTACAACTGCTGGGGGCCCAAGCACAAAGCGGCGGCGGCCTCGACCCTGGATGGGGTCAGCTTCGGCTGGTACCCCACCGGCCTCGCTTCAGGTGCAGCGCTGCGCGGCAACTACCTGCCGCGGGTGGATGACTACCCGTCCATGCGCGACCCGCTGCTGGCGACCAAGGCCAAGATCATCTACGAGTTTGACGCTGCGGACGTGCCGGGGACCGTCATGTACCCGGCCATGGCGCGGGCCTTCCGCAGCGGCGGGGCGCAGATCGCCACCCAGTTCCAATACGACGTCACGGCTCTGGCCGACACCAACGTCAACTGGCAGACCCACTACCTCAACCTGATCTACACTCCCGGCAAGGCCCTGAGTCTCGCCATCGCTGCCGAGGTGTTCCGCCACACGCCGCGGCTCAAGCCGTTCGGCGCGTATCCTGGCAACCTGCACTTCAGCAACTGCCGCCTCGATCCCGCCGCCGACCTGAGCGAGTACGTCACCGCCGACAGCTTTCTCTATGCCAACGACACTCCGACAGTGCCGCCCAGCCCGGAGCGGCTGGCACGGGTGTGGGGCCGTGGGTCGTCGCCGCTGGTGACCTATGAGGGCACGGGGGCCTACTTCCTGGACCGCCTGGCGCCGGGGGTGTGGCAGCTTCAGGTGTACCCGGATGCCGTGCCGGTCGCCGATGCCTACACCGGGGGCAGTAAGGAGAAGACGCGGGTGCTGTGGCAGAGCCACCGGATGAGCCTGCGCCTGCCGGACCTGGGTGATGGCTTCCGCCTGACTCGCCTGGGCGGCGATGACGCAGCGCTGGCCCAGACGGGTCCGGAAGTGCGGGTGCGGCCGGGCAACTACCTGCTGCTGCGGGCGGGCGTTCCACCGCCGGATGACGTGACGCTGACCGAGTTCATCGCCCCGCCGTCCAGCGAGGCTCCTCCCACGGCCTTTCTGGAGGCCCCGCCGACCTGGCGCGAGGGGAAGCCGCTGACTGTTCGCGCCACGGTCGCGGCCCCCGGCGACGCAGGCTGCACGCTGCACGTTCAGACAGCGGGCCGCGACCAGTTCGCCCTCTACCCGATGCAACGCGCGCGAGCCTACGAGTACACGGTCACGGTCCCCGCCGGCGCCCTCCGGGCGGGGCGGGCGCATCTGGCGCTGACGGTCGAGACAGCGGAGGGTACCCGCACCTTCCCTGGCGGGCGTCCCGAAGCTCCCGAGGCCTCGACGCCGGCACCCCGTCAGTTCGGCTTGCTGCGCCTCGCCGGGCTGACGGAGGCTCCACCCGTCCGGTATACGGGACCGGCAGGTCGCGCGTTTGCGTCTGCGCTCGTGCCAGGCCGCGGACCCGACCACCGGGCCCTTCGCCTCGAAGCCGAAGGGTTTGGCGAGACCGGCTGCATCTCGGCCGAGGTGCCCGTGGACCAGTTGCCGGAGGACATCGGCTACTATAACGCCGTCAGCGTGGTGGCGCGGGGCGGGCCGAACACGCCGGCCGTCGAGGTCAGCCTGGGCCAAAGCGATGGCAATGCTTTCGGGCGCAACTTCGTCCTGGGACCCGGGTGGCATGAGACCACGGTCCCGCTCAGCCAGCTCAGCCCCATGTGGGGCACGACCGCAAAGTCTCCCCGCCCCGAGCTCATCAACCGGGTCGTGTTCGTGGCCGGAGCCTGGTACCTGGGGACGTTGCGAGATGAGTCGCATTGGGTCGAGGTCAGTGATGTGCGCCTTGTGTGGGTGCCGGAAGCCTGGACTCTGGACGTGGCGGCCGCCGACGCGCCCTTCGTGCTGGCGCGGCCGGCCGAACGCCATGTGGTCGTCAACGGCCGGGAGACCGCCCACGCGGTGGTGCCGGGTATGGACGACGGGGTGGATGCCTACCGTGTCATGGCGCCGGACTTCGCCCAGCCACCGGACTCGGCAGCCTACCGCCTCACCCTCAACCCGGAGTTGGACCACTGGCGGGCGGAGATGGGGCGCGCCCGGTTCGTGGTCATCAAGGCCCGCGCAGTCCATCCCCAGACTAACCGCGTGGAACTGGTGCTCATCGAGCGTGACGGCTCGCCCTGGGGGACGATGGATGTGCCGCTGACCACCGAGTGGCAGGCCATTCGACTGCCGCTCTCAGCCTTCCGGTACTTCAGCCACTGGCGCGAGCCCCAGGGCGGACGCGGCGGGCCGAATGACCGCCTGCACCCGGAGAACGTCCAGGACATCAACCTGTGTTTCGGGGCCTGGCTCTATGGCGAGGACCGCACCAAGCCCCACGCTTTCGAGGTGCAGGAGATCAGCCTGGAGTAGGATGTTCCAGCGCCTCCAGCCCGTTCAGCCACCCCAGGACCGCGGCGGCCCAGAGCATGCCCACGTTCACCAGCGGGTCGGTGGACGTGGTGCCGGTGACCCATTCCACCCCGTGGCTCCCCAGCGAAGCACCGGGCAAGTGGGCCTCGAGATAGGACCAGGCCAGGCGGGCGCCCGCCACCAGTTCCGCCCGGTCGCGATGCGTATGCGGAAGCAGCGGGAGCAGCATCGCAACCTGGCTGACGGCATTGCCGGTCAGACCCAGCCATTTATCATCGCGCCCACACATCCCCACCCCGCCGTCGTCGAACTGGGCCTGGCGGAAGGTCCATAGTGCCGCCGCAACGCAGCAATCCAGGTAGCGCGGGTCCGGGCGGTGGCGGTACAGCTTCACCAGGAAGTCCGTGCAGGTCATAGTGGAGAAGACCCAGGAGACCTCGTCCGCGTAGGCGTCGGTGCTCTCAAAGCCGCTGAAATGTGCCGGACCCACCACCCACGAGCCGAGGTCCTCACGGAAGGTGCCGCATTGCCAGTAACCGTCAGCCCCCAGTGCGTTGGGCCGCCAGGGCTGGACAAAGTACTCGGCGAAACTCGCCGCGCTCTCCAGCATCGCCGCGTCGCCGGTGACCTCATGGGCCCACACCAGTCCTGACCCCACCATGCTCAGGTCATTGGTCCAGCCAGCATCCTGGGCATCGAGGACACCATAGCCGCACGGGTAGTGCCAGAAGCTGACTCCATCGGTGGTTGTGACCTGCACCCGTCGCTCGTTCAGCCACGCCACCATCTGTCGCGCGGCGGCCACCAGCCCCTCATCTCGCGGGCGGAAGACATGGTGGACACCAATCATCTCCAGCGCGTTCCCGAGGGCCCACGAGGGGTGATTCGGCCGCATGGCCCCGGCCATCCAGCGGACATGGGCGTCCGCCACGTCCCGGTAGCCGTCCCGCCGCAGCGGTCCGGCGGCCCGGTACAGCCCCTCGACGAGGAAGCGCAGGTAGCGCACATCCACGTCACCGGGGAACAGGGAGTTGCCCGCGCCCCGTCCGGGAGCCTGCCAGAGGCTTCTGCTGCCGTCAATGCCCCCGCCGGGCAGAGTCTCGGCGACAAAGGCGTCGAGGATGGGCAGAACCGGAGCCAGCGCCTCTGGACTGGCAGCAGGGTTGTGGCTTGTCACCAGTCTCTCCTCCTTCGGCAATCAGAACCGGCGTTCCCACGGGGGCCTATCGCCCGGCAGGATATGGATGCCTGTCGGCGAAAGTGACGGCATGGTACGAGTCATCGGCTATGAACGCGCACATGCGGCCGCTTTGGCCGCGACTTACAATGATCTGGTGGCTGGTCTGCCCTACTGCTATCCGGTGACGGCGACCGATTTCGCGGCCGCGCTGGGCGAGGGTGCCGCACACCAGCGCCTCCGCGCCAACACAGGCCTGGTAGCCCTGGAGGGCGACGCCGTCGTTGGCTGGGCCCAGGCGGCGGTGGAACTGCCGGAGCGCCCTGCAGAGCGCGAACGGGGCATCCTCCGCGCCCTGTGGTACGCGCGGGGCCACCGGGCCGCCGGCCAGGCGCTGCTGGAGGCGGCGCAGGACCATCTCCGCGACCAGGGGGTCACCGCGGTCATGGCCTTCCACCAGGACTACCGCCATCCCTTCTACCACATGGGACATGCCTACCTGTCCGATCGGCTGGAACACATCCATGCCCTGTTGGGCATGAACGGGTACCAGCGCTGCGCTGGGGAGGTGTACCTGGAGTGGCCCAACTTCGCGCCCGGCCCGCCCGGCCCACCGCCGCTGCCCGTGGACCTGGTGACCGAGTGGACGCCCGGCCGTGGCCGCCTCCCGGGCCTTACGCTTCGCGCCCTGCAGGAAGGCCGGCAACTGGGTCTCTGCATCAACCAGTCCTGCGGCGAGTACTCGCCAGCCGAGGCGGCGCAGGACGGCTGCCTGACCAAGTGGCTGGGCGTCGAGGCCGAGGCCCAGGGGCGGGGCCTGGGGCGCTGGCTACTGCAGACGGCGCTTTGCGAACTGCGCGGCGCCGGGTACCGGCGAGCCGTCATCAGCACGAGCTGGACCAACCACCGCGCCTGTCTGTTCTACAGCAACTGCGGCTACCGTGCTGTGGACTGGACTTACGCTCTGAGCCGCGAGCTCCAGTAACCGTGACCACACAAGAGACGAGGTGTTGGCGATGCGTAGTACGCTCCTGGTGGTCGGGCTGCTGTTCGTTGCCGGCGTGGCGCTGGCCCAGACTGAAACCCCGGAGCAGCGCGATGCGCGGATGAAGTGGTGGCGCGAGGCGCGCTTTGGGATGTTCATCCACTGGGGTCTGTACGCCGTGCCGGCCGGCACCTGGAAGGGCCAGCAGATCGGCGGTATTGGCGAGTGGATCATGAACACAGCGAAGATTCCGGTCGCCGAGTATGCCGCTCTGGCCGGCCAGTTCAACCCGGTGAAGTTCGATGCCGACCAGTGGGTTGCCATCGCCAAGAATGCCGGGATGAAGTACATCGTCATCACCAGCAAACACCACGACGGCTTCGCGATGTTCCGGTCCCAGGCAACACCCTTCAACATCTACGATGCCACGCCGTTCAAACGCGACCCGCTGCGCGAGCTGGCCGACGCCTGTCAGCGGGCGGGACTGAAGCTGGGCTTCTACTATTCGCAGGCCCAGGACTGGCATCATCCGGGAGGTGCGGCGGCGGGCGGGCACTGGGACCCGGCCCAGGACGGCAGCATGGACGACTACCTCCGCGACATCGCCGTCCCCAAGGTGCGCGAGTTGCTCACCAACTACGGCCCCCTGGGGGTTCTGTGGTGGGACACACCGGTGGACATGACCCGCGAGCGCGCCGACATGCTGCGCCCGCTGCTCTCCCTGCAGCCGCAGATCATCACCAACAACCGCCTCGGCGGCGGCTACGAGGGCGATACGGAGACCCCCGAGCAGACCATCCCGGCCACCGGCACCCCTGGCCGCGACTGGGAGACTTGCATGACCATGAACGACACCTGGGGGTACAAGTCATACGACAACAACTGGAAGTCACCGCAGACGCTTATCCGCAACCTCATAGACATCGCCAGCAAGGGCGGCAACTACCTGCTCAATGTCGGTCCGACGGCCGAGGGCGTCATCCCCGAGCCGAGCGTGGAGCGGCTGGCCGCGGTCGGCAAATGGCTGCAGGCCAACGGTGAGGCCATCTACGCCACCAGCGCCAGCCCCTTCAAGAAGCTCGCCTGGGGGCGCTGCACACAGAAACCCGGCAAACTGTACCTCCACGTCTTCTCCTGGCCCCAGGACGGCAAGCTCCTGGTTCCTGTGGGCAACACGGTCACCAGGGCCTACTTGCTGACTGCCCCGGACCAGGCCCTGGCCACTAGTGCCGACGAGCGGGGCGTCACCATCTTGCTTCCGCCGACAGCGCCCGATCCCGCGGCGACGGTGGTGGTAGGCGAAATCGAGGGCGAACCGGTGCCACTGGCCACCAGCGTCACCCAGGCTGCTGATGGCACCATCACCCTCTCAGCCGCCGATGCCGACATCATCGGCGAGAGCGTTCGCCTCGAGGGCGACCAGGAGCTCAATGTGGGCTACTGGGTGAACGTCAATGACATGCTGCAGTGGCAGGTGCGAGTGGACAAGCCGGGGGACTACATGGTCACGGTCAACCTGGCCTGCGACGTCGGGAGCGGGGGCAGCACCTATGTGGTGGTCGTGGATGACCAGGCCGTGGTTGGCAAGGTGGCCGAGACCGGCGGGTGGCGCAACTACGAGACCGTCGAGCTCGGGCCCATACGCCTGACCCAGACCGGCCTGGTCCGAGCCTGTGTGCGGGCACTCACGAAGCCCAACCTGGCCGTGATGAACCTGCGGTCGGTGGTGCTGAAGCCCTTGGCCCAGTAGAGCGGTCTACATCTCGCCAGGTCGCAGGCGGTTGACCAGTGTCAGGAACTCAGCCCGCGTGGCCGGGTCGTCGTGAAAGCTCCCCAGCACCGACGACGTCGTCATCATCGAGTTCTGTTTCTCCACCCCTCGCATCATCATGCAGAGGTGGCGGGCCTCGATGATGACGCCAACTCCCTCGGCGCCGATGTTGTCCATGATGGCCCGGGCGATTTGCTCCGTCAGGCGTTCCTGGATTTGCAGGCGACGGGCATACATGTCAACCAGGCGCGCGATCTTGCTGAGCCCGAACACTTTCCCTGAGGCGATGTACCCCACGTGGGCCCGGCCGTAGAAAGGCAGCATGTGATGCTCGCACATACTGTACAGCTCTACGTCGCGCACGATGATCATGTTGTTGGTGTCCTGGGTGAACACCGCCTGATTAATGACCACCTCCGGGTCCATGCGGTACCCGGAGGTCAGGAACTCGAAGGCTCGCGCGACTCTCGCCGGCGTCTTCAGCAGACCCTCGCGATCGGGGTCCTCGCCCAGCTCGACCAGCAGTTCTCGAATCAGAGCCTCAACACGGGCATGGTTCATGGCCGATAGCCCTCCTCAAATCCCGGGTATAGTCCACCAGCGGCTCCAGGCCGGCCCCCGCGAACTCTGCCGCAATCTGTGAGAGTGTCTGTCCCGTCCCGGGTACGGGCAGGTCCGGCGCGATCTCGGCCAGGGGCACGGCCAGGAATGGGCGGGTAGCGATGTCAGGGTCAGGCAGGACGAGGTCGTCCGTCGCAGCGACCAGGTCGCCATACAGCGCCAGGTCCAGGTCAATGGTCCGGGCGGCATACCTGTCAGCCGTGCGCACCCGCCCCAGCGCCACCTCCAGTGGCCGCAGCACCCCGTACTTCAGGACGCGCGGCGGTAGATCCGTATCCAGCTCCAGCGCTCCATTGTAGAAGGGCGGCTGCTCCGGCCGGCCTAGCGCAGCGGTGCGGTAGACCGTGGACAGCGCCACGACCCCCACGTCTCGATGCAGGGCCTCTACCGCTGCCCGCACGTTGCGCTCCGGGGCCAGGTTGGAGCCAAAGACGACCAGTACCCGCGGAGGCTTCATGCCGCGCGGCTCCGGGTGATGCGAATACCCACATTCCGCGCGAAACGCAGGGCCGACGGCTTGCGCACCGTCACCTGCGCCTCCAGCACCAACGGGTTCTCCAGGCAGATCGCCGCGATCCTCTCGGCCAGGGCCTCCACCAGGAAGAACTCCGAGGCCTCGGCCATGGCCAGAACCCGTTTCTTGATGGCCCGGTAGTCTAGGGCCTCGGCGAAGTCGTCCGTCTGTCCGGCGCGCCGGGAATCGTGCCCGAGGGCGATGTCTATGAGCACATCCTGCTTCTCCCGCCGCTCGTCCTCATTCACTCCAATGATGCACCGGACCAGCAGTTCCTCGATCAGCACATAGTCCAATCTAACCCCTCCTCAGGTGAACTCCGCCGTCCACGTGGATTACCTCGCCGGTGATGAAGTCACTCTGCAGGAGGAACATGACGGTCCGCGCGATGTCGGCCTCCGTCCCGTGGCGCTGCAACGGCACACTGCCGGTCAGCCGGTCGAGGTAGCTGTCATCCTCGCCCGGGGGAGGCAGCACCAGCCCCGGCGCCACGGCGTTCACCGTGATGTCCGGCGCGTACTCCAGCGCCGTCATGCGGGTCAGGGCGGCCAGCAGGTGCTTGCTGAGGATGTAGGCCACATGCGGCCAGTCGTAGCCATCAACACGGGTGTCGAGGAAGTTGACGATGCGTCCGGGCAACCCTTGAGCGGCGAAGGCGCGGCTGAGCGCAAACGGGGCCCACGCGTTGACGGCCGCGTTCTCTGTGACCTGGTCAAAGCTGACGTCTTCGAGGCGGCTGGGGTCAAAGATGGAGGCATTGTTAACCAGCACCTGCACCGGTCCCGCCAGGGCCCTGGCCCGTGGCAGCAGGCCCTCCGCCTCCTCCGGTCGGGCCAGGTCACCCGGCAGGGGCCAGGCGCGGACACCGTAGCGCGTCAGGTCCGCGCAGAGCGCCTCTGCCTCCGCCGCTGAGCGATTGTAGTGCACCACCACGTTGGCGCCAGCCTCGGCCAGCGACAGGGCACAGGCCCGGCCCAGGCGCTTGGCCGCGCCCGTGACCAGCGCCGTCTTGCCCCTCAGCGCAAAGGCGCACATGTCCAGGCCTCAGTTCCCCACCAGGCGGTCTATGCGCGCCGCGAGGATGAAGTCATTCATCGAGAGACCGCCGATCTTGTGGGTGGACAGCTCCAGCTTCACCCTGTTCCACGAGATCCAGATGTCCGGATGGTGATTGGCTGCCTCCGCCAGCTCGGCCACCCGGTTGACGAAATCCATCGCCGCCAGGAAGTCCCGAAACTTCAGTTGCCGCTCCATGACCTTCTCGCCCACAGTCCAGTGCGGGACCTCCGCCGCCAGTCGCTGCGACTGTCTCGCGTCCAGTGGCTGACTGTCGGCGCTAATGGCCTCGATCGCCCGGTCTGCCAGGTCCATGGTGGCTCCTCCTCTGTCACGTCACCTGCGCGGGACCGATGCCCGGTTGCCGAACCAACTTTCGCTGGCCGGCGCAGCATGTCCTGCCGGAAACAGCGTTAGCCCACCGCCAGTCGCAGCGTGCCACGCAGGTGCTTCATGCGGAAGAATAGCTGGCACCACGGATCAGGGGAGGCAACAGTCACGGTTCGCGGGCGGCGTGTAGGCCGCAGTTCAAGCGTCGTCAGGGAAGTGTCGCCGGTGGACAGGTCTCGGTCCGGGTCATAGCCCCGCGCGTGCACCGCCAACGCCCCGCCGGGCCCGGCGTACTCGTAGCGGAACCGGGCCGCCTCGGCGGCCAGGACTCTGGGACTGAACACCCAGGCATAGCCGTCCGGATTGGGCGATCGCGCCTCCAGCCACTGGCCCTCCTCGTGGAGCGTAACGCCTTGCGGCCAGTGGACGCACTGCCAGTGGGCAAACCGCGGCACTCGCGACCGCGGCAGCTCGATGTCCGCCACGTCAGGCCGGGAGCGCAAGCCAGATTGCGCCGCTGCCGCGTGTGCCACCGCCTTGCCCAGGGCCAGCCATCCCCGGGGGGTGACCAGGCGGCCGTCGTGGCTGTGATGGTAGGTGGTCTCGAGAGTGGCCGCAATGGCGCCAAACCGGCGGTGGAACCAGCCCGTGGACGTCTGGCCCATGGTCTCGCCCGACCAGTTCATAGCGCCGGGCTGGGCATCCATCACGCGGACGGGGCAGCTTCGCGGCGCCAGGGCGTCTAGCATCCGCCCAAACTCCCACGTTGCGACCCATTCCTGCAAGCTGAGACTCGATTCCTTCACGGGGACCAGGAAGCTGAAGTCTGGTGGCGCCGGGGCGTGCAAGTCCAGTATCAGGTCGGCCTTGCCTATCCCTTCGGCGTATGCCATCAGGGCTCGCACCTCGGGCCGGCAAGGCCGCGCACAGTAGTCGCGGTTGAAATCCCGGGGCTCCCGCTCCTTGCCGTACCACCCTTCAGCCACTCCGTCCACGTCCATCGCCGGAGCGGCATGCATGGTCATACTCGCCAGCCAGCGCGGATGTTGCAGGAGCTCGCGGACCGCCCCCTCCAGGACGTATGCTCCGGGCGTTTCCCCGGCATGGTGCCGGGCCGTCAGCCAGAGATGGCGCTCGCCTTGTCCCAGCTTCAGCACGCGGAATGGCCGTCCGCCTTCGGACTTGCCGACCTCCCGGACCGTCACCCCAGGCTGTTGCGCGACGTCGGCGATGAAGGCTTCCACCCGGTCCCAGTCGTAGGGGTAGCAGTAAGCCACCCTGGTCTCGCCGGCCGCCGTGGGAACCATGAAGCCGAACTCGCGGACCCTGGGGTTGTGGTAGCAGGTACGGGGGTCAACCCGTCGCCAACTGCCGCCGGCGGTGGTGTAGACAGGTACCACGAGGTCCAACCCGTCGCTCCCGAGTACCTCGTCGGTGCTCTCCCAGATACAGCGCACTGGCCCGCCCGGACCGTTCAGGGCAAACTGCCACCACATGGAGTAAACCGACTCGTGCCGCACCGCCGCGAAGCGGATCACCCCACCTTCGACCCGCAGGTCGCGTACTGAGCCGCCCGGGAAGTTGGTATGCGCGTGGATCATCGCTCGGCCTCGGCGGCCGCGTCCATGATCGGCAAGTCAGCGAAGTACTCGCGGTAGAAGCCGCGGTCACGGGTGAGGAGGCGATCAGCGTGTGCCTGCGCGTGAGCGCCGATGAGGAAATCGGCCACGACCCTTTCACGCGGTCCACCGCGTGTGCGGTAGGCCGCAAAGAGCATCCCTGCGCGGAAAGCTGCTTCGCTCCCCAAAGGAACGACCTCGATGGTCAGCCGGTCCAGTGCGGCTTCGAGGCGGTCATGGTCGCGCACGAAGGCCGCCAGTTCCGCATACACCACCTCTGAAATGATCAGCAGGCTCTCTTCGGCGGCGGCTATGAGCGCTGCGCTGGATGATGCCGCGTAGGGCCCTTTGCCCGCGAGTATGTCCATGATGACGCAGGCATCTACTGCGGTAGTCATCGGCCGCGGGTCTCCTCGATGAACTCGTCCACCGTCACGTCGAGCACTACGGTGCCTGTGAGAGCCGCCACGGCCTCGCGGATGTCTGCTGCGCGCCGCACGCGCAAGACACTGCGGTCGCCGGCGACCTCCACCTCCACCCCCTTCTTCAGCCCGTACCGGTCGCGCAAGGCCTTCGGAATGGTGATCTGACCCCGCTCTCCCACTTTGACCCGGTAGACGCGCTCGCCGTCCTTGGCCTTCTCGCGCTCGCGTACTTTTTGTTCCATACTCCATACCTCCTACTCCATACTCAATTAAGCATACTTGTCTGGACCCGGTACTGTCAACCCCGACGCAGGACATCACAGGGCCACGTCGAAGGCACCTCCACCAGAATCCCCCAAGGAGCCTTCGCCGTGGTCATAGACTGCCACATCCACCTCATGCCCCACCCTGGCGAGACGCAGGCTCAGGCCGCAAGAAGGACCCTGGCGGCCATGGACCGTCTCGGCATTGACAAGGCCTGCGTCAGTCTCGGGGACCGGCTGATCGTTCAGCCGAACGCCACCGAGCTGCGGGAACAAAACGCCTGGGTCGCCAGCACGGTGGCCCTGGCGCCAGACCGCTTCATCGGCTTTGTCTACTGCAGCCCCAACCACCCGGAGCTGTCTCTGGAGCTTATCGAGGAATATGCTGTCCGTGGGGGCTTTCGTGGCATCAAGCTCTGGGTGTGCCAGTTGGCCGACCACGCCGGCAATGATGCCATCTGCCGTCGCGCGGCGCAGTTGGGCCTCCCCGTCCTGGCCCACACCTGGGTCAAGGTGACCGGCAACATGCCCACGGAGTCCACTCCCGACCACCTGGTCACGCTGGCTCGGCGGCATCCGGATGTTAACTTCATCATGGCCCACGCCGGGGGCGACTGGGAACGCGGCCTGCGCACGGTTCGCCATGTGCCCCACATCTACCCCGACACCTGCGGCAACGACCCCGAAGCCGGTTTCACGGAGCTGGCCGTCGCCCTGGTCGGCGCCGAGCGTCTGGTCTTCGGCTCCGACGCCACGGGACGCAGCTTCGCCTCGCAACTGGCCAAGGTGACCGGGGCCGACATCACGGATGACCAGAAGCGCCTGATCCTGGGCGACAACCTCGAGAGGCTGATGCCCGCATGATCATTGACAGCAACTGCACCCTGGGCCCCTGGCCCTTCCGCCGCCTGCGCCACAGCGATGCCGCGGGGTTGCTCGGCCTGATGGACGGCTTGGGCATCACCCAGGCCTGGGTGGGCGCGGTCGAGGGCATCTTCTACCGCGACATGGCGGCGGCTAACGAGCAGCTTCTGGAGCGCATCAGCGGCCACGAGGACCGCCTCGTCCCCTGGGCGGTCGTCAATCCGGCCTTCCCGGGTTGGGAAGAGGACCTGCAGGAAGCCGAGCAGGCGGGCTTCGTGGGCGTCCGTCTGTACCCCAACTACCACGCCTACGACCTGGCGGACCCGCGCCTCGGCGACCTGCTGGGCGCGGTCAAGGCCCTCCATTGGCCGGTGGCCATCTATGCCAGGGTCCAGGACGAGCGCCTGCACCACTGGCACATGCTCGTGCCGCCGGTGGGCTTCGCGGGCCTGCCGCAGGTTGTCGAGCGCTTCCCGGACCTTCCAATGGTCATCTGCGGCCAGACCTGGCAGTTCGCCCAGCAGTTCCGTGGGCTGTTCGCCGGGACGAACCTGTATCTGGACATCTCGCGCTGTGAGGGCGTGGCCGGGGTGGCCGACATGGTGCAGGCCATCGGCGCGGACCACGTGCTTTTCGGCAGCCACGCGCCATTGTTCTACCTGGAAGCCGCAGTCCTGAAGATCCAGGAGGCCGGTCTGGAGGGCACCGCCCGCGAGGCCATTCTGCACGGCAACGCGACGCGCCTGCTGGGCTGACGGAACCGAAGCGCCGGGCCAGCACACATACCGCAAGAAACCCTGAAGGGAGAGTGCTCGCCATGCCGCGCGAAGGCCAGTTGCTGCTCGTGACCCTTGTCACTGCGGTACTTTTCGGGGGACTATGGCGCCAGGCGGGCTGCCAGGAGAGCCCGTCGGAACTGCCCGAGGGCCCCGGCCTCGCCGCCCGCTATCCCGGTGATGTCGGCCTCGCCGACGATCCGGCGGTCGTGCTGGTCGAGGACTTCGAGCAGGCGTCTTTGGAGGAGATGCTGGCCCGCTGGGAGTCCGTCCAGGGCACCAACGCGCTCTCCACCGACCACCCGCCAGCCAGCGGCGGGCGACAGTCAGTCCACATGACCCATGTCGGCGGCGAGGGCACCGGCTGCACGCTGTACAAGCGCCTGCCCGAGGGCTACGACCAGCTCTTCTACCGCTTCTACGTCAAGTTCGACCAGAACTGCTTCCCCATCCATCACTTCTTCCATGTCGGCGGCTACAACCCGCCCACGCCCTGGCCTCAGGGCGGCGCCGGTGAGCGCCCCCGGGGCGACGAGCGCATCACCTGCGGCATCGAGCCCTTCGGGGAGTCCTGGACCTGGAACTACTATGCCTACTGGATGGAGATGCGCGGCAGTCCACCCCGGGGCCAGACCTGGGGCAACTGCTTCATCGCGGAGAACCAGCCGCCCTGCCCGCGCGGAGAGTGGCAGTGCCTGGAAGTGATGATCAAGCTCAACACCCCGGCCACCGAGCGCAACGGGGAGATCGCGCTCTGGAAGGACGGCAAGCTGGTGAGCCACCTGGGTCCGGGCTACCCGCGGGGCAAGTGGACCTTCGACCGCTTCCTCATCGGCCAGGGCGGCGAGGGCATTCGCTGGGTGGACGAGAAGGGTGACCGCGAGACCTTCGAGGTGGCCGAGGGCGGCGAGCCCTTCGAAGGCTTCCGCTGGCGCAGCACCGAGGATCTCAAGCTCAACTTCCTGTGGGTGCTCTTCTACATCACCCGGGCCCCCGAGGGCCACGTCAGCCAGGTCTGGTTCGACGATATCGTGGTGGCCAAGGAGTACATCGGCCCGCTGGGGGAATGAGACGCCGCCTCACAGCACCCCGTGGTAGCGCCCCATCCAGAAGGCGATGAGGTAGTCCACGCCCGAGTAGCGGGTGTGGGGGCCGTGGGTGCCGGGGAGGCCGTGGCGGTGGTATTGCCAGCCAAACTCCATCGGTGGGCGCCAGCGCATCGGCACGTAGAGCGCGTCCGGGTCCAAGCCCTCGTGCTTGCCTTCCAGCAGTGCCCGGAGGTTCCGCCGCGAGCTATCGCCCAGTGTCGGGTCGTCGCCGTCGAGTGCCTCCGCCACCCGCTCCCGCCACAGCGGCACCGAAAGCTGCATCTCGCTGAAGGCCGCGAGCTCGTCGCGCACCAGCGCTCCCTTGCCTGTCTCCGGTTGGAAGGCGGCATGGGCCACCAGGTGGTAGCAGTTCCCATTGGCCAGTGAATCGGGGTGCAGCGCCCGCAGACAGCGGGCGTAGGCGCGCTTGAGGGTCGGGTCGGTTTCGTAGGTCAGCAGGTGGTACAGCGGCGAGTCCTGCTGATAGTGCTGAAAGAACGGGTCCTGCTGCCGCCCGCACTCACGCATGGCGTGGGCCAAGAAGGCATGGGGGTCAATCATCCGCAGGTAGTGGTCCTGGAACCGCCCCTCGCCCGTCAGATGGTGGGCAATCTTCAGGCTAGCCAGCCCGCAGAAGGTGGCGACGAAGAAGTTGGCGTGGGTACAGAAGCTGCCGTCCGGGTCCCGCAGCCACATGCCCCCCTCCATGATGCGGTCCACCGTGTCGCGGACCACGGTGCGGATCCGGTCCCCCAACTCCTCGTCCTCCAGCAGGTCATAGCAGACTGCCAGGCCCAAAAAGTGGCCGCTGAGCTGGTCGCGGCTGGTGTCGCCGGACCACCAGTCACGGCCGTCAGGGGCCTCGTGCCAGCGCTTGCGACCGGTCTTCACATCGGCGGGTCGCTGCCGTCGAATCTGGCGTGCCACGACGCCCGGCACGCCGGACACCGTGCTCAACTCCAGCAGTGCCTCGCAAGCCTCCCGCGCCTGGGCAGCATAGCGCTCCTCACCCGTGGCGCGATAGGCGAAGCACATGGCGGCGGCGTACAGGCCGGTGAGCCAGTCGGCGTCCTCCTGCCACTCGTTCTCCGGCGCGTCCAGAGCATAGCGCATGTCCAGCACGGTGTAGACCTGGCGGTCCAGCAGGTGCCGCGCCCGGAGCTCACGATCTATGCGGTCGGCCTCGATGCGCAGAGCATCATCTGCGTTGCCGGTGGTCGCCCGCACCGGCACGAAGGTCGTCACTGCGTCGGCCCCGTGGGCCCGCAGCTCAGCCTCCGAGAGGACGGGCTGTGCCGCCGCCGGCAGGCCGGCGGCCAGCGGCTGGGTCAGGTCATAGGCTCCGCTCTGCACCACCAGGCGCAGACCCCGCGCATGGGCCGCGTCCGCGAAGACGCGCACGTTCGCCAGCGCTTCCTCGGGGGAGAACTCCAGAGCCGCCACGCCGTCCCTGATGCCAAGCGCCGTGGCCTGAGCCCGCCGCGCCTCGGCGGCCGCCCTGCGGGCCAGTAACGGCCGCACCCGGTCCCGCCGGGCGCGACAACGCCAATCCTCCGGGTCCACCTCATAGTTGTGCACCGGCGGCGGCTCCAACTCCGACAGTTCGAACCAGTGGATGTCGCTCATCGTGGCACCCTTTCCAGACGCGTGTAGCGGCAACTTCATCCTGGTCAGCGGCGCGACCTCCGGACTGACGGAAGGTCTCACCGCCACCTGCCCCGAACACCTGCGCTTCACTGGACACGAAACCGGTCGGGCCGACGGTCCCGGTCTCTGAGGAGGCAGGCATGTCTGACTTCAACGGTCTAGGTATGAACCTGGGGAATCTCCCGCGGCTCTCCAGGGCCAAGAGCCGCTCCATCTCCGCCGAGAACTTCACCGGCGAGAAGGGCAAAGCCGGCATGGCCACCGAGGGCACCGGCGCCTCTTGCGCCCGGGACCTGGGGCAAGGCTGGAAGATCTCGCCTTCCATCCGTATCGAGGCCGGGGAGACCTTCACTCTGGCCGACATTCAGGGTTCCGGGGCCATCCAGCACATCTGGATGACTCCCACCGGTCACTGGCGCTTCTCCATCCTGCGCATCTACTGGGACGACCAGGAGCAGCCGGCGGTGGAATGCCCGGTGGGTGACTTCTTCGCCTGCGGCTGGCAGAAGTACGCACCCCTGTCGTCACTGGCGGTCTGCGTCAACCCCGGCAGCGCCCTGAACTGCTACTGGGAGATGCCCTTCCGCAAGCGCTGCCGCATCACCATGACGAACATCGCCACCGAACCGATGGTCCTTTACTACCAGATAGACTACACGCTCACCGATGTGCCCGACGATGCCGCCTACTTCCACGCCCAGTTTCGCCGCACCAACCCCCTGCCCTACAAGGAGGTCTACACCATTCTCGACGGCGTTCGCGGTCAGGGGCATTACGTGGGGACCTACATGGCCTGGCAGGTGAACAACACCGGCTGGTGGGGCGAAGGTGAGATCAAGTTCTTCCTGGACGGCGATGGCGAGTTCCCCACCATCTGCGGCACCGGCACCGAGGACTACTTCTGCGGCAGCTACAACTTCGAGAACCAGGTGGAGCACCGCTACGAGGAGTTCACCACGCCCTATGCGGGACTGTCGCAGGTCATCCGGCCCGACGGGCTGTATGCCTCGCAGCAGCGCTTCGGGCTCTACCGCTGGCACATCATGGACCCGATCCGCTTTGAGGAGGACTTGCGGGTGACCATCCAGGCGCTCGGGTGGCGCAGCGGCGGGCGGTACCTTCCCTTGCAGGTCGACATCGCCTCAGTGGCCTACTGGTACCAGACACTGCCCACGGCGCCCTTCCCGCCCCTGCCGGACAAGGATGCCCTCGAGATCATCTGAAGCCACGGTGACCGCCGGAGGCCACTCATGCCTGTGGGCAGACCGAACATCGTCCTCATCCTCGCCGACGACCTGGGCTACGGTGACTTCTCCGCCTTCAATGGCGGGCTGTCGTCGACACCGGTACTGGATGGGCTGATGGATGAGAGCGTCGTTTTCAGCCAGCACTATGCGGCCTCGCCGGTATGCAACCCCTCGCGGGCCTGCTTGCTGACGGGCCGCTACCCCCACCGCACCGGTTCGATAGACACGCTGGAGTGGCGGGGTCTGGAGCGACTGGCGCTGCGGGAGCGGACGCTGGCCGACATACTGCGGGCCAACGGCTATGCCACCGGGCTGGTCGGCAAGTGGCACTTGGGGGCCTTCGACCCGCGCTACCACCCCTGTCGCCGTGGCTTTGACGAGGCGGTGTGCTTCCGCGGCGGGATGCACGACTATTACAACTGGCGGCTGGAGTACGGGCTGGACCGCGTGGAGCGCGGTGATGGGCGGTACCTGACCGACGTCTGGACCGAAGAGGCCTGCGGCTTCATCGAGCGCCACCGCCGGGAGCCCTTCTTCCTGCATATCACCTACAACGCCCCGCACACGCCGCTGCAGGTCCCGGCGGCGGAGGCGGAGCCGTTCATGGGCAGGGAGGGCTTGAACTGGGCCGTGGCCACGCTCTATGGCATGGTCCACCGAATGGACAGCGGGGTCGGTCGCATCCTGGAGACGCTTGAACACGCGGGACTGCGCGACAACACGCTCGTCTTGTTCACCAGCGACAATGGCCCGCAGTTCGGCGGGTCGGGCAGCACTAGCCTGGACCGCTTCAACTGCCACTACCGGGGCGCCAAGGGCAGCGTCTACGAGGGTGGCATCCGGGTGCCGATGATCGCCCGCTGGCCAGACGGCCTTCCGGACGGCACCCAGGTGGACGAGATGGTGCACTTCGCCGACTGGCTGCCCACTATCCTGTCGCTGGCAAACATTGCGCCAGCTGGGGACTCTCTGCCCCTGGATGGCGTGAATGTCGCGCCGCTCATGCGGGGCGAGCGGAGCGAGGTGTGCACCCGTCGCTGTTGGCAGTGGAACCGTTACACGCCGGTCATCGAGTCCAATGCCGCCATCCGCGATGGCAACTGGAAGCTGGTGCGCCCCGCGATCCCCGAGACGATGGCGGTGCCTGACATCCAGTGGCTGCAGACCTGCATGTATGACCATGACGCCATGGTTGAGCGTGGCGTGGTTCGCGACCCCGAGCCCCCGCGGCAGATACCGCCGCCACCGGCGCCGCAGCTTTTCAACCTGGCCGATGACCCTCTGGAGCAGACCGACGTGGCGGCGCAGCATCCGGAGCAAGTCAGCCGGCTGCTGCGGGAGCTGGAGAACTGGTTTGAGGACGTGGAGCGCGACCGCCGGAGCATTGAGGACGAATGGTGATGCGGCTTCCTGACGGCATGACCCCGCGGGTGCAGGCCCTCCGGCAGCGGCTGGACGACTTGCGCGACCGACAGCGCCAGGTCTACGAGGGGGTGGCCCCGAAGCCGGGTGAGGGTCCGGGAGAGTACCTGGGGTACGAGCCCTTCCATGAGGCCTGGCTGGCGCACGAGAACCAGCCCCCTGTGATCCGGCTGGCCCTTGCCCAGGCGGCCTGGCGAGCGGCGGTGCAGCCGCAACTGGTGCCGGGACACCTGGTGCTGGGAACCCCGCCGCCGCGCTGTGTCATCACTTACCCCACGGGCACCTATATCTGGGACTTTCGGCTCGATGAGGCCCTCGCCGCCCAGTACCCGGAGACCCAGGCTGTAGCGGCCTACTGGCGGGATTGGCTTGCCGCCCGGCCTGCGCCGGACCTCCCGGCGGAGGCGCACAACCCCGCGCTGCACCGGGTGGTGGAGATGAACTGCCTCGGCGCGCATTCGGTGCAGGCCTACGACCTGGCCCTGTCGGGGGGCCTGGCCGGTCTGCGCGAGAAGGTGGCACGACACGGTGAGGCCCATCCTGAGGCCGCTGACTGGTATCAGGCGCTGAGCATCTCTCTCGACGGCGTCCGGGACTACATCCTGGCCCATGCAGCGGCATGCGACCTGGCGGATGACGGGCTGGCCGCCAACTGCCGGCACATCGCCGAGCATGCGCCGAAGACGTTCCTGCAGGCCGTGCAGCTCTTTGAGTTCCTCTTCCTGCTGAACGGGCATGACTCGCCCGGCCGGCTGGATCAAGTCCTCTGGCCCGCGCTGCGGGCCGAGCTGGAAGCCGGCACCCTGGACCTCGAGCAGGCCCAGGAGATCACCGACTGTCTCTACCTGAAAATGGCGGAGCATGTCTGCTACGGCGCCACGCTGGGGGGCCAGCTTCCCGAAGGCGGCGATGCCACCAACGACCTGACCTGGCTGTGCCTTAACAGCATCCGCCGGCTACGGCTGCTGTCGCCCCGGACGGCCCTGCGCTGGCACCGGGGGACTCCCGAGCCGCTGTACCGGGCCGCTGTCGGCAGCATGGTCAGCGGAGCCACCTTCCCGACTCTGGTCAACGATGAGGCCATGGTCCCCGGCCTGCTGCGCCGCGGTGTGCGTCCAGATCATGCCCGCGACTACACCTTCTGCGGCTGCGGTCAGACCATTCCCCAGGGCCGGGCCTACGGCGGCTACGAGGACCTGTTTGCGAACTCGGCCAAGTTCCTGACTCTGGCCCTGCACAACGGTCGGGACGAGCTGACCGGAGAGCAGGTCGGCCCGAGGACTGGTGAGGCCAAGAAGCATGGTGACTTCGCCGCCCTGGAAGCTGCAGTCTGGCAGCAGATGACCAGTTGTCTCGGCGTGGGCATCGCGGCCACCAACGCCACGCGGCAGTGGGCAGCCGAACACCTTCATGACTTCCTGCGGTCCCTCACCACGCACTCCTGCGTCGAGCGGGGACTCGACTGGCGGGCCGGCGGGGCCGACTACCACGAGGGCCTCGTGGACTTGGTGGGCTTCACGACGCTGGCTGACTCGCTGGTGGCAATCCGGCAGGTGGTCTTCGAGGAGCAACGGCTGACGCTTCCCGAGCTGCGCGAGGTGCTGGACAGCAACTGGGAAGGCGAGGAGTCTCTCCGCCAGTACTGCCTGACGCGGGTCCCGAAGTTCGGCAATGACAACCCTGCCGCCGATGACCTGCTGGTGCGCTGGCTGACGCGGATGAATGACTGGCTGTTCGCCCAGGAGACCTGGCGCGGTGGCCACTGGGGGCTGGACATCGTGGGCTGGTCGGGAGCCGTAGTCTACGGAGCCCAGACCGGCGCCACCCCCGACGGCCGCCGAGCAGGTGAGCCGCTGGCCGACTGCGGGGGCCCGGCCCAGGGCCGCGACCGCTCCGGCGTGACGGCCGTGCTGCGGTCCATGGCGAAGCTGCCCAACGACGCCGTGCACGGCCCCATGGTGCTCAACCTGCGCTTCCCGGGGAAGCTCCTGCGAGACCCGGCAGGCGAGGCAAAGCTGGCTGACCTGCTGCGCACCTACCTCGAGGCCGGCGGGCAGCAGGTGCAGGTCACGGCGGTCAGCAGCGAGGACATGCGCGACGCGCAGCGCCACCCCGAACGCCACCGCAACCTGATCGTGCGGGTGGGCGGCTTCTCGGCCTTCTTCGTGGAACTGGACCCGGCCTTCCAGGAGGAAATGGTCCAGCGGACCGAGCATGAGGTGTGATACGCTACTGCGGGAGGGTCATAGTTGCCTGTAACTGCCGCTGTCATTCCCGCGCCCGGTCAGGCTGTGGAGCTGCGCCAATTTCCCGACCCGGTACTCGAACCCGGCGCGGTGCTGCTGCGCACGCTCTACACCGAAGTCTGCGGTACCGACGTGCACCTGCAGCACGGGCGCCTGCCGGGCGTACCGTACCCGCTCATCCCCGGGCATATCAACGTCGGGACCATCGCGGCCATAGGCGGCGAGGTGACCGATGCCTTCGGGAGCACACTGGCCGTCGGCGAGACGGTCACCTTCCTGGATGTGCATGAGACCTGCCACCATTGCTGGTACTGCCTGGTGGCCAAGGCCAGCACGCGCTGTCCCCACCGCCGGGTCTACGGCATCACCTATGGCGCGGATGAGGGCCTCCTGGGTGGCTGGAGCGAGGCCATCTATCTGAAACCGGGGGTCAAGATCTTGCGGCTGCCGGAGGGGCTGACAGCGGAGCAAGTCATCGCTGGCGGCTGCGCGCTGCCGACCGCCTTCCACGCTGTGGAGCGCGGCCAGGTCGGCCTGGCCGACCATGTGGTCGTCCAGGGCAGCGGGCCGGTGGGACTGATGGCGGCGGCGCTGGCGAGACTGGCCGGAGCCCAGCAGGTCATCGTCATCGGCGCGCCTAACATTCGCCTGGAAGTGGCGCGGCGACTGGGCGCCGATGCGGTCATCAGTATCGAGGCGACGACGCCGGAGAAGCGTGTGGCTGCCGTGCGCGACCTCACGGGCGGCCGTGGCGCCGACATCACCATCGAGGCCTCGGGGAACCCGCAGGCGATACCCGAGGGGTTGCAGATGACTCGCGATGCCGGGGTGTACGTCGTGGTCGGGCAGTATACCGACTGCGGCCCCGTGGCCATCAACCCGCATCACGACCTGAACCGCAAGCACCTGGACGTGCGGGCCACCTGGGGCATAGACCTGTCGCACCAGTACAAGGCCCTGCAGGTCATGGCGCGTTTCCGCGACGCCGTGCCCTGGACCGGTGTCATCAGCAGGTACTACAATCTGGACCAGGCAAACGACGCCCTGGCCGATATCGAGGCCGGGCGGGTGGTCAAGGCGGTGCTATGCCCGAACGGCTGTCTCTGACCCACAAGATTCCGCCCATCACCAAGGAGTGAACCCCATGCACGCTCGTATCCTGTTCGTTGCGCTGCTCCTCGCACTCCCCGTCATCATAGGAGGCGGAAGCGCCATGGCCCTGCCGCTGGTAACCAACGGCCAGTCCGACTACACTATCGCTCTGGCGACGGATGCCATCGCCCCCGAGCAGACCGCCGCGCTGGAGCTGCAGACATTCCTGCAGCAGGTCACCGGCGCGGTACTACCCATCAAGCCGGAGGCCAAGGTTCCCGCCGACGCCCCGCAGATCGTGGTCGGTCCCGGGGAGCGCTTCCGGGCGGCTTTCCCCGATTTCGATCTGGCCAAGCTCAAACATGACGGCATCGCCATCCGCACCGAGGGCAACCGGCTGTACCTGGCCGGCGGCCGACCGCGGGGCACGCTGTACGCGGTCTACACCTTCCTTGAGGACACCGTCGGCGTCCGCTGGTGGGGTTCGCGCGAGGACGAGACCTTCGTCCCCATCAAGCCCAGCCTCGACATCCCGGACCTGAGCGAGACCTACGTGCCCAAGCTGCAGTACCGCGAGGCCTTCTACCGCGGTGCCTTCCCTTCGCCCTACGCGGCGCGGTCCAAGTGCAACGGCCACTTCGCGCAGATCCCGGAGGAGTTCGGGGGCCACTACAACATCCTCGGCTGGTGCCACACCTTCTACGCGCTGATCCCGCCCGACAAGTACTTCGCCCAACACCCCGAGTGGTTCAGCCTCATTGACGGCAAGCGTACCTACGAGGGCGCTCAGCTCTGTCTGACCAACGAGGAGATGCGCCAGGAACTGACCCGCAACGCCCTGGAGTGGATCCGCAAGAACCCGACCGCGGGCATCATCTCCATCGCCCAGAACGACTGCTGGGGGCCGTGCCAGTGCCCGAATTGCCAGAGGATCGTGGACGAGGAGGGTTCGCAGTCCGGGCCCCTCATCCGCTTCGTCAACGCCGTGGCTGCCGAGATCGCCAAGGAGTACCCGGACTTTCTGGTGGAGACCTTGGCGTACCAGTACACCCGCCAGGCGCCGAAGCTGGTCAAGCCCGGTCCCAACGTGATCGTCCGCTTGTGCTCCATTGAGTGCTCCTTCTCCCAGCCCCTGGCCACAGGTCCGCAGAACGCCAAGTTCGCCGAGGATATGCGGCAGTGGAGCGCCATCTCGCCACAGCTCTACGTCTGGGACTACGTCACTGACTTCGCCAACTACATGATCCCCCACCCGAACCTGCGTGTCCTGGCCGACAACATCCGCTTCTTCGTGGACAACAAGGCTATCGGGCTGTTCGAGCAAGGCGATGCCGGTTGCTCCTGCAGCGACTTCCCGGAGCTGCGGGCCTGGCTGTTCGCCCATCTCATGTGGGACCCGTCCCGCGACCCGGAGCAGCTCATCGCCGAGTTCCTGCAGGGCTACTATGGGCCTGCCGCGCGGCCGCTCCAGGAGTACATTGACCTGATCCACGACGCGGTGGAGAAGTCCGGGACCTATCTGACCTGCTACATGCCGGACACCTCGTCCTGGATGGACCTGGACACCATCAACCGGGCGACCGAGCTGTTCGCCGAAGCGGCTCGCCTGGTGGAGGGAGACCCCGTGCTGAGTGCCCGTGTGCGCCGGGCGCGGATGCCCCTCGACCATACCTGGCTGCAGCGGTACAAGGGCCTCAAGCGCCTGGCGAAGATGAGCGGCAAGCCCTTCCTGGGACCCGAAGACCCCAACGCCTTCGTCGAGGAGTTCATCGCAACGGCCCTGGCTTTCGATGTGGGTCAGTACCGTGAAGGCGCCAGCTTCGACGGCCTCATCCCCAGCCTGCGCGGCCGCTTCCCGGCTCCCGGAAGCCCGGCAGCTCGGCCCAGGGAGGCGGAGGGCCTGCCCGACGAGGACTGGCAGGACGTCCAGCAGGGCGACTTCACCCTGGCCAACCCGCCGACGTGGGTGAACGTGGTGGACGACGCGAAGGCCTCGGATGGCAAGGCCGCGTGCATGCCCGCCAACCACACGCAGTGGGCCACGCAGTTCTCCATCGAGGGCGATGCCGGCAGTTTCGCCGGCAAGTGGCACTGTTACGTCGTGGCCCGCTGCGAGGCCAGAGCTGACACGGGCATTGCCTTCCAGATCGGCCTCTATGACAACAACAAGCGAGACAATGTCATCGTGATGAATGTGCCCATCGAACAGGTCAAGGACGGGGAATACAAGACCTTTGACCTGGGGGCCCATGAACTGCGTGGCGGCATGTATATCTGGCTCGCGCCCGTGAACAATCCTGACGCCGTGACAGCGATCTACACCGACCGCATCTTCCTCCTGCGGGAGAGGGAATAGCCCATGGCTACGCAGACCTGGCTCTCCACCTCCCTCCGTCGCTGGTATCCGCGCAGCGAGCCGGAGGCGCTGAAGTCCCCGAAGCTGCAGGCCCTGCGCGGCGAACAGGTCTCGTTCCAGGCCTGCGTGCGGGTCGCCGCGGACCGACCGGTGACGGTCAGCGCCGCCGCGGCGGAGTGCGTGGCCTTGGACGTCACCGTCCGTCGTGTCGGCTGCGTGCCCGTGCCGCATTTCAACACCGAGACCCCAGCCGACGAGCTGGACGGTGTGGGGCACATTCCGGGCTACGTCCCGGACGTCCTCTGGGATGACGCCGAGGCCCTGGTGGCGCCTGGCGAGGTGCAAGCCTTCTGGGTTACCGTCCGTGTGCCTCGCGATGCCAAGCCGGGCAGCTACACCGTCCCTGTCGCCCTGGCCGCCGGCGGGAAGACCCACACGCTGAAGGCCACGGTGCAGGTCCTGCGCCCCGAACTACAGCCGCGCCGCGACTTCCCCGTCACCCACTGGTTCTACGCCGACTCGCTGTGCGACTGGTACAAAGTGGACCCCTGGACCAGGCCGCTGTGGGGGCTATTGGAGCGGTACTTCGACAGCTACGTCGCCCACGGCTTCGACACGCTACTGACACCGCTGTTCACGCCGCCGCTGGACGGCGTGAAGCGCCCGACGCAGCTTCTGCGCGTGCGCAAGCGCGGGGCGAAGTACGAGTTCGACTGGTCAGATGTGGAGAAATGGGTGAAGCTGGCGCAGGCGCGGGGCGTACGCAACTTCGAGTGGTCGCACTTCTTCACCCAGTGGGGTGTCAAGTACGCCCTGCGCATCTACCACGACCAGGGCCTGGACGAGAGGCTGCTTTGGCCCGCCGACACCGGGGCGACCTCCGAGACCTACCGCGGCTTCCTGGCCCAGCTACTGCCCGAACTGCACGCCTTCCTGAAGCGCCGCCGGCTGCTTGACCGCTCGTTCTTCCATGTCTCCGACGAGCCCCATGGGGCGGAACACAAGGCCAACTATGTGGCCGCGCGAGCCATGCTGCAAGGCCTGGCACCGTGGATCAAGACCATGGACGCGCTCAGCGAGGTGGACTACGGTCGCGAGGGGCTGACCGACATTCCCATCCCCTCCATCGCCGTCAGCCGGCAGTACGCGGAGGAAGGCATCCCGAGCTGGACCTACTTCTGCTGCGGCCCGCGCGGGCGCTACCTCAACCGCCTGCTGGACACGCCGCTGCCCAAGATCCGGATGGCCGGCTGGCTCTTCTACCGCTTCCAACGGCTGGGCTTCCTGCACTGGGGCTTCAACTACTGGTACAAGTCGCAGACTCGGCAGCTTATTGACCCGTTCACGGTCACCGATGGCTTGGCCTGGCCGGGCTGGGCCTATGGTGACACCATGCTGGTCTACCCCGGCGCGAGCGGGCCGCTCGGGTCCATCCGGGGGCAGGTCTTCGCCGAGTCCCTGCAGGATCTGGCGCTGTTGCAGACCGCCGGCGTGGACCCAAGCGGGCCACTACTGGCGGAACTGCGCGACTTCTGCGACTTCCCGAAGACCGAGGGCTGGCAGCAGCAGGCGCGGGCGCAGGTGTTGCGGTCGCTGTAGGGCGAGGGCCGAAGGACGCCCGCGGCCTCAGTACCCGACCGCCCGCGCCGGGCCGGTGTCGCTGCAGGGGATTCCGTCGCCGCAATGCGTTACGCCGGGATGATCTCGCCAACCACCACTCCATGGCAGTTGGTCACTTGCGGGTGGGCATGCTGCTGCAGGGCCGCCATCTGGGCGTCCGACAGGGCGCCGAGGTCGTAGAGAGCCTTGATGGTCACCGCCGGGAGAGCGCGGAACGAGCCATCAGCGGCCTTCACCGCCAGCCCCAGGCCGCGCGGGTCCACGATCCCCACGCACATCAGCCCCTCGGCGCCCCCCTTCGCCACCAGGTGGCCGTTGCCGACGTCCAGCAGGTCGGAGTTGAAGGCCCGCGGGGCACTGATCATCTCCGGCGCGGTCGCCATGGCCTGCACGACGCGCTTGGCGGCGGCGGCGAAGTCGGGAGGCATGTTCACCGGGTTGGCCAGGCGGGCGTAGGAGGTTGCCATGGCGGAGAGCGGCACGGCCAGCACCGGGGCCCCGCAACCGTCCGGGGCAAAGCGGAACTCGTCCGCTGACAGGCCGATCGCCAGAGCCAGGTTCGCGGCAATGTGCCGCTGCACCGGATGGTCCAGGTCCAGGTAGTTGTCCACCGGCGCTCCCATCGCCAGGGCCGCGGCCAACATGCCGGCGTGTTTGCCGGAGCAGTTGTTGTGCAGCGGCGACGGCGCCTCGCCCGCCTTGATGAGGCGGTTACGCTCCGCCGGGTCCGAAGGCTCGTGGACCCCGCACAGCAGCGCACTCTCGTCCAGCCCCAGCTTCTCCAGGATGCCCGCCACGGTCAGCACATGGGCCCGGCAGCCATGGTGCGAGGCGCAGCAGATGGCCAGCTCGGTCTCGGTGAAGGCGAACTGGTCCGCCGCGCCCGACATGACCACCGTCAGTGCCTGCAGCGGCTTGCCCGAGGAGCGGTAATAGCACACCCGCCCGGGATCGCCGGCGCTGGACATGATGTGCCCATGCACATCGCACACCACCAGGTCTCCCAGGTGTGTGCTCTCGACGATCCCGTTGCGGGTGACGGTGGCGAGGGTGGCGAAGTCAGACATGACAGGACACCTCACTTGGTACGAAACTATGGGCGAACCAGCCGAGAGGCTGCATAGGGGGAACAATCGGCGGTCGCCGCTCGGACCACCGGTAGGACCCGATCCGGCCATCCCCGTGGGAATCCCGGGGTCGGATGGGGCCTTAGCGTCTGCTTCGCAGCCGCTTGGCCGATTCGGCCCCTCCGTCGCTCAGCAATGACGACTGCCGTCTAGTAGTACCCGCTGACCTTCTTGCACGCTTGCGTCACTCGCACGACCTCCAGGGCCTGCTCCAGGGTCACCACGGGCTTCTTCTTCTCGCGCAGGACCGCCCAGACGTTGTCGTAGAAATCGCCGATGCTGGGGCCGACGGTGGGCTCCACGGTCTCGTGCCACTCCAGACCTGTATCCTGGCAGTAGGCGCGGTCCGGAGCCGCTCCGTGGAGCTGCTTGATCTTGCTGCTGGCTTTGGGGTTGATCCATTGCAGCTTGCTGGTCTGGCCATCGGAGATCATGGTGCCCAGGCTACCCAGGACCGTCCACTTGGGCTCCTCGAACTTGCAGACCGACGAGACCTCCATGTCATACACCCGGCCGTTCTCGCCCCGGAGGATGACCTTCACATGGTCCTCGACATCACCAGGCGAGAGGACCTGCTTCAGGTCGCAGAAAAGGTCCTTGACGGGGCTGCCCAGGAGCTGCAGGCCAATGTCCAGGAAGTGCGGGCAGGTGTTGTTGAGCACACCGCCATAGTGTTGGCGCATGGTCTGCCAGTCCCAGCGGCGCCCGAAGTGCAGCGCGCGCATGCGGATCTCAAAGACCTCGCCCAGCCGCCTGGACTTCACCAGTTCCAGCAGATACCGCACTTCGGGGAAGAAACGGTAGTTGTGGTGGATGAGCAGGGTCTTGCCCGACTTCTCGGCGGCCGCGATCATGGACCTGGCCTCGGCCACGCTGTTGGCGATGGGCTTGTCGCAAACAACGTGGTAGCCGGCTCTCAGGGCGTCTTTGGTGACGGACGGGTGGGTGTCGGAGAATGTCGCAACCACCACCAGGTCAGCGTCGGCGCTCTTCAGCATGTCCCGATGGTTGGTGAAGGTGGCACAGCCGAAGGCATCGGCGGCCTCCTTCAGCCGCTCGGGCAGCCAGTCAGCAACAGCCGTGATACGGAAGCGTTCATCGTCGCGCAGGCGCCGGATGTGGATATCCCAGCCAGCGCGACCCAGACCAACAACAGCGACCTTGATCGGGCTCTTCGTAGCCATGGGCGCTCCTCATACGTAAGCGTAAGACATCTGCAGGTGCCGGCCTGCAAGAAGGCAGTTTCGGTGGCAGCGGGCGGATACCTGCCTCAAGGCGAGGCCTTCAGCCGATAGATGCGGAGTCGTCCACCAAGCGTCCCCTCCGTCTCCGCGATCAGGTCGTAGTTGCGATCCAGGCCATCCTGGATCACCCGGTACAGGGCCTCGCCTCCGGCGTAGCGGCCGCTGTGACGGACCCAGCTCAGCGAGTGGTCACTAACAACGGCAACATTGGCGTCGCCAGACAGCCACTGCTGGATCATCTCCCGGTTGAAAAGGCGCAGCCGATCCAGGACGGCGGTAGACCGGGAGTCGCGGAAGTTGAAGAACGCCTCGAACAGCTCCGGTAATATCACGCGCTGCGCCTGCAGAAACTCGTGAGGGTCGTTGACCGTGAAGATGCGGTCCTTTGGGGAGGTGTGCTCAGCGATGAGTCTGGCGCCGCTGTCCACTCGTTCCAGCACCGTGGGCCGCCCGGTAGTAATCCCGACGTGGGGTCCCCAGCCGAAGGCCATCACACCGCCGACAACTGCCGGGGCCAGCGCAGGTCCCCACCGACGGAACGTGACGGGTGTCTGCCGTGCTGCTGACGCAAACAGCACAGCGGCCCCAACCGCCAGGGGCCAGAAATCGAAGGGATACAGCAACGTGGAGGGGCTGTAGCGCAGGACGATGATGCCCACCAGGCACACGAACACCTGGGCCGCGCCTACCGCCAGCGCCAGCGCCGTGCCATCAGGCAGCTTGAGCACAGAACCCCGCCGGCGACACCACCACGCCAGAGCAGCGGCGCCGATCAGCAGCACGACCACACCCGCACGGTATTTCGTCCACAGCCACAAGCCGTGCGCCATCGTGTGGGCGTTTACCGCCTCTCCAATCATGAACGCCTGCGGGCGGACGTCGGGCGGGGCGGACCGGCCCACGGTCAGCATGTAGGCCACGGCGTCGGGTGCCATGTGGTATAGCGGCACCATCACGACCGTGAGCAGCGCGGCCGCCAGCACCAGGGCCCCCACGCGATGCTTGAGGGGCGCCGGGTGCCACAACACGAGGTAGGCGACGACCACCCCCGCCATGGGCGCCGTATCGTGGCGCGAGAGCACCATCAGGGCAGTAGCTGCGCCGCTGAGCAAGGCGCCCGCCGCCGGGCGCGAGTGCCAGGTCAGGCCGACGAGCGCCAGGACCACAAAGCTGCCCGTGACACCCGGAGCCATGGCATGGAAATGGTAGCCCATCACCACTGTGCTGGTCGCAAACAGCCACACAACGGCGACCGCAGCCCAGGCTCCTGCCAACCGTCGTGCCACCACGGCCGCCAGGCCGATTGACAGTCCAGCAAAGGCCGTGGAGGTCAGGCGTGCCACCAGGAGGCTCGGGCCGAAGACGGACTGCGGTATGCCATAGATGTAGTACAAGAGCGGTGGGATACGGGTGAAGAAATCACGATACGGCACCCAGCCCTGGGTCCAAACCAGCCAGCCCCCGTAGGCATAGCCCCCCTCGTCGTAGTCCGTGGTGCCGAAAAGGGCGACTGCCGCGGCCACCATGCCCACCACCACGATCCCAGCGACGAGAAGGCCGACAGGGAGACCGTGTCCGCGGTCAGGCGCTGGCTGTGACAGAGAGTTCGCAGTCGGCACAGACTGGCCTCCCGAGTAGTCATGGCCTGGGTGCAGGGCGCATCTGGAGGTTCGCCCCCAGGGGATGGGCGCCCTCTGTGCCAGGAGACCGTGACCGGGGTACATAAGCGCTTTGTAAGCTGTTTTCCACACTTGGCGGGGCTGTGACAGCGGTTATCAACGGGGTTTTCCACAGGTTTCCCCCTCGCTCCACTAGCCCTGAAGAGAAACAAGCCGGACAGGCCGGCAGCTACCGAGCTGCTTCCGGTGCCGTCTCACGGCCTCGCCAGCCACCTTGACCAGCAGTCTTGGGCACTTTGCGCCGGTCTTGAGGGGCCAACGTTAGGCTGGAAGCATCATACAGAGAGTCCGCAACTAGCGGAATGCGTTCCCGGCTGACTGGAGACGCCATGAGACATCTGGCTCTGCCTGTGGTGCTTCTGGCTGCACTGGCGCTTGCGGCATGCGGCACGGCCAAAGCCGACGCCTATTTCCACATCACCGATCTTGGCACGCTGGGCGGGTCATACAGCCGGGCCACAGGTATCACGGCGGATGGTGCAGTGGTCGGGGAGAGCGAGAACGAGAGCTACGAGACCCATGCCTTCCAGTGGTCTGAAGGTGCCATGACTGACCTGGGCACCCTTACTGGCGGCACCTACAGCGGCGCCGTAGGCACCAATAGCAGCGGCGACATCGTCGGCTATTCGGAAGACGAGTATGGCAACATCCGCCCCTTTCTCTACTCCGGTGGCGTAATGACCGACCTGGGCACACACGGTGGGTCCTACGGAGAGGCCTACGCCGTCAACGCCAGCGGCCAGGTGGTTGGCTACGCCTCGACCACCGACGACTGGGAGGAGCACGCCTTCCTCTGGGAAGACGGCACCATGACCGACCTGGGGACGCTGGGCGGCTGGGTATCCGTGGCCTATGGCATCAATGACAGCGGGACCGTGGTCGGCTACTCCTACGACGCAGACGATTACCGGCGCGCGTTCATCTACCAGGATGGCGTGATGTCGGCTCTTCCCGATCTCGGCGGCGACTATAGCGTGGCCACTTCCATCAACAACAGCGGACTGATCACGGGCTACAGCAGTCTCCCCTCCTCACCGACGATCATCCACGCCTTTCTCGGCGACGCCAACGGCGCCACCGACCTGGGGACACTTGGCGGTTCCGTCAGCTACGGCCAGTGCGTGAACTACTACGGCCATGTCGTCGGCCGCTCGCTGAACGCCAGCAGCCTCTACCGGGCGTTTCTGTGGGACGGGGAGAACATGGTGGACCTCAATAGCCTGATAGACCCCACCCTCGGCTGGACCCTGACCTCTGCAGAGGCCATCAACCGCCACGGCTGGATCGTGGGCACGGGGACCATCAACGGGGAGACCCATGCGTACCGGCTGGAGTGGCTGGCGCCCGAGCCCAGCACCTGGGCGCTCATGCTGGCGGGCTTGGGAGGCGGCGCCTTCTGGCAGTGGCGTCGCCGGCGTGGTGTGGGACGGTCAATGGTCCAGGGCTGAGAAGACGTCCAGCCCCGTGTTGTCGTTTTGGCCCCCGCTGAGGCGATGGTAACCGGCCGCGGCCACCATCGCGGCGTTGTCAGTGCATAACCGCAGCGGCGGATAACGCACGGGCAGGCCCAGTCTTTTTCCGGCCGCTGAGAGCTCAGCCCGGAGCACCGAGTTCGCCGCTACGCCCCCTGCCAGCAGGACCTGTCGCGCCCCATACGCCTCGGCCGCCCGCATCGTGTTGCGAACCAGAGTATCCACGACGGCCTGTTGGAATGAGTGGGCCAGGTCCGCCACGGGGAGGACGGCACCCGCTGGGCTCTCGCCCCGCAGTTCCTCGATGAGACGCACCAATGCCGTCTTCAGACCAGAGAACGAGAAGTCGTAGCTGTCTCCCAGGGCGGGGCGCGGCAGGCTGAAGCGGTCGTGACCTTCACGCGCGGCTTTCTCGAGCGCCGGGCCCCCGGGATAGCCGAGGCCCAGCAGCCGCGCCGCCTTGTCCAGGGCCTCCCCGGCGGCATCGTCGCGCGTCATGCCAATGACCTCGTACTGGCCGAAGTCGGTAAGCAGGCAGAGGTCGCTGTGCCCTCCGGAGGCCACCAGACAAACCGCCGGGAAGTCCTCGGGCGCGCCCTCTTGTTCGGGCAGGTCGCAGAAGTTGGACATGAGATGGGCGGCGATGTGGTTCACGCCGACCAGCGGCAGACCAGTCGCCACGTGGTAAGCCTTGGCGGCACTTACCCCCACGAGCAGCGAGCCGATGAGACCGGGGCCGTTGGTCACCGCGATCCCGCCGAGATCCCTCCAGGTGCAGTTGGCGCGGTCCAGAGCCTCCTGCACGACGCGGGTGATGACCTCGACGTGCTTGCGCGAGGCGACCTCCGGCACCACGCCCCCGAAAAGAGCGTGGATGTCCTCCTGGGAGGCGACCACAGAGGACCTTACGCGACGTCCGGCCTCCACGACTGCCGCCGCGGTGTCGTCGCACGAGCTCTCAATGCCCAGGATCAGCTCAGATCTCAACATGGAGCTCATAGCCATGCCGTTGTTCCCACTGGTGACGCAGCGACGCCAGGGCCTGCTGTTGCGCCTCCGCCGACAGGTCGGCCAGGGAGGCGACGATGGCATCTTCGCCCGTATCCGGATAGTAGCGCTTGCGGCGGCCCACCGGCTTGAAGCCCAGCTTGGCGTAGAGGCTGGCGGCGGGATCGTTGCCGGTGCGGTATTCCAGCAAAGCCTCGTCAGCGCCCGCCTGCGCGGCCTGCTGAAGCATTACCAGGAGCATGATCTCAGCCAGGCCGGCCCGCCGCAGCGCCGGGTCCACCGCCACGTTATGGATGTGGGCCTCGCCGGCATAAAGCCAGGCGCCCACGTAACCAGCCACCGCACCATCCAGCTCGGCCACCAGGAACAGGCCGCCATGGGACCGCGTCACCTCCTCGCGCAAGGCCTTCTCGGGCCAGGGCGTGGGGAAGCTGGCACACTCGATACGGACGATGTCGGGCAGATCAGCCAGGCTGGCCCGCCGGACCACGACGCGACGCCGGGGGACAGTGCCAGGCGCCACGTTGAGTTGCCGCATTCGTTCGGCCTGGGAGGGCAGCAGGTAGATCGGCTGCAGCGAGAAACAGGCATCGGGATCAGCGGTCGCCACCCTCGGGAGGGCCATCCGTGCGACGGCCCGGGCAGTAGGATACACGGTCTGCAGTTGGCACTGTGGGGGCAGTTGGACACCGCTGGCCAGGACCGCGTCGGTCGCGGGACCGACAACGGCGGCTACTGCGGGGGTCAGCATGCTGTCGAGCTGCGCGGCTTCTACCACCTGCAGGCCGCTGCGTGGCCGGACGGAACCCTCCGTCCGCTCCCAGATGCCGGCATGGAAGTGCCCCTGGCGCGCACTCTGAACCACGCAAAGAAGGTCGCCGGGACTCGCGCCAGCTTCCAGCGCAATAGCCTCCTGGGTGCAGATGCCCACCAGTGGCCAGGAGCGCGCGTGGGCCAAGGCTTTGGCCGTTGCCAGGCCGACGCGCAGACCCGTGAAGGAACCCGGGCCGAGGGATACAGCAAGGGCGTCGAGCTCGCCGCCGGCCGCAGTCAGAGCCTCAGCCACTCGCCCGGCGAGGGTTTCACACAGGTTCATCCGGCTCTCAAAGGTCTGCTCAAACATCACCAGGTCGTCCGCGAGCAGAGCCAGGCTGCTGACGTATTCGGAGGTTTCCAGCGCTAGGAGGCGCATGCGCGTAGGTGCTCCACCAGGGTTCGCGAACGTGGGCCATGGCCGCTGAAGTGCAGTTGCCGGCCTTCACCATTGACTTCGATGCGCAGGGCGAGGTGATCACGTGGCAACACTTCCGGCGCCAGGTCGGCCCACTCCAGGGCGACGACGCCCGTAGCTAACCACTCCTCGAGCCCAATATCAAGCAAGTCGGTACCGGACTCCAGACGATACGCATCGGCGTGGTAGAGCGGTAGCGGCCCGCGGTGGGCGCGCATGAGGATGAAGGTAGGGCTGGCGACTCGTCCGGTGACCCCAAGACCCTCGGCCAGCCCCTGCACGAAGCAGGTCTTGCCCGCCCCGAGGGCGCCCGTCAAAGCCAGGACATCGCCCGGTCTGAGCACTTGCGCCAGATGTCGGGCGATCGCTCGTGTCGCCTCCGGCGACCTAGTCTCGATGGTCAAGGTCATGGCTTGCTTCCGCCGAGAGTATGCGCACAATCTCAGTATGCACCGCAGGGCCGCAAAGAGGCAAGGGGCTGTGCAAGGCACAGGGCCGGGCACACCGTATTCTGCCCGCACGGGGCCGTCCACACCGGAAAGAGCGTTCCGTTGACCGGCTGCGCGGGAGGCTGGTATACTGCCGTTCGGTGAGGCCAATGTCTGAGCTGCTGGTCGTTGACGGCGCACAAGGCGAGGGTGGCGGCCAGATTCTGCGTACCAGCCTGGCTCTGGCGGCGGTCACTGGCCAGGCGGTCCGGGTTACCAACATCCGCGCCGGCCGTCGTAGCCCCGGCCTGGCGGCGCAGCATGTGGTGGCCTGCAAAGCCGTGGCCGCGGTCTGCAACGGCGAGCTGCGCGGTGCAGAGCTACACTCCGGAGAGATCGAGCTTCACCCGCAGACTCTGACCGGGGGCGAGTTTTCCTTCGACGTCTCGGCGGAATCGCCCAGCGCCGGCTCGACAACCCTCATCTGCCAGGCGGTGCTGCCGACGTTGCTGTTTTCGCCCCAGGCAAGTGTGGTACTACTGCGCGGCGGCACCGAGGTGCCCTGGAGCCCAGTCTTTGCCTACCTCGCGGCGGTCTTTGCGCCCCAGGTACAGGCAATGGGCGCGGACTTTGAGCTGACGCGACTGCGACCCGGCTGGTATCCCCGTGGCCAGGGCGAGATGGTCGCGCGCGTGACCCCGCTGTCCCGGCCCCTGCAGCCTCTGGATTTGACCACGCGGGGCGGCATCACCGAACTGGCTACCTACAGCCTCTGCGCCCGCAGCCTGCCCGCGCACATCGTTGGCCGGCAGTGCGAGGGTGTACGGCAGGCGCTGGGCCCCTGGTCGAACCAGGAGCACACGTGCTATGAGGCGCACCTGGAATCGACGAGCCCGGGGACCACATGCCTGGCGATGGCGCGGTTTGAGCGTGGTGCTGGTGGAGCGTCGGAGCTGGGACGCACCGGCATGCCAGCCGAGCGAGTGGGTGCCGAGGCCGGTGCGCGCCTGCGTGAATTCCTCAGCACCGCCGCCACGGTGGATCACCGTCTGGCTGACCAGTTGTTGCTCTACGCCGCGCTTGCTGACGGCACAACCACCTTCGTCACCACCGAGGCGACCGGACACCTGAGAACAAACGCCCTCGTAGTTGCCCAGATCCTGGGCGTCGAGACTGAAATCGCAACCACTGCGGAGGGCGTCCGCGTCTCTCTCAAGGGGATCGGACTGCCCCCGCCCTTGAGGTGATCGTCATGCCCGATGACGTGCGTCGCGAAGACGATGAGATCAGGGAAAGCTACCACAAGGTAGACCAGCGCGACTGGCTACACGAGGATGAAAAAGGGGAGGCGCAGGCCACTGCAGGGGAGGGCGACACGAAGGCTCCCGCGGCGGAACCCGCTGCTGAACCGACGGAGACCGCTCCTGCCGGTGAGGCCATGCCCGAGGTTGACACGTATGGTGTGCTCCGGCTGTTTGTGAGCATGCTGATCGAACAGGCCTGGGTGCAACTGGGGGTGCGCCTGGCCCCCGGCGCCAAGGAGACACGGACCGACCTGAAGCAGGCCAAGCTGGCCATTGACACGCTGGCCTATCTGAAGGATGCGCTGGCGGACAACTTGCTGCCCGATGAGAAGCGTGAGGTGGAACAGGTTCTGGCGACACTCCGGCTGAATTACGTGCAGCGCAGCTAGACAACGACCAGGAAGGGCAGGGTGACCCATGCGGCGTGAAGTCCGTTGGGAGAGAATGTTCCCGGACGAGTTAGAGGCCGCCATGGCCGCCTGCCCGGTTCTCTACATGCCCTACGGCCTGTGCGAGCCTCATGGCCCGCACAATGCCCTGGGGATGGACGGGCTGCGGCCGTGGGCGTACTGCATTGCGGCGGCGGAGCAACACGGTGGCATCGTGGCTCCGCCGTTCTTTTGGCACTGCCACGAAGCGGGTGCCTCGGCGGTCTGGGCGCATCAGGCCGTGGGCCAGTACCGGCCGTGGCTGACGGCGTACCCGCCGTGGATGTTCTACAAAAGCCTTTGTTACCACATCCGGGCGGCCGACGCCCTGGGCTTCCATGCGGTCATCGCGGTCAGTGGCCACGCCGGACCGCACTCGCCGGACTTCCCGGTACTCCGCGACATCCTGCAACCGCACTTCGCTGCCCGCCTGGAGATTCTGCTCTGCGGCGTGTTCGGCGTTTACGGGAACAGCGGTCACGGGGGCGCGGCGGAGACGGCCATGCTCTGGGCGGCCTTCCCCGAGTGCGTGGACATGTCGCGCCTCCCCGACCCGCTGCCGCCGCCACCGAACTTCGGCCTGGGCGCGGATGCCCGAGAGGCCAGCCGCCAGGCTGGGGAGGAGAAGATCGCGGTAGTGGCTGCCGGCCTGGGGCAGACGGCCCGGCGGCTGCTGGCGGCCTACAATGAGGCCGCGCCCGTCTGGCGCCTGGTGACCTTCGACGACGTGGAGGACATCTGGGAGACCGAGATCAAGCCGCGGCTGCCAGAGATGAGCGCTATGCAGGACCTGGGAGCCGGGCAGGAACCACCGCCGGAGGACAGCCGCTGGTACGCCAACTGGCGCGTACCGCGGCATCGCGCTTGAGGCAGAGCTACTGCTCGCTTTCCTTCAGGTGCTCGTGGGGGTCCACGCCGATACTGAGCAGGTACTGATCGACGGCGCGGTGTTTGGCCAGGGCCGAGGCCAGGGCGATGAGCTCCGCCGGGTCTGTCTCATGCAGGTCCACCGTACCCAGAGCGGCCAGCTCGTTGAGGCACTTCTCGAAGTCCACCTTGCGGATGACCTTGGTTCCGCGGATGGTGTCCTCGATCTCCACCCGGACTTCTTTTGGCAAGTCAATCCTCGTCAATATGCGCGAGCGAATGGCCATGGGGGGACTCCAGCTCCGGTAGCAATGGCACAACAGGCAAAGATTTCGCCACCGACGCCCCGGCGACCTGCACAGTTTGAACTGTAAGGGGTGCCACGGCCAGCCACGCTGGCGTGCTAGCCGTCGCTGAGGCGAACAGTCGCCGAGCCTTCCAGGATCAGCGTCGTCGGGTAGTAGCCGGCGGTGACCGTCAGCCGCCCCTCTACCAAGGCCACCGGCACGGCATTGCCCATGGGGTCCAGCAACGACGCCGCCAGGGCATCCGTCTCGATGGCTACCGAGCGCGGGTAGTCACTCCCCACGAAGACCGGAACCAGCCACGCGTCGCCCCGCCGTAGGACATAGGCGTACAGCCCATTGGCCTCGGTGAGCGTCCGCTCAAACGTCGCTCCGGCATAGGCGTCCACGAACGCGGCCACGGCGCCATAGGTGAAGCGCGGACACATGAAGTGGTCCAGGTAGCCCCAGTCCTTCGCGCTCGTGCGCGGGCCGCCGATGTCGCGGCTGCAGTACAGCAGCCCCGCGCGGTTACCGTGGGCCCAGCAGTAAAGCAGCTTCTGCACCGCCGTCGCCGCTGCCGCCCGCTCCATGTCCAGCCGCCAGTTGGCAAAGCCCATCTCGGTGTTGTAGAAGACCGGCCGCTCATAGCCTGCGGCCGCATGGGTGGCGCGCATGGCCGTCAGCGTTGCCTGCAGGACGTCCACACCACCGTGGGAGTGATAGCCCACGCCGTCCACGGCATCAGCGATGCCCCGGGCGATGAGACCGGTGCGCTCCGGGTCCATCAGACAGAGGCCGCCGCTGAGCACCGGCAGCCCCGGTGCGACTTGCTGCACTTCCTCGGCGATCCAGTGGTGTGTGGCTACGAACTCGTCCACTGTCCCCCGCCAGAAGTCGGCATTGTCTGGTTCGTTGTAGACCTCGACAAAGGCAGTGTCGGCGGCGTAGCGCTCCACGACCTCGCGCGTGAAGCGCCGCACCACCTCCTCCCGCCGAGGGTAACGCCACTTGGGGTCGTTCACGCCCTGATACTGGGGCATGAGCGCCCAGTCGGCTTCGCCGGGGAAGCCCACCTGCAGGGCCAGCTTGAACCCGCGCGAGGTGAAGGCGCGCACGGCCCAGTCGGCGCGGCTGAAGTCCAGCGGCTGGTCGGGCGCGGTCCAGGTGACGGGCAGGTCAGGGCGCACCAGCACCAGCCCGAGGCGAGCGGATAGCTCGGCATCCAGCTCGGCGGCCTGCTGCTCAGTGATCCCGGAGGGGTGAGCCGGGCCGAAGGCGTTGGTCCAGTGCTGGCGACCGGGGAAGCTGCAACAGCCCGGCTGAAAAGCCGATTGCCGCCAGAGATCACGCCGGTCCTCGTTAGGCGGGCAGACAGCGAAGCTGCGCGCCAGCCGCGCCTGACACTCCTCACCGGCGAACCGGTCCAGCGTCAGCAGGTACGTGCCCCGTCCTGTCACCTCGAAGTGTAGCTCTTCCGTGAAAGGCGCGGCAAACTCCTGGCGGGCGACCGGGCGGCGCTCCCAGTCCCAGATCGTCAGCGCGACTCGACCCGCGGTCTGCGCTGACGCTGTCAGGGCGATCGTCTCGCCTGGCGCGAAGACCCAGCGATAGGGCACCGCTGGAGTGACGGTCAGGTCTCTTGCGACCAGGTCGGCGTCGGGGACTTCTGCCCAGAGCGCCGGTACGTCGCCGCCAGACAGTTCCGGCATGCCCGGCCGCAAGGCAAGGGTCGTCACGGCATGTCCCGGTGCCGACATAAGCAGCGCCCCCAGAGCTGCAACAAGCAGCCGGTGATCCATGCGAGCAATGCCCCCTTACCCCGGCGGCTGAATACGGTAGACGTGGGTCTCGAAGGGATCGTACATGTCCTCAAAGGTCTTCTGGTCGGGCTGCAACTCGAAGGCCGCGCGGTTCTCAAACAGCGGCTGCACCGACTTCAGCCCGCCCGGGAACTCGTAGGTCACCTTCATCACCGCGTCATCCACGTTCACGGTCAGCAGCACATAGCCCCCCTCGGGATGAGGCTTGAGGAGGCAGCGGATGGGCGACTGACTGACCGCCGTGCCCTCGGTCTTAAGCGAGTACTTCACCTCCTCGCCCACCGTCGGCGAGAGCAAAGAGGGCGTCAGCTCCTTGATCTCAGTATTCACCTGTCGAGCCGCTTCCCAGAGCGCGCGGCTTTCGACCAGCTCCAGTGGCTTGGCGTTGGACGGCTTGGTGAACCCCGGCCCACCCGGCGAATAGGCCACTTTCGGGTCGGGCGACATGCCCATGACCTCGCCGTCGCGGCAGACGTAGGTGTCCCAGCAGAAGTAGATGATTCCCGTTGCGCCGTGGATGAGCCCGGCGTAGACCTGGGCGCGCAGTTGCATTGGGGTGGGGAAGCGGAAGGGGAAGGCGCCATGGCCTCGCTGGGTGAAGGCGCCGACGATGAGCCAGACGGGCTTTTTCTCCTGGTTGACCGCCGCGGCCAGCAGCGTCGTGGTCGGGATGCCAGACTTGCTGCCCTCGTCGCCCAGGCTGCGGGAGCGGTAACCCCGGTTCATCACCGGGTAGTTGTCATGGCAGGCCACATCGCCGGCGGTGTTCCACTTGGCCCACCAGGTGGTTGCCGGTGCGGTCACCCAGGGCACGTCGTTGATGAAGACCACTCGCCCCGGGGCGGCGGCATTGATCTTGGCCTTGTACTCCTGAAACTCCGCGAACTTCCCCTCCATGTCCTTGCCCCAGTAGGCGCCGGTGGGCTCGTCACACCAGACATTGCCCAGCCAGTTGGGATGGTCCTTGAGCCGGGCCGCTTCGGCGGGGTCGAGGGCGTGCATGTAGACGACCTGCAGCCCCGCGGCCTTGCCCGCCTCGAGCTGCTGCTCGAAGGTACCGATGGGCCAGGGCCACATGGTGTTGAACCCCGCCTCGGTCAGGGTCTTCAGGTCGTAGTTGGTCCCGTAGATTTCACCATACGGATTGCCCCAGATGCCGATCTGAAAGAACGAGCGCTGAGGGTCGTACCGGGTCAGCAGGTTTCCGTTCTTGTCGGTGTGCGGCACGCCACCGCGGTAGACAACCTGCACGGCGTTGAAGTCCTGCATGTTACGCAGGAGTGTCTCCAGGTCCTGGGCCAGGACAGCCCCGGTAGCCAGGAGCAGCACCGCCGTCGTTGTGACCGTCGAGCTGATCGCCATAGTGCCCTCCGTATGCCGTGACTGGGCCGTCAGACGCAGGACCGGCCCGGCCTTGTCGCGAACCTAGCGCCGCTACCCTGCGAGCTCCGGGCTCGCTATCCGGGAGGCTGCCATGTCCATCAAGGTAGGCATCTGCGGTGTCGGCGCTTTCGCCGACTGCTTCATCCCGCTGTTTCGGGCCCACCCTCTCGTAAGCGAGGTGACCCTCTGCGACCTTGACCCTGACAAGCTACGCGCCAAGGCCGAGAGGTTCGACATTCGGGCCACCTCCCCCTCGCTCGATGACCTCTGTACCCGCGATGTGGACGCTATCGCCATCTTCTCCCAGAACTGGTTGCATGGCCCGCAGGCGGTGCAGGCCCTGCAGGCCGGCAAGCACGTGTACTCTGCCGTTCCCTCGGCCATCAGCATGGAGGAGATCACCGCCCTGGTGCGGACCGTGGAAGCCACTGGACGCATCTACATGGTGGGCGAGACCAGCTACTACTACCCCTGCGCTATCTACTGCCGCGAGCGCTTTCGCCGGGGCGACTTCGGCGAGATCGTCTACGGCGAGGGAGAGTACTACCACGACTGGGACCACGGGCTCTACGAGGTGATGAAATGGCGAGGGGGCGAGGACTGGAGGCGTTTCGCCGGCTCGCCGCCCATGTACTACCCGACCCACTCCATGAGTCTGATTGTCTCGGTCACCGGCGCCTACGCCACTCATGTCGCCTGTTTCGGCTTCGTCGACCATCACGAGGACGGCATCTACGCTCCCGGAGCCAACATCTGGGACAACGTCTTCAGCAACGAAACAGCGCTGTGCCGCACGTCTGACGGCAGCGCCTTCCGCCTCAACGAATTCCGCCGCATCGGTCACCCTGGGACGGTCGGCATGAGCCTCTATGGCACGCTGGGCAGCTACGAGGAGCAGACCGGCAGTCAGGTGTGGGTGACCAAGAACTGGAACGAGCGCGAGGACCTGACCGAACTGCTGGCTCCCGTCGGCATCCCGGTCAGCGCGGGTGGCGACATGGACAAGGTCACCTCCGCCGACGGCACCCACGAGGGGGCTTCGCGGGTGCACGATGTGGGCCGCCTGCCGAAAGAGTTCATTGGCCTGCCCAACGGCCATCTGGGCTCCCACCAGTTCCTGGTGGATGACTTCGTTCAGGCGTGCGTTACCGGCCAACAGCCGCCCTGCAATGTCTGGCAGGCCGCGCGCTACCTGATCCCCGGCCTCATTGCCCATGAGTCGGCAAAGCAGGGCGGAGTGCTGCTGGAGGTGCCGGACTTCGGCCCGGGCCGGCAGCGTAAACCGCGTGAGCGCGACCGTCCCGGGCGCGCCTCGGTGGGAGCGGTCACCAGACCGCGACTGACGGGGTACCAAGCCCAGGCCTACAGATTGAAGCGCCTAGACGCTACGTGTGCCTTGGGGAGAGTAATGATGGAGACGCAGTCACAACCGGAGACTGGCCCGACAACGGATCACGACGACGTAGACTGGACATGCCGCGTCTGCGGTCGTCAGAATGAAGCCGAGTCTGATCGGTGCCTGCGCTGTGCCGTACAACGCCGCAGGCCTGAGGCACAGACCCAAGATAGTATGTCCGCGTTGCCCCGGACGACGCCTGAACCTGGCCCACCTACGGAGACCCTCTTTGGTGCCTTGAACAACCTCGGGAAGGCCACCATTGGTCTCGCCAAGGTGCTGCTCGGGCTTCTTGTCATCTGGGTGTTGTGGCGTGGTTGCCTCGTAGTCACGGAAGTACCACCGGAACGCACACAGACTGGCGATGTGAGCACGGCGCTGATTCCAGCAGGCGAAGTCTCTGCCCCAACGCTAGACACGACTAACTGGCCCGATGTGGCTTCGCTACACGGTTCGGGGAACCAAGTTACCACGCGGTTCTCATGCCCGATGCCTTGGCGTGTTAGGTGGTCATGTCAGACGCGCGACAACTTCGTGGTCTATCTATGTGATAGCGGCGGTGAAGACTCCCGCCTACTCGTCAACGAGATCGGGCCGGGAAAGGATACTTACTACCCGGAGATGGCGGCCGAGGACCACTACCTCAAGATAGAAGCGTCTGGCCCGTGGACCGTTGTCATCGAGCGGCGTGACTGATGCGCGAGAGACGGTCCTACCTCTGACAGCACCAGGAAGTTAGCGCACTACGGTGGACACTACGCAGGAGGTAGTCATGGCTGGATTGGGCTTGGCGCTGCTGTTGATCGCGCTCTGCAGCTCTGCGAGAGCCGCCACCTCCGAGGTCCGGCTCATCGGCGGCGCGCCCGCTTTCGTGGTCAACGGCCAGCCCCACTCGGGCCTCGCCTACGCCACCTATGACACCAACCCCGAGCGCATGGGGCGGCGCGCGGCGGCCTTCGCGGCGGCGGGCTGCGACGTCTTCAACTTCGTGGTCGAGATCAGCGGTTACGGCTACTCGCCGCCGATGTGGGTCAGCCGTGAGCAGTGGGACTTCCGCGAGCTGGACGCCCGCGCCCACACCATCCTGAGCAACGCACCCAACGCCTACCTGCTGCCGCGTATCTACATTGACGCCCCGGCGTGGTGGATGGCTGAGAACCCCGGCGAGCTAATGGTGCTGGAGAACGGGGCCACCGATTTCGGCGAGAAGCTCTATGCCCTGTCGCGCTCCGGGCCGTACCCCTCCCTGGCCTCCCAGCGCTGGCGCGAGGACATGAAGCACGCCCTGCGGACGATCATTGCCCACGTCCAGGCGTCCGATTATGGCGATCGCGTCATCGGCTATCAGCTCTCGGGCCAGAAGACCGAGGAATGGTACCACTGGAGCATGAACGCCCCGCTGCTGGGCGACTATAGCGCCCCGATGGTGGGTGCCTTTCGGGACTGGCTGCGGGCCAAATACCGCACCGACGCCGCCCTGCGCCGGGCCTGGCGCGATGACGCGGTGACTCTCCCGACCGCCGCCATTCCTTCGGCGGACACGCGCCGGGGAGGCCGACCCGCTGGACCGCCCTCGGGGTTTGATGCCGTGCCGCGCACGGCGACCTTCCGTGACCCCCTCCGCGAAGCCCCGGTCATTGACTTCCATGACTTCTGGTCCGACATCATGGCCGACACCATCGCCGACTTCGCCGGGGCGGTGAAGGCCGCAACGCACCGGCGACAGGTCGTTGGGGCCTTCTATGCCTACACCTTCGAGTTCACCGAACTGGGCGAGGATGCGGGCCACCTGGCGGTGGACAAGCTGGAACGCTGCCCGGACATTGACTTCCTCATGGCGCCCTCCAGCTACTTCAACCGCAACCTGCCGGGCCAGCCGTACTTTCGCGCCCCGGTGCAGTCCCTGGCGCGGCACGGGAAGCTCTTCTGGAACGACTTCGACCAGGTGAGCTACAAGTACTACGAGAAGCTCAAGGACGACCCGAACCTGAAGAACTGGGAATGGACCATGGGCCTGACCCAGACGCCGGAGCAGTTCGTGTGGATGTGCCGGCGCGAGATCGGGATGACCCTGGCCCAGGGCGTGCAGACCGCGCACTTCGACATTCACGGCGGCTACTATGACGACCCGGAGATCATGGCCGGGGTCAAGCGCCTGGGAGAGATTCGCGCGCAGGTTCTCGCCCAGCCCAACCGGTGCTCCAACGCCCAGGTGCTCCTGCTCATGGACGAGCCATCAGAGCACTACCTGACTTTCCGCAGCCCGCTGTTGACCACACTGCTGAGCGCCCAGGTGGCGGAGATGCCCTTCGTCGCACCCTATGACACGGCGCTCCTGGCAGACCTGGGGATGCTGGACCTGAGCCGGTACCGGCTGGTGCTGGTGCTGAACGCCTTTCGCCTGGACCGGGCCCAGCGTGCCGCAATCCGCCGCCACCTGAAACGCGACGGCCGCACTATCGTCTGGTGCTACGGCACCGGGTACATGGACGAGGCAGGCGTGGAGACCGCCAACATCCGCGAACTAACCGGCATTGCCGTCGAGGCCGATCCGGCGCACCACGAGGCGACAGAGGCCGTGGCTGATCGCGGTCGTCTGCGCGTCCCCGCCGGGGCACGGTTCACGGTGGACGATCCGGAGGCGGAGCCGCTGGCGGCCCTGGCCGATGACCCAGCCGCAGTGATCGTGGCCCGCAAGGCGTTCGCGGACTGGACCTCGGTCTACGCCTCGGCTTCACCCCTGCCTCGAACGCTGCTCAAGCGCCTTGCTCACCAGGCCGGGGTTCACATCTACGACAGCAGTACGCGCCACCTGCTCTTCGCTAACGCCCACACACTCACCATCGGCGCGGATCAGCGCGGCGGCCCGGCGACGGTGCGGATGCCCCGCCGCTGCACGGTGACCGATCTGTTCACCGGCGAGGTTGTCTGCGCCGGCGACAACCGCTTCACACTGCGGCTGCGTCCTGCGGAGGTGAGGCTGTTTGGCATCGACTAGCCCCTTCATCGCCATGGTCGTCGCGGCCATCTGCACCGCAGCTGTCGCCCTCGCCGAGGAGGCCGCCATGTCTACAGCCAGCTACCAGGTCATCTGCCACGACGCCGGAGCCGGTGGCTACGAGGCCTTCCCCGATGTGGTTCGCCTGCAAAATGGCGACCTGCTCTGCGTCTTCTACGCCGGGTACTCGCACATCTCCCTGCCGACCGACGACCTGCCCAACGGGGCCCGGGTCTGCGCGGTGCGCTCCACGGACAACGGCGCGAGCTGGAGCCCCCCCTTCACCGTAGCCGACACGCCCTGGGACGACCGGGATCCGCACATCTGCCAACTCCGCGACGGGACCCTCATCTGCAACTGGTTCACCTACTATGTCGGCAGCCGCACCCGACGACCGGGCGATGGGGTTCGCTACAAGGAGATCTGGACCGTCCGCTCCACCGATGACGGCCACACCTGGAGCCAGCCCGAGCTGATCCCCTCCACTGCCGGCGCCTACTACGGCGTCTCCGCACCCATCCGCGAACTGCCGGACGGCACCCTGATCATGCCCATCTACAAGGAGCTGCCAGACCCGCTGCGCGTCTGGACATTGATGATCCTGTCGCAAGATGGCGGGCACACCTGGAGCGAGCCCTACATGCTGGACGCCGAGAACGATGACAACGACGAGCCGGATGTCATCGCCCGGCCGGACGGCAGCCTGCTGTGCGTGATGCGCTCCAATCGCGGCGACAACATCATGTGGCGCTCGGTCTCGCACGATGGCGGCAAGACGTGGACAAAGAGCGTGCCTATCGGCTTCCCCGGCCACGCACCCTATCTACTGCGCACCTCCCAGGGCATCCTGCTGGTGGCTCACCGCCTGCCGAACACGTCGCTGCACTACAGCCTCGATGAGGGTGAGACCTGGAGTGAAAACTTCGAGGTCGATAGCGTCATCGGCGCCTACCCGAGCCTCGCGGAACTGCCCGACGGCCGTGTGCTCATCGTGTACTACGAGGAGGGCGAGGGCTCATCCATCCGCGCCCGGTTCCTGCGCGTCACCCGCGATGGGGTTGAGTTTGCTCCGAACTGAGTCCGCACTGAGGTAACGCCCATGCCGCATACCGTTCTGCACATCGGCGCTGAGGCTTCCGCTGCCGACTTCCTGGCCGGGTACGTGCGGAGCCCGCACGTGAACCGCGTGATCCTGGCTGCCGCAGGGGAGGCCGGGGCAGCACTGAGGGATCGCTTCGGCATCATCCGGGAGGTCGCGGACGATGCACAGCGGGCTCTGTCTGAGCCGGAGGTGGCGCTGGTCAGCCTGAGCGTCCCGCTTCGGGAGCAGCCCGGCGTGGCGAACGCCGCCCTGCGCGCGGGCAAAGACGTCCTCTGCCCGGCGCCCCTGGCTGAGACGGTGACGGAGGCCGATGAGATGGTCCACGTGGCCGATGTCATGGGCCGGCGGCTGCTGTGCGCACTCCACGAGCCGATCCTGCCAGCGGTGGTGAAGGCGAAGGCTCTGCTGGACAGCGGGGAGTTCCGAGGGCCGGTGTTCATGTCCATCCTGGCCCTGCAACCGCAAGCTCCGGCGAGCCTGCTCGCGGCCCTCGTGCAGCCCTTCGGACTGCTGCAGCATCTGCTGGGCCCGGCCCACGCCGTCACCGCGACGGCCGGCCAGGCGGCGACGCTGGTCAGCCTGGAGTTCGCCGATTCGGTCATGGGGACCGTGACTCTTTGCCATGGGGCGGCAGCCGACCGCCCCTCCTGTGAGCGCCGGCTGGTGGGCACCCAGGGCTCACTGGTCCTGCGCGACAACCCGGAGGATGAATGGCCCCTGATCTTCGTCTCGGCCGACGACTTCCACCCGCTCAAAGTGAGAAACCCGCCCGACGTCCAGGCCTGGGCCCGACGCGAGATGGTGGTCCACCTGGTGGACTGCATGTTCGGCGGCGCTGAGCCCCTGGTCAGCCTGACCGCCGCGCGACAGGCTCTGGTCACGGCTGTGGGAGCGCTGGAATCCGCCCGTGAGGGCTGCCGGGTGGAGTTGCCGACCGAACCGCCGTTAACCAGCATCCAGTGAGGTCTGTCCATGTTGCCCCGCGAACGCGTGAGAGCCATGCTGGACTTCCAGCCTCCTGACATCGTCTGCCTGGAGTGCCACCCGTCCACAGCCGGCATGCACGAACACCGAGAGAAGCTGCAGGCGCTCTTCCGTGACACCCCGCATGACTTCGGCGACTTCTCAAACCTGCCGATCCCCGACCCGGACCCGCAGTTCATCCAGCCCGATGGCAGCTACTGCGAACTGCGGACCGACGCCTGGGGTGTGGTGTGGAAGCATCTCGTGTTCGGCATCTGGGGACACCCCGAGAAGAACCCGCTGGACGACTGGGCGGCGCTGGAGACCTGGCAGACGCCCACACCCCCGACGCCCTCGGGGCCAGAGTTTGAGGTGGTCAAGGAGAGCCTGCGCCAGCACCGTGAGACCTACTACCTGCGGGCGGGCTGGGGCAGCATCCTGGAAGTCATGCGGGCCGTGCGGCGCTTCGAGGACTGCATGGTGGATCTGGCCCTGAACTCGGCGGAGATCAACAAGGTGGCGGACATGATCGCCGAGCATGACCGCGGGGTGATGGAGTACTACGTGGCGGCCGGGGTGGACGGCGTGCAGATTGGCGACGACCTGGGCACCCAGGAAGCCCTGATGATCTCCCGGGACATGTTCCGGCGCTTCTTCCTGCCCCGCTACCAGTATATCCTGGAACCCGCCCGCGAAGCTGGACTGGACATCTTCTTCCACACCTGCGGCCAGGTCTGGGACCTGCTGCCCGATCTCGCCGAGCTGGGCGTCAACGCCCTCTGGCCGCAAATCAACCTGTACGACTGGCCCGCCCTGCGCGCCCGCTGCCGGGAGTTGGGTATGGCCATCCAGCTTCACCCGGAACGCTCACACGTCATGACCTTCGGCACGCCGGAGGCCGTGACGAAGCACGTGGACGACCTGGTCGCTGCCTTCCGCCCGCAGGAGGGCGGGAGTTGGCTGTACATCGAGATAGATAACGGCTTCCCGTGGGAGAACGTCGAGGCGCTGTTCGAGGCGGTGCGGAAGTATCGGTAGGAGGGCGGTTGCTGGTTGCCGGCGGTCGGTTGGCTTGTTGGGAGTCGGGTCCCCCTCGGTGGCGGTAGGCGGGGCTTCCAGCCCCGCCCGTGGCTCTGAGGGTTTGTCCCGGGGCTGGAAGCCCCGGCTACCGGGGGTTAGCGGGTTTCATCAAGGGTTATCAAGGGTTAGCGAGGGTTATCAAGGGGTTACCGAAGGTTAGCAAGGGTTACCGAGGGTTGCCAGGGGTTGCCGGGGTGGGAGGCGACGCTGGCCTGTGCGCTCGCCGGGAGGCTCCCCCCGAAGGCGAGCAAGCCCGCGGGGCGCTGTCAATGGATCCGCCGCAGGCAGGCAGGTTCCTCCTCATGCCGGCGGGAATCTCTGGGGTCGCCTCATTCCTGCGTGAGGTCCTTGCAATGACCAGGCGCGACTCCGTCCTTGACCTGCTCTGCCGCTACTACCGCGTCTTTACTGACCCGGACGTGCCCAGCGAGGAAAGCAACTTCGGGTTCGTGGAGCGGACGCTGCCGCTGCCGGTGGAGCAGACGGCCCTGGTGCTCGTGGACGTCTGGAGCGTGCATTACATTGACAGCATGGTGCGGCGTATCAAGCAGATCGTCGCGGAGAGGATCGTGCCCACCCTGCAGGCCGCGCGCACGGCGGGCGTCACGATCATCCACGCGCCTTCGCCCTGGATCGTCCAGAAGAGAGGGTACCAGACCGCGAAGGCGGAGCTGGCCGAGCCGCCCGTGGAGCCCGCCAGTTGGCCTCCAGAGGGTTTCAGACACATCTACCGGAGTGGCGAATGGGCCGCCTTCGGGCGTCCACAGGAGCCGCGGCTGCCAGGGATCTACCAGTGGTATGAGACCGCTCTGGATATTGCCGAGCCGGTGCGGCCGGCGGGCGACGACCTCGTTATCTCCTCCGGCCCCGAGATGCACGCGGTACTGGAAGAGCGCTGTATCCTGCACCTGGTTTACGCCGGGTTCTGCGCCAACTGGTGTCTCATCGGCCGGGACTACGGGATCATGCAGATGAACCAGCGGGGCTACAACATCATCCTGCTGCGGGACGCAACCACGGGGATCGAGTCGGCGGACACGGTGGATGACCTGCTGATGACCAAGATGACGATCCGGGAGATCGAGACCAAGTGGGGCTGGTCAGCGACGTCGCCAGACTTCGTGGCGGCCTGCGAGGGGATAGCTACTCCTTGAGCTTCTGCTGGAGTTTCTTCATCTCCGCCGGGTCGAGGCCAAACGTGGGCAGAACCTTGACGTCCACCCGCGTGCCGAGCTTCTGCTCGACACGGCGCATGATGTTCTCGGCCATGGCGCGACCGCGGTCCGGGTTGGCATAGAGGGCTTGGGCGTACTCATTGTACTGGTCGGCGGTGATCTTCTCCCTGGCGAGTTCCTGTGCCATGTAGTCCAGCACCAGCTTCTCCCAATCCTGTTCATGCTTCAGTCCGACACTGGCAATGACAATTCGGGCCGAGATGGCGGCGAACTGCTCGTCTGTGAGCGGATTGCCAGGAACGAGGGGGGGCATGACGGGCTCCGGCGACGTGGACCCTGGTCTGCTGCCTGTGGCCGAAGGGGTTTCAGACGCATCGTCGTCCGGCGAAGCGGGCTTTGGCGCTGGGCCGTCACTGTCGGCCATCATGGGCGCAATGGCCGTCCCGGATGCGGGCACCGTGGGGCCCCCGACACGAGACCAGATGGCCACTGCGGCTACCAGGACGACGGCTATGGTGGCAACAAGCAGGAGCAGATGACGTCGCTGCAAGGGAGAGCCTCCGGACACTGGCCGACAGTATAGGCGCCCAGCGTCGGGGCCGTCAACCAGGCCGCACAGGGAGTGCAGACCCTCCACTTAAGAGAGGGCGAACGATTTCTGGATAGAATTGTACGCGTTGTGGATAGAATAAGAGATGCAACGCGGTTCTCCGGGGGCGACCACTGGGAGAGGTGCTGCTATGCGTGTGCTCTTCGATATCGGCCCCGTGCAAGGTCGTGGGTTGCTGGAACAAGCCGTTCTTGAAGCCAAGCCGATGCTGCCGCGAGGTCGCTGGCGACTGGCATTGACGCTTGCCGGCTTTCTTGGTGGTGCGACGCTGTTCGCGGCCTATGTCTGGCTGATGATGCATAGCCGCTCCTGGCAGCTCTACGTCGTCTACGCGGCCGTTGGTGGCTGTCTGGGCGTCATCGCGGTGATCTTGCCGCGGGTGATCTGGCACTTTTTCAGCAAGCAGTGGCATCGCCTGCTCCTGCGACAGTACCTGGACCGGGCCGAGGTGCTGGCGGCCATGGCGCGGCGGAAAGTGGCGGAGATTGGAGCGGAGGGCGACCGCAACGACCGGGCGGTGGTGGGCTTTCTGAGCGGCGATTACGCCCCGGCAGCCGAAGTGTTCGCCGAAGTGTCACGTGAGGGAAACCCGGAGGCTTCCGCTAACCTGCTGGCCACTCTGGGGGAGGCAGGTGAGTGGGAGCGCGTGCGGGAGATCCTGAGAACCAGCGAACTGGATCCCAACGACCTGCTGGCCCCCAATCTGGCCCGCATCGCAGCCTTGACCACAGATCAGGACACCTTGCGACTGCTGCACGAACTGACGGGCAGACTCGCTGACCCCGTGTTGCTCAACAACCTGGGGGTCCGCTCGCTGCGTCTGGGCCAGTTCGCCGAGGCTCGCCAGGCCTTCACTGCTGCCTTGCGCGAACGTCCCACCTACGCTCCCCCCCAGGCCAACCTGGGTGTCCTGGCCTACCGCGAGGGGCACTTGGCCCGCGCGGTATCGGCCATGAGCTCAGCGGCGGCGCTGTCGGCGGATCCCGTCGTCTTTAGCAACCTGGGGGCGGCGCTGGCGCAAGCCGGTGAGACGCGCGCCGCCCTGGAATGGCTCACCAAGGCGGAACGGCTGCAGCCGCGCCATGCTGGCATCCAGGTGAACCTGGGCAACGCCTACGCTCTGGACGGCAAGGTCGAGGAGGCCACGGAGGCCTTCAGCAGCGCGCTGCATATCGGTGCCCATCAACACCTGGCCCACTATGACATGGCACTGGTATTCCTGGAACAGGGCGAGCGGGAGCGAGCCCTGGAGGCGTTTCGCGAGGCTGAGCGGCTCGCCCCGGGGGATCCGGAAACCGTCAACAACATCGGCTGTCTCCACTTCGCGGCGCAGCGGTACCAGGAAGCTCTGGAGTGCTTCCAGCGGCTGCAAAATGTGCAAACCGATGGTCTTTACGGCCACAACCTGGTGCGCGCGCAGTTGGCCGCCGGAAGGAGCGACGAAGCCCGGGAGCTGCTCAACAGGATCGGTGACGAAGAGACCGAAACCGCTCTGGAACGGGGGCTCGTGTTCACGTTGACCGGGATGAGCATTGAGCCGACCACCGAAACGCACCGCCAGATGCGGAGCCACAACCTGCGCCAGGCCATTGCTCTCTTCCAGGGGATCGTCAGTGCCGGGAGGGGGCCAGTTGCCGAGGCCAGCTTCAACCTGGGGCTGGCCCACTACCTGGAGGGCGACTACCAGACCGCCGGTGACACGCTAGCGGCAGCCCTGAAACAGCATCCAACCCAGACGGAGATGCACTACCTGACAGGTATGTGCTATGTCCTGGCGGCGCTCAAGGAGAGCGAGCAGCACGAGAGGCTGGAGGACACCGTGGCCCCATCGGTGCGGGAGCTGTTCCTGCGTGCTCGTCCCCACTTTGAGCGGTCCATGGAGCTGCCCGCCTTCCACGAGGCCTCAGCGCACGACCTGGGCCTACTCTTTTACCTGATCGGTGACTACGCCAAGGCTGTCGAGGTGCTGCGTAAGGTAGTGCGCACGGATTCCCCGCCCTGGATTATGAACGCCCTGGCGCTGGCCCAGGCCCGCCGTGCCCAGGAACTGCAGCGTCAGGCGCAGACCGCCACCCTGATGGCAGAGGGGCGCAAGCAACAGATTCGCCAGGAGGCCCGGACGCTGCTGACCAGCGCCATCCACTATTTCCGGATCGCGCTGGAAGCCCGCCCGGACTCCCCGCTGTCACACGCCAACCTCGGACTGGCGCTCATGCTCCGGAATGACCGCGGTGATGTGGAGGCGGCGCTGCAACACTGGCAGCGCATGCACCAGTTGGGTGACGCTCGGGCACGCAAGACTTACGAGGAGTTCATGCAGTCCATGTCGCCCGAGGCAGCGCAGGCCCTGCAGTTCCAGGACGTTGAGCTGGCCTTCCGCCCGATCCGACCCCACGAATGGATCACCCTGGCGCCGCCGCGCATGTGCGGACCTCGCTACGTGATCGAGGACGTGATGGACATCCCCGAATGGCGGCTGTATGCCACTCATCCGCTGATCCGGAGGTGTCTGAACTACCGACACCGTGCCGAGCGGGAGCGCCAGAGGCTGCAGCGTCTGGCGGTATAGCCCCCGGCGTTCAGGGGCTGTTGGCGCCGCGCCGTGGGGACGCAGGCCCGCCACCCCGGCGCCTCTCCAGATGGTGTTTGGGGAGCAGGTAGCGGCGGCTTGTGGGCGAATGACGGACCATGGATCGCCGCCAGTTCCTGAGAGTCATCGGTGGCGCGAGCGTTGGGCTCGTGGGTGCTGCCTGTGGGGGTCAAGGCCAGGCCGGACTGCCAGGCCGCGATGGTGCCCCGTGGTTCCAGACCCGCGCCGTGATGCTTGGCGAGGGCGAGTTGCGGGCCATGGACTGGCCCGCGGCGGCGGCGCGGCTGGGCCTCAACATCCTGGACCTCACTTACCTGGCACCGAGTTGGCTGAGGGCCACGGAGCTGGGCCGACGCACGGTGGCCGACTGCACCAGACACGGTATCGGCTTCGAGTACGGATTCCACGTCTGCAGTTGGGCTCTTCCCCGGGACCTCTTCGCCGACAATCCGGAGTTGTTCCGGATGAACGAAGATGGTCAGCGCACGCCCGATGCCAACCTCTGCGTGAGTGCCCCCCGCGCCCTGGAGATCGCCGGTGAGCGCATGGCGAGCTACGTGGCGCCGCTGAAGTCCACGACCGGGCGGTACTTCTTCTGGATTGACGACGGCCAGCCCATGTGTCGTTGCCCGCAGTGCCGGGGACTGTCGGACAGCGACCAGGCGCTGGTGCTGGTGAACTCGCTGCTCAAGGCCGTGCGCACGGTGGACCCGGCAGCGCGGCTCTGCCACCTCGCCTACACCCGCACGCTGCGGCCACCGACTCAGGTCCGTCCCGAGCCGGGCATCTTCCTGCAGTTCGCCCCCATCGAGCGCACCTTCGAGCGGCCGCTCAGCGACCGTGCGGCGCGGCTTGTGCCAGGATACCCCACTCACGGTGAGCTGCTGGACCACCTTGACGGCAACCTGGAGTGGTTCGGTGCGGACGGGGCGGACGTGCTGGAGTACTGGCTGGACAACTCGCGCTTCAGCGGCTGGAAGCGGGAGAACGTCAGGCGAGTGCCGTGGAACCGTGAGGTTTTCCGCGACGACCTGCGCACGTACGCCCAGCGTGGCATCCGCCACGTGCGGACGTATGCGTTCTGGTATGACCGGGACTACCTGGCGCGCTTTGGCGAGCCACCCGTAGACGAGTACGCCGCCGACCTCTGCCGCTGGCGAGACGTCGGCGGAAGGCCGGTGTCAGGGGTCTAAGCGCGAGTCAGCCACTACTCTCCGTAGAACCACCCCACCGGAAGGCTGCGGAACTTCAGGTTGATGCCGTGGTCGTCTATGACCCAGTAGGTCAGCAGGGCCCGACCGTTGTGGAAGGTGCAACTGGCGTAGGCGTACTGGCTGACCCCCGGCGTCGCAACCTCCAGGTCGCGAAGGTGTTCCCAGGTCTCCCCCTCGTCGCGGGAGATGGCCGTGGTGAGCGGATAGCGGTGGGTCGTGCTGTTGTTCCAGATGCACAGCAGGTCGCCCGTGTCCGGAATGCGGCGCAGTTGCATGGGTGAGCGTGGGTGGACGAGGGGGCTGGGCTCCGGGCGGGTCCAGGTCACACCCTGGTCGCTGCTGAAGGCCCGGTAGATCGGGCCGGGGACAGTGCGCATGTACATGAGCAGGCGACCATCCTTGAGCTCCACGATGGTCGGTTCCTCGAGGCTCTTGCCCTCGGGGATGATGATGGTGCCGCCGTGCCGCCACGTGGCGCCGTCGTCGTCGGAATAGCAGCACTGGGCCGTGAACTGCGGCTGCTGCTTCCAGTTGGTGGTGCGGTAGTCAGGCACCACAATCCGGCCGGACCGCAACTGGATGGCGACGTCGGGGCCGGTAGCGCCGTAACCCCAGTCAGGGCTGACCCGCACCTCGTCGGACCACGTCTTGGCCTCGTCGGACGAGGTGCGCCAGTACAGCGCACAATCGGAGTCTGAGTTCTTGCGGGCATACCCCAGGCCGATTTTCCCTGATTGCAGCCGCAACATGACCACGGACATGACGTTCTGTGCGCCGTCATTGGGCTGCACGACGAAGGGCTCGCTCCAGGTGCGGCCGCCATCGCTGGAGGTCTTGCCGGCAATATCTCCGGAGGCGTGGTCCTCGCCTCCGGCCATGCGGGAGTAGGCCAGAAACAGCGTGCCGTCCTTCAGCACCACGATAGACGCCTCGCTGTTGCGCGCGTTGCCCGGTCCGGCCGGGCAAACCATCACCTGGATGTCTTCGTTCTGAGCCATCAGAGCACCTCCTGCACACAGGGATACAGCCAAGAGCAAGACACAGACACAGCGCATGACCGGTCACCTTCCTCGGGTCTCGTCACGGCCCCCAGGGGCCCAGATGGAGCCGATTGCCGTCCATGACCACGCGGAACAGCCGTGGCCGCTCCTCCGGATGGCGGTTCGGCTGATGGAGAGTCAGCAGCAGCGTGCCATCGAAGGTGCGAAAGAGCATCCCGTGGCCGCCGTCACGCTCGAAGATGGGCTGGGGCTCCTGGAACCAGGGACCCTGGATTGTCCCTGACTGCGAATGGGCCACGGCTTGTTTGTAGCCCCCCTCGCCGAAGCTCGACCAGAGCATCAACAGGTGACCCGACGGCAGACGATGGAGAAATGGTCCGTCGGTGATGTAGCCATCGGCGGCACCGAAGCGAGCCGTGCGGCACCACGGGGCCTCCGAGGCCCGGAAGAGCAGCAGCGGGTCGCCGGTGCACTGTCTGAGGTCCTCAGTCAGGCGCTGGGCGCGCATCTCGCCGTCCACGGTCTGCACCCATTCGTGGCAGTAGACCATCCAGGGCTTATTGGCCTCGTCCCAAAACAGCGTGCCGTCCAGGCAGAACCAGTCGGCGGGAGTAGCGGGACCCTCGCTGTGGAAGCGAAAGGGGCCCTCCGGGCGGTCGGCCACCAGCACCCGCGTCTGGCGGACAGACCCCTCCGGCGTGGGCCGGAAGGTGGCGAGCATGTAGTAACGGCCACCGTGGCGATGGACTTCAGGCGCCCAGTAGTCATACGAGGCGAACCCCTCCGGGGGCTTGAAGGCCGCCTGGGGGCCCTCCCAGGTCACCAGGTCACGGCTAATATACACCGCAAACCCGGGCCCGTCCGGAGGTGTCCAGCCGGTGCCATAGAGATAGTACTTGCCCTCCTCCGCCACGGGCAGGATGAACGGGTCGCGCAGGTGAATGTCGTCCAGCCTCAACATCGCGGCTTGGCCTCCTCCGGCCAGCGATAGCAGACCTGTGAGAATCAGCACAGCCAGGAGCATCGGCGCTACCTCCCGGGGGGAACCGCAGAGAACCGGTCGATTCGGCCTCAAGCGGCAGGCGACCTGCCGGAGGCAGTGCTGCAGGTGCTATAGGACCCGCAGGCGAACCTCCTCTGAACTCACCCAGTGCCGTGTGGAGTGGAGAGACCATGATGAGACTGCTGCGAGGCCCGCTAGGCCTCCTGTTTGTGCTGCTTGCGTTGCAGGTGTCGGGTGCCTCGGCGTTCAGCTTCGACCCCAAGACCATGATGGACACACCAGAGATCAAACGGGGCATGATCGCCTACGGCAAGACGGTTTTCGTGGGCGGCACCATCACGACCTTCAAGCTCGCTATCCTGGACGTGATGAGCAGGGCCAACGCCGGCGGCGACATGATACTCGCCAAGGCCCTCGACGGCCCCTGTGTGGAGCGCAACTCCGGCATTATCGGGGGCATGAGTGGGACGCCGGTCTACATTGACGGTCGCCTCATAGGCGCCATCGCTTACGGCTGGAGTTTCAACCGCGAGCCGATTGCCGGGATCACGGCCATCCGCGACATGCTGGAGTCGATGGATATCATCAGCAGCGCAAACCAGCAGCAGGGAACGCTGCCAGGGCTGCGGGGCACCCGCTGGACCAGTCGTCTGCCGGTGCGCATTGGTGGGAAAAGCTATCACGCCGCTGAGGTCGTGGACGCCGGCGAAACTGCGGCGCCCGGAGTGATGCCTCTGCGACTGGTAGGTCCGGCCATCAGTTGCACGGGCCTGGGGCCGCGGGCACTGGAGCTGGCGACGCAGACTCTTAAGCCCTTCGGTCTGCAGCCATTGCAGACCGGCGGGGCCCAGGCGCCCACGGCCAAGTTGACGCTGGAACCGGGCGCGGCGCTGGGCATTCGCCTGATGGAGGGCGACTTCGACATGACCGGCATCGGCACCGTCACATACCGCGACGGTGATCGCCTGCTGGGCTTTGGGCACCCCATGATGCAGCGCGGCCGGGTGGCGATGCCGATCTGCACCGCCTGGATCCATGATTTCATCCCCAGTGTCCAGCGCAGCGACAAGCTGGGCTCGGGGGTGACCGATGTAGGTACCCTGCAGGCGGACACCGCCTGGTCTGTCGGCGGTACGGTGGGAGCCGTGCCGCCCATGCGCCCGGTACGGATCGAGATCTACGACAAGACCCGCGATCTCCGCAAGCAGTTCAATGTGCGCGTGATGGTTGAGAAGGGCGTCACTCCCGGCCTGCTGGCCACCGGGATTGCCTCGGCCCTGGAAGCGGCTTACAACCCGGGCTACGAAGGCATGCTCAAGACCGAGTTTGAGGTGATAGGGACACGCGGCGTCAAAGTGTCGCGTAGCGACCGCTTCTACGTCACAGACACTCCGGTAGGCCAGGCGGTCAGCGAAGTGCTGGCGCTGGCCTCGATGTTTGAGGAGAACCGCTGGGAGCCACAGGACGTGGAACGCGTGACCTTCCGGGCGGAGCTGGAGGCATCCGATGACACCGCCTTCATCGAGAAGGTACGGGCTCAGGAGACGGTCGCCAAGGCGGGCAAGGAGCTTCACCTGACCGTACAGGTACGACCCGACAGCGGTGAACCCAGGGACTATCCGTTCACGCTGCAACTGCCCCGCGACCTCCCCAAAGGGGCACTGCGGATCGCAGTGGTGGGGGGCCAGGAGGCCATGCTGCATCGCCAGCGCCTGGGGATACTCTTGCCCCAGTTTGACAGCCTCGCCGGCGTCCTATCCTACTATGAGCGGACGGAGCAGAGCACCGAGTTGTGCGTCATTGCCGCCCTGCCGCAGTCCACTCTGCTGGTGGGCACCACCCAACTGCGGCGCGTCCCGAACTCTCTGGGCGCCATGTTTGGTGAGTCGCCGCGCACTGACATGGAGGAGGGGCGCGAGGAGATGACCCTCAAGCAGGAGCTTCCCTGGGTCATCTACGGCCGCCTGATGATTGCCCTGCCGACCGAGGATCGCCAAGGGGGCAAGGGGACGGTCACCGCCACCAAGCCCAGCGCCGAACCCACCAAGGGCGCCGAGGAGGAGAGCGTCACTCCGCGCCGGCCACCTGAGCCCTTGTGGTGGGCTGCCGCCGCCTACGGACGGCCGACGAACAGCCGTCAGTGGGGCTCTCTGCAGACCGATAGCGACAACAAACCCCGCCCGCTGGATCCGACGGACAAGACGGCGCGCCCCAAGGAGATGCCCCCGCCCCCGGCCGGAGCTGCCAGGGAGACCAATCCAATCGCCAAAGAGGATGAAGAGAAGGAAGAAGAGGAGGGCGAGGAGGGTAAGCCTGTCCTGCGCCAACCAACGACCTGGACGCAGGACAACCTCAGCGACTTCACCGCCGGAGAGGAGGACGGTGTGGCCCTTCATAGCGATGGCGGTCTTGCCCTGGCCCCGGCGATCACCGACCTGGGCGACCTTCCCGAGCTGTATGTAACCGCGGCGCTTGATGTCGGCGGCACCACCTACCTGGCCACGGCCAGCCCGGGCCGCATCTACAAGCTGAGCGCCGAGGGCAAGCCGGAGGTCTTCTACGACACGGGGGAGTTCGCGGTCAAGAGCCTGGTTGCCGATGCCGCGGGCGTGCTCTACGCCGGCACCTTTCCCGGCGGACGCGTCCATCGCGTCACTGCCGAGGGCCAGGGCTCGGTCTTTTGCCAACTGCCAGCCGATTACGTATGGGCGCTGGCCTTTGGAGCCGACGGACGATTGCTGGCCGGGGTGGGCCCCGGCGCCCGGCTGTTTGCTGTTGATGCCACCGGGCAGGGCACGGAACTGGTGAGCCTGCCACAGGTGCACCTGATGAGTCTGCTCGCGGTGGGCCCAGACATCTATCTGGGTACGGCAGGCAGTGGCCTGATCTACCGACTGAACGCGGAACGGCAGCTCACCGCCCTCTACGATGCGGGTGAGCAGGATGTAACCTGCCTGGCGGCCGACGCGCAAGGATGTGTGTATGCCGGTCTGGCCACAGAGGGCAGGATTGTGCGCCTCGCGGGCGGCAAAGCGCCAGAGGTCGTGTTTCAGGACAAGGACCGGCCCGTCTATGCCCTGGCGGCAGTGGGAGATCGCCTGTACGTGGGCACGGGCACCGAGGGACAGATACTGGCCCTGGCGGGCGACAGCGCCTATGACCTGGTTCGGGACACCCCGGCTACCCACGCGTTGTGCCTCTGGCCCGCGCCTGACGGCTCGCTGCTTTGCGGCCTGGCCAGTCCTGGCAAGGCCTTACGACTGTCCCCGGGGGCCGCGGCTGAGGGCACCTTCACCTCGGCGGTCATGGATGCGGAGCGCCCCGCCCAGTGGGGCCTCGTGGACTGGCTCGCCGACCTGCCTGCCGGTGCCGCTTTGGGCCTGCAGACCCGCTCGGGCAACAGCAACGATCCCGAGGACGGCTCCTGGAGTGCCTGGTCGGCCAGCTACACCAGACCGGGTGTGGACCGCATCACCAGCCCGCCAGGGCGATACCTGCAGTACCGGCTCACTCTCAGCAAGGCACCGGGCGATGGCGTTCCCTTCCTGCGGCGTCTCAGCCTCTCCTACCTGCCCGTCAATCAGCGGCCCGAGATCAAGTTCGACGCTCCCGCTGTGGACAAGCCTGCCCGGGGCGAGGTCGAGATCAAATGGACGGCCAGTGACGCCGACAAGGATCAGCTTGCGGTTACCGTCGAATACCGGGCCGCGGGGGGAGAGTGGCAGAAGCTCACGGCCTTGCCGGCAGACAAGAAGTCTCACAAGTGGGATACCACCAAGGTGGCGGATGGCCTTTGCGACCTGCGCTTGACCGCATCCGACGAGCCCAGTAACCCTGGCAGCGCCCAAGTGCGGGAGGTTGTACTGAGAGCACTGGTCATAGACAACGCCAAGCCTGGGGTCCAGATTGCCCAGACCACTGCCGAAGGAGGACGGCTGCAGATCGCCGGCACGGCCACCGACAACCATCGCGTCGTCGAGGTTGCCTACCAGCAGGCCGAGCAGTGGTGCGGTGTGGCCGCGGCCGATGGCCAGTACGACAGCACGCATGAGGCCTTCGTCTTCAGTGTGCCGCTGGAGGGGGACAAGGCGCAAGTGAAGTTGCAGGTCCGCGATGCTGCCGGCAACGTCTACAGCCAGACGGTGAAGTGGCCGCAGTAGGACGCCAGCAGCCCGCCAATCGCTGTTTCTAGGCCTGGCCGACCCGTTGTCCCCTGGGAGACCAACCATGCCCACCTACGATGCCATCGTCATCGGCGGCGGCCACAACGGCCTGGCCTGCGGAGCCTACCTTGCTAGGGGCGGGCTGAAGACCCTCGTCCTGGAGCGCCGCGAGGTGCTGGGGGGATGCTGCCCGACGGAGGACTTCCCCGACCTGCCGGGCTTCCGCATCAACCGCGGCGGAGTAGACCACCAGCACATGTGCTCGGGGCCGGTGCCAGCGGAGTTGGAGCTGGAGAAGCACGGCCTTGAGTACCTCTGGCATGAGCCCCTGTGGTTCTTTCCGTACCCTGACGGGACCAGTTGGCTGGTCTGGCGCGACGTGGACCGCACCTGCGACGAACTGGCCGCTTTCTGTCCGCAGGAGGTGGAAAGCTACCGGCGCTGGCACGACTTCTGGGTACAGGCCTTGCACATGCTGGAGTCCTTCGACGTGGTGCCTCCACCGACGCTGGCCGACATGATGCTGTCCACGGAGACCGCGGAGATGCAGGAGCTGTGGCGGGCACTGCTCACGCCGCCTACGGTCTTCATTGACCGCTTCTTCACCGACGAGCGCCTAAAGGGCGCCATGGCCTGGTGGTCGGTGCAGACCGGCACCCCGCCGACCAAGCCCGGCAGCACTCTGGCGATGAGCCTGCAGTCGGGCAGCCACCTGTCGGGGAGCGCCCGCCCCAGGGGCGGCTCAGGGGCGGTGTGCCAGGCGATGGCTAACGTCATCCGCGCCCACGGCGGCGAGGTCGTCACCGGGCAGCACGTGAACCGCATCGTCATCCGCAATGGCCGCGCCATTGCGGTTCGGACAGCTCAGGGCGAGGCTTTCGAGGTGGGCAAGGTGCTCGTTTCGGCCCTCGACGCGCGGCGCGTGTTTCTCAACCTGATGGACGAGAGCGATGTGCCAAGCGGCCTCCTGGGTCGCGTGCGGCAGGTGTCGGTCGAAAGCGCCTCGCTGTTCAAGGTGGACCTGGCCCTTTCCGCCTTGCCCGTCTTTGACCGTTATGGCGCGCGGCCGGAGCAGACCATCGCCTCGCCCATCATTGCCCCCTCGCTGCGGTACGTCTATGACGGCTGGCTCGACATCCAGGCGGGGCAGCCGTCGCGGGAGCCGGGTCTGTGGTGTGCCTGCTGCACGGCCCTGGACCCAACCCTCGCCCCGCCCGGCAAGCACACGCTGTGGCTGTCGCAGTTCGCCCCGTACCGCCTCTCGGACGGCCAGTCGTGGGATGACATCCGCGAGCGGGTGGCCGACCAGGTGGTGGACACCTTCTGCCGGTACGCGCCTAACGTGCGGGACAGCATCGAGGGGCGGCTGATCACGACGCCCCTGGACTGGGAGCGCTTGACCGACAATCCGCGGGGCTGCGCGTGGCATGTGGACATGGAGTTGCACCAGGCCTGGGGCCTGCGCCCGCTGCCAGAGCTGTCGCAGTACCGCACACCCATCGCCAACCTGTACCTGACCGGCAGCGGTACCCACCCCGGCGGTGGGATCACCGGCCTCCCGGGTCGCAATGCCGCGCGGGAGGTGCTCAAGGACCTTGGTCGGAAAGTGTCCCGCAGGAGCCTTTTGGAGCTGGCCAAGGGCTACTGGGCCCTGTGGCGCAGCTTCCAGCGCTTCCGGCGGATGACGGAGAGGTAGAGGGGGAGGGCCCCGTGGGGCTGCGGTTTGCCAGAGACGCCAGAGACGATCGAACGTCTGCCCCTCCCCCAGACGTGGCAGTGGAGCGATAGCTCAGAACGAGTGGCCAAGGAGGCCTGTCATGCCCAAGATCCGCATGGAGGAGATGTTGCCGCATGAGCTGGATGCTGCGGTGGCGGTTTGCCCGGTGGCCTATTGCGCCTTCGGGTCACTGGAGTGGCACGGCAAGCACCTGCCGGTTGGGAACGACACCCTGAAGGCGTACAACCTACTGCTGCTGACCGCCGAGAAGTACGGAGGCGTCGTGGTGCCCCCCACCTACTGGGGCATCCTGGAGCCCTGGAAGCCCTGGACGAACTCGGGGTTGGGGCAGGAACTGACCGACGCGCTCTATCGCCGCATCTTCGAGTGCCTGGTCGAGGTGGGCTTTCGGGTGGTCATCGGTGTCACCGGGCATGATGTGCCGCCGCAGCGGGAGGCCATCGAGCGGGCCGTGGCGGCCATCCAGGGGCAGGGAGCGACGGGGCTGGCCATGATGGAGGGCGACTTCTACGACCGGACCGAGGACCGCATGGACCACGCGGCGCACTGGGAGACCTCGCTGCTGATGCACCTGCGGCCCGAACTGGTGAATATGACCCAGATCGGCGACGAGATGCTTGACACCGCGGAGGGGCAGGCAGCCGCCGGCGTCTACGGCAAGGACCCACGAGTGCACGCCTCGGCGGAGCTGGGGCGGACCATCGCGGAGGGCATCGTGGACACCGTTGGCACGCGGGCACAGGCACTGCTGACCGAGATAGGGTGGAAGCCATGAAGCTGCTGGCGGCTGCATTTCTGGCCGGATTCGTGGTGAGCGCGGGGACGACCACATTCGCCCAGGAGCTGGGGCTGCAGGTGGACCGGGCGGGCAGGCTCGTGTTCAATGGCGAGCCCTACCGGGGCTTTGGTGTCAACTGGTATGACGTTTTCCTGCGGCTGTTGGAGAACCCCGAGGATACCAGCTACAAGGAGGGCTTCCAGCAACTCGCCGCGGCCAAGGTGCCCTTTGTGCGCTTCATCGCTTGCGGCTTCTGGCCCAAGGACGCGCGGCTGTACCTGGACGACAAGACCGAGTTCTTCCGGCGCCTGGACCTCATCGTCAAGGCTGCCGGGCAAAACGGGGTTGGTCTCATCCCGTCGCTGTTCTGGAATCAGGCCACGGTATGCGACCTGGTGGGCGAACCGTGCGACCAGTGGGGCAACCTCGAGAGCGAGACCCACCGCTATATGCGTGACTATGTGCGGGACGTGGTGACCCGGTATGTTGACGCGCCGGCCATCTGGGGCTGGGAGTTTGGCAACGAGTTCAACCTCGGTGCGAACCTCCCCAACGCCAGCGAGCATCGCCCGGCGGTGTGGCCTGAACTGGGCACCGCTACCAGCCGCTCGGAACGGGATGAGTGGACCTACGAGATCATTCGCACCGCCTTCGCGGCCTTTGGCCAGGAGGTCCGCAAGTATGACCCCTACCGCATCATCTCCACCGGCGACGGCTTCCCCCGCACTTGCGCCTGGCACAACTGGAAGCACGGAACCTGGGACGAGGACACGCCAGCTCAGACGGCCGAGATGCTGCGCGACGACAATCCGGATCCGATCAATGTGATCAGCGTCCACGCCTACGAGGACGACGTGCAGCGGATCGCGTTGGCGATGGACGTGGCGCGGCGAGAACGCAAGCCGCTCTTTGTGGGTGAGTTCGGGGTGCCCGGCCCACCGGAGGAGAGCGAAACGAAGTTCCGCGAGATGCTCGCCGTCCTGGAGAAAGAGGGCGTGCCGCTGGCTGCGCTCTGGACCTTCGGCGGCCAGCAGGACGACACCTTCACCGTCAAGCCCGACGGCCCCCGGGCGTACCAACTGCAGGCGCTCACGGAAGCCAACGCTCGCTTGCAGGCAGCGCGGTGAGAGCCCCGGGGCCGGTTATCTTGCTGTTGGCCCTGACGGCGCTGGTGCTGAGGTCGCCTGTCGCATCCTCTCAGGAGAGCCCCATGGAACTGAAGGTCGCGCAGAAGCTGGCGGCCGGCCGCGGGCCGGTCCGGATCGTCGCCTTCGGGGACAGCATCACCGGCGTGTACTACCACACCGGAGGCCGGCGGGCCTAGCCCGAGATGCTGGCAGTAGCGTTGGGGCGTCTCTATCCCGGCGCTGATGTGCAGGTCGTCAATGCGGGCGTCAGCGGCAACACAACAGTGGCTGCCCTGGCGCGCATCGAAGCCGACGTGTTGGCTCACCGGCCCGACCTGGTCGTCGTCATGTTCGGCATGAACGATGTCACGGGCATCCCGCCCGAGACTTACCGAGCGAACCTCGCGGAGATTGTGAGGCGGTGTACCGCGACCGGCACCGAAGTAGTGCTGTGCACGCCCAACTCCATCTACGACGAGGACCCGGGGCGGCCGCTGGGGCGCCTGGCAGCCTACGCAGGGATCGTGCGCGAGGTGGCGACGACCCTCGGCGTGCCTGTGGCTGACCACTTCGCGGTCTACGAGGGCATCCGGCGTCGCGACGAACGGGCGTGGGCGGAGCTGATGAGCGAGACCATCCACCCCAACATGCGCGGGCACAAGGCCATGGCGGAGGAGGTGGCCTGGGTCATCAGCGGACGCCGAGTGTCGCTGAGTAAGGTGGGACCGCTCTTGCCGGGACTGCCGCGCACCCTCGAGTGTCTGCAGACCGAACAGCCTGTGCGGGTGCTGGCGATGCCCCCCTACGATGAACTCATCGGGCCTGCACTTATGGCGGTGAGACCAGACGCCAAGGTCCAGGTTACGCGGTGGGAGACAGCCGGCAAGTCGCTGGCCGACCTCGAGAGTGAAGCCAGGGCCATGGGCTGGTCGGCCCCCAGCGACGGCGGTTCGCGAGTGCAACGGGACCTGGTCATCATTGCGGTGCCGGGTTCGGCCCTGGCGGGTGACGCCCGGGACTACTACCGGCGATACTCGTGGGTCCTGAACTGGTCGCTGTCGTTTGGCCGGATGGAATGGGACTGCCTCGTCGTCCTGCCGTCGGTGGCCGAGCCGCAGCTCAACCTGCCGGATCAGGCCGCTGAGGCGCTCGCGTTGCGGGTCGCCCAGGGCCAGGACCTGCCTTATCTCTTGCGGGAAGAGGGGGACCAGCGACCAGCCGCGACGGTCTTCGGCGAATGGGTGAGGCGGCAGCTGCAGTCTCCCTGAGGAGGATGGGTCGCGGTCTTGAGGCCAGTGCCGGCAAGGTCTATAATGGAAGCTCACGATAGCACCGAGACGCACGCCCCGGGCCCACGCTGGCCCGGCCTTTTTTGGAGAGGGAAGGTACCGTCAATGAAGAGCATGGTGGACATCACCAACGTGGACGAGCTCCGGGAGTTCATGACCGAGCCGACCGAGGGCCTCGTCGGCATGATGGGCAGGCTTGAGGGCGACATTGTGGTCCTGGGTGGCGATGGCAAGGTCGGGCCCGAGCTGGTCGAGACACTGGTCAAGGCGGACCGCCTGGCCGGCACTCGACGCGAGATCATGGTCCCGTCGCTTTACATCACCGACGCCGCCAAGGCAACGAAGGCCTACTTCGAGGAGAAGCTCGGCGTCAAGACCTTCGTGGGCGACCTCAGTGACCAGGCCTTCCTGGATAGCCTTCCGGACGCCGCCAACGTCATCTACATGGTCGGCTTCAAGTTTGGCTCGGCCGCTGACCCCGGCAAGACCATCCTGATGAACTGCATCGTCCCGGGTATGGTCGCCATGAAGTACAACCGCTCCCGGGTCGTGAACTGGTCCTCCGGCAATCCCTATCCGCACACCGATCCGGCCGCCGGCGGCTGCAAGGAAGACGCCATCCTGGAGCCGCAGGGCATCTACGGCTATTCCATCGTGGGTCGCGAGATGGCCTGGAACGTCTCAGCCAGCGGCCACAAGGAGCAGAAGATCTGCCACTACCGGCTGATGTATGCCCAGCACCTGGGCTATGGCGTGCTGGTGGACCTGGCGCGGATGATCAACACCGGCGAGCGCATCTCGCTGGAGATGCCGTATGTGAATCTCATCTCTCAGCGTGACGCCATTGACCGTTCGCTGCGCGGCCTGGAGATTGCGGCCAACCCGCCCCGCGTTTTCAATGTCAGCGGACCCTACTACAACGTGCGCGAAATCTGCCTGAAGCTGGCGGCAGTACTGGGCAAGGAACCGATCTTTGCTACCGAGGAGGCCGACACGGCCCTCATTGCCAACGACAGCTTCTGCGTGGAGCAGTTTGGGCCGTACCGCGACAACTGGGAGGAAATGATCGTGGCGGCGGCCAACTGGGTGAAGGCCGGCGGCGAGTACTGGAACCTGCCCACGAAGTTCGGCAGCGCGGACCACGTCTACTAGTCGTCGGCACAACGGCTACTCCTGTGAGCCCTGGTCCAGGGTAACGGCGACGGCGACCGGAAACGGTCGCCGTTCGTGCTCACGGGGGACAGGTTGGGCAGGATTGCACGGCCTGGCGGGGGAATCTCCGATGCCTGCGACAGGCCGGCACATCCGCTGACGAAAGTATCGCCGGCGGCACCAATGAGCCCCCCTTCCTCCCCTCTGCACCTGCTGGAGTAGGGAGAAAGCACAGCAGCGAGACCGGGTTGACACTGCCCGCACCATCGGAAGGAGCCTCCCATGGCTGCCACCATGTCCTGCCGCGAACGTCTGCACCGCGCCTTCCACTGCGAACCCACGGACCGCTTGCCGGTGCGGCTGTGGGGCGTGGACCCCATGTTCCCGCGGGCCGATGAGACGTGGAAACCGCTTTACGAGCTGTGCGAGCGCTACGACCTGGACCAACTGCGCGGCTGGAGCCCGGTGCTGGAAGACGACCTGCCGCCGACACCCACCCGCAGCGAGGAGCGCGATGGCCCCCGGCCGCACCTCAGGGAGATCGCCACGACTATCGAAGCGCCCGCCGGGCCGCTGACGCAGCTCTACGACGCCCCTCGCGACGGAAGCCCCGGGTATGTGCGCAAGCACTTCATCGAAACCGTCGAGGATGCTCACCGCTGGCTGTCCCTGCCGGTGCGGCGACCGCGCTTGAACCCGGAATCCTACTTCGACCTGCAGCGCCGCAGCGGTGACAGCGCCATGCTCATGGTCGGCATCGGTGAAGCCATGTATGCCGTCGAGGCGCAGATGGGTTCGGAGACCTTCGGCTTCTGGCTGATGGACGAACGGGAGCTGCTGCGCGAGCTCATTGACCGCGCCTATGCTGACATCGAGCATGTGGTGAAGCAGTGTCTGGCCGCGGGCGTGGGCGACTGCTATGGCTGGGTTGGGCCGGAGCTGTGCATTCCACCACTGGCCTCGCCCCGCGACTTCCGCGAGTTCTGCTTCGACTACGACAAGCGCCTCATAGACCTCATCCACGACGCGGGGAAGCTGGTGTGGGTACACTGCCACGGAGACATGAACCCGGTGCTGGAGGACTTCATCGAGATGGGCGTGGACTGCCTGAACCCCATCGAGCCGCCACCCATCGGCAAGCTGACCCTGTCAGAGGCCAAGCAGCGCTGCGCCGGCCGCATGTGCCTGGACGGGGGTGTCCAAAACGGCGACTTTCAGCTTCTGGAGCCGCCGCAGATGGTGCGGCGGGTGGAGGAGGTCATCGCCGAGGGCAAGCCCGGCGGGGGCTTCATTCTCTGCCCCACCAGCGACCCTGGCACCTGGCCGACGCTCTCCGACCGCATCATCGAGAACCACATCGCCTTCGTCGAGACAGCAATGCGGCTGGCGAGGTATGACTGACCCGCAAACCTTGTGCGTTGCCGCCGACCATTGAACAATGCGTTACAGCGTACGCCTCTCCGTAGACGCCCGCGGCAACCACCACGGCAGTGTATCGACGGCGTCAGGAGAGCAGGAGAGCGGTTATTGTCAGCCTGCTGGCACGCCCCACTGGTACGACTGTGGGGAGGTAGAGAATGGCCCCACTCCCCACGCGCCGGACAGAGAGGGAACTTGTCACGTGGCACCAGAAGGACGAGCAGAAACTCAGGCGGAACCTCGATGCCCTGCTGAGACTCATGGTGGTGGAGAGTGGCCGAGCAGTCGCACATGATGCCTTCAGACTCGACGCCCTTCTGTTTACCCTCGCATCTCTGCTGCAACTCCCGGATATTCAGGATGATCGGACCCGCCGCCGTCTCGTGTCTGAAGCAGCCTTTCGCCTTCCGTTGATGAGGAAACCGGACCTATTCGCTCTTCGACGAGTGCTGGCATCATGTGTCCGTCGCCACCTATCAACCCCTCTCCACACTTACCATATCGTCTTTCCCCTGAACGTTGACCCGGCGTGTCTGGCGGGGAGACGGTAGCTCACCGCGAATGACATCCGCTTCCGGGTCCGCACGTGGAGTGGACTGAGCCACCATCTCTCGCTTGGTGCGTGGATGGACGAGATCAAGCTGGTGCCCGGTACGGACCCGGCACTCCTGTACCGTTCGTTCACACCGCTGGAAGTCATACATGAAGGGAGGGACCACCGACAGGCGTTCAGTGCGACCCAGGCATCTTTCCAGCTTCTGCGCTCAGCCCTGAACCTGGAGGCTTTGGGCAGGTATACCATCCAGATTGGGAGACCGAACCCGCTAGGCAGAGTGAGGGTGCCTCCGGTCAGCGGGATCTTCCGCGAGAGCGGCGACCTGGCCGGCTACTACTACGAGGAGAACCCTCCGCACTCATATAGCCGCCCACGCTTGGCCGAGAGGACACTGATGCGGGCAGAACGGCTTCTGCGCGAACTCCGGCACGCGCGAAGCGGGCGAACGACTTTAGGCCTCATCGAGGATGCCATCGAGAAGTATGGGAAGGCTCTCGATACCACCAACTGGAGTGAAGCCTTTCTGTGTCTCTGGCAGGTTCTGGAGTTGCTGACCCATGATCCTGACGGCAAGTATAGCATGGACGAAGTCTGCAAGCGGGCGAAGATACTGCTACGCCAACATCCCTTGTTGGCCGACCTGCTCGACGTATGCTATGTCACCCGGAACAGGCTGGTCCATGCGGGCCGGTTCGCGGAAGAAGGGCTCAGGGATGTCCAGATGCTGAAGAAGATCGTTGAGGTGTGCATAGCCACGACCTACGGCCTTCGGCGAGCCTGTCCGACCCGGGAGAGCCTCTTCACCTACTACCGCTTGGCGAGCGTCTCCAATAACGAACTTGAGGTTCAGTCGAGGGTGATTAGCCACATAAAGCGCATCCGTCAGAGGGCAACCTGACATAGACATCCTTTGGCCCTAATCTTGCCCCTTCACCTCCACCCGCCTCCCCTTCCGCGAGCTCTCGATGGCCCCGAAGACCATGGCCAGGGACTTGATGTTGTCATGGCACTCGGTCTGCGGGCGCGCGCCGGTGCGCAGGTAGTGCAGTAGCTCCCGCAGGGCGCCGTGCATGCCGGTGTAGGGCACCTCGGCGGTCACGATGGCAGCGTCCCGGAGAGGGCGGTTGAAGCCCTCGGTGCCAGCGACTACCTGGCCGTGGGGGTCCTGGTCGTGGTCATACAACAGGGTGCCGCGATCGCCGATGATGCGCCAGTCGCCATTCCAACTGGTGTGGCAGCCCTCGGCGCACCAGCTTCCCCGGTAGGTGAAGATGACCCCATTGCTCATCTCGAAGATGCAGCTCGCGGCCACGTCGCCCTTATACCACGAGCCGACCGGGTTGAACTCCTTCGCATAGACCGCCACCGGGTCAAGACCGGTGAAGAAGCGGGCTAGGTCAAAATGGTGGATGGCCATGTCGAGGATGAGCGGGCTTTCCATCTCGTCGCGGAAGCCCCCGAAGTGGGCACCCAGGTAGAAGTCGCAGTTGATGGTGGTGACCTGGCCGATCTCGCCCGAGGCAATGGTGCGGCGCAGGGTCTCGTGCTTCGCGTCCCAGCGCCGCGATTGGCTGACCATGTACAGCTTCCCGCTCTCCTCGGCGGCCTTGACCATGCGCCGGGCCTCGCGCATGGAGGCGGCCATGGGCTTCTCGCCAATGACGTGGCAGCCCGCGCGCAGGGCCTGGCAGGTCACCTTGCAGTGGGCCTCGGGCACCGTCAGGTCCACCACGAAGTCGGGCCGGGTCTTGTGCAGGGCGCGGCGGAGGCTGGTGGTGGTGTAGCTGTCCAGCTCGTACTGCTTGGCCCGACCCACGGCGGCCTCCAGCCGCAGGTCCACGATGGCGGCAATGTCCACGCCCTCGGCCTTCAGGGGTGGAAACCAGGCGCCAGAGATGCCTCCGGCGCCAACGACCACGCAGCGCTCCGACATGGCAGGTGATCCTCCTTGGGCGGACCGGAGGCGAAGGGTTCGCTGTGAGGTGCGGACGTCCCTGCCTGTGGCCGGGAGTGCGGGGCGAAGGCAGGAGCGATCCCGCACGGAGGGGAACACAGACCTGGACCTGGCGTCCCGTTTGCGAAGCCTGGGGAGAACATGGTGAGCGTCTGAGATGACCCCCCGCCAGCGTATCGAGGCTGCTTTGGCCCACCGGGAGGCGGACCGCACCCCGGTGGACCTGGGCGCCTTGGAGTCATCGGGCATCCATGCGGTTGCTTATAGCCGACTGAAGCGGCACCTGGGATTGGCCGGCGGACGCACGCAGGTCTACGACCTGTCGCAGATGATCGCCAAGGTCGAGCCCGCGGTGCTGGACCGCGTCGGCGCGGATGCCTTGCCGCTGCTCATCGAGCCGCGACGGTGGAAGCCCTGGCGCCTGCCCGACGGCTCCGAGTGCGAGGTGCCGGAGCGGGCCCGGCTGCGGGAGACGGCCGATGGGGCGACGGAGCTGCTGGCGGCCGACGGGACGGTGGTGGCACGGCGTCCGGCGGGATCGCACTACCTGGACACCTGTCACCACGCTCTGGCCAAAGCCTCGTCGCCGGCTGACATCGAGGACGGGCTGGCGCACCTGCGCGGGTTCGACTGGCCGGATTACTGCGACGAGGACTACGCCGACCTGCGCCGCAAGGCCCAGTGGCTCCACGAACACACCGACCGGGCGATTGTGGGCAACCTCTGGGTGCATGTGCTGGCTGCCGGACAGACATTGCGCGGCTTTGAGAGCTTCATGGTGGACCTGATCGCCGACAAGCGGCTGGCCCACGCGCTCATGGGGCGGCTGGTAGACAGCTACGAGGAGCGGGTCGCGCGGTACATGGCGGCGGTCGGCGAGTACTGCACCGTCATCCAGGTCAATGACGACCTGGGCACGCAGAGCGGCCTGCAGCTCTCGCTGCCGCTGTACCGGGAGATGGTCAAGCCTTACCATGCCCGCCTCTGGGGGCTCGTCAAGCGGCTGAGCGGAAAGCCGCTCCTGCTGCACTCCTGCGGCTCGATCCGCGAGGTCCTCCCGGACCTGATCGAGCTGGGAGTGGACGCCATCAACCCGGTGCAGGTGACAGCCGCGGGCATGGACAGCGCTGAACTCAAGCGCGAGTTCGGTGGTGACCTGAGCTTCTGGGGCGGCGGCTGTGACACCCAGACGGTGCTGGCGCAAGGTACCCCGGCCCGGGTGCGCGAAGAAGTCATCCGCCGCTGCGGTGATCTGGCGCCCGGCGGGGGTTTCGTCTTCTGCCAGGTGCACAACATCCAGCCAGACGTGCCGCCCGAGAACATCATGGCAATGTATGAGACATTGCCCACCCTCTGACCCCGGGAGAGGAAGACAATGCTGAGTGCGGACCGAGTGGTAGCCCTTGTAGCCGTTGCGTTGTCTCTCGCTGTCGCGGCCTGGCCCCAGAAGGACCTGACCGTCCCTCTGCCGCCGGGTGAGACACTGCTGGATGACATCGGCCTCTACCAGGTGGGCTACCAGTCCTACGACGGGCCCGAGGTCCTGATGCCCGTGTCCTGGACCGGCCACTTCGTGGAGCCCAGCGGCATCTCCTATGACCCCAACCGGCCAGCCAACGGTCGCCGGGGCATACTGCTGCACTCCCCGTGGCGTGTGCCTGCCGGCAAAGCGTGGGTGGATTACCACCTGCGACTGCCCGACATCAAGCCCATCACCCTCGGCTTCGGCATCGCCATGCTGGAGGAGGTGACCGCACCCGGCAAGAGCGATGGGGTGACCTTCAGCGTGTACCTGACCCACGGAGGCCAGACCGATGAGTTGATGCGCGAGCACTATGCCGGAGCAGAATGGCGGGACCAGACCTTCGAGCTCTCAGAACTGGCCGGTGAAGAGATCGTGTTGCGGCTGCAAGTGGAGCCGGGGCCAGACAACGACCCAAGCTTCGACTATTCGTTCTTCGGCAACGCGCGGATCACTGCCGGCGACGCCACTGGCGGGCGGAAGGCGCTGCTGGAGAGGCTGCTGTCCAGCAAGGCCTATCGAGCCAGCCAGGGCGCCAGCCTGACGGCTCTCGCGAACCGATCGGACCAGGGCGTTGTCCCAGGCAATCTGCTGCCCCACAAGAACCTGCTCGAGCTTCCCGCCGGCGGTTTCGCCTTCGTCTATGAGGGGGCGGATGCTCGCATCGTCTACCACTACCGGCCATGGACGGGCACATTGGATGACCTCACGGTCACCGTGGATGATGGCCGCACCTTCCGGCCGGCGGCCGGTGGCGTGCTCACCGCGGTGGTGAAAGCGGATGGGAAGGAGGAGCAGGTTCCGCTCACCTCGGGCCGTCTGGTGGACACAAGCACTGGCGATGCCAACGGCGTCGAGTTCACCTATGATTACGACGCCAAGGGGCAGCCAGCACGGGTGAAGTGGCGCTTCGGCATCAGGGGTAAGGCCCTGACGGTGGACGTCACCTGCGACACACCCGTCATATCGCGCTTCTCTCTGGGCGGCGTTGCGGGTGCGGCTCTGCGCCGGCAGCTTAGCGTTCCGTACCTGCCGCCCGTCTGGGGCGGGGGCGGCACGGTGAGCTACCTGCCCGCCGAGAACGTCTTTGTCAGCCGCTACCTGGACTGGACCCAGTCCAACTCCTCCTATTGCCCGCAAAGTGAGGCCACCTACGAGCCGAAGACCGACGGGACCCGCAACCCCCTCCACGAGTCCGGCTACATTGCCGTATCACCCAATGTCAACGAGGTACTGCCCAACATCCCCTGGGAGCCGTCTCCGTACCTGGGGCTGTTGGGCGACCGCATCATGCTGGACATCTGGGCCCACCACGACAACAGCTTTGCTGGTGATGCCGCCAACCTGCGGGACCTCAAGGACAATGGAGTGGACCATCTGGCGATCATCCAGCACGTCTGGCAGCGCTGGGGCTATGACGTCAAGCTGCCCGACCACATCCCGGCTATGCCGGATTTCGGCGGCGACGAGGGGATGATTGAGTTCGGCCGTGCGGCCAATGAGTGCGGCTACGTCTGGTCGGTGCACGAGAACTACATTGACCTGTACCCCGACGCTCCGTCCTATGATCCAACAGCGCGGGTACTGCGGGCAGATGGGACCCCCTCGCCGGCCTGGTTCAACGCGGGGACCGGAGTGCAAAGCTTCGGCCTCAAGTGCAACCGCGCTCTGGGCTACGCGCAGCAGAACTCACCCTACATCCACGACACCTACCACACGACAGCCGCATACCTGGATGTACACACCTGCGTGCCGCCCTGGCACCAACTTGACCACGAAGCCAGTCAGCCGGGAGCAGCCATGGCCCGCACCAAGGTCCGGTACGACGGCGAGCTGTTCGAGTACATGCGCGACACTCACGGCGGGCCACTGTTCGGAGAAGGCGCCAACCATTTCTACTGGGCGGGGAAGTGCGACGGCGTGGAGGCACAGGTGACTGGTGGCGAGGACCACATCCCCTTCCTCGACCTTGACCTGCTCAAACTGCACCCGCAGATGGTCAACCACGGCATGGGGTACTACGAGCGCTGGTTCCGCCAGGGCTATGGTCACAGCCTGGGCGTCAGCACGGGCACTGCTGAGCAAGTAGACAAGTACCGCGCCCAGGAGCTGGCCTACGGCCACGCCGGGTTCATCGGCAGCTCGCAGACCGACAACATCCAGTGGGTCGCCAAGGAGCATCACCTGATGCACCCTGTGCAGCGGCTCTATGGGGCCGCCAAGGTCAAGGACATCAGCTACGAAGTGGACGGGCAGATGGTGCCGGGCAGCGTCGCTTTGGCCCTGGGCGAGACCTGGCGGCAGCGCATCATCTACGACAGCGGCCTGACGCTGTGGGTCAACTGGAGTCCCGAACCCTGGCGCGTGGAGCGGGGCGCCCTCCTGCCGCAATGGGGCTTCCTGGCCACGGGACCCGATACCCGGGTCTATACGGCAATGAAGGGCGAGCATTTCGCCGATTATGCTGAGTGCCCGGAGTTCATCTTTGCGGACGCCCGCACCTACTTCAACATGCCCTATCGCGCCCACCGCAAGAACATCACCCCGCGCCTGAAGGACTTTGCCTACCTGGGCGGCAACAAGGTGCGGCTGACGTATGAGTGGGACATCAACGACACCATGAGCTTTGACGCCGGGTGCTTCGTTCACTTTGTCAACCCGACCAAGGACCACTTGGAGCAGATCGTCTTCCAACAGGACCACCAGACGCCGGTGCCCACCAGCCAATGGCAACCGGGACAGGTCCTGGTAGATGGGCCCTATGAGATCGAGGTGCCCCCCGACTTCGATGACTACTACATCACCATCGGCCTGTGGCGCGGTGAGCGCGTGCTGCTGCAGGGCCCGCGCATGGGCAACAACCGTGTTGTGATTGGGCAACTGAAGCTCACCAGGAAAGATGGCGTCATCACTGACATAGCGCTCGGCGACATCACGCAGGTTGCGGCCGAGGCCAGGGAGGCGGAGGCTGACTTCACCGCCCACATGAACCCGCCGGGGACGATGCTGGACTTTGGCAAAGTGGCCACGGATGGTTCGGTCAAGGTGAACCGGGGGGAGCGAAGTCTCACGGTATTCCCGTACCCGCGCGACCGTGAGTTCACGGTGCGTCTGAACCTGAAGGCGATTGTGCCTGGAGCGAGCATTGCGGACAGCGCCGTGAGGGTCGAGGCCCGGGCTGCCGGCACTCAGGCGCCGATGGCGGCGGTGGCAGCGGAGGTGAAGAACGGGTTCGTGACGTTCAGGACGGGCCAGGCGGGCGTGGGACGGTACGTTGTGACCTGGTAGCTGTACTCCTCAGAGGTAACCAATGCAAGCAGGCGTTCCCCAGGTAGCCGCCGCAGCGGACGGGCGGGCGCGCGGCGTCACCGTGCGCGTCCTCGTCCTGGCGCTGATGCTGGTCCCGCTCAACAACTTCTTCATCCTGTTCCTCTCCTATGAGCGCAACATCTTTGATCCCACTCTGGTGGCGCTCTTCTGGAATGTGCTGTTCATCCTGCTGGTGGTCCGCGGGGTGAATGGGTTCGTCCACCGGCGCTGGCCGCGGCTGTCGCTGAGCCCGGCCGAGATGCTGGCCCTGTGGGTCCTGCTTTGTGTCTCCACCAGCGGTGCGGGCATGGACTCCATGCAATGCACCTTCATGACCATGCAGGGCGCCTTCCACTTTGCCACCCCCGAGAACCACTGGGAGGACCTGTTCCAGAAACTCATCCCCACGACCATCACCGTCCAGGACCCGCGAGCGCTGGAGCGCCTGTGGCAGGGCGACAGCAGCATCCTGGAGTGGCGCAACCTGCAAGTTTGGCTGGGCCCGGTCTTCCGCTGGTGGCTGCTGATGAGCGTGCTGTGGACTGCGCCTGTGGGCATCGGCCAGCTCCTGCGCAAGCGCTGGATCGAACAGGAGCGCATGGGCTTCCCCATCGTGCAACTCCCCTTCGCCATCGTGCAGCCGAGGCTGGACTTCCTGCGCCAGTCCATCTTCTGGGTCGGGGTCGCCATCCCCGCGCTGATCAACCTGCTCAATGGGCTTCATACGTACTATCCCGGCATCCCCAGCTTCCCCACCGCCATGTGGGACGCCCGGCTGGACATCGGCAAGTATCTGGCACCCCTGGGTCGCCCGTGGAATGCGGCGGCCGACATGTTCTACGTGTGCCTCTACCCCTTCATCCTGGGACTGGGGTTGCTGTTACCCGCAGAGCTGTCGCTGTCTCTGTGGTTCTTCTTCCTCTTCTGGCGTTTCGAAATGATCGTGTCTGCCTGGCTTGGGTTCCAGCAGCCGGCCGATGTACGCTATAGCACCGCCGCCGGGGGCTACCTGGCCCTAGTCGGCTTCCCGCTGTGGGCGGCGCGGCGGCATCTGGCGGAGCTGGTCCAGCGTGCCCTGCACACCAGCCAGCGCGAGCCGGGTGAGCCCATGAGCTACCGCACGGCCCTGCTCATCCTTCTCCTGGGTCTGGGCGTGCTGGTAGCCATGGGTATCGCCTACAGACTCTCGCCCGGCGTCTCGCTTGCTTTCTTCATTCAGTACCTGTTCATGGTGGTCATCATCGGGCGCATTCGCGCCGAGATGGGCCTGCCCACCCACGAGCTGGAGCGCATGGGGCCGACCACAATCTACGGCACGTGGCTGGGACCGCGGGTCCTGAGCCTGCAGAACCTCACCACCCTGTCGGTCTTCCACGGCTTCACGCGCGGGATGCGTAACATCCCCTTTCCCCATCAGTTGGAGGGTCTTTATTTCGCCGCGCGGACCGGCCTCGACGGGCGCAAGCTGCTGTGGGCCACCGTCCCCTTCATCTCCCTGGGGCTGGCCTGGGGCTGGTTTTGGACCCTCTTCCTTTCGTACAATCGGGGCCTGGGAACCTACCGTGGCAGCTTCCACACCTGGTTCGCCGGCGAGGCATGGAACCAGCTGGCGGGATGGATCAACGCCGATGCGCCGGTGGCATGGGGGCGAATGCTGGCAGCAGGGCTGGGCTTTTTGGGCTACTGGGGCCTGCAGACCGTGCGCAGCAACTGGGTGGGCTGGCCGCTGCACCCGGCGGGGTTTGCTCTCTGCACCACCTGGTACATGGCCCACATGTGGTTTCCGATGTGCCTGGCCTGGCTCATCAAGCTGGCCTGCGCCCGGTGGGGCGGCTTCGGTGCGGTCAAGGCTCTGCCACTACTGGCCTATGGCCTGGTCCTCGGCGATGTGGGCACTGGAGCGCTCTGGATCATCTATGCCATGGTGCGGCACGTTCCGGCCTACGCCTTCTGGCAGTGAGGCTGCGAGCATGCTTGGCAGAGGAGGTGGTTGTCGTGCGGTTGCGCCCTGTCCCCGGTCTGGTGTGTCTGCCGGTCCTGATTCTCACTCTGTCCGCCAACGCCCAGGAGGTGCCGCCGCAGATGCGCTCCATCGTCGAGAAGACGCAGTCCTTCGGCCTGGGGAAATACCCGATCAGTTTCTGGAGCTACACCAACCTCAACGAGCACCTGCGCTACATGGACGAGGCCGAGGTAGATGAGTGGGCTGACGCCGGCTTCACGGTGCCGCAGAGCCCCAGCTATGACCCGACGAAGCCGGAGCAGGTGGCCCACATGCGCCAGATGCTGGACTGGGCGCAAGAGCGAGGGATGAAGCTGATCCTGTGTGACCCCCGGGGGTACGCGAAGGTGGGGCCCGACGGCCATGCCGCCCCAGACTACGCCGATGGCATTCGGGCCGCCGTGGCTCAGTTCGGCGACCACCCGGCGCTTTTTGGCTTCCATGTCGGCGATGAGCCCGGCAGGGACGCCAAGCATGCCTTCGCCGAGTGTGCCCGCATCCAAAGCGAGATCGCCCCACACCTGCACCCCTTCGGCAACCACCTGCCGTGGTGGCCGGGAGCCGAGAGCGTGGTGGGCAACACCAGTTGGCCGGAGTACTTGGACGAGTTCTGCGCCGCCGCTCCAGGCGTGCTGCTCAGCTACGATTTCTACGGCCAGATGGCAGGCAACGTCGCGGGCTACTACGAGAACCTGCGGCTCTACCGCGAGGCCTCGGTGCGCAACGGAGTACCTTTCTGGAACACGGTCCTATCGGTCGGGCACTTCCGCTACCGCTGCCCCAACTATGACGACATCCGCTGGCAGTTCAACACAACGGTCTGCGCCGGGGCCAACGGGATCCTGTGGTTTTTCTACTACATGCGCCAGCCGCACGACAACTACCGGCTCTCGCCGGTTGATGAGCACTGGGAACGCACCCAGACCTACTACGACATCCGACGGGTGCAGAAGAGCTTTCATCGGTTCTATGGCGACTTGTTCACCCGCCTGGTGTCCACCGGTGTGCATTTCACGCCCGAGGCCATCGGCAATGGCCAGGCCTTCACCCCTAACGGCCTGGTGTCGGCTGTGAAGCCTGACAAGGAGGGGCATCCGCTGCTTCTGGGCTACTTCGCTGACCTACAGGGACAGCGGTATGTGATGCTGGTCAACAACTCCACGACGGAAAGCGTGAACGCCGCTTTGACCTTCCCCGGTGAGGACGTGAAGGTCTTCTCCTGGGACTGGAGCGGGCGTGAGCGCGAGGGCGGGGCCTATTGCGCGGGCGCTACGGAGCGCACCCCCGAGGGGCTCACGATACGCCACTGGCTGGCGCCGGGCCAGGAAGCCGTCTACCGGGTGCAATCAGCCCGGGCTGCTGCAGAGCCGCTCTTCGCTGGCTGCGAGCCATGAGCAGGTGAGTGCCCATGAGAGTGGAGAAAATGATTCCTGTGCCATACAGGTAAGCGAAGGTAGATGAGGCAGCATGGGCAGACTGATGGCTGTTTCTCTTCTAATGGTGGGCGCGGTCGTCGGAGCAGCGGCCCAGGACCTACCTGAAGGACGTCTGTGTCACTGGATGGCGCTGAGCACCAAGACGGGGAAACTGTACGTGTCCAACATGGGCACGGCTAACGTCAGCGTGATTGACATCAAGACAAACCAGCCTGTGAAGGTCATCACGATCGGCAATCGCCCCGACCAGATCGCCATCAACGACCAGACCAACCGCGTCTATGTCCCCAACGCACTGGACGACACCGTCAGTGTCATTGACGGCGAGACCGATGAGGTGATCGCAACCATCGAGGTAGGGCGCGGACCCGGTGGTGTGGCGGTCGATGCCGAGGCCAAGCGGGTCTACGTGGCCAACCAGCTCGATGACAGTCTGTCGGTCATTGACGGTGAGAAGAACGAAGTGATCGGGACCTACGGGACCGGTGACAAGCCTTTTGCCGTGGCGGTAGACCCTAAGGCAGGCAAGCTCTATGTCTCCAACTTCGGAGCCGGCACGGTATCGGTGCTGGACGCGGGCAGCGGAGAGACGGTGGCGGAGGTGGGGGCGGGCGAGAGACCCTTCGCCGTCTTACTGGACGCCGCGGGCGGCCGGCTCTACGTGGCGAACCTGGGGTCGAACTCCGTGGCGGTGGTCAATACCGCCGACAACACACTTGCCGCCTCCATCCCGGTGCCCGCCGGCGCCATTGGCCTGGGCCGCGACAAGACGTGGAACTGGGTCTACGTGGCCTGCATCAACGCGCGCTGCGTGGCCATCATTGACCCTCGGACCATGGCCGTCGGCGGCAGTGTCCAGGGCTTTGACATGCCGGTAGGTATCCAGGTGGACTCAACGAACCACCGTGTCTATGTGTCCAACCGCGCACTCAACGTTGTCAGTGTGTTGGACGGGCGCAGCGGCGAGTTTCTGGCCAATATCCAACTGGCGGAGACGCCTGGTGGTGACTGGCCCGGAGACCTGCCCACCGACTGACACCCGGGGAGTGTTTCATGTCACAGGCCAGACTGCTGGCCCGCCTCTTGGCTGCCGTGCTCATCTTCGCCTGCGGGGAAGTGCTGGCTGTGGCTGATGAGGCTCCCACACTCCGCGACACCATGAGTGATACCTGGGCGGCGACCGATGGCCTGGGACGGCGCCTGCCGGGGTTCGCCGAATGTGGCCCGCGGCGCGAGGGCCGCTTTGTCGGCATCTTCGGCTTTACCTGGCAGGGGGGACACCCGCGCGACCGGGTCTATGACATCAGCAAACTGCTCGCGGCCGACCCGAAGAACCCGGCCTGGGGACCGGAGGGCGCCTTCCACTGGTGGGGCGAACCACATCTGGGCTACTACGTCATGGACGACGAGTTTGTCATCCGGAAACACGCACAGATGCTCACTGATGCCGGCGTGGACGTCATGTTCCTCGATGTTACCAATGGTTTCACCTATGACCACAACTTCCTGACCATCTGCAGGGTCTACGACAGGATGCGTCGCCTTGGGCAGCCCACGCCCCAGATCGGCTTCCTGGCCAACGCCGGCGCAGACCGTGTGGTGCGACACCTCTACGACAGCTTCTACGGCAAGGGCTACTACCCTGATCTGTGGTTTCGCTGGCATGGTAAGCCCATCATCCTGGCCCCGGCGGAGGACCTCGACGCCGACCTGAAAGACTTCTTCACGCTGCGCCAGTCCTGGGCCTGGAGCAACCCCGGCGGGTGGTTCGGCGACGGGCGGGACAAGTGGCCGTGGCTCGACAGTCACCCCCAGCAGCCAGGTTGGCATGAGCCCGGCGTGCCCGAGGAACTCTCCGTCTGCGTGGCGCAGCACCCCACGAGCAACATCGGCCGCAGCTTCCACGCCGGCAAGCAACCGCCGCCTGACCAACTGCAGACCACTGCGGGACTGTGTTTCCAGGAGCAGTGGGAGCGCGCGCTGGAGGTGGACCCGCAGTTCGTGTTCATCACCGGCTGGAATGAGTGGATCGCGCAACGCTTCCTGAGCGACGGCAACGCGGGGTTTCTGGGCCGCCGACTGCCCAAAGGCGAGACCTTCTTCGTGGACCAGTACAGCCAGGAGTACAGTCGCGACATCGAGCCCATGCGGGGTGGCCATGGCGACGCCTACTACTACCAGATGGTCTCCTACATCCGGCGCTACAAGGGTGTGCGACCTGCGCCTCGACCCTCTGCGCCACGCACCATCGCCGTGCCGGGGCCCTTCGCGCAATGGGCGCAGGTGAACCCCCTGTATCTCGATGACCTGGGCGACACCGCCCACCGGGACCACCCGGGCTATGGGCAAGGCACTGTCTACCGGAACACCTCGGGCCGAAACGACTTTGAGCGCCTGCGGGTCGCGCGCGATGACAGACACGTCTTCTTCTACGCCCGCACGCGCGCCGCTATCACGGCGCCCGAGGGCAGCAACTGGATGGTACTGCTGCTGAACACCGATGGCGGCGCGGATACCGGCTGGAACGGCTATGACCTCCTCGTGAACCGCCATCGTCCGCAGCCAGGGACCTGCTCGGTGGAACAACACAGCGGTTCGGGTTGGAACTGGCGCTGTATCGGCCAGGCGTCACTGGAGTGGGATGGCAGGGAGCTGCACCTCGCCGTGCCGCGCGCCCTCCTGGGAAGCGGCCGATTGACGCTGGAGTTCAAGTGGGCCGACAACGTCCCGGAGCGCGGCGACATCATGGACTTCATAGACCAGGGCGACGTGGCCCCCAACGGGCGGTTCAACTACTGCTACGTCGAGTGAGCCGCACGGGGCGAAGGGCCAGGCCCAGGCTGGCCAGGAGCGATGGCACGATGCGACTGTTTCCTCCCCTCTCCGGGCTGCTCTTCGCCAGCGCGGTAGCTGTCGCCGCGCCCCAGTACCAGGTCCCGCCGACCGCCGGCACCCTGGTGGCGGAGACGGGCGTGGGAGCCCCTGAAGCCCTGGCGGGGTACTTTGGTGCGGGCCTTGATGGCGTGCGTCTGCCAGGTCAGCGCCAGCGCAAGGCGCAGCTACAGTGGACCCTCGGGGAAATCCCGGCCGGCGGGTACTACCTCGGGCTGCTTGTGGCGGGGGAGAGCTACCAGGGGTTCTCCGAGTTCACCTACCACCAGGTTCACCTGTACCACAACGACCGGCGCCTCCTGTGGACGAGCCACACGGAACCGCTTCGGCCCGAGGACGCCGCCGAGAAGCGCTGGTATCAGGCGGAGATGCGTGTTGACCGGCCGGTTAGCCTCAAACCGGGGGACAGTGTGCGGGTGGTTTGGGTCCCTGAGGGAGGGGCGGTGGTCGTTGGTCCGCTACGGCTCTACGGGACGCCGCCGACGGGGGCCGTGCAGGCGCTCATGCCGCCCAACTGGGGCCGCCCGGAGGACTACTGGCTGACAGCCCGGTGGCTTGACACGCGGCGCGACGAAAACACTCTCACACAGGTCTGCGAACTCCACAACCCCGGCGCCCTGCCCCGCGTGGTAAGACTCGATGTCCGCGCTGTGGACTACGAGCAGCGAGTGCTGCTGCAGCGCAACCAGACCCTCACGCTACAGCCGGGCGAGACGGTCAGTCCTGCTCTTGAGCTGAAGCCCGGTGACAGCCACCGGATCCGCCTGACGCTCGAAGCCACTTCTGAGGGCGTCTACCCGCCGGTGCGGCTCTGCAAGTACTTCGTCAGCGACACTACCTCCGGGCCACGACCCACGTTTTGTCTCAACGGTGAGTGGGAGATGTGTTACGTGCCGGGAAGCGAACCCGGGACGGCCCCTCCCGCCGACGCCACATGGCAGGCCATTCGGGTACCGTCTGTGCAGCCCAACACGCCGGCTCACTGCGCCTGGTACCGGCGTCAGTTCACCGTACCGGAGTACCTGAGGGGCGAGCGTCTCCTGCTGCGCTTCGACCAGGCCATGACCGAGGCCTGGGTCTATCTCAACGGAACGGCGGTCGGGCACGAACTGCACGGCTCCCAGCCCTTTGAGGTGGACGTGACAACTGCCCTCAAGCCGGGCGCGATCAACGAGCTTCTGGTTGCTGTCCGTGACTGGATTGCCTACTCACCGCGGAATCAGGAGCGCGTCCGCGCGGGTGAGGAGCCGATCTACAAGGACGGGATGGTGGATGTAGCGGGCTACAACGCCGCCGCCAACCTGGGTCTGGGCGGCCCGGTTTACCTGACTGCCCGGCCGGCTGTATACGTCGAGGACGTCTTCGTCGTGACCAGCGTGCGCCAGCGCAAGCTCAGCCTGCACTACCGTCTGCGCAATAGCGGCGCAGAGGCCCAGAAGGTTGTGCTCACGCCGAGCGTGCTTGACGCCGGGCGGCCCGTCAGGCTGTTTGGTCCGGTGGAGATGACCGTCCCGGCCGGTCAGACCGTGGAGCGCCTTGTCGAGGCAACCTGGACGAACCCTCGCTATTGGTGGCCCGAAGACCCCCATCTGTACATTCTGCAGACTGACCTGCGACCGGAACGTGGCATGGCAGACCGGCACGTGGTCCGCTTCGGATTCCGCGAGCTATGGATTGACGGTATCTCGTTCATCCTCAACGGCGTGCGCACCAAGATCCGCAGCCAGTGGGCCGGGGGCGCCAGCGGCCTGTCACAGGCCACCGGTCTGACCGACCCCGGCGAGCGACTGGCTGCCATCTGGCTGTGGCAGCGCCGAAACGTGGACGACCTCATGGTGCAGCTCACGCGCACGCACGGTCAGGCGGGCGTGAGCGAGGCGGCAGAGGTGGCTGACGAGACCGGACTGATGATCAAGCTGGAGAGCGAGTGCAACCAGGTCAACTTCACCTTTGACCAGCGGTTCTGGAACGCCGTGCTGGCGCATGAGCTCCACGTCATGGATGTCTACAAGAACCACCCTTCCGTCTGCATGTGGAGCGCGGGCAATGAGAACATGTGGGGCTGGATCTACCAGGGCGAAGCAGCCAAGGTGCTGGGCAACCGCTGGCAGGTGAAGATCGCTCAGGCCATGCGTGAGTTCGACCGCATGGGCCGCCCGATCGAGTGGGAGGCGGACGGCGACCTGATGGGCGCCTGGGAGCACTACGCCCTGCACTACCCGCGGGAGCTGACCAGCTTTCCGGACCTGCCCAACGGCGCCTGGTGGGGGCCGCTGGACGGCAAGACCGTAGTGCCCTACAGCATGGGCCCCATCACTCTGGGCACCAAGCTGCTGACCGTGGGTGAGGCCTTCTGGCCGGCGACCCTGAACAAGCCCCTGGGGGCCAGCATCATCGCCGGCGATGAGCCCTATGCCAGCACGAACGCCTATGGCAAGGCCTGGCTGGACTCCTCCAGGTTCTTCCTCAATGGCTTCCGCGACGCGGAGTTTGCGCTCATCGACACCTATGTGCCCATGTTCATGCAGCCGCCCCAGGCTCTGGTGCTCAAACAAGAGGACCGCGTCTTCCCCTGCGGCCAGGTTCTGGAGCGGGAGGTCAATGTCCACAATGACCTGCGCCGGCCGGCGCGGCTGGCCTTGCGCTGGCGACTCCTGCCGGGGGTTCCGCCGGAGGTGGCCCGCAGCACCTCCATCTACGCGTCCAACACCGGGGCGTCGGTCAGCACCTCGGTGACGGTCACTATGGAGGAAACCGCCGGAGCAAGCCAGACCCTGACCCTGGCACCGGCCGAACTCAAGCGGGTCACGCTTCAGGTGCCTCTGCCGGTGGTCCGCGAACCGACGGCCGTGCAGTGGCGAGTCGAGCTGCTGGAGGGCAGACGAGTTGTCCACGCCGAGACCCGTGACTGGGTCATCACCCCTCGCCTGAGTCTCCGTGCGCCAACGGGACTGGCCCTGTCGGTCTACGATCCGGAGGGCCGGCTGGCCTCGCTGCTGCGCCTGCACCGGGTGCCCTTTGAGGTGTTGGCGGAGCTACGCGTCCCGGAGCAGGGCGCATTGGTCATTGGCCGAGATGCCCTCAAGCAGCCCCCCGAGGGGCCGTGGCGCGAGGAGCTGCTCGCCTTTGTGCGCGGCGGCGGCAAGTTGGCGATCCTGGAGCAGACCGAAGCCCCGGACTTCCTGCCGGTGCCAGTGACCATGGCCAGGCAGCGCAACTGCACCATGGCCTATGCCCGCGCCACCGACCATCCGCTGCTGCGGAGCCTGACTGACTGGGACCTGCGCTGGTGGGCCGCGGACCACAGGGTCAGTGCCGGCAACTACCGCAAGCCGTCGCAAGGCAACTGGCTGCCCCTGGTAGACGCCGGCTCCGGGGAGGGCATCCTGGAGAGCCCACTGCTGGAGCAGTACGAGGGCCGCGGCAGCATCATACTTTGCCAGTTGCTGCTGACCGAGAAGGCGGACTCGGCGCCGCAGGCGGGGACACTCCTGCAGAACCTGCTGGACTACCTGGCCACTCCCGGTGTCTACCGCCAAACGGGTGGGACTGCTCTCTTCGCCGCAGCCAACTGCCCCTTGCGTCAGGCGTTGGCCGACAGCCAGGTGTTGTTTGACGACCTGACGGACCGCCCGGCCGATCTTTCCCCGGTCGTCCACCGCGTCGCCATCGTGGATGTAGCAACAGCCCTCGATGATAGCCTTATCACCCCGCTGCGGCAGTTTGCCTCAGGCGGCGGTAACGTCCTGTTGCACCGCGCCACACCGGAGAAGCAGGCGCTGGTGGAGGAGCTGCTGGGCTGCCGGGTACGGCTCTCGCCGGTGACTGAGGAGCCCAGCGACATCCAGAACCACGTCATCCGCGGCCCCAGTGCCGGCCTGCTGGCAGGTGTCTCCAACCACGACCTGTACTGGGCCAGCAACGCCTACTACGCGATCCTGCGGCACGAAGGCAACTGGTGGTCAACCTACTACGGGGGTTGCCCGCCGGCGGAGTTCATCGCCGACTACTTCTGCACGGTGGCCGACGCTGATGCCGGCAAGGCCCTCCGCCTGACGCGACCGGGAGTGCTGTTGGAGGCCTCCGTGGGCCAGGGCGCCGTGGTGCTGAGCCAGCTTCGGCTGGATGAGCCCGTGGCGGACTGCGCCGTGACCGTCGCTCGGCTGCGCAGCCTCTTGCTGACGAACCTCGGTTGCACCATGCGGGGCCCCGGTGGGGTGGCGCGAGCGCGGCAGCAGCGGCTACAGAACTACGACTTCTTCACCGTGGACCTCAGCCCTTACGCCAACCGCGGCCTGCGCGATGACCCGGCCAGCGGCCTGGTAGGCTGGACCAACCAGGGCGAAAACGACATGCGGGCGCTGCCGACGGGCGATCAGACCCTCGCTGGCATCCCCTTCCACATCGCCTCGCCCCGCGGTGCGGTGGTGCTGAAGTCAATCAACGCCGGCAACCAGGACCTGCCGGCGCAAGTGAACGGTATCGCCATAGGCCGCCGCGCGGATGTGCTGTTCTTCCTCCATTCGGTGGCCTGGGCCACGGAGCAGCCATTCCGCTACCGGGTGAACTACGAGGATGGAACCAGCGTGGACGTGCCCATCGTGAACGGGCGCCAGATCATTGACTGGTGGCAAGACCCCGCGGTCTGGGCGGACTCCCTGGGCCGTGGCGGCGGGTTTATTGCCTGGCAGGGCGACAACCCCATGCGGAAGGGCGTGGTCCTGCCAGGATACGAGTGGACCAACCCCCATCCCGAGAAGGTCATACGGGACCTGGACTTCATCGCCAACGCCGACGAGGGCTATGCCGCGGTGCCGGTGCTGGTGGCCGTTACCGGAGCCGTCAGTCGTCCCCGGCAAGGGGTCGTGCTCGATACCGTCGGGACCCACGCCATCAAGGTGCAACTCGGGACGCAGGTGGAGGAAGTCCACTACATCGGCGTCGCGGGCATCGAGCCGGACGACCCCTACTATGAGCAAGCCCTGGCCGCGCACCGGGCGCTGGTCGTGGGGCAGAGAGTGACGCTGGTGGACGACGTCGTTACCCACAACGCCGCCGGGCAGCGTCTGGCCTACGTCTACCTGGGTGACATCTACGACGTCAACAGCCTGGTCAACGCGCGGATCATCGGCGACGGGCTGGGCAAGCTGGGGAACTTCGAGGGCAACAGCCGCCAGCGCATGTACCTGGAGAACCTGGCCTTCATCGCGCGGCAACGCAAGGTAGGCATGTGGGGGGGCGGAGCGCCGTGAGGATGCTAATCGCCGTGCTGCTGGTAATCCCCGCCCTGAGCTTCGCCCAGGATAACCTGCTGCCCAACCCTTCCTTTGAGCTGGTTGAGCCCCCTCGACCGACGGCCGACCAGGCGCGGTTGGGCGCTTTGCCCCCGCTGGAGACTTGGCTCCCGCGCACCTGGACCGTGTGGAGCAACGGCGACGCCGAGTGGCGCTGCCCGGCGAACCGGGAGGCGGCTCACGGCGGACAGCGTTACCTGCATCTGACAGCGCGGCAGGGCCGGGCTGCGGCCCGATACGGGCCGATCCCCGTCAGTGGCCCGGAGGCCTGGACGGTGCGGTTCTGGGCCTGTGGAACCGGCCAGCTCACGGTCAGCGCCACTGACGCCACCGCCGAACCCTGGCGCGACCAGCCCTTGCAGACCTTCGATCTGCAGGCACAGTGGACCGAGCTGGCCCTTACGTGGACGCCCCCGGCGGCTTGCCGCCAGTGGTGCCTGACCATCGCCACCGAGGGCGCCGCTGAGGCACGGGTGGACGAGGTCCTTCTGACGGGGCCGCAATGGGCGACCCCGCCCTGGCCGCCGCCCGCGCCGGTCGCTGCCGATGAGCACACACTGCTCTACCTGGACTTTGAGCAGCCCCTCGACGAGGATGCCTTCTACGTCGGCGGGCAAGTGGGGTACACGTCCGAGGACAACCAGGAAGGCTTCGGCCGAGCGTTGCGCCTGGGTGCGGGGGCCTACGTCGCCTGTTCGGCCGATGAGCACCTCAACCCGAAGGCAGGGACCATCGAGCTGTGGTGCAAGCTGCTCGAACCGGGGGACAACGGCGTGCAGCAGCCCATGGTCAGCATTCCCGGTCCGGAAGGGCTCTGGCTCGGCAAGGACCAGTACTCCCACGTTGGCTTGCAGTTCAGCACCGGCTGGAGCCGTCTGTCGGGGGCCATCGCCATGGGGTACGCCTGGGCGTGGCAGCCCTGCTGGCGCCACGTCGCGGCCTGCTGGGACGAGCAGGCGCTGACGGTGTTTGTAGATGGCAAGCTCATCGCCTGGGAGCCGCGCCCAAAGCTTTCCCGGTTTCTCGGACCCGAGTTGCGGCTGGGGTCGCCAGGGATGCTAATGGACGACCTGCGTATCTCCGACGTGGTGCGCTACCGGGTGCCCCTTCCGGCCGACTAGCCAGGGTCACGGCGCGAGTACGCTCACCTTGCCTATCTGGAAGGTCGCCGGATGCCACAGCCTGGCCCCGCCCTCGCCGCCCAGGCAGTAGATGGTGTCGCCGCTGATAGTGGCGCTGGGCCAGGAGGTCTGATCGAGCAGAGGGTCCGTGGCGGATAGCTTGCCGGTGACGGTGTCATAGACCAGCACCGTCCGCTGAAAGAAGCTCTTCCAGTCGAGCTCCCGCTCCTCGGCCGAGTAGACCTCGGTCACGCTCCCGTCCATGTTCCAGGTCCGCCGGTACTTGTAGCCGGCCACGAGGATGATGTAGCGGTCGGCGAACGCCAGCGCGCGCCGGTTGGCTCCGTGGGGCATGTCGGAAAGCTGCGACCAGGCACCCGTCGCGGGGTCATAGACCCAACTGTCCGCAGCGTTGTAGTAGGCCCCCTCACCGGGCCGGGGCTGCAGCGGGGCATAGATGCCACCCAGGACGTAGAGCTTGCCCCCCACCGCAGCCACCGCTGCAT